>NZ_CP150302.1:6474303-7121733 GCF_038051945.1 Paenibacillus sp. FSL H3-0469
TCGGTACTGCGTGTGCAGTTCCGCGACCTGTTCCATGTACCAATTACGATGTTGCGCAAAATCATGTTCATCGGCGTACCGTTCGCCGCAGAGCAGATGTTCTTCAACGGCGGCAAGCTGCTGACGCAGATTTTCATTGTCAGCCTTGGCACGTATGCCATCGCCACGAATGCGATTGCCGGATCACTGGCGATGGTCTTTCAGATTCCGGCCAGTGCGCTGTCGCTGACGATTGTGACCGTGGTCGGCCAGTGTATCGGACGGGGGGATGTGGCGGATGCCCGGAAGTTCATCAAGTCCTTCCTGTGGATCGGTTCCGCCTCTTACGCCTTGGTGGCCTTGATCCTGATGCCGCTGTTCCACCCGCTGGTGTCTATTTTCTCCCCGCCTGCGGAGATTATCGATGATCTGTTCGTGGTGCTGCTGGTCAATGCAATCGCCCAGATTCCGCTGTGGGCGTTCAGCTTCATTCTGCCATCGGCGCTGCGGGCAGCCGGAGATTCCCGCTTCACCTCAATTGCTTCAATGCTGACGATGTGGCTGTTCCGGGTGGTGTTCGGCTATATTCTCGGGATTGTACTGGGCTACGGGGTGCTGGGGGTATGGCTGGCGATGAACTGCGAGTGGGCGGTCCGCGGAGCGGTATTCCTGTGGCGCTTCCGGGGCAAGAAGTGGTATGCGCACAAGCTGATCTAGATCCTGCCGGTAAGAAGACTCCTGATTCAGGGGTCTTCTTTGTTATGCAGTCAGCCGGAATCATCTATAAAAAGCACGGTACAACCTTTAATTTCAGGTAAGACGCACTTTGGTCCGTATGCTACGATTTGGGTGGTGAAGGAGGAGGCTCCCATATTAGCTGTAAGCGCTTAACTCATTAAAACCCAAATTCATACAGAGGAGTGCAATGCATGAAGAGAATAATCAAGCAAGTCTCTCTGGTGCTGCTGGCAGCCCTTCTGCTTCTTCCGGCAGGCGGGTATCTTCCGGCGGCGGAGGCAGCCGAGGCACAGACCACGGTATATCATGAGACCTTCGCGAACGGGGCAGGTAAGACGAGCCCTTCCGGGGGAGCAATCCTGAGTGCGGTGAAGGAGGTGCCTTTTGCAGGAAATGCCGATGGTGCAGCATTATACGTAAACAACCGGAAGGATAACTGGGATGGGGTTGATTTCAAATTCACCGATCTCGGTCTCCAGCATGGAAAAACGTACACCGTAACGGCTGTTGTCTACGTTGACGCGAAGGTGACGCTCCCAGAGGGAGCAGAAGCAGCGCTGCAGACAGTGAACAGCTACGGGAATTATGCAGCAATACCCTATGTGGCAGGGCAATCGGTCACACTGACGAAGACATTTACTGTGGACACGAGTGCCACGGACTCTACTAAGAGAGACCATTCCTTGCGCATCAATTCCAACGACAAGGGAGCCACAGTACCCTTCTACCTTGGCGATCTTCTGATAACGTCAGAGTCCGCTCCTGGCGGCGGGGAAGAGCCAGTGCGTGAACCGGCTTTGCCGTTCAGCAAGATTACTTTTGAAGATCAGGAATTGGGCGGGTTTACCGGCAGAGCCGGAACCGAGACGCTTACCGTAACGAATGAAGCGAATCATACCGAGGACGGTTCATATTCCCTGAAGGTCGAGGGCAGAAGCAACACCTGGCACGGGCCTTCCCTGCGTGTGGAGAAGTATGTGGACAAGGGCAGCGAATATACCCTGTCTGCCTGGGTGAAGCTGATCGAACCGGCGAGCGCACAGCTCCAGTTGTCCACGCAGGTGGGTAACGATACTGGAGCGAGTTATGTGGCTCTGTCTCCCAAGACGATCAGCACCGCTGACGGCTGGGTGAAATATGAGGGGAGCTACCGCTATAACAGCGTGGGCGGCGAATATCTGACCCTTTACGTTGAAAGTTCCAATAATGCAACCGCTTCCTTTTATATCGATGATATTAATTTCGAGCATACAGGTACCGCACCAGTGGATATTCAGAGGGATCTGACTCCGCTAAAAACAGCCTATCAAAATGACTTCCTGATCGGCAATGCGTTATCCGCCGAGGATCTGGAAGGTGTGCGGCTGGACCTGCTGAAAATGCATCACAATGTTGCTACCGCAGGCAATGCCATGAAGCCGGATGCGCTGCAGCCAACCAAGGGCAATTTCACTTTTACCGCGGCGGATGCGATGGTAAATAAGGTGCTTGCCGAAGGCATGAAGATGCACGGGCATGTGCTGGTATGGTATCAGCAGTCGCCTGACTGGATGAACTTAACCACAGATGGGGCAGGCAAAAGCGTTCCTCTGGGGCGTGACGAAGCACTCGCTAACTTGAGAGCCCACATCAAGGGAGTCATGGAGCATTTCGGAGACCGGGTGATCTCCTGGGATGTCGTCAACGAGGCGATGAATGATAACCCGTCCAATCCTTCCAATTGGCAAGCGGCGCTGCGCAAGGCTCCGTGGTATGATGCCATCGGCCCGGACTATCTGGAGCAGGCGTTCCTGGCGGCCAGAGAAGTGCTGGACCAGCATCCAGAGTGGGATATCAAGCTGTATTACAATGATTACAATGACGATAACCAGAACAAGGCCCAGGCCATCTACAGTATGGTTAAGGAACTGAATGAGAAGTACGCGCTGACCCATCCAGGCAAGCTGCTGATTGATGGTGTGGGGATGCAGGCGCACTACAATATCAATACGAATCCAGATAACGTCAAGCTGTCGCTGGAGAAGTTCATCTCCCTTGGCGTAGAAGTCAGCATTACCGAGCTGGATATCCAGGCCGGCAGCGGGAATAAGCAGACAGAGAAGGAACGGATTGCCCAAGGCTATCTGTATGCCAAATTAATGGATATTTACAAGGCACATGCGGACCATATCGCGCGGGTAACCTTCTGGGGCATGGATGACCGCACAAGCTGGAGAGCGGAGTCAAGCCCGCTGCTGTTCGACAGGGACTTGCAGGCGAAGCCGGCCTACTACGCGGTCATTGATCCGGCCAAATTCATGGCTGAGCATGAGCCGGATACAGCGGAAGCCAACGTGTCAGAGGCGGTCTACGGCACGCCGGTCGTTGACGGAACAGCCGATGGCATCTGGGCTTCTGCGCCCGAGATGGCTGTGAACCGTTATCAGATGGCCTGGCAGGGCGCAAGCGGAACCACGCGTACCCTGTGGGATGACCAGAATCTGTATGTGCTGGTACAAGTCAATGACGCTCAATTGGACAAAAGCAATGTGAATCCATGGGAGCAGGACTCTGTCGAGATTTTCCTGGATGAGAATTTCGGCCGCACGACCTTCTATGAGAGCGATGACGGACAATACCGGGTCAATTACGACAATGAAGCCTCCTTCAGTCCGGCAGACATTGCTGCAGGCTTCGAGTCGGCAACCAAGGTCACCGGAACTAACTATACGCTTGAAATGAAGATTCCGTTCAAAAAAATCACGCCAGCCGGCGGCACAAAAGTCGGCTTCGACACCCAGATCAACGATGCCAAGAGCGGCGTCCGGCAAAGTGTGGCCGCCTGGAATGATACCACCGGCAACGGCTATCAGGACACCTCCGTCTTCGGCGTGCTGACGCTTAAGGCCAAAGACGGCGCTGAGCCGCCGACGAAGCCGACTATGGCGCCAACACCGGCACCGGAAGCAACGCCGGCACCCACAGCGACACCGGCACCAGTATCCGGCGGTACTAGCTATAGCAGCAGCACACCTGCGCCTAAGCCTGCACCGTTTGATGTCAAGGATGGTGTTGTGACAATCAGACCTGCAGTGAAGACCGAAGGCACAGAGGCGAAGGCCGTAGTTACGGCTGAGCTGTGGCAGCAAGCCCTGAAGCAGGCGGCGCCGGCAGCAGACGGACGGAAGCAGATCATCATCGATCTGGCGAACCTGACCGGCGTGGCCTCCTATGAAGCCCAGTTGCCGTTTCAAGGCCTGAAGACGCAGGAGAAGTACCTGCTTGTCCTTCAGAACGGCCTTGCTACGCTGTCTATTCCAAGTGAGCAGCTCGCAGGGATTACAGCAACCACTGAATATGTTAGCTTCCGGGTCAAGCAATCCACAGCTGAAGGCCTGAATGCCGCTGCTCTCCAGCAGACCGGCAGCCGTCCGGTGGTGGAGCTGAGTCTGCTTGCAGGCGGGCAGAAGGTAGCTTTGCCTGGCAGCAGCGCGATGACCGTCTCTATTCCTTACAAAGCGTCAGCGGAAGAGCAGAGTGAACTTGATTCCCTGCTGGTCCGTTCGCTCACCGATAACGGTGCGTTGTCTCCGGTGGTGAACAGCCGTTACATTGCAGCGAAGGAAGCGCTGGTGTTCCGTACTCCGGAGTTCGGCACCTTTGCCGTTGCCTATGCTCCGCTGGCCTTCACAGATATCGGGAACGTGTCCTGGGCTAAGCAGGCAGCCTCTGCCATGGCTGCCCGCAGTATCATCCCGGACGGGAACAGCCTGTTGGCTGCGGACCCTGTGAACAGGGCAGACTTCACGGCCTCCCTTGTAAAGGTACTGGAGCTTAAGGCTGCTGCTGAAGCAGTTGCAGGCTTCAGCGATGTCCAGAATAACGCAGCATACAGCAAGGAGCTTGCGGCCGCGAAGCAGCTCGGCATCGTCACAGGCTATGCGGATAATACCTTCAAGCCGGCGGGCGTCATCACCCGTCAGGAGATGATGGTGATTGCAGCGCGTGCCCTGAAGGCGGCCGGAATCACGCCTGAAGACAGCGGATCAATAGCATCTTACACCGATGCCGGTCAAATCTCCGCCTATGCCAAGGACAGCGTATCCGCACTGCTGAAGTACGGCGTAGTCAACGGTAAGAACAATAAGCTTGCTCCGGGGGATACCCTCTCCCGTGCGGAAGCAGCGGTGATTCTGTACCGGATCTGGAAGCTGTAAAGTTACTTCTATAAGAAAGAGAAACAGCCAGTCACCGGGGATGTCCGGTGGCTGGCTGTTTGGATTGCGGAGTAATTGCTGAGTGAGGCTGAATGTAGATCGAGGTTACATCTCGATTGATACGCGAGCTTTCTCAACCTTCCGCAGCTGGTTCAAAATCCTGCACAAACTACAACATTTGCTCGCATTACATCCACTGTTATCCGTATTGTTGTACAAAATGCAGGATTATCCCGTCTTGAAGCAGCTTAACGCAGGATATCTTGCATTTCGTGCAACATTCCCCCGGTTTATCCCCATAACATAGAATCCGAGTTGCAAAACTTGCAACACTAGCTACTTACCCCCCATCAGCTCCACATTTAGACGCTGCTTTTGACAGATAAGCGCAAGGCACAGGAGATGCTGAAGAATTGGCATAAAGGTTCCTGACAAGAGTTTACCGCTTCAACACCAGCGGCAGGTACACCTCGTCCACAATATTGGCGATCGTCTCCTCCGACATGGGGGCGTTATACAGCATCAGCTCATGGCGGGCCAGATCGGACGGCAGACTGAGCATTCGGGGGGTCACGGCTTCGGCAGACACTTCTCCCCGCTCAACAGCCCGCTCTAGCAAAATCGACATGGTCCTGTTTTGACGCCCATGGGGGAAAATATAGGAGGCCAGCGGCATATCGCCCATTTCCGCTACAAGCCCGTAGAACGCATTCAACATTGCTTGAATATTATTCTGGTTCATGGCCCGCAGCACCCCGCATACATCATCCCTCAAATTCCCGTGATCAGGCACTTCCTCCAGCGGCAGGGGCACACGGTCCCGGATGGCCGCAAGCACTAGCTCAGCACGGTTGGCCCACCGGCGATAGAGTACGGCTTTGCTTGTTCCCGCGCGCTCGGCCACACTTTCCATCGTAAGATTAGAGTACCCCTGCTCTGTCAACTCTTCCCGCACAGCTTGCAGGATAGCGGCTTCCAGCTCCTTGCCTCTGCGTCTGTTCTTTAATTTATCCTGCTCTTGAGAAGTGGGCATTTCTATCTCAACCTCCACTGGAGAATTTCGTTGCGTTTCCTATGTGGATAGTATATCATAAGCTCAAATAAGAAACTTTTTGTTTCTTATTTAGTGACTGAAGGGAGATGACCCACTTGCAAAATCAGGCTAAACCAGCACTTGAACCGTCTGAACCGCAGGCAGCAGCGAAGAACTTGATGTGGATTCTTATGCTTGGTATTCTGGCTCCAATATTCGATACGACGATAACCAATGTGGCGATTGATACGCTGGTCCGGGAATTTAACGCCTCGGTGTCCACGATTCAGTGGGTGATGACCGGGTACCTGCTGTCGCTTGCGATGGTCATTCCGATAAGCGGCTGGGCCGTGGAGCGGTTTGGGGGAAGGAGGATGTGGCTGTTTTCGCTGGGGATGTTTTTAATTGGCTCTGTGCTGTGCAGCATGGCGTGGAACGTGGAGAGCCTGATTCTATTCCGTACCCTGCAGGGGATCGGCGGGGGCTTGCTGATGCCTATCATGCAGACCTTGGCCGTACGTGCCTACGGAGGAGACAATATGGGCAGAAAAATGGCGACCATAGCTCTGCCAGCGCTGCTCGGGCCCATTCTGGGACCGGTGCTGGGTGGAATAATCGTTAATCACTTGAGCTGGAGATGGATCTTCTTTGTCAATATTCCGCTGTGCGTGGCTGCCATAATTGTTGCTTGGAAAGGGCTCCCTAAGGAAGAGCACAATGCCCGGACGCTACGGCTGGATATGTCTGGATTGCTGATGCTGTCTCCGGCTATCGTGCTTATCCTGTACGGTCTTGGAGAAGTCAGCTCCCACCACGGCTTCGGTCATACTGAGGTTCTTGCACCAGTCATAGCAGGTGTGGCGCTTTTAGCAGTATTTGTGGTGTATGCCCTCCGCAAAGGAAGCGAAGCATTGATCGATGTCAGGCTGTTCCGGGTACGTTCCTTAACCGTGTCCTCTACACTGTTGTTTCTATCTGGCTTGACCACCTATGGTGCAATGCTGCTCCTGCCCCTGTATCTCCAGCAAGTCCGCGGTGAAACGGTGCTGATCTCCGGCCTGCTGCTCGTTCCCCAAGGCATCGGGATGCTGCTCACCAGATCACTGGCCGGCAAATTGACGGATCAGATCGGATCTAGACCCGTAGTGCTTGCCGGAACGGTCCTTACCATCCTTGGCACTTGGCCGCTGACGCAGCTTGGCGCAGATACCAGCTATTATTTTTTAAGTGCAGTCCTGATTGTGAGGGGGGCTGGATTAGGGGCTGTTTTTCTGCCGGTTATGGCTTCTGCCTATATCGGTCTGTCCTCGAAGCAAGTCCCGCATGCGAGCAGCACCACACGTATTATGCAGCAGATTGGCGGAGCCTTCGGCGTATCGGTTATCGCAATTATTTTGCAAAATGAACTGAATTCCGTCCTGACTCGTGACCCGGCCGCACTGGCTGTTGCCTTCGATCATTCGTTTATGTGGACGATTGCCTTCTCGATTTTGGCATTAATTCCGGCGGCATTCTTGCCAAGAATACGGAAATAAAGCGGCTGGTGCGCATGTGCAATTATGTTTCTTTTCATGGGTAAAATTGTTGCGGAGAGTAGAGTGTTCGGGTACCATTTATAGTTATAATCCCAAGAAACAGGGGATGTATCTGCTGCGGTTCAATGGCAGGCCCTGAAGGAGGACGACTAAATGGACTACCAGCCGTATAACGATGGAGGTTACCAGCCGCTCGTGGTGAAGCCGTTCTGGTTCAAGATCGTTTTGCTGTTAGCGGGATCATTGCTTTTTGTGATAGTGGGGATCTGGCTGCTAAAAATATCCGGGGAGATTACGACGGATCTTGCCATCCTTTTGCGGACGCTGGGAATTGCCTGCACCGTGCTGTTTGGCCTGGCGGCCATCGTCTATCTAATAATGCTGCTGCGCCGCTCCCCGCTGCTGGTGGTGGATGCCCAGGGTATTGATGACCAGTCTTCGGCGATTCCGGGAGGACGCTTGATGTGGGAGGATATTTCGGACATCCGCCTGATCCGTTACTATGGACAACTGAATATCTGCATCTTCCTCGTTGATCCCAAAGCCTACCTGTCCCGGCAACGCGGACTAAAGCGCTGGCTGATGGCCATTAATCTTAGGCTCGCCGGCACACCTGTCAATATAGCGGGTCAGTCCATGCGCCTGCCGCTGGAGCGGATCTATGAGGAGATGGAGCTGAGAAGACGGCTGTGGGCGGGGCGGAGGTAGTCTGTATTTGTTATATCCTGAAGAGGTATCCGTTAATCCGAATTCAGGATATAATATTGAACAAAGGGGTGGTGAGTATGTATCTGGAATTAAAGGATAAGAGCGGAAAAGTGTATCGTTCCTTTATCAATGACAGCCAGAAATCTGTGATTGTAATTAATGACATGGAGTATGAAGTATCCGAAATAATCCAGTATCAGGACAACTCAGATGCTCTTTCAGCTGCGCAAATTGCTGAGCTTGATGCTGATCCCGAAATCGCACGAATGATCCAAGAGTCCAAACAGGATATTATACATGGTTCAATTATCTCTTCAAAGCAAATGATCGAGATGATAAGAAATGGAGAACTTTGATGCGGATAGTCTGGACTAAGAGCGCGGCTCAGAGCTTTTCCAAGATTGAGAGCATCCACTTCTCACCACAGGAAACAGCAGAGTATAAATTAAAGCTGTTCATGCGGATTGAGGACAAGGTGACTCGGTCAGGAAAGCTTTTTCCATCAAGGACTTATAAAGATACTTACTATCTATATTCGTATTGATCGTTATATTGTTTCCTATCAGCCATCTAAGGATGGCTCTACATATATAATTACTGCCTTTAAACATGGAAGACAGAAGTAGGCTTTTTGAAACGCCAAAAAATCGCGAACCCCAAAGCCGCGAATCTTAATTAAAAATGGTCGAGACGACAGGATTCGAACCTGCGGCCTCTTACTCCCGAAGCAAGCGCTCTACCAAGCTGAGCTACGTCTCGACGCTATGAATAATTAAATTATACGCCTGTGTGTAAGCGCTGTAAATAACCTTTTTCATAGCGATTATCAGCTCCTGTTACAGCAAATTACGGCCTGTGATTGACAGATATCCACCCGCTGGCTATACTTGAAATGTTAAAAAGCAAATCGGACAAAGCGTTGATGAAAACAAGTACGCCGGAGCATGGCTTCACCAGAGAACAGGTTCCTTTGCGGATTGCCGCATCGGGTGTGAGAACCTGGGAGACAGGCCGGCTGAAAGCTAATTTCGGAGTGCGGGGACAATCCCGCCGGGGGCACCCGTTAACAGCCGCACAAGGCGATCGTCTGCAGGTGTCCGTGCTTCACGGATCAAGGCGATAACCAGGGTGGTACCGCGATAATCATCGTCCCTGAATATATATTCAGGGGCGTTTTTTGTTTTTGATTTTTCGTGTAACGGTTACGGCAAGAAAGTGTTTTCCGGCCAGCGTGCCGCATTTTAATGAAGAGACGGGAGCTGTACATGATGAAAGCAAGTGAAATCCGTTCCAAATGGCTGCAGTTTTTTGAGAGCAAGAACCACCGTATTGAGCCGAGCGCTTCGCTCGTGCCCCACAATGACCCTTCGCTGCTGTGGATTAACGCAGGTATGGCGCCGCTGAAGGCGTACTTCGACGGCCGGGAGATTCCGGAGAATCCCCGCCTGACGAACTCGCAGAAATGTATCCGCACCAACGATATTGAGAATGTGGGCAAGACGCGCCGCCACCATACGTTCTTTGAGATGCTGGGTAACTTCTCTATCGGCGATTACTTCAAGGAAGAGGCCATCACTTGGGCTTGGGAATTCCTGACCGGCAAGGAGTGGATCGGCTTCGACGGCGACCGGATTTCTGTGACCGTGTATGCTGAGGACGAAGAAGCGTTCAAGCTGTGGAATGAGAAGGTCGGCCTGCCCGCAGAACGCATCATTAAGCTGGGCGACGAGAACTTCTGGGATATCGGAGAAGGCCCGTGCGGCCCGTGCTCGGAGATTTTCTATGACCGCGGTGAAGCGTACGGCAGTGATATGAGTGATCCGGAGATGTATCCGGGCGGTGAGAATGAGCGCTGGCTGGAGGTCTGGAACCTCGTATTCTCGCAATTCAACCATAATAAGGACGGCAGCTATACGCCGCTTCCCAACAAGAATATTGATACCGGTGCAGGCCTGGAGCGCTTCGCTTCCATTCTCCAGGATGTGGATTCCAACTTCGATACCGATCTGTTCCAGCCGATTATCCAGAAGACCGCCGGGCTTGCCGGTGTAACCTACAAGGATAATGTTGAACAGGATATCGCGCTAAAAGTCATTGCCGACCATGTGCGTACCGTTACATTTGCGGTGGGTGACGGCGTGCTTCCTTCCAATGAAGGACGCGGCTATATTATCCGCCGTCTGCTCCGCCGCGCTGTACGCTACGGCAAGACGCTGGGACTGGACCGTCCGTTCCTGCACGAGTTGACTGAGACCGTTGGAGAGATTATGGGAGTATACTATCCTTCCGTGGTCGAGAACCGTGAATATATCGCCAAAATCATCCGTCTGGAAGAGGAACGCTTCCACGAAACGCTGTCCGATGGTCTGGCGATCCTCGGCGAGATCAGTGCCAAAGCCAAAGCGGACGGCCTGAGCACCATTGCCGGTGCCGATGCGTTCAAGCTCTATGACACGTATGGCTTCCCGTTTGACCTGACCGAGGACTTTGCGTCCGAGCAGGGGCTTGCCGTAGACCGCGCCGGCTTCGATGCCGCGATGCAGGAGCAGCGGGACCGGGCGAGAGCAGCCCGTCAGGACAGCGCCAGCATGAAGATTCAGGGCGGTGCCCTGGCTGAGCTTACGGTTAAAAGTGAATTTGTTGGATATAATGACACGGTAACAGAGTCCAAGGTGCTGGCGATTGTGGTTGACGGCGCGCTTCAGGATACAGTTAGCGAAGGCGCCGAGTGTCAGGTGATCCTGGCGTCAACACCATTCTATGCAGAAAGCGGCGGTCAAGTCAGCGATACCGGCGTTCTGACCGGCGGATCAGTGACCGCTAAGGTGAACGGCCTCTTCAAAGCACCGCACGGCCAGCATGTTCATCTGGTTACGGTGGAAGCAGGCGATCTGAAGGTCGGCGATACCGTCCGTGCCGAAGTGAACCGGGCGGAGCGCGAGGATATCGTGAAGAACCACACGGCCACCCACTTGCTGCACAAGGCGCTGAAGGAAGTGCTGGGCAGCCACGTGAATCAGGCTGGCTCTTTAGTAGAAGGCTCACGCCTGCGGTTCGACTTCTCGCATTTTGGAGCCATTACTCCAGAGGAGCTCAGCGATATTGAGCAGCGCGTGAACGCGCAGATCTGGCGCAGCCTTCCAGTAGTCATTGAGAATAAGCCGATAGATGAAGCCAAAGCTATGGGAGCGATGGCCCTCTTCGGAGAGAAATACGGCAATGTTGTCCGTGTCGTTCAAGTTGGCGACTACAGCCTGGAGCTGTGCGGCGGATGCCATGTGTCTAATACAGCGCAGATCGGAATCTTCAAGCTGCTCAGCGAGAGCGGCATCGGTTCCGGGGTGCGCCGGATTGAAGCTGTGACTGGCCGTTACGCCTATCAGTTCACGGAGAGTCAGCTGGACCTGCTGAAGCAATCGGCAGGCCTGCTCAAATCTTCGCTGACCGATGTGCCGAAGCGGATTGAGACCCTGCATGCCCAGGTACGCGAGCTGGGCCGTGAGAATGAATCGCTCCAGTCCAAGCTGAGCGCAACCTTCGCAGCAGAGCTGACCAGCAGTGTAATCACAGTAGGCGGAGGAACGCAGCTTCTTGCGGTCTCCGTGCAAGCTGGCAATATCGATGCTTTGCGCTCGACAGCGGACGAACTGAAGTCCAAGCTCCCGGAGGCCATACTGGTACTTGGTGCTGCAATGGATGACAAGGTGAACTTCGTGGTAGCCGTGCCTCAGGAGCTGGTGAAGAAGGGCTTCCATGCCGGCAAGCTGGTGAAGGAGATCGCTGCAGTCTGCGGCGGCGGCGGCGGCGGACGTCCCGATATGGCGCAGGCCGGAGGCAAGGACGCTTCCAAGCTGGGCGAAGCCTTGAAGAAGGCCGAGGAACTGGTAGCCGCACAGGCTTAAGCGGTATACAGTAATTCCTGTCTGTAAGAAACTGTGGATTTCTATCAAGGGTTGGGAAGCAGCGGTGCTGAGGGCATTTTCTCGGTGCCGCTGCTTTATTCACACAATGTATATTTTTTGGGGTTATTCATTATTGACCCAGGGCTTGCAATAGCTTAAAACCCAAAAAAACATCTATTTTTGTAGACAAAATGCCAAAAAAAGCGCTTTAACTATGGCAGGATTTCCTCGTTGGGGCATGAATATGTTATGATGAGGGCAGCAAGTGAGCTGTACAGCAGCAACTTTGCGAAGCCGCCCGAATCAGGGTGATTTTGCAGAAGGAAGGTGTCACCACATGGACTCCATGGACAAAACGGTCAAATTCAATGTGAAGGGCGACGAAAAGGAAGCCTCTCCCCAGGAAATACTGCTCGCCGTGTACGACGCGCTGGTGGAGAAAGAATATCATCCGATCAATCAGATCGTAGGATATCTTCTTTCAGGAGATCCGGCTTACATTCCACGCCACAACAATGCGAGAAGTTTGGTCCGGAGGAAAGAGCGTGATGAGCTGATCGAAGAACTGGTCCGTTTCTATCTGGCCAATCATCGGGTGGACCAGCCCAAATGATGAAGAAGCTGGGACTGGATTACGGCGACCGCAGAATCGGTGTCGCCACAAGCGATATTTTCGGATGGACAGCACAGTCTCTGGAGACCATTGAGCGGCGCGGCAACGGCAATGAATTCGACCGCATCCGTGAGCTGGTCAAGGAGCACGAAATCGGCGAGATTGTCGTCGGGCTGCCGAAGAACATGAACGGCTCCGTTGGACCCCGTGGTGAAATTTGCATCGAATTCGCGGATAAGCTGCGGGAGCAATTCGATTTACCCGTACACCTTTGGGATGAGCGTCTGACGACGGTATCTGCTGAGCGGGTGCTGATTGACGGGGACGTCAGCCGGAAGAAACGCAAGGGGCTGGTGGACAAAATGGCCGCAGCGCTGATTTTGCAAAATTTTTTGGATGCTAACAGTAAAAGGTGAGGGGTGTGCGGATATGACAAACGAACAGATCGGCCAAGAAGAGGAACCGGAAATTATCTATATTCCTGATGAGGAAGGTAATGAAGAGGAATTCGAGGTCATCATGAAGTTTGAAGTGGACGGATCGGATGCCAAGTATATGATGGTGGTTCCGCTCGATTCCGAGGATGAGGAGACAGATGAGGTCTACGCGTTCCGTTATGAGGAAGACGGCGACGATCTGCAACTCTTCATGATTGAGAACGACGAGGAGTGGGCCATCGTAGAGGAGACCTTCAATACTTTGGTTGACGAGCTGGATGGAGGAGCAGAGAATGACTGAGTTTTCCGCTGATCAAGCGGTATGGACTTCTAAGCTCAAGGAAGTATATGGAGAAACAGTAGAACTGGAGGATGAGCAGGGCAAGTCTTCCGTTTACGATATTATTGCAGAATTTGCTGTGGGTGACCGTGCTTATGCCGTTCTGGCCGGATCGGGAAGAGCTGCGGAGCAGGAAATTCTGCGCATCGTAGTTTCTCCGGACGGACTTCCGGAACTGGAGAGCATTATGGACGATGAAGAGTGGGAGGATATTTCCGAGCTGTACGATGAGCTCACCTTCCCTGCGGATAGCGAGTAGTCGTCGTCTGCAGCAACTTCATGTATGGCAAATACGGAAGAGGGCGGAATTTTTCCGCGCTCTTTTTGCTTATGAGGGACGAAATAATCTTTCCGTTTGCCTGAAAAAAGCTTATGCTATAAAAATAGGTTGAATTTTGGACAATACAATTTTATACTTTATAGTCGGAAAGTGAGGCGTAACATTTGAAAGCCGTGATCCGCACTGTGCTTATCTTAATTCTGGTCCTGGCAGCAGCTGCAGGAGGAGGAGCATGGTACATCTGGAATGGAATGCAGCCGGTCAAGCCCGCAGGGCCGGCCGTAACGGTTACAATAGAGAAGGGTATGGGAAGCTCCCAAATTGCCGACCTGCTTGAGCAAGAGGGCATTATCAAGCATAGCCTGTTCTTCAAAGGATATCTGAAATGGGTCCAGGAGGGCTCCAGCTTCAAGGCCGGCACGTATCAGGTAAGCCCCGGCGACTCCTACGATACGCTGATCAGCCGGTTGAATGCCGGAGATGTTGTGAAGGAAGCTACCGTTACTTTTACAATCCCTGAAGGGTATACTGCGGTTCAGGTGGCAGAGAAGCTGGCCGCTGCATGGAATCAGAAGCCGGAGGTCTTCCTTACGCTGATTGATTCCGGCAAGGGCATGGAAGCCGTAAGCAAGCTGGAGATTCCGGACAATCCGCTGCTGCGCCACCGGCTGGAGGGGTATCTTTTCCCGGAGACCTATGAACTGGCTAAGGACAGCACCCCGCAGGAAGTCATCGGGGCGATGCTGGAGCAGCTGGTGAAGAAGCTGGATACGATTCCTGAGTGGAAGGCGAAGCTGGCGAACCGCGGGCTCTCGCTGCATGAGCTGCTGACCGTTGCTTCACTGGTGGAGCGCGAGGTGGTAGTAGACAAGGAACGTCCGCTGGTGGCCGGTATTATCTATAACAGATTGGATAAGGGACAGAAACTGGAGATCGATGCTACCGTCCAGTACCTGTTGGACAAGCAGAAAGAGCGGCTGTATGAGAAGGACCTGAAGGTAGACAGTCCTTATAATACGTATAAGCAGGCAGGTTTGCCGCCTGGACCGATCAGCAGTCCAGGTCTTGCGTCGATTGAAGCAGCTATGACGCCTGAGGTCTCGGATTATTTCTTCTATGTGACTAAGAAGGACGGCTCACAGGGACATTTATTTGCCAGAACCTACAAGGAACATTTAGCCAATATTCAAAAAAGCAAACAAAATCCGTAAGAACCCGCTACAATAGTAAGGATGAGCAACGCACAGGAGGTAACACGATGAATAACACACCGGAGCTGCTGGCGACAGCGGCTTCTCTGGAAGAAGCGGTAGCGCTGCTGGATGCAGGAGCGAGTGCCCTGCTGGTCGGCGATGACCGCTTTGGTATGCGTCTTGCCGGACATTTTACACTTGAAGACACGGCCGCTGTGGTTAAGCTGGCACATGCCCGGGGCGGCAAGGTATATGTAAGCATCAATGGACTGATTCCCAATACTATGCTGGAGGAACTTCCGGCTTATGTGAAGGCCATCGGTGAACTGGGTGTGGATGGGGTAGAGTTCGGTGATCCCGCCGTACTGGCGGCCGTCAAAGCCGAAGCACCGGGAATGAAGCTGCACTGGAATGCGGAAATGACCTCAACCAATTATGCTACAGCCAATTACTGGGGCCGCAAGGGAGCCACGCGGGTCGTTCTGGCACGCGAGCTGAATATGGATGAGATGACCGAAATGGTCCCTAACCTTGAGGTGGAAGCCCAGGTTCAGGTACACGGGATGACGAATATCTATCATTCCAAGCGTAAGCTGGTAGCAAGCTATATGTCCCATCAGGGCCGTCCGAGCGATGGCGGAAGCCTGGGTAAGGAGCGCGGGCTGTTCCTGATTGAAGCGGAGCGTCCGAATGAGAAGTTCCCGATCTATGAAGACGAGAACGGCACGCATATTATGAGCTCGGATGATATCTGCATTCTGGAGGATCTCCATTTCTTATTAAAAGCTGGCGTACACAGCCTGAAGATCGAAGGTCTGCTGAAGCCTGCGGCCTACAATGTCGCTGTCGTTAAGGCTTACCGTCATGCGATGGACGTCTACGCCGCTGATCCCGCCGAATATGCATTCGAGGAGTCTTGGCTGGAGGAGGTCCGGGCTTTGCAGGACCCGGAGCGTGAACTGTCGTTCGGTTTCTTCTATAAAGAGCAGGTATATTAATATAAAAGGTTTTGTCTCAGCTCTTGTAAGGTTTATCCCATCATCATTGGGTTCAGCAGCGGAGGGGAATTTGGAACTGCAGGAGCGAAGCGTCCGCCTTTGTCTCCGGATGTTATCCGCTAAGCGGAGTAATTCTAAACATCTGGAGACAACAGCGGCCGAAAGTCCAAATTCACCGCAGCAGCGTGTACCACCCGATGTCAGCTTTAAACTCTTGCAGAAGATGAGACACAGAAAGGAGAACAGGAATGGGAACCATGACCAAGCCCCAGTTCAAGGGCAAGCGTTACCGTCTGGACAGACCGGAGCTCCTGGCTCCGGCAGGAAACTTAGAGAAATTGAAATTCGCCGTGCATTATGGCGCGGATGCAGTCTATATCGGAGGACAGAAATACGGCCTGCGCTCAGGCGCGGATAACTTCACCTTCGAGGAAATGCGCGAGGGTGTGGAATTTGCCAAGAAATACGGTGCCAAAGTATTCGTAGCCACCAATATCTATGCTCACAATGAAGATATCGCGGGGATTGAAGAATACCTGCGTAATTTATATGAGGCCGGGATTGCAGCGATTATCGTAGCCGATCCGGTGATTGTCGATACTGCCCTGCGCCTGGTACCAGGTCTAGAGGTGCACTTAAGCACCCAGCAGTCCACGCTCAACTGGCAGGCAGTTTCTTATTGGAAGGAGGAAGGTCTGCCGCGCGTAGTATTGGGCCGGGAGACAAGCCTGGAGGAGATCGCCGAGATCAAGCAGCATGTGGATATTGAGATCGAGAGCTTCATCCATGGCGCGATGTGCTCCTCGTACTCCGGACGTTGTGTGTTATCTAACCACTTCACCGACCGCGACTCCAACCGCGGAGGCTGCTGCCAATCCTGCCGCTGGAAGTATGATCTGTTCGAAGATGCCCGTCCCGAAGGGAATTGGGTATCTGAAGAGGAACAAGCTGAGGCACCTCAAGCGTTACAGCCCGGAATCACCCAGCTGCCGCTGCATCAGCCCGAGGATAACCCGTTCACTATGGGATCGAAGGACCTGTGTATGCTGGAGAGCATTCCCGACCTGATCGAAGCCGGAATTGACAGCTTCAAGATTGAGGGCCGGATGAAATCGATTCACTATGTGGCAACCGTAGTGAATGCCTACCGCAAAGCCATAGATGCTTACATGGCCGACCCGGAAGGGTATGTGCTGAAGCCCGAATGGCTGGAGGAGCTGCAGAAGGCGGCTAACCGTCCGCTGAATACCGGCTTCTTCTACGACACACCGGACCATGAGGACCACATCTATGAACCCGAAGAGAAGGCGGCTCCGTATGATTTCGCGGGACTGGTGCTGGAGTATGATGCAGAGAGCGGGATGGCGCTCGTTCAGCAGCGCAATAACTTCAAGCCGGGACAGGAAGTTGAGTTCTTCGGCCCGGATGACACCTTCTTCAAGCAGACCGTTGGCGAGCTGTGGGATGAGGCCGGCAATCCGCTGGATGTGGCCCGTCACCCGCTTCAGCGTGTGCGGATGAAGGTGGATCAGCCTGTTGCTTATTTCGATATGATGCGCAAGCGAAAATAATAGCTTTACACACTAAGGGATGCCCGTTTACACATGGGCATTCCTTTTTTTTTGCGTGCTAAAAAAGAGGTGTTTTGGGGCCCCCGCAAAGTATCTGAGTAAGCACCTACGCTAATGCTCCACTTTGTGGGGTTATTTTGTATCAAATTGCCTATGCAATTCGACAAAAATATATGAGTATTGAAGCAATTTGCAAATAATGCTAAGAAAAATGAGACTTTGTGCCGATATATAGGGCAGGTAACGCTTACATATATCTTCCAATCTAGGAGATAGGCAGGTGATGGTTATGGGAGCTCCCAATCCGGACAACAAGACAGATAAAACGAAGGAGAGTAGGGTAAAAGTGGCGAAAAACAGTAAAAAGCCAAAGAGCATACAAAAGGCTAAGGCCCAAAAGACAGAAGCTTCACAGACAACAAGCAACACGGCAGAGAAGAGAAATTACAGGACAGTATTGAACAGCTCGCTACGACAGGTGAAGAGGGTGAACCCGACTAAATCCGTTGGGGTGAAGCTGTTCCTGATCTTCTTATCTTCTATCGTGGTGGTGGTCCTGTTCTTAGGACTTCTGTCTTACAACAAAGCGAAGAATACAATTAAAGAGAATGTGTCTGAAGCCAACCGGCAGACGATTATTCAGACCTCAGAGAAGCTGGATATTACCTTGAAGCAGTATGAGAGTCTCGCGCTTCAGTTATATTTTGATACACAGATGCAGGCCAATCTGACAGAGCTGTCCTCAGCGAAGAGCAGCTACGATAAGTTCGTGGCTACAGATGCAATCAGTAAGAAGCTGTCCAGCCAGACGACAACAGATGCCAATATCGTCGCCATATCACTCATTCCGGAGGACCCTGAGATGGGGATCGTCTCCAGCGGAAGCACCGGTCTCGCGGGTGATGATGTGAGAGCTCAGGAATGGTACAAGACTGTGGTCAAGAATTCAAGCTCTTATGAGCCTTATTATACGGAAGAAGCCAAATCCGCCCAGAACTACTGGTTCCCTACAGCCGTTGAAGGCAGCGGCGGCAAGAACCTGGCCATGGTCAGAACGCTTAAGAATCTGGGCTCCAATGCCTCTTATGTAGTCATGCTGGAGCTTAAGAGCACCCTTCTGGAAGAAGCCTTCAAGAGTGTGCAGCTTGGGGATGGCTCACGGATTCAACTGGTTGCCCCGGATGGAATCGTAGTGGCATCCTCGCAGCCTGAAGAGGACGGCAAAGCCACCGTACTGAATTTCATCAAGGACAGCAAGGTGAACAATGACAGCACGGAAGCGAAGGATGAGAACGGCAAGAATATCCTTGCTGTGTACAACCCGATGCAGAAGGCAGACTGGAAGCTTGCCGGTGTAGTTCCTACCGGACAACTGGTTCAAGCTGCCACGCCGATTCTGTTTACCACCTTCCTTGCTGCGGGAGCGGCAGCCGTGCTTGCTATGATTGTCGGCTTCTGGATGGTCCAGTTGATCGCCAAGCCGCTGGCACGCCTCAAGGACCTGATGCTGGAGGGAGCCGAAGGCAACCTGAGTGTCCGTACAGAGTATGTCTCGAAGGATGAGATCGGCCAGCTGTCGGCTTCCTTCAATATGATGATGGGTAAGATTACTGAGCTGGTAGCCCAGACTACAGATACAGCCCGCGAAGTCCTTGAGACTGCGGGTGAGCTGGGGGATGCCTCGCGCAAGACGGCGATCTCCGCCAAGGAGATTGCTGCGGCCACGGAAGAGATTGCCGGCGGTGCCGGAAGTCTGGCCCAGGAAGCCGAGCGCGGCAATGAACTGACTGACCTGATTGCTACGCAGATGCAGAGTGTTATCGCAGCCAACTCCGAGATGGATCAGGCAGCCCGTGGAGTTGGGGAAGCCAGCGGACAGGGTGCTGTACAGCTGGAAGCGCTGCTGGATCAGACCGGACGTACAGGTGAAATGACCTCTGCTCTGGTGGATAGAGTCAATAATCTCAAGGAAACGGTATATTCCGTAATCAAGGTGCTGGATGTGATGAAGAATATTACCCAGCAGACGAACATTTTGTCTCTGAATGCAACGATTGAAGCAGCGAGAGCAGGCGAAGCCGGCCGTGGCTTCATGGTAGTCGCAGGGGAGGTCCGTGAGCTTGCCGACCAATCCAAACAATCCATTGCTCTGGTCGCCGGTATTACAGATAAGATCGTAGCTGAGATGGATGAGACGGTTGCTGTCCTGTCTGAAGTGGCTCCGCTGTTCAAGGAGCAGATGGTATCCGTGAAGAGTACCAGTGAGATTTTCGTGTCCGTTAAGGGTCAAATGGAGGACTTTATTACGAGTCTGGAGTCTGTAACAGGGGCCATCGACAGTCTGAACCATTCACAGGGCGTGCTATCCGATGCTATGGGGAATGTAAGTGCGGTGGCGCAGCAATCCTCGGCAACCTCGGAAGAGGTTGCGTCGCTCAGCAGTGAGCAGCAGAATGTCAGTGATCATCTCGTAGCCTTGTCGAACAAGCTGCAAGGGGCTTCTACCCAACTGGAGAGCAAGCTGTCACTGTTTACGATCAAATAATATTTAGAGCTGTTCTGATTTCAGGGCGTCACGCAAGCCGCATTCGGCTGCGTGATGCCCTTTTTAGTTGATGTACAGGAATGCTGCGCCGAGGGATATGCCCCATGTTTCACAGCCGTACCATTTTTTAAGGAATCCTGCACGAATTGCAACAATGCTGCCCCGTAGAAGCGGTCTATGCTAAAATCCTGCACGAATTGCAACAAATCCTACGCTAACTTGCTCAAAACGTCGGAATTTGTGCAAATAATGCAACAATTGGAGCTTAGCCAGTATTATTATTTAAGGAATCCTGCAAAAAGTACAACAATACAGCTCCTTACAGGCGACCGGTGAGAGAGGCACCAGCATCCTTCACCCGCAGGGTCATTTTATCCATTAGTTGGTCTTTCTCAAAGGTTTACTATGCGTCGCAAGCACCGTACCACAGATATGAAAATATTAGTACCTCTCTATATGCTTGTTCAGTCAACGTCCGCCTGAAAGCTTTCCGAAGGAAAGCTAGCATTGTATGCATAAGCTTGTCACCGGATTTATATAGAAGCTTATTTTGGTTGAGTGCACATCCTTCCTTGTACATCCTTAAGCGAATGCGTATAATAGTTTTGTTAGGGTTTTGTTATTGTTGTTTGCTGAATTAGTTATGTAATCTGAACCAGGGAGAAGGCCGAATGAGAGCAGCACGCAATAACAACTGGTGGTCTTATATCGTGGATATGTCCATGGAGCGCAAGCTGTTCCTGGTCTTTCTCGTCATTATTACGCTCCCGCTATCATTCATCAGTGTGATCAGCTTCAAGAGCTACTCGGAATCCATCCAGGCGAACACAATCGCCTATTCCGAGAAGCTGATCGATCAAATGATGGATTCCATCGATGATTACATAGAAGATATGAAACGGATGTCTTCCATGCCCGCCTACGTCAATGAGATTAAGCAGAATCTGATCCGCTCGAACCGCTATTATGAGCAAAAGCAGATGATGGAAGGCAAGCAGGACACGGCTCGGGTGGCTCCCGGCGATTTGGATCTTCTGCTGTCCATTCAGCGGGGTATCGAAGAGAATATTTCATTTATTAACAATATTAAGCGGGGAACCAATTCGGTCTATATTTTTGATGCCTACGGGAATGGTTACTATTCTGCCAAGGATGGGGGCGTCCGGCTGGATCTGCAACAGAGCTACAGGTTCTGGAGCGAGCAGGTAAAGGGCTCCGGCGGAGAAGCGACCCTTCTGGGAACGCAGGCATATACAAGTAATTTGCAGAGTACCCGGTATGCCTTTACAGTGGTGCGTCCCATTCTGGACGGGCTATGGAAGCCAGCCGGCCTGATCGCGGTGGAGGCTAACTTCAGTAATCTGGAGAATCAGGTGGCGGAGCTGGACAAGGTGACCCGGGGGAAATCGATCCTTGTGGATCAGTCAGGCAAAGTCATCTATGACAGTGAGCAGAAGCTGCTGACTGCGGATATTTCCCGGTCCTCCTTGTTCCGTGCTGCAGAAGGGAGCTCGGGGAGCTTTTATGACACTGTATCCGGCAAGGACCGTCTTAATATCTATTCAAGCTCAACCAAGACGAACTGGAAGGTGATTATTTCCATACCGGTGGACGAATTGACCCGTGGAGTGAAGCTGACCCGCAATGCGACTATAGGCGCTACTCTAATCATCATTGTGCTGGCCCTGATCATCTCGCTCATTCTGTCGTTTGCCCTGACCAAGCCGCTGACCCAAATGATCCAGCTGATGAAAAAAGTGCAGGGCGGCGATCTCGATGTGACCTTCCGCATTAAACGCCGTGACGAGATTGGTCTCCTGGGGCATCAATTCAACCGTATGCTGGCCCGCATTCGTCAACTGATCCAGGATATTTACCAGATTGAGGAACAGAAGAAGGTGGCGGAGCTTCAGGCGCTTCAGAGCCAGATCAATCCGCATTTTATCTACAATACGCTAGAAACGATCCGGATGACCGCAGAGATTAATGATGATGTGGAGGCCGCTGATATGATCTCCATTCTGGGGAAGCTGCTCCGCTACAGCACCAGTGACTTGACCGGCTGGGCAACGATGAAGCAGGAGCTGCTGTATGTGCGAAACTATGTGGAGCTGCTGGGCAGCCGGTATCCCGGCAGATTTGAGCTGACAATGGATGTTCCCGAGGCGCTTGACAACTATTCCATGATTAAGCTGGTTTTTCAGCCGATTATTGAGAATGCTGCGTATCACGGGCTGGATGATACCAAGTCCCGGATGCATCTGAGCATCAAGTGTGAGTATACAGAGCAGAGGCTTCTGTTCCATATCCGTGATGACGGCTGTGGAATGGATCAGGTTACACTGGATAAGCTGAGGGAGAGACTCCGGCATGAAGCCCCTCCGAAGAAGAGCATTAATGGAGGGATTGGGATGGCAAATGTGCACCAGCGCCTTCAGCTTCATTATGGTCCGGCCTATGGGATTGAGGTGTTCAGCAAGCCTGGCGAGGGTACGGATGTAATTTTGTCATTGCCGCTGCCGGGAATTACTCCCTTAATTGAAGGGGAGACCCCTTGAGGAGGAATGGGCTTGAAACGGATGATTGTACGTTTTCCGGTGTATGCCGTGCTGCTTCTGATGCTGCTACTGCTGGCAAGCGGCTGTAACAGCCGGAGCAGTGGAGGGCCTGCCCCGGTTCCGGCTGCCTCTGCCGGAGAGGAAGCGCCTTCTGAGTTGTCCGGTACGATCGTGATGCTGACGAACCGGATTGATCTGATTGAGAATGGAACATTTAAGGGCTATGCGGAGGAATTCAGGAAGCGGTATCCTGAAGCCCAGGTGGAATTTGAGGGTCTCTCCAGCTATGCCACGGATATCCTGGTCCGCTTGTCCACCAAGGACACTGGGGATGTCCTGTTGCTTCCGGTCAATCTGCCTGCGAAGGAACTGGAGCTTTTCTTCGAGCCGCTGAGTGAGGAATTGGCGGCGCAGGAGCGGTTCACGACCTTTGCAACCTTTGACGGCAAGCGATACGGGATGTCTACAGGCAATACCACGAGTGGGATCGTATACAACAAGAAGGCTTTTGAGCGGGCGGGGATTGATCAGGTGCCGCAGACGCTTGATGAATTCTACGCGGCCTGTGCCAAGCTGAAGCAGGCGGGCATCATCCCGCTGTATATGAATTACGGAGCCGTCTGGCCGCTGCGGGAGTGGGGCAATAATCTGGTTAATTATATGACGGGGAACCCCGATTATTTGAATGATATGGTTCATGAGGACAATCCCTGGCAGATCGGTAACGAATGGGGACAGGCTCTGGGGATTGCCAGAACGATGATGGCCAAGGGTTATGTCGAGGAGCAGTTATTCTCCAACAGCTGGGAGATCTCCAAATCCAGACTGGCCAAGGGAGAAGCAGGCATGTATCTGCAGGGGAACTGGACCATCCGGCAGATCATTGATGCAGGCGCTTCGCCAGAGGATATAGGCTTCTTTCCTTTTCCATATGACAACGGTACGGCCCATTATGCGGCACTCAATCCCGACTGGTTCATGGGGGTTAGCAGATTCAGCCGCCATAAAGAGCTTGCGATGGCTTGGCTTCAGTATTTCATCACAGAAACTTCGTATGCGAAAGATTGGGGGTTTCTTCCGGCGAAGGGTTCGGACGAACCCGCTTTACAGCAATATAGTGAGTTCCTTTCCTATCATCCGAAGCTGATTGAGGCTACGGTGCAGACGGATGCGTTCATTGATCTGGCGAACCGGACGAAGCTGAGCTTCTGGTCGGGCGATTATATTCAGGATGTGCTCGCCGCACCGGATCTGCAGAAGTCCTTTGACCAGTTGAATGCGAAATGGAAGGAAGCGCGTATGAGTCAGCAGTCTGCTCCGTAACCATCGGACTCTGCACACCAAGCAAGATCAAATTCTGGAGGTATTGTTGTGGCCAAAAAAGTAACGATGCAAAAAATAGCCGATCATCTTGGGGTCTCCAAGTTCGTCGTATCCAAATCGCTCTCCGGCAAGGAGGGGGTCAATGAGACCACCCGGGAGCGGGTGATTCAAGCCGCCTCTCAGCTGGGATATTTCACCCAAAAAAACGCCTATGTACAAAGTCCGAAGCGCCGTTCGCTGACGGGAGAGCAAGACCGTAATAAGCAATCCGTGCTGGTGCTGATGCCCAATATCCGTTCTCAGACTCAAGATTCACTATATTGGGGCAAAATCGTCGATGGCATTGCGCTGGCGCTGGATCAGGAGGGGCTGGGCATGGTGATTATTTCAGAGCACCGGGCTGACAATTTCGTTAATGTACTCAATCCTGACGGTCTGCTTGGTTTGATCGGAGTAGGGCAGATCTCCACCTCACTGTTGCTCGAAGTGCACCGGATCGGGCTCCCGCTGGTCATGATCGACCATGAGGATGCTTTAATTCCATGTGATACTGTATTTGCGAATAACATCGATTCCATGACCCGGCTCGTCAATCATCTGATAGGCACCGGACATACTCTATTTCACTTTATCGGCAATATCCGTTACTCCCGCAGCTTCCGTGACCGTTGGATCGGGTTCCGCAGCGCCTTGGAGGAGAATCATCTGAAGGTCCCGGCCATAGGTGACGAACTGCTGCTGGAGGGAATGGATGACCAAATGCTCCGCGACGAATTCAGACGCTGGGTAGCCACCCGGAAAGAATCGGATACCCTGCCTACGGCAATTGTGTGTGCGAACGACTTTACAGCCCTCGATGTCAGTGAATTGCTGCGGGAAGCCGGGCTTAGTATTCCCGCAGATCTTTCGGTCACAGGCTTTGATAATATCGAGGATTCCCTGCGGGGGGTTACTCCGCTTACAACCGTTCATGTGCCTAAGGAGGCTATGGGCCGGGCAGCTGTAGAGAAGCTGCTGAACCGTATCCAGAATTCCGCTGCACCGTTGGAGAAAATTCTGATCTCCGCAGATATCGTCCACCGGGACTCTGTGGGGAAGCCGCGGGGTTGAAGCTGATCCAAAAGCTATGAAATGGCTTGGGACGACCCTCTTTTTTGAGTTGGATTAACTTGTGAACGTGGTGCGGACGCTCCGCGAACGGACCGTTGCTACAATCGCTGTGCTCGTAAGAATTTTATTTATTTCTCTTAGCGGTAAAAATCCGGAGAGCAAGGCGACCGCTATCGCTTTTCCGCAATCAGTCCGTCCTCTCCGCTGTTTAAGCGGGAAATGTGCCCACAATCCTTTTAATATTCATAAAAAAGAAATAAATTCCAGAACATCATTTCGTTTGTGTCGTAAATGCCAATGTTCATCGGCTGGACGACGCCATCTTTGACGCAGCCTACCCCGGTGGCGGCCGTGACAGCTATCACCCCAAAATGCTTACCATAGTCATCATTTACGCCTACATCCAGCGAATCTATTCCTCTCGTCAAATCGCCAAAGCGGTACGAGAGACTATTCCCTTTATTTGGCTGGCTGGGCGGCAGCGACCCGTTTTCCGCACGCTGAATTGCTTCTGTTCCCAGCGAATGAAGAACGTCCTTGAGACGGTATTTACCGTCATACTTCAGTTTCTGGTTGAAGAGAAATACGTTTCGCTGGAGCATTACTTTTTAGACGGAATCAAATGTATTAAAACAAGCTACAAATGACCAAAAACTCAAGAAGCAGCGATTCTCCAATAATGAGAGAATCGCTGCTTTTTGAGATTTAAGCTTTTGAAGATAGAGCCCTGTCTCGGCTAGGTTACTTTTGGGACAGCCCCATTAAATCGGCCGGAAGCGGGCCAGATGGAAAACTGAAGGGGTTGTCCCCGAAGTGATTTTCTATGGGCGGCGACAGCCACTTGCAGAAATCTCCGGAAGCCAAAGGATACCTCCATTTTACTTTTTGTTTCTTTTTTAAGGATGGAAGAATAGCATCCCGCTTAAACAGCGGAGCGTCCATCCAAGTGCTCACGTTGATACCACTACGCAATAAAGAGTTGTACCGCTTGTGTGTTATTTCACCTGCAAATTCCGGTCGATCAAAGCGATGCGCTGCTGTACGCAGGCATAGGAACGAAGCGGATCTTCAGGAGTATTCATGACATAATCGAGCAGTTGGTCTACAGTGGTGGCAGCTACATGGATGCGGGTATCGGAGGAGGCATAATAGATAAAGACCTCGCCGTTGTCACGGGCAATGACGCCGTTGCAGAAGACAACATTGGATACATCGCCGACGCGCTCTTCACCGTCTGGAGCAATGTAATGTCCGCCTGGGGCATGAGTCACGCGGTTAGGCTCCGCAAGGTCAGACAAGAAGGCATACAGCACATAGCGCAGGCCGGCAGCCGTATTGCGGACGCCATGGGCGATGTGCAGCCAGCCGAGCGGTGTTTTGATCGGGGCCGGACCTTGTCCGTTCTTCACTTCTTTGATGGTATGGTAGTAGCGCTGGTCCATGATCGTCTCGCGGGTGATAACGGCGTTCTCAATCTGTTCCGATAAGCCCCACCCGATGCCGCCGCCGGAACCGGCGTCAATGAACCCGTCCTGCGGGCGCGTGTAGAAGGCATACTTGCCGTCAACAAATTCTGGATGCAGGACCACGTTGCGCTGTTGGGCCGAGCCGGTCTTAAGATCGGCGAGACGCTCCCAGGTCTTGAGATCCTTGGTACGGGTAATGCCGCACTGCGCAACGGCGCTGGACAAATCGCCAGGGACAGCGTCCGGGTCCTTGCGTTCGGTGCAGAACAGGCCGTAGATCCAGCCATCCTCATGCTGTACCAGGCGCATATCATAGACGTTGATATCCGGATCTGCGGTCTCAGGAAGCACTACGGGGTGATCCCAGAAGCGGAAGCCGTCCACACCGCTGCTGCTCTCGGCAACGGCGAAGAAGGATTTGCGGTCATTACCTTCCACCCGGGCAACGATGTAGAATTTGCTATTCAGTTCAATGGCTCCTGGATTGAATACGCCATTCACTCCGATTCTCTCTGCGAAATAAGGGTTGCTCTCCTCATTGAAGTCGTAACGCCAGATCAGGGGGGCGTGCTCCGCAGTGAGCAGGGGATACTTGTAGCGGTCATAAATACCGTTGCCGTAAGGCAGCTTCTCATTGGGGCGAGTGATGAGTGCCTCATAGCGTTCCGTTAACGCCTGCTTGCGTTGTTCAAAGATTGTGCTCATTGAATAGTCTCCTCTACATGTGATGGTTCGCCAAGCCGTCTAATCATCTCGAAGCAGGCCCGGCTGTTGTGATAGGGGCATTTCCAGGCGCTGACCTTCGGTGCATGGGCCAGCGGCTGCAGGGATTCATCCACTCCCCAGTGCCATTCGCCCAGCTGATGATCAATAATATATTTCTCTGTGAAGCTCCATGAGCTCTCAGCGGCTTCCAGAAAACGCAAATCTCCGGTTAACTGATATGCATTGTAGAATCCGACCATGGCTTCAGCCTGCGGCCACCAGTCTCTGGATTCGCGGGCTTTGTCAATGAAGCCGCTAAGATCTGCCTCGTTCCAGATTCCTCCATCCGGCGCTACCCCCTCAGCCAGTGCAGCTTCGGCCATCGACAGGGATACCTTGCGCACGCGTTCAAGCAGGACCTCATCTCCAAGAACTTCCGCAGCTTCATAGAGCAGCCAGCTTCCCTCTATGTCATGGCCGAAGGAGATATGCTCTGACTTCACCTGCCACTCTTCATCCATGAACAAATGGAAGTGCTTGCCGTCCGAATCCAGGATATGGTCCAGCATCGTTTCGATCAGCTCAGCCAGCTTGCTTCTGAGTGTCTCTGATTTCCATACCCGGTACAAGCCGGTATACCCTTCCAGCACATGCAGGTGAGTATTCATGGATTTCTTCTCATTCATATCCTTTGTGCTGAGACTTAGGGAATCGGTCATCTCCCACTCCCGCGATAAGGCTTCAATATACCCTTTGTGAAGAGGGTCATAACCGTATTTCTCAATCAAATGGAACAATTGGGTGGCTTGGCGCAGGACGTCGTCCCGGCCGGTAGCATGATGGTACTCAGCCAGGGCATAGATGACAAAGGCGAGTCCATAGATTTGTTTCTTGGGCTGTGAAGCAGATCCGTGTTGATCTACCATCCAGAAGAAGCCGCCGAATTCGGAATCTGTGAAATGCTGAATGAGATAATCATAGGCACGGTCGGCCATAGCCAGATAATCTGCGGTTCCGTACATGTTGTAAGCACTTGCAAATGTCCAGAGAATTCGTGCATTCAGTACAAGGCTTTTGTCCGCACCGGGCAACACGTGCAGCTGATTGTCCATTTCACCGATAAAGCCGCCATAAGTATCATCCAGGGTATGCTTCATCCAGAAGCCCAGAATATTGTCTTTCAGCTCTGCTTCCAGCCGGGTGCGCCATACTTCGGTTGCATTGTTCATATTTGTTTTGTTCACTCCTTAATAGTGCTTGCTGGTGTTGGAGTTAATTTTTATAATTGTTATTATTATATTAGTTTATAATGATAACGATATATAACCATGTTATAACCCTTTTCGGCCGGGAATTCAAGCGGGAATTGGATGAAGTCAATTGAAGACTATAAAAGTGGATAGGGGCACATTTTTTAATGGTTATGCAGAGTCTATAATTGTATTGATAGCGCTATCATCAGAGATGAAACGACGGGGGCGATAGGGTGGTAATCCGGATCATGATTGCGGATGATGAGGAAGTGATCCGCCGCGGGCTGGAGAAGATCGCTTCCAGAATGGATGTGGAGGTCAGGGTGATCGGCTCGTACGGCAACGGGCTTGAGGCCTGGAACCATTTGCAGGAGCTAAGCCTGGAGGAGATTGATCTTCTTATTACTGATATCAAGATGCCGAGAATGGATGGATTCCAGCTGATTGAAGCGGCGAGAGGACATCTTAAGCAGCTGCCTATAGCAGTGCTGAGCGGCTTCAGTGAATTCGACTATGCCCGTAAGGCTATGCGCTTCGGTGTACTTGATTATCTGCTGAAGCCCATAGATAAGGCACAATTATATGATCTGCTCAAAAGTGTAGAAGCGGCCCGGCAGACACTTGCGGCTGCTCCCTCCGATGAAGTGCCGCATCAGCCTTCCGAAGGCGGGGAGCATTATGTAGTCGAGCAGATGAAGAGCATTCTTGAGCAGGATTACGGTCTTAATTTCGAGCTTGAGCGGCTGGCTGAGGCCGTGGGAATGAATGCGAGTTATATCAGCAGGCTGTTCAAGCATAAGACAGGTCAGACCCTTACCGACTACTTGATCGGCATCCGCATTGCGGAGGCCAAGAAGCTGCTTCTCCATCATCCGGACCTGAAGAATTATGAGATTGCTGACAAAGTCGGCTACAGCGATCCGGTGTACTTCAATAAGCTATTCAAGAAAATGTGCGGCATGACGCCTAAGGAGTATAAAAGCCGGTACAGATCATAAGCTTGCGTCGCACTTTACAGGAAAAGAGCCCATTGGCACTACCATTTCACTTCTTCAGGGAGTGACAGGGTAGTGTTTTTTCGCGGTTGTGCAGACGTTTTGTTTTTGCTGCCACTATATTTTAAATAACAAAAATAACAAATAGAAGACCAGAAAAAGCAATTGGAACCATCGTTTAAAGGAGTGGTAGGGTCTATAATTGCAATGAAAGCGATAACAACAAGGGATTCTAGATGAATGGAGGATAATTTAAATTCTGTGTAGTAGGAAAATGGATCTCACTGTTATTGTTTTGTTATTATACTATTCCGTTCTAAATGAAGAGAGGGGTCAGAAATATGATGAAAAAAACCAAAGCAGTTACCGGGTTGGCAACGCTGACACTGATGGCCGGTCTATTCTCCGGCTGTTCATCTAACAACAATAATGCCACTAATGCGGCTGCAACCAATGCAGGCGGGAACACAGGCACCGCTGTGGAGGCCACTGCCGCTCCTGAGGGAGATGCAGCTAAAGATATCAAGGGTGATATTACGGTAATTACACAGCGGACGGATATTGTGGATACTGTGTTCAAAGACTACGCCGCCAAGTTCAACGAGAAATACCCGAATGTCAAAGTGAATTTTGAAGCCTTGTCGAACTACGAGGATCAGATCAAAATCCGCATGAGCACCAGTGATTACGGAGATGTTCTGCTCCTGCCTACCAGCGTAGCGATCAAAGACCTGCCGGATTTCTTCGAGCCATTGGGTAAAAAGTCTGATCTGGAGCAGCAATATACAGGCCTCGAAGAGCGGACGGTAGACGGGATTTCCTACGGTATTCCGATTACGGTGAACTTCTCCGGCGTGATCTATAACAAGCAGGTCTTCAAGGATGCCGGAGTGACCGAGGTTCCAAGAACCTTCGACCAGTTCTCCGCTGCACTCAAGAGTATCAAGGAGAAGACGGATGCCGTTCCTCTCTACACGAACTATGCTGCGGGCTGGACGCTGACTCAGTGGGAAGCGGATCTGGCTACCGTTGCCGGAGACCGTGAATATGTCAACATCGGCCAGGTAGCCTCCGACGATAACTTCGTTCCAGGCCAGCCGCACTATGAGCTCTACAAAGTAATGTACGATGCTGCCAAAGAGGGTCTGATCGAAGAGGACCCGACTACAACCGACTGGGAATCCTCCAAGGCAGATCTGGCGAACGGCAAAATCGGTACGATGATTCTGGGCTCCTGGGCCATTGGTCAGATCAAAGGACTGGCAGCGAACCCGGATGATGTAGGCTTCATGCCATTCCCGACCAATGCCGACAAGATTCTGGTTCCGCTGTCTGACGACTATAATCTGGGGGTTAGCATTCACAGCAAAAATAAAGAAGCCGCCAGAGCATGGGTGGACTGGTTCATTAATGAATCCGGTTATCCGACTACTGAAGGGGGAGGCATGAGCCCGGTAAAGGGAGCCGAGCTGCCTGAAATTCTCAAGCAGTTTGAAGGCACAGACATTACCTTCGACACGCTTGCTCCAGCCAAAGCCGGTGAAGAAGGCTGGGTGGATGCCATTGATAAAGAGGCGGAAATCGGCCTGTGGCAGCCTGACTTCAAGAAGGTAATCATCGAAGCAGCAATTGGCAACCGCAAGCAATCCTATGATGACATTATGAAAGAACTGAATGATAAATGGAAAGCAGCCAGAGCCAAAATTGTCACTGCCAAGTAGATTAAAGATCAAAAGAAAGGGGAGATGCCGGCAAGGCATGATCCCCTTCACTTTTTCAGGGATAGAAGCGCAGTGAAGAGCAGTAAGTTTTCAGGAGGTGTGGAGCGTGCCTAAATTGTCTAACCTGAGCTATAAAAATCAACGGATTCTGATCATTTTTTTATTTTCGCTAGTACCCGTAGTTCTCCTGCTGACGTTCTCCTATTTACCTGTCTTTAAAATGTTTCAGTACAGCTTCACCAGCTGGAACGGGCTAAGCAAAAATATGGAGTACATCGGCTTTGACAACTACAAGACGATCTTCACCAAGCCGGAGTACTTCGCCGTGTTCAAGGTCAGCTTGTATTACTTTTTCGCCACCTTTGTCCAGATGGGGCTGGCGCTTTATTTTGCGACGATTCTGAGCTTCAATGTCCGGCTTAAGAACTGGTTCAAGGGGATTCTGTTCTTCCCGACCCTGCTGAACGGTGTGGCGATCGGATTCATCTTCCTGTTCTTCTTCAAGCCGGAAGGCACGCTTAATACCATTCTTGATCTGCTCGGCCTTACGTCACTCCAGCAGAAATGGCTGCTGAATCCGCAGCTCATTAATGTCTCTCTCGCTTTTGCGTCGGTATGGCGTTACATGGGGATGAACTTTATTATCTTCCTTGGTGCAATCTCCTCGATCGGCAGCGATATCTATGAAGCCTCGGAGATAGACGGGGCTAACCGCTGGCATCAGTTCCGGCATATCATCATTCCAAGCATCAAGCGCATCCTGCAGCTCAATCTGATCCTCGCGGTCAGCGGGGCGATTGGTGTGTTTGAGATTCCGTACGTGATGACCGGCGGCTCCAACGGCAGCGGTACTTTTGTCATCCAGACCGTCGATGTGGCCTTCAAATACAGCAAGCTGGGGCTGGCTTCGGCCATGGCTGTGGTCTTGCTTGGTATTGTGATTCTGGTCACCATCCTGCAGCGCATTCTGATCAAGGAGGAGAAATAGAGCGATGCATACCTTGAAATACAACCTGGCGGCTTTCTTCAAATATCTCTCCCTGGTGCTGGGTGCGCTGATGGCATTGATACCGATTGTGGTGGTCTTCTTCGCTTCCCTGAAAACCAATGCCGAGTATGCCTCAACCGGTCCGCTGACCCTGCCGGAGAACTGGCTGAATTTCGCCAACTATTCTAAAGCCTTCGTAGACGGAAACATGCTGCTCGGCTTCATGAACACGATCATTATCGTCCTTATTTCCATTGCGGGCGCTACGCTTACCGGCTCGATGATGGCTTACATTCTGGCCCGCTTCAAATTCAGAGGCAGCAAGGCGCTGATGGGGGCTTTTCTGCTGGCTACGCTGATTCCCGGAGTAACGACGCAAGTAGCAACTTTTCAGATCATCAATGCCCTGGACTTGTTCAATACCCGCTGGGCGCCGATTCTGATGTATCTGGGGACCGATATTATCGCTGTCTATATCTTCATGCAGTTCCTGGACTCGATCTCTGAATCGCTTGACGAATCGGCAATGCTGGATGGCGCCTCCTACTGGACGATCTATTGGAGAATCATTCTTCCGCTGCTGAGTCCGGCCATTGTGACGGTGATTATCGTGAAGGGCGTTAATATCTACAATGATTTCTATACCCCATTTCTGTATATGCCAAAAAGCAGCCTGCAGGTCGTATCTACCGCGCTGTTCAAATTCAAAGGGCCTTACGGCTCCCAGTGGGAGGTCATCTGCGCCGCGATTATGATCGCCATCATTCCGACGCTGATCGCGTTCGTAGCGCTGCAGAAATACATCTATAACGGCTTCGCCCAAGGGTCGGTCAAATAAAGCGGCAAGCCGGGGAGTAACACACCATCGCAGCGGCTGCTGCAACTATTATTGGAGGGATTCTATTATGAGAGAAGTTAAACTGACTGGCAGCCACAGCCTGCCGAATATGCCTTGGCAGGACAGACCTGCCGGGAATGACAATCCGGTCTGGAGACATAGCGATAACCCGGTAATCAAGCGCAATCCGGCCAAAGGGGTCGCCCGTATCTTCAACAGCGCGGTGATCGCTTACGAGGGCAGCTTTCTGGGAGTCTTCCGCGTTGAGGATAACACGACCCGCCCCCATCTGCGGATGGGCCGCAGCGCGGACGGTCTGGATTGGGTCATTGATGAGCAGCCGATCCAGTTCAAGGACGAAGCAGGCCAGCCATACATGCCGCGTTACGCGTATGATCCCCGTCTGGTAAAGGTGGAGGATACCTATTACATCATCTGGTGCACGGATTTCTACGGGGCGGCAATCGGCGTTGCCAAGACACAGGATTTCAAGAGCTTCGTCAGTCTGGAGAATCCCTTCCTGCCGTTCAACCGTAACGGCGTGCTGTTCCCGAAGAAAATAGGCGGGAATTTCGTTATGCTCTCCCGTCCAAGTGACAGCGGACATACGCCGTTCGGTGATGTTTTCCTCAGCGAGAGCCCAGACTTCGTGTACTGGGGCAAGCACCGCCATGTCATGACCAAGGGCGGACAAGGCTGGTGGCAGAGTACCAAGATCGGCGGCGGCCCTGCGCCCATTGAGACCTCGGAAGGCTGGCTGATGTTCTACCATGGGGTAACAGGGACCTGTAACGGCCTTGTCTACAGCATGGGCGCTGTTATTCTGGATGCAGATGAGCCTTCAAAAGTGAAATACCGCTCCCGCAACTTCGTGCTGACACCGGAAGAATGGTATGAAGAAAGAGGCTTTGTCAACAATGTCCTCTTCCCTTGTGCTGCGCTGAGTGACGCGGATACCGGACGGATTGCCATCTATTACGGGGCAGCGGACACCTATGTTGGTGTTGCTTACACCACCGCTCATGAAATCGTTAATTACGTCATTGAGACTCATGAAGAGGTTGGCGATGATGCCGGTCCCGGGAGAATCTAGAGCTTGCCGCATACAACAAAATCACAGCCGTAAAAGATCTGTTGGTATATCATGAGTATGGTCATGAATATCTTCCCTATCTTTCTGATCGGACGCTTCAGATGTTCATGACCTTGTAACGGGCTCCTTCCGTTCAAGAATACATAGAATCCGGCGGTGATTTTTTGAGCAAGTCAACAGTTCGCAGTACATCTATTCTTACTCGGCTGCATCCCTCCAAGTCGCTGGGGATGCAGCTCTTTCTGGTGTTTTTCATCGCGACCATGGGTATTGTGCTGTCTCTGGGGTATATTTCTTACTCTGTGGCCAGGCATACGATTGAGAACAATGCATTGTCCGCTAATCAGCAGACCGTGGAGCAGGCGGCAGAGAAGCTGGATGTGATCCTGCTGCGCTATGAAGATAATCTGGGTCAGCTGTTCTACAATGATGATATTCAGCAGGCAATTGCCTTGGAAGGTCTTGCAGCCGCAGATTCAGCGAAGCGCACAGAGCTCTCCAAGACGATTAAAGGGGAGCTCAATCAATGGCTCACGGCTGTACCCGGGGTGCAGGCAGTGTATCTGGTTCCGCTGAATGAAGTGTTGCCCGCAGCCGGAGCTGGTGAAGTGGATAAAGATTTCCTGGAGGCGATCCGTGATGCAGCATGGTACAAGCAGTTGCAGGAGAAGCCGCAGAGCCAGTGGATTACCGAAGCGTTGAAGCAGGGAGAGGCCGCAGGAGTGGTGCGTTTCGCTAAGTCTGTAGCGGCGGAAGCGGGTCACTCCGGTTATCTGGCAATCTGCGATATTAAGACTACAGAGCTTGACAGCCAGCTGAAAATGGTTGATCTGGGCCCGGGCTCCTATATCCAGCTGCTGACGTCCGCAGATGAGCTGATCGCCTCTTCCCAGCAAGAGGAAACGGACACTTATCTGCGCCTGGGCGGCACTCTGTTCAAGGGCTTAAGTGATACCTCCGGCTCTCTGCCGACCAAGGATGAGAAGGGCAAATCCATTCTTGCTGTCTACGGCACACTGCATACCTCCGGCTGGAGGATGCTCGGTGTGGTGCCTTCCGGCAATCTGACCAAGGATGCGGGACGGATTCTTAACACGACCTACATTGCAGTGGCCGCCGCTGCCGCCGTTGCCGTGCTGATTGGACTCTGGATGGTACGGATGGTCTCGCGTCCGCTGTCACGGCTGCGGGATCTGATGGTCAAGGGCGCAGACGGGGATCTGCGCGTACGCACCGATGTCGTCACCCGTGATGAGATAGGCCAGCTGTCCGGCTCCTTCAACCTGATGATGGAGCAGATTACAGAGCTGGTCGTCCACACCAATGAGACCGCGCGTGAAGTTACGGAAGCAGCGGAAGCCCTTGGCAATGCCTCCCGGGACACAGCGGTGGCAGCGAAGGATATTGCTGCAGCCACGGAAGAGATTGCCGGCGGTGCAGGCAGTCTCTCGCTGGAAGCGGACCGGGGGAATGAGATGACGGCTCAGATCTCGGAGAAGATGGAAGCCGTCATTGCAGTGGCCCATGAGATTGGCGGAACTGCGCACAGCGTGGAGCAAGCCAGTGCAGAAGGGGTAGTCAAGCTGCAGGAGCTGCTGGGCAGAACCCAAGAGACTGGCGACAGGACAGGCAAGCTGGTTCTTAAGGTGAATGAACTTAAGGATACCGCCTCATCGGTGATTCAGGTGCTGGAGGTCATGCAGAGCATCACCCAGCAGACCAATATCCTGTCGCTGAACGCTACTATTGAAGCAGCGAGGGCAGGCGAAGCGGGCAAGGGCTTCACGGTTGTCGCCGATGAAATCCGCCAGCTGGCGGAGCAGTCCAAGCGTTCCATTGCCGTTGTGGGCGAGATTACGGACCGGATCATGCGGGATATGCATGAGACGGTAGACGCCCTGTCCGAGGTTGCGCCGCTGTTCGGGGAGCAGATGGACTATGTTCAGAACACCAGTGAGATCTTCACTAGTGTACAGGGGCAGATGCATCAGCTGATCACCAGGCTGGATTCGGTCTCCTCTTCGATTGACGGCCTGAACCACTCGCAGCAAGTCTTGTCAGAGACTATAGGCAATGTCAGTTCATTCGCGGAAGAATCCTCGGCCGCCTCTGAAGAGGTAGCTTCCCTGACCGGAGAACAGGAGAATGTAAGCGAATATCTGGTTACCCTCTCCGGTAAGCTGGAGAATGCTTCCTCCAGACTGCGGGAGCGGTTATCGAAGTTCAACGTGTGAGCCTAACTTTTTCAGACCGCTTTCCTTCATGGGATGCGGTTTTTTTGTATGCGAAAAACTGACAATAATGGGCCGATAGGGGATGTGTGGGCCAGATGTAATCGAAAAACCGATCACATTGCGCTGGATGGTGGTGTGTGGGCCAGATGTAATCGAAAAACCGATCACATTGCGCTGGATGGTGGCGTGTGGACCAGATGTAATCGAAAAACCGGTTACAATTCCCGGGTTCGGGGCTCGCGACATCCACGCTCCCCCTGGCTAAAGCTGGCGCTCGCCAGAATCAAGCAGATGAAGAAACGTGAAGGACTGCTAATGTGTATGAGGCATCAGCATGGTTACCCGTTAGGGTTATTTTGCTTCATGAGGTGGGTATAATATTAGCCATGGTTCTGCAGCCCACTTGATGGAGGAATAGCAATTGCACAAGCTGATTCATAAACGTATATTTTGGGGATGCCTGATCCTGTGTATGCTGCTGGCGGGCCTGATGATCAGGCTGGCCTGGGTACAACTGCTGCTGAAGGATAGCGTAGTAAGCGGCACCCGTTACACGGTAGCTCAGATGGCCGAGCTGCAAAGTGAGCGGGAGACTGTGCTGGATAGCGGAAGAGGGCGGCTGTATGCGAAGAACGGGGAGGCGCTGGCCGGAGAGACGGTCTGGACCGCTGCGCTGTTCCCGCCGGAGGAGGAGCTTCACCAGCCTCATGGTGCAGGTGAATATAACGATGACCAGCAGCTTCACCGGCTGGCTGAGATTCTTGGCGTCAGCTACAGTCAGCTGCAGGCAAGACGGCTAGGGCTAAAGGAGCCGCTGCTCTGGCCTTCCGGCCAAGGCACCGGTCCGCTGGCTCTGACTCTGCCGCAGGCCAGAGAGGTAGAGGCGCTTGAGATAGAAGGCGTCAGGGCACTGCCTTTTGCCCGCAGATATAACGGGTCTGCATCCGGCCGTCAGTGGCTAGGTTATCTGTCTGAAGCTTCGGGTGCAGCTATCACCCAATCCCCTACAGGGCTGAGAATTCCAAGAACCGGCACAGACGGGCTGGAGAAGACGCTGGAGCCGCTCTTGCAGGGTGTTGGGCATACGGAAGCTGTCGCCCAGGTGGATGCACGCGGCAAACGGGTCCCGGGCAGCCCGATCACAATCAAAGCGCCGGGTAACCCCTATTACCCGCTGTCTCTATATACCACTATTGATCTGAAGCTTCAGGAGAGCATTGAGCAGCTGGCGGTGGAAGCAGGGGTGAAGGAAGGGGCGATTGTGGTAATGGACAGCCGGAGCGGAGATATCGCAGCGATGGTCTCCTTGCCGTTCTACAATCCGCAGCAGGTCTCCCCGCAAGGCGGAGAATGGAATAACCGTGCACTACAAGCGGCAGCTCCAGGCTCTATCTTCAAAATTGTTACGGCTGCTGCCGCACTTGAAGCCGGGCTGACCGCACCGGAGGAGTCCTTCTTCTGTGCAGGAGCGTATGGAAAATACGGATTGTCTTGTCCGCACGGCAAAAAACACGGCGCCCTTACGCTTAAGCAAGGGTTCGCCGTGTCCTGTAATACTGTATTTGCTACGCTGGCCGAGCGGCTGAGCGGTATGAAGCTCCAAGCTACCGCGCTTGCCCTGGGACTGGGCCGGAGCATCGGGTGGCAGGCGGAGAATACGCTCGGACTGCCACTCCTGCGGCCGCTGGCCGGGGAGCAGCCAGGGACGATCTTCACTACGCTCCTGCCGGATGACGGCGGGGCGAGAGTCCAGACGGCGATCGGCCAGCGTGATGTGCGGATCACTCCGCTGCAGGCGGCGAATCTGGTCGTCACGCTGCTGCATGGCGGCGAGGTGAGAGCGCCGCGGATTCTGCAGCGGGTTGCTTTTGCCAATGGACAGACGCTTAAAGAGCTTCCGGGACATCTGGCGCCAGCACCGGAGGGTCGGATCTCTTCGGCCACTGCCCATATGCTGCTGGGCATGATGCGCAGCGTAGTCACAGAGGGCACAGGCCGTATGCTGAATTCTTCCGCTTGGCCGCTCGCCGGCAAATCAGGAACGGCCCAGACGCTGGTGCATGGCACGCCCCGCAATAATCAATGGTTCATCGGCTATGGTCCGGTGGACCAGCCGAAATATGCGGTGTCTGTGGCGATCGAGAATGTGGCTCCAGACAGTCCGCAGGCCGCCACCCGCCTGTTCGGTCAGGTGTTCGAGCTGTTGTCGGGTCTGGAAGGCGGATCAACCGGCGCCTGAGGATCTGGACCGGCAGGCTCTACATTAGCATTAGACCCGGCATTTCCGGCCGGACCGTCTCCGCTGCTTCCGGGACCGCCTGCCGTAGATGTCCCCGAGGCCGCGAAAGGCGAGACGACGAACTCCTCCTGCGGCAGATAGATCCACTGCTGGAGATATCCCTGCTGGAGCAGCTCCTTGAGCAGAATCAGCAGAATCGGCGACAGAATGAGGCCTGCAATCCCGAACAGGGAGGAGGACAGAATCACGAAGGAGAGCATCAGGAAGGCAGAGGAGACACCGATTGAATTCCCTGTGATTTTGGGCTCCAACAGTTGTCTAACTACCATTACTACAGCCAGCAGAATGATGAGCCCGATCGCCAGCGGCGTATTGCCGACAATGAACAGATAGATGATCCAAGGGATCAGCACCGCAGGTACGCCGAGCAGCGGCAGCAGATCGACCACGGCGCAGACCAGCGCTATGGTGAGTACATTGCCCGTGCGGAGAATCAGCAGACCGGCAAGAATAATAATGAAGGTGATGCTGATCAGAATCATCTGAGCTTTGATATAAGAACCGATCGCCCTGAACACATTTCCCTGCAGGAAGGCGTAGGCTGTCTTGAACGTCTTCGGCAGCTTCTCGTGGGCAATCCGGCGCCAGTCCTTAATCTCCATACTGAGGAAAAAGGCGAGAATGATCGCAATCCCGAAGTTAGCCATAAAGGAAGAGAAAGAGCCAAGCACTCCGACCATATACTTAAAGAAGGCGACCATCCACTTCGAGAGAATATTGGTGGCATCTGTGAAATAGCCGTTCAGCTTATCCGTCACATCGGATGGAAGCGAATCGATTTTGTGCTGAAGATAAGTCGTAGTCTCTGCGAAATGCTGCTGGACCACGTATGTATATTTGGGCAGATTATTCTGGAGGTGAATCGCCTGGGTCGTAATCAGCAGTCCGGCACCGAACAGTACGCCCAGCAGGATGACCAGGAAGAGGACCACGGAGATCGCGGACGCGAAGGGCTTGGCCATTCCCTTGCGGTTCAGGAAGCGGGCCAGCGGCTCAATCAGCAGAAATACAAAAAAGGACAGGAACACCGGCGCAGCCAGCTGGTACAATTTGCTGAAGCTGAGCATCACTAAATATACAGTTAGAACAAGCAGTCCAATGTCGAAAAAGGTGCGCCAATATTTTTTGTACAGCGGCAGCATAGATTTAAACGACCCCTTTGTGAAGAAAAATTTGTAACCGGCACTTCAACTCATTGTACACGATTTTAATAAAAAACGTCTATTTCTTTGACAGCTGTGTTAAAATAGGAGGTGATGTTTTTTAAAGCTGTCGCTTCTACTTACTCTACTTGGCCGTATCACATCTATCTCCTAAAAGACGTAAGGCGAGCCAAAGTCAACTCTGGAAAAGCGGTGATTGTATATGCAGACTTTGCTGCTCTGGCTTTTTTATATCTCTACTTTTTATGCTTTTATTCCTGGTATGATCAGCCGTTTATTTGGTTATCGTGTCTTCCGAAGAGGGATCGGGCGTACGGATTACGGCCTGACCTTCGATGACGGGCCTGACCCGCATTATACACCGCTGCTGCTGGATCTGCTTAAACGCTACGATGCGAAGGCGACCTTCTTTGTCGTTGGTTCCCACGCGGAGAGACATCCCGAGATCATCAAGCGAATGCATGACGAAGGGCATTTGATCGGAATTCATAATTATGTGCACAAGACGAACTGGCTGATGCGTCCCGCTACGGTGAGGAAGCAGATTGACCGGACGGACGAGATCATCTTCTCCATTACCGGCGAGCGCAGTACCTATTACCGGCCTCCCTGGGGGATCGTGAACCTGTTCGACTTCTCCAAGCGCCGTCAGGTGCAGATTGTGCTGTGGTCGGCAATGTTCGGCGACTGGAAGGAGAAGCTTGGAGCGGAAAAGCTGACCGAGAAGCTCATTGCGAAGCTCGGTCCGGGTGAGGTGCTTCTGCTGCATGACTGCGGGACGACGATCGGCGCCGATCCGAATGCGCCGGAGCATATGCTGATTGCACTGGAACGGATGCTCGCCGAAGCTGAGCGGCGCGGACTGCGCAGCGTCCGGATTGACGAGATGATCAAGGCGGTGCAGCGCTCCCCGATCACGCATTTGTCTTTCGGCAAGCGGCTGCTTGTCGGATTGTGGCTGGCGTGGGAGAAGCTGTTCCAGCTAATGTTCCAGCTCAAAACGATCACGCCGGCAGATCCGTTCCTGCATTACCGTCTGCGCAAGTATCAGGGCAATACGGTACTGATGGACAACGGCGAGACCTTGAGCAAAGGCGATAAGGTCATTGAGCTGCACATCGACAACAGGCAGCTGTTCGAGCTGGGGGTGCATTCCCGTTCTCCGGCTCAGCTGGCGATCCGCATGATCCGCCGGATGGAGAAGGATCTGCCGCTGCTCGCCGTGCATATTGCCGGTGATATCGAGCTGGCCGAAGCGAAGGCGCTCTACGGTGTGAGCATGATTAACCGCGGGCCGGAGAAATTCGGCTTCATGGTGGTGGACCTGCCCAGCGGTCTGTTCGCCCGCTCGACCAAATTCTATCTCAGTGTTCTGCTGAGCGTCATTCACCCCTCAGGCGGGGCAAGGCTCAAGGTACGCAGCGAGGTGCTGGTGCCCAAGATGATGCTGATGCCCGTGTCGCAGCTGCTGAACCAGATGAACCAGCGGCGGCCGCAGAAGCCGGTGGAGCGGGTACACGAAGAGGGACTCACGCTTGAAGCTGAACTGCCTGGAGCAACGGTGGTTCATTGAAGACGAAGCAGTGTTCACAGCACTTATATTATTGATCCTCCGCTGGCCTATCAGGCCGGCGTTTTTTTGTTCCTGCACATTATGCAACAATTCATCCGGATCAGTGGATATTTCGAGCTCAAAGCTGCAGTTCGTGCAACAAAAAAGAGCAGCCCCGGCCGCATATGCGGTTGGAACTGCTCTTATCCTCATTACATTTGCTCAGGCTCAGGCTGTCGCTGACGATTAGATCTTCAGCACGCCGCCTTTACTTGCATTGGTAACCAGCTTGGAGTAACGGGCCAGATAACCAGTCTTCACCTTCGGCTCGAATTCTTTCCAGCCCTGGCGGCGGACCGCCAGCACTTCCTCGTCAACCAGCAGCTCGATCTTACGGTTATTGAGGTCCAGTTCGATGATATCGCCATTCTCTACAAAAGCGATCGGACCGCCCTCAGCCGCTTCCGGCGAGATGTGACCGATGCTAATCCCGCGGGAGGCACCGGAGAACCGTCCGTCCGTGATCAGGCCGACCTTGGCACCCAGACCCATGCCGACGATCTGCGAAGTCGGAGCCAGCATTTCCGGCATGCCCGGTCCGCCCTTCGGACCTTCATAACGGATAACGACTACATGGCCTTCTTTGACCTTGCCGTTCGCGATACCTTCCAGTGCTTCCTCCTGGGAGTCGAAGCAGATGGCAGGTCCTTTGTGATAGCCGCCAACGGAAGCATCCACCGCACCCACCTTGATGATGGAGCCTTCCGGAGCCAGGTTGCCGTAGAGTACGGCCAGTCCGCCAACTTGGGAATAAGGGTTATCGATGGTATGAATAACAGATGTATCCTGGATCTCATGCCCGGTTACATTCTCGGCCAATGTCTTGCCGGTAACCGTCATACAATCGCCGAAGATCGCGCCCGGCTTCTTCAGTAATTCGTTCAGCACGGCGCTTACGCCGCCTGCCCGGTCCACATCCTCGATGAAGATATCGGAAGCCGGAGCCAGCTTGGCCAGGTAAGGAACCCGGTTAGCTACTTCGTTGATGCGTTCCAACGGATAATCGATTTCGGCTTCCTGAGCCAATGCCAGAGTATGCAGCACGGTATTGGTCGAGCCGCCCATCGCCATATCCAGCGCGAAGGCATTGTCCAGCGATTCCTGGGTTACGATATCACGCGGCTTCAGGTCCAGCTTGATCAGCTCCATGAGCTGGGTTGCTGATTTGCGGACGAAGTCTCTGCGTTCTTCGGCTACGGCCAGGATGGTGCCGTTGCCCGGAAGCGCAAGGCCCATAGCTTCGGCCAGACAGTTCATGGAGTTCGCGGTGAACATACCGGAGCATGATCCGCAGGTAGGACAGCCGTATTGTTCGAGTTCGAGCAGCTCAGCATCGTTGATCTTGCCGACCTGATGCGCGCCAACGCCTTCGAATACAGAGGTCAGGGAGAGTTTCTTGCCTTTGCTGTCTACTCCGGCCTTCATCGGCCCGCCGCTGACGAAGATTGTCGGGATGTTGACGCGCAGTGCGCCCATCATCATGCCCGGGGTGATTTTATCACAGTTGGGAATGCACACCATGCCGTCGAACCAGTGCGCGGATACTACCGTTTCCAGAGAGTCGGCAATGATCTCGCGGCTTGGCAGCGAATAACGCATACCGATATGACCCATGGCGATACCGTCATCTACGCCGATAGTATTGAATTCAAACGGAACCCCGCCGGCTTCACGGATGGCTTCCTTCACGATTTTGCCGAATTCCTGCAGATGCACATGACCAGGAACAATATCGATATAGGAATTGCAGACCGCGATGAACGGTTTGCCGAAATCCTCTTCTTTAACGCCTGCTGCCCGCAGAAGGCTGCGGTGAGGAGCGCGGTCGAAGCCTTTTTTGATCATATCTGATCGCATTTTCTTGTTTGCCATGATGACTTTTTCCCCCTAACAGTATTGGTGAAGCGAATATAGTGCCGCATTAACGCATTGCAATCCCGAAATATACGTACCCTGCGGTGATTGGTTACGAACGTTAATAGAGAGTCTATCACAAAAAGCCTGTTTTTTCTACCGGACAATGTGAAGTTTGTCGGCGGGTCACGCATGTAAAGTCTGGGCTAATATACACAAAGAAGCCTATCCCGTAAAGGATAGACTTCGGCAAATTGATATAACGTGGCAGCTTCTTTCTATAGAGAGCGCCGGATGGCGGCACGCTGCAGGGAGATCATCCAGTCTATGGGCGGCTCCACGAGCGGATTCAGCAGACGTCTGACCGCAGGCTGGGCGAGCAGCACCGTGCATCCTACTGCACCGGCGAGCAGCAGGGCTGCTCCGGCGGAGTTGCCGATATAGGCATACAGGCCGGAAATCACCGCCGTGCGGACCACAAAGCCATGCAGCAGAAAAACATAGAGGGTCCGGCGTCCCAGACCGGTCATGCGGCTTAACCCGTAAGGCACCAGGCCCAGAAATGACAGGGAGGCGATGAATTGCAGGCCATAGACCGCCAGCCGGAACAGACCCGCATACCATTCATGGGCGCCAAGCTGCATATAAGTCATACTGCCGTATAGCCAGCCGATGGGGAGATCACTGCCAAACAGGCCGACAGCAAGGAGCAGCAGGAGCGAAGCGGCGGCGGCAATGCTTTTGACATACCGCTGATACAGCTTCACAAAAGCTCCGAAGGAGAAATGGTACCCGATCACAAAAAAGGGCAAATAGACAAAGGTGCGGCTGATGCTGAACCAGATCCCGTCCAGTTGCAGATAACCTACGGCCATTCCTGCCGTAACAGCGAAGGCCAGTTGGGCGCTGCGGGTCCAGCGGCTCATGCCCAGCATCAGCAGGCGCCAGCAGATGTGGCTGGCCAGGAACCAGAGCAGCAGATAAGGAGCAAAGAAGGAATGCTGTATATTATTGACATGAAACAGGGAGGCGTCAAGTAGGGAGTAGAGGCTCTGAAAAATAACATATTGCAGGGCAATCTGCAGGAGTACCTTGCGTCCAGGCGCTCCATGTAAGCTTGAACGGGCAAAGTATCCGGTCACCAGTACAAACAGCGGCATATGAAAACTGAAGATCCACTGGTAAAGCGTGTGAAGTCCGCTCATTTCTTGAATCAGGGGTTCGATCGCATTGGCCACAAAGACAGTTACAATGAGCATGAAGCGCAGGTTAAGAAAAAAAGTCTCTCCGCGCGTGTCAAGCGGGCTTTCCCGGGTCATGACGTAACCTCCAATGAAATTAGGTTTACAGGGGATTGATACTTTAATTTTAAAATACATGATTTCCGGACAATAAATTGTGAAATACATCACAATAGCAAGCCTATCATTGGAAATGTCTGGGGCCAGATGTGGCGAAGTCTTGAAGGTTGTTTGAATTCACCGATTCCCTTATAATTTTCAGTATGCAGTAACCGGGAGTGAACACTAATGAAAAAGAATATAATCAGACGCCGTGTGCTTATTGGAGTGGTGTTGGTTCTACTGGTGGCGGGGGTGTTTATATGGAGGTATCTGACCCCGTATAAGCCGGAGGCACGGGCTGAAACCGCCCTGATCTCTGCCGGGGGAGTCACTGTTGAAGAGAATGACAACTGGATCTCGTTCGACCCCTCAGTGGTGCTAGGCACCGCTGTGATCTTTTATCCGGGAGCACTGGTCAAGGCGGAAGCATATGCGCCGCTGGCCCGTAAAGTTGCCGCTGCCGGTCACCCGTTCTACATTGCCAGAATGCCGCTTAATCTGGCTGTAATCAAAGGCGATGCCGCCGAAGAGATTATCCGCGTGCATCCGAAGCAGTCATTCGTCCTGGGCGGACATTCGCTGGGCGGCGTAATGGCTTCACGCTTTGCTGCGGATCATGCCGGCCAGCTGGAAGGCGTTTTTTTTCTGGCCTCGTATCCCGATGAGAAAGGCAGCCTGAAGGACACCACGCTGTCCGTCTTGTCTGTGCTGGGCACGCAGGATAAAGTCGTAGACCAGAAGAGCTATAACAAAGGGCGTTCCTATCTGCCGGGCAATACCGTATATGTGTCGGTTGAAGGCGGTAACCATGCCCAATTCGGCAGCTACGGGGCGCAAAAGGGTGACGGGACCGCTGCGATTACCGAAGAAGAACAGCAGACACGGACCGTCCGGGCGATGCTGGACTGGCTGGGGAATCTGCGCCAGAGCAAATGAACTAACGAATACCGAAGTAATGTAACGTATGCGGAAGGAGCGCTGGAATGCCTGTATTGCACATCAACGAACTCTCCGTTCCCGTAAGCGGCATCCTGTTCGATAAGGACGGCACGCTGCTTGATCTCCTGGCTACCTGGGGCAGCTGGGCTGAGCTGGTGCTTGAGGGGCTGGGCAGCCAGCTGACTCTAATTGGCAGCAGACCTGTAACGGGAGCTGATCTGGCCCCGGTGCTGGGGACGACACATGATGCTTCCGGACGAATTACCGGTTATGATCCCGCAGGTCCGCTGTCCATGGCAACGGCTGAGGAATCCACCGGGATTCTGGCCTGGCAGCTCTATACAGCGGGCGTCCCCTGGAATGAAGCGGTGACGCGCGTGAATGCCATCTCCAAGGAGGCCATGAATGAGCTGCGCCGCCGCCGTACGGCTGTGCCCATGCCGGGATTAATACCATTCCTGGAGCAGTGTGCCGCCGCTTCCCTGAAGCTTGGCGTTGTAACCTCTGACAATCTGTCCACCACCCGCGAGCATCTGGAATGGCTTGGCATCTCGGAATACTTCGGGGCGGTGGTTACTCGCGACCGGGTTAAGTACGGCAAGCCTGCACCGGAGATGGCTGAGAAGGCCTGCCAGGAGCTTGGGCTGCTGCCCGAAGAGGCGGTTATTATCGGTGACAGCAATGCGGATATGCAGCTGGGCCGGGGGGCGGGACTGCGGCTGGCGGTCGGAATCTCACCGGACGGAAGGGCAAACCATCTGCTGGATGCGGATATGGTCGTATCCGGCTACCCGGCACTCCGCTTAACGGTCTGAATGCATGACGAATAGGTACTGAGAGGACAGGTGTAGATCATGGAACAATTACAGCAACTGACTTCCTGGATTCAAAAAAGTAATAATATCGTCTTTTTCGGCGGTGCCGGAACATCGACGGAGAGCGGCATCCCGGATTTCCGTTCGGCAGCCGGTCTGTACCAGACGCAGCACAACTCTCCCTATCCGCCTGAGGTGATGCTCAGCCGCAGCTTTTTTATGTCCTCACCGGACATTTTTTTTGATTTCTACCGCAGCAAGATGATTCATCCCGGAGCGAAGCCGAACGGGGCCCACAGTCTGCTTGCAGAGCTGGAGGAGAGCGGTAGGCTGAAGGCGGTCATTACGCAAAATATCGACGGCCTTCATCAGATTGCCGGCAGCCGCCGGGTTCTGGAGCTGCACGGCTCTATCCACCGCAATCACTGCATGGGGTGCCAGCGCTACTACGGTCTGGAGGAATGGCTGGCGCAGGAAGGCTCTGTGCCGCGCTGCGAGGACTGCGGGGGCATCATCAAGCCGGATGTGGTGCTCTATGAGGAAGCGCTAGATCATGAAGTGCTGGTTGAAGCCGTGGATGCCATTACAGCGGCGGATCTGCTGATCATCGGCGGTACCTCGCTTACCGTTCAGCCTGCTGCAAGTCTGGTCACTTACTTCAGGGGGCAGCATACTGTACTGCTTAACGGCGAGCCTACCCCGTATGACGATCAGGCAGATCTGATTATTACAGAGCGGATCGGAGAGGTGCTGGGCAGAGTGCAGAGACTGCTGGGCTAACGCCCGGTCTTTTTTTGTAGAACCAGATTACTTAAGAAGCCGTGAGTTTAAAGAAGGGTATTCACAAAAGAGAAACGAGAGGCAGGGATTAACATGGTATATGTGGCTAGTGATGAACGGTATGAAGGGATGCGTTACAACCGCACCGGCAGGTCCGGCCTCAAGCTTCCGGCCATCTCACTCGGCCTGTGGCATAATTTTGGCGGCATTGATGCTTATGAGAACGGCCGTGAGATGATTACCCGCGCTTTTGATCTCGGGATTACCCACTTTGACCTGGCGAATAACTACGGGCCTCCGGCCGGATCGGCGGAAGAGCTGTTCGGCAAGGTGCTGGCCCGGGATCTCGCGCCGTACCGCGACGAGCTGGTAATCTCGACCAAGGCGGGATATACGATGTGGCCCGGCCCTTATGGGGACTGGGGGTCACGTAAATATATCCTATCCAGTTTGGACCAGAGCCTGAAGCGGCTGGGACTGGATTATGTGGATATCTTCTACTCCCACCGCCCGGACCCGGAGACACCTATGGAGGAAACGATGGGAGCGCTGGATCATGCTGTCCGCTCAGGCAAGGCGCTGTACATTGGCTTATCGAACTATTCGGCGGAGCAGACCCGGCAGGCTATTGCGATTCTGAAAGACCTGGGCACTCCGCTGCTGATTCACCAGCCGAGGTATTCCATGCTGGACCGCTGGATTGAAGGCGGGCTTCAGGAGGTGCTGGAGGAGCATGGGGTAGGCAGTATTGCCTTCACGCCGCTGGCTCAGGGTCTGCTGACGAATAAATATCTGAACGGCATTCCTGGAGATTCCCGGGCAGCCGGACCTTCGGCTGCGCTGAATGAGAGCCGGATTACGCCGGAGGTGCTGCGCAGAATCCACGCGCTGAACCAGATGGCGGTAGCGCGCGGCCAGAGTCTGGCCCAGTTCGCCCTGCTCTGGACGCTGCGCGGCGGCCGGATCACCTCGGCATTGATCGGCGCCAGCCGGGTCAGCCAGATCGAGGAGAATATAGCCGCGCTGTCCCATAGTGACTTCACGCAGGAAGAGCTGGACCGGATCGAAACGATCCTTAAGACAGAAGAGTGAAGGCTAAGGTACTCAGCCTAAAAGTTGCCTTAAGGTCCAGCTTCCATAAATAACAACGCAAGCAGCCCGCTTCCTGTTCAGGAGACGGGCTGTTGCTCTAGGTGATAGGGCTATTTCTCCCCAGGGTTCACTGTAGCTTGGCGGTAAGCGGTGGGGGACTGGCGGTAAAAGCGCTTGAACTGCCGGGAGAAATACAGGGCATCGGTCAGTCCGACTGATGCTGCTACCTGCTCCACGGACAGCTCAGGGCGTTCACGCAGCAGCTGGCGTGACTTCTCCACCCGCAGCTTGAGCAGGTAAGTGACCGGAGAGAGCCCGGTCTCCTGCTTGAAGATGCGGGAGAGATAAGCACGGTTATACCCCAGACTGCCGCACATCTGTTCAATTGAGACCGGATGGGCATACTGAGAAGCCATGTAGTGAATCATCTGCTTCACCGTCCGCTTGATCTGTGATTCCGCACCCGGCAGCCGGGAGGAGGAGACCAGCAGCTCCGCTGCCTCCCCTGCGATGAGGTACAGATACCCCAGAGAGGTCAGGGCGGCGCTCTCCTTATTGGCATAGAAGGCGGACATCATCCCGGCAAGCGCTCCGGGAATGACACTGCCGCCTGCGGTAGACAGTACCGGGGCGAGCGGCGCGAAGCCTGCCTGCTGCGCAAGCTGACCGGCATCAGTACCGGTGAAGGCAGCCCAGCGGTAGCGCCAGGGCTCCTGCTGATCAGAGATGTAGCTGACCAGCTGGCCCGGATGGATCAGGAAGCAGTCTCCGGCTCCCAGCTCGTACGTATGCTCCTCTGTCCGGAAGACCCCGGAGCCTGATTCAATATAATGGAGCAGATAGTAATCGTAGATCTTGGGGCCTGCCTGATGCAGCGGGAGCGTCTGGCTCTCTCCTGCAAAGAGTACATGCAGCAGCTGCTTATCGTAATATACAGGATTTGATCCTACTGAATAGGTATGTTGCACTGCAAGCCGCCTTTCTGGATCAGAACGCTTCCATAGCTAAGTGTATAGGGAGCGCCCGTTCACTTTTCTTCTTACCGAGTATAGTCTCTTCAGAGACGAAAGTCACATTTGTCCATATATTGCACACATGATTGCATTATCAGGGCAAGTCTGATTTTATTATAATGTAAGCATAAAGGACGCAAGCTATAATCCACAGTCCCAGCACAAGCAGCGAAAGGATGGAGTGTCAATAATGAGCATACAGGAACTTAACAGTACATTTATCAAGAAGTACGGGGAGAGCGGGGAAGCCGCGCGGGTATTCTACGCACCGGGCCGCGTGAATCTGATCGGAGAGCATCTGGATTACAACGGAGGTTATGTTTTCCCGGCAGCCCTGGACTTCGGAACCACCCTGATCGTGCGCCCGCGTACAGACGGCAAAGTTCAATTCGCATCCACGAATTTCCCTTATGAAGCTTCCATCGATTTCAGTGACATCGGTGCAGCCAAGACCGGCGAATGGGTGGACTATCCGGTCGGCGTAATGGTGGAGCTGGCTAAGAAGGGTCACCCGGTATCCGGGGGCTACGATCTTTTGTTCCATGGTGAGATTCCTAACGGCTCGGGCTTGTCCTCTTCCGCTTCGATTGAGGTAGTGACCGGCTTCGCCTTCCTGACGCTGCTTGGCGGTGACACAGATACGGTGGAGATCGCTCTCTTGTCCCAGCGCGCGGAGAACCAGTATGTCGGCGTGAACTCCGGGATCATGGACCAGTTCGCTGTGGCCAACGGCAAGCGCGACCAGGCCATCCTGCTGATGTGCGATACGCTGGAATACAGCCTCGTACCTTTCGTGACGGGCAGCTATAAGCTGGTCATCGGCAACACGAACAAGAAGCGCGGCCTGGTGGACTCGAAGTATAATGAGCGCCGCAGCCAATGTGAAGAGGCGCTCGCTATTTTGAAGCAGGAGGTTCCATCCCTGTCCTATCTGGCTGAGGTGAAGCCAGAGCAGTTCGAGCTTTTGCAGGACAAAATTACGGATGAAACTGTAAAGCGCCGGGCCCGCCATGTGGTAGAGGAGAATCAGCGTGTGCTTGACTCGGTGGAGGTGCTGAAGAACAATGATCTGAAGCAGTTCGGCCTGTACATGAATGACTCCCATGTCTCTCTACGCGACCTCTATGAAGTCAGCTGTGAGGAGCTGGATGTGATGGTGGAAGAAGCACAGCGCATTCCGGGCACACTGGGCTCACGGATGACCGGCGCAGGATTCGGGGGATGTACGGTATCACTGGTACATGAGGATGATGTGCAGCGGTTCATAACGGAAGTTGGAGAAGCCTACAAGAACAGAACCGGCTTGACCGGCGAATTCTATGTATGCGGCATCGGCAACGGCGTGGAAGAATTGAAAGGAGTGAAATAAGATGGCGATTCTGGTAACGGGCGGCGCAGGATACATCGGTTCACACACAGTAGCAGAGCTGCTGGACCGCGGGGAAGAGGTTGTGGTGATTGACAATCTGCTGACAGGGCACCGCGAGGCGCTGCTGGGCGGCAAGCTGTACGAGGGCGACCTGCGCGACAAGGCGCTGCTGGCGAAGCTGTTCTCCGAGAATGAGATCGAAGCGGTGATTCACTTCGCAGCCAGCTCCCTGGTGGGCGAGAGCATGAAGGACCCGGTTAAGTACTACGACAACAATGTCTATGGAACGCAGTGTCTTCTCGAAGCCATGCAGCAGGCCGGTGTGGATAAAATCGTCTTCTCCTCCACTGCCGCCACCTACGGCGAACCGGAAAAGGTGCCTATCGAAGAGACTGACCGCACCGAGCCTGCGAATGTCTACGGCGAGACCAAGCTGACCATGGAACGCATGATGGCCTGGTTCGACAAAGTGCTCGGCATCAAATACGTAGCGCTGCGCTACTTCAATGCTGCAGGCGCACACGCCAGCGGCAAGATCGGCGAAGACCACCGTCCGGAGAGCCACCTGATTCCGCTGGTGCTCCAGGCTGCACTGAAGCAGCGCGAGAATATCGCAGTGTTCGGGGAAGACTATCCGACAGAGGACGGGACCTGCGTGCGCGACTACATCCATGTCAGCGATCTGGCGGATGCGCATGTCCGTGCAGTCACTTATCTGCGCAGCGGCAGTGCAAGCAATATCTTCAACCTTGGCAACGGTCTGGGCTTCTCTGTGAAGCAGGTCATTGAGACCGCGAAGAAGGTTACCGGCCTGGACATTCCGGTTGTGGTTCAGGAGCGCCGCGCCGGAGATCCGGCAGTGCTCGTCGCTTCTTCTGACAAAGCCCGGAAGGTTCTGGGCTGGGACCCGCAGCATGCCGATCTGGAAGGCATTATTCAGAGCGCCTGGAGCTGGCACTCCGCTAATCCGCAAGGGTATGGGGAGTAAGCAGCGGATCTGATTATTGCCCGAAGCTGAAATACACAGAATGCAAAGCGCCGCATAAGGCACCATAGAAGGAGAAATAAAATGCAGAACGATAATAGTACGGCTGCTGCCGCTGAGAAGGCGCTGTATGCAATAGAACAGCTGGTTATGTTTGCCGGACACACGGGACTGATCCAGCCCGCAGATGTGGATTACAGCCGCAATGAACTCCTGGACCAGTTCGGCTTCAGCGAGCCATATCCCGGTGAGTTCACTGAAGCCCCGCTGGACAGCCCGCAGGGCCCGCTGGACCAGCTGATTGATTACGGGTTCAGTCTCGGGCTGATCCCGGAGAATACGGATACGTACCGCGACCTGCTGGATGCGAAGATTATGGGCCTGCTCATGGCCCGCCCGTCCGAGGTGAATGCGGAGTTCGCCGCGCTCCAGGCGGAACAGGGCATTCAGGCGGCAACGGACCGCTTTTATAAGCTGAGCATTGATTCCAACTATATCCGTATGGACCGGGTAGCGAAGAATGTGTATTGGCTTCAGGAGTCGCCGTACGGGGATATTGAGATGACGATCAACCTCTCCAAGCCGGAGAAAAGTCCAAAGGAAATCGCCATGGCCCGGCTGCTTCCGCCACCGGTCTATCCGAAGTGCCAGCTCTGCCGCGAGAATGTCGGCTATGCCGGCCGGGTCAATCACCCGCCGCGTCAGAACCTGCGCGTGATCCCGCTCTCGATGAACAGCGAGAAGTGGTTCTTCCAGTACTCGCCTTATGTCTACTATAACGAGCATTGCATCGTGTTCCACCATGATCATGTGCCGATGAAGCTGACGAAGGATACGCTGAAGCGTCTGCTTAGCTTCGTGGAAGCCTTCCCGCATTATTTCATCGGCTCGAATGCCGATCTGCCGATTGTCGGCGGCTCCATTCTGACGCATGACCACTTCCAGGGCGGACGGCATACGTTCCCTATCCAGAAGGCTCCCAAAGAGGATACCTTCACACATGCCTCGTATCCCGGTGTCAGCTTAAGCACCGTGAAGTGGCCGATGTCCGTGCTGCGGATGCATGCGGAAGATCCGGCAGTGCTGCTGGAGGCAGGCAACCATATCTACGAATCCTGGAAAACTTACAGCGATCCGGCCGCCGAAGTACTGGCGTTCAGTGAAGAGGACGGCGAGAGCGTGCCGCATAATACCGTTACCCCTATCGTGCGCCGGGCCGAGGACGGCGGCTACGAGATGGATCTGGTGCTGCGCAACAACCGGACCAATGAAGAATATCCCGAAGGGATCTTCCATCCGCACCGGGAGATGCACCATATCAAGAAGGAGAACATCGGCCTGATTGAGGTGATGGGTCTGGCGATTCTGCCGGGACGGCTCAAGGAAGAGCTTGACGCCATCGCTGGCATACTCGCGGGCGACACTGCGCTTCTCGGAGCTGTCCAGAGCGAGGGCAAGGATCATCCGCTGGCGTTGCATGCTTCCTGGATTGTAGAGCTGGTAAGCCGCTTCAGTACTTCTCTGAACCGCGAAGAAGCGGTGAAGACCATCCAGAATGAGGTGGGTACGAAGTTCACTCACATTCTGGAGCATGCCGGAGTCTACAAACGCACGCCGGAAGGGCAGGCGGCCTTCCGCCGGTTCCTGAACAGCAGCGGTTTTAACTGAGACCTTGCTTAAGTTAATGATTGCATAATCTACTGTCCCTGCCGGATCCGGCGGGGGCATTTTTCATGGGGCAATGATGATATTCGTCTCAATTTGAATGCGCCAAGCAGGAGGACTATAATAGACAAGTGCTTCACATTCACATACTCATGGAGGTTTACCCATATGCGCAAGTTTGAATTTTATAACCCTACCAAGCTTATTTTCGGACAGGGAACATTGCAGGCACTCCGTACCGAGGTGCCGAAATACGGTAAGAACGTACTGCTGATGTACGGCGGTGGAAGTATTAAACGCAGCGGCCTGTACGATAACGTCATTGCTGAGCTGGCAGAGGTAGGTGCCGTAGTTACCGAGCTTGCCGGAGTGGAACCGAATCCGCGTCTCTCAACGGTACATAAAGGTGTAGCGTTGTGCCATGAGCATCAGATTGACCTGATTCTTGCCGTTGGCGGCGGCAGCGTGCTCGATTGTGCCAAGGCAGTGGCTGTCGGGGCGAAATATGAAGGGGATATGTGGGACTTCGTAGAACGTAAGGCCGCTCCTCAAGGTGCGCTTCCGCTGGGAACCGTGCTGACAATGGCAGCCACCGGCTCGGAAATGAACAACGGCTCGGTGATCACCAACGAGGTGACCAAGGAGAAAATGGGCTGGGGCAGCATCCATGCCTATCCGGCCTTCTCGATCCTTGACCCGGAGAACACCTTCTCTCTGCCGCGTGACCAGACGGTGTACGGTATGGTGGACATCATGTCCCATACGCTGGAGCATTATTTCCATACAGACAGCAATACGCCTTTGCAGGACGGCTTCCTGGAGAGCCTGCTTCGCACCGTGATTGAGACGGCGCCTAAGCTGATTGAGGATCTGAACAACTACGAGCTGCGCGAGACTATTATGTACTGCGGGACGATGGCGCTGAACGGAGTGGTCAGCATGGGCTTTGCCGGTGACTGGGCTACGCACAACATTGAGCATGCCGTATCCGCTGTGTATGATATTCCCCACGGCGGCGGCCTGGCGATTCTCTTCCCGCAGTGGATGAGATATAACCTCAGCACGAATCCTGCCCGCTTCCGCCAGCTGGCGGTCAACGTGTTCGGCATTGGCCCTGCCGGCAAGACCGACGAACAGATTGGCCTCGAAGGCATTGAAGCGCTCCGCCGCTTCTGGGATTCCATTGGCGCTCCGAAGACGCTCGGTGATTACAATATCGACGACAGCGAAATCGGCAGCATGGCCGACAAGGCGGTCCGCTTCGGCCCGTTCGGTAACTTCCGCAAGCTGGAGCGTCAGGACGTTGTTGAAATTTATAAGTTAGCTCTATAAGTTAGTTTTGTAAGTTTGCTTAAGCAGTGAGCCTTTGATAACAAGCCGCTTCCCATCTACGGAGGCGGCTTCTTTTGTCTGTTAATTTTCCCGCTTCCGGCATACATTAATGAGAGCAATCTCCAACTTTGTGAAACCAAGGGCATGTTTGTTGCGTTTAACCTAGTATGACAGTCCGGAAGTAATGACGGGAGGAGACTAACATGCAAACGCTGTATTTGGGCTGTTTGGTGCTGGGCATTCTTTTTGCTGTGGTCAGTGTAGTGGTAGGCGACCTGATTGGGAGTGCACTGGACGGGATTTTTGACATCGTATCCTTTGATTTCCTGAATCCTACCCTATTGGCAGGAGGGATCACTGTATTTGGTGGAGCAGGCATGCTGCTGGGCCGCTACAGCGGACTGGAAGATGGCATGATTCTTGCCTTGTCCCTGCTGGTTGCGGCATTCATGGGCGTATTGATGCATTTGGTGGTAGTGAAGCCAATGAGGAACAGCGAAATGTCGAACGGCTTCTCCATGAGTGAACTGCCGGGGAGGATCGGTGAGGTTACCGTACCGGTCCCAGGCACAGGCTACGGTGAGATTATGGTGAAGTTCGGTGCAGGCAACAGCCTGCATACGGCGGCCAGCTTCGAGCAGCATGCACTGCCGGCCGGAATTAAGGTGGTTGTAGTTGAGGTACGTGAGGGTGTAGCACTTGTGTCTGAATTCGAAGAGAGAAAAGGAGTGGACTTATGATGCTAGAAAATATTCCAGAATCCCTATTTATACCTGCGATAGTAATCGCTGTACTGCTTGTCCTCGGACTCGCCTTCTGGGCCCGTTACAAGACGGTTGGCCCGGATGAAGGCATGATCGTCACCGGTTCCTTCCTGGGCAACAATCATATATCGGATGACGGCTCCGGCCGCAAAATCAAAATCGTCCGCGGCGGCGGTGCGTTCATTCTGCCCGTCTTCCAGAAGGCGGAGTTCATGTCCCTGCTCTCCCATAAGCTCGATGTGACGACCCCGGAGGTCTATACAGAGCAAGGCGTGCCGGTCATTGCTGACGGGGTCGCCATCATCAAGGTAGGCAGCTCCACGGAAGATGTGGCAACGGCAGCCGAGCAGTTCATGGGCAAGCCGATTGAATCCCTGAAGAGTGAAGCGCAGGAAGTGCTGGAAGGACATTTGCGGGCGATCCTCGGTACGATGACCGTAGAAGAGGTCTACCGTAACCGAGACCGTTTCGCCCAGGAGGTTCAGGGTGTTGCCGCCCGCGACCTTAAGAAGATGGGACTCCAGATTGTCTCGTTCACCATCAAGGATGTACGCGATAAGCACGGATACCTGGAAGCACTCGGTAAACCGCGGATTGCCGCAGTGAAGCGGGATGCGGAGATTGCCGAAGCGGAAGCTGTCCGTGACGCGCGGATTCAGAAGGCCAACGCCGAGGAGCAGGGGCAGAAGGCAGAGCTGCTGCGTGATACCAACATTGCCGAAGCATCGAAGGAGAACCAGCTCAAGGTCGCCGCGTTCAAACGCGATCAGGATACTGCCAAGGCGGAAGCCGACCAGGCGTACCACATTCAGGAGGCGCGTGCCAAGCAGACTGTGGTGGAAGAGCAGATGAAGGTTGAACTGGTGCGCAAGGAACGCGAAATCGATATCCAGGCCAAGGAAATCCAGGTACGCGAGAAGCAGTATGACGCTGAAGTGAAGAAGAAAGCGGAAGCAGACCGTTATGCAGTAGAGCAGGCAGCGGAAGCCGACAAGGCCAAGCGCATGCGTGAAGCCGATGCTGTGCAGTACAGCATTGAGACTCAGGCTAAGGCAACCTCCGAGCAGAAGCGTCTGGAAGGTCAGGCGATTGCGGATGCAGAGCTGGCCAAAGGTAAAGCAGAGTCGGAGGTTATCCGTCTGCGCGGTCTTGCCGAAGCGGAAGCCAAGGAGAAGCTGGCAGAAGCCTTCCAGAAATTCGGGGAAGCGGCGGTTCTCGATATTATCGTCAAAATGCTGCCTGAGCTGGCCGGGAAGATTGCCGAGCCGCTGGCGTCTATCGATAAGCTGACTGTGGTGGATACCGGCAACGGTGAAGGAGCTGCGCGTGTCAGTAATTATGTAACCCAACTGATGTCCACAGCCCCTGAGATGCTGAAGAGCGTGTCCGGCATTGATGTCGAGGCGCTGATCAAAGGATTAACTTCGGGCAAGTCGGCTCAGAAGGATGCTGTCAGACACACAGCAGCACCCATAACCTCTGTCGTCACCAGACCAGCACCGGCTGCACCGGTCACTCCGGTACAACCGGTGGAACCTTCAGAACACACTGAAGGATAAGAGCAAGCCACCAAGGTATGGCAGGCAGCAGTAACCGCCAGCCATACCTTTTTTAAAAATATAAGAATGTATAGGTTTCACACTATACATTATCCTTTTATTTCTCGCTGAAACGGAGGCAGGGCATGGAGCTTATACTGGATAATATACGTAAGAGCTTTGACGGCAGGGAGGTGTTGAAAGGGATTGACTTTACCTTTGAGCGAGGCAAGATATACGGCTTGCTCGGCCGCAACGGCGCGGGGAAGACCTCGTTGTTCAACTGCCTGAGCGGGGAAATCCAAATGGATAGCGGCGGTGCTTTTCTGCGGAGAAATGAGGTGAGTCTTCCGCTGCTTGAGGAGGAGATCGGCTACGTATTCTCCTTGCCGATTCTTCCTGACTTCCTGACCGGTTATGAGTTTGTGAAGTTCTACTTGGACATCAATAAGGGCAAGATACAAGCGGACCGGACCATCGAGGAATATTTCGATATCATCCGTTTCGAGGAGGCGGACAGGCACCGTCTGATCAAGGGCTATTCCCACGGAATGAAGAACAAAATTCAGATGCTGTGCTTTATCATTTCCCGCCCGCCGCTGATCCTGCTCGATGAGCCGTTAACCTCGTTCGATGTGGTAGTGGCGCTGGAGATTAAGAAGCTGCTGCGCGAGATGAAGCGGGATCATATCATTATTTTCTCCACTCATATTCTGCAGCTGGCGGCCGATCTCTGCGATGAGCTGGTGATTCTGAATAACGGCACGCTGCGCGAGATTCCGGCGGAGACCCTGCACAGTCCGGAATTTGAAGAGCAGATTATTGCCCTGCTGAAGGATGAGGATCATGATTAACACGCTGAAGGCGATTCTGGAGGTACGGGGGATGTCCGGCGCCAACCGGCTGATGTTCTATCTCCGTAAGCTCCCGGTGCTGGGCAAGCTGATCCCGGCCTCGGTCTACTCGGAAACCACGCTGAAGCGGACCTTATCTGTTATCGTGCATATCTTGAAGGTTCTTATGGCCTTTGTGACGAAGTTCGCTTATCTGGGCATTATGATCTTTCTTCCGGTGAAGCTGATAGGACAAGATATATCCTTAACTCTGCCAGTGCAATACCAGCTCTATTTGCAGATGCTGTTGTGTATAAGTTTCCTCACTTCCGGGGTTTCCAGCGCGGTTATTCTGGAGCCGAAGCGGGATAAATACATATTCGTGAAGCTGATGAGGCTGCCGGCTGAGCGGTATATGCGGACCACACTGACCTTACGCGGGATCAGCTTTCTGGTGACTTTTATTCCGGCGATGCTGGTCTTCGGGAGTCTTCTCGGTGCTCCGCTGTGGCATGGGGCGGTTCTTGGGCTGCTGCTGACGTTCTGGCGTACGGCTTGCGAGGCGCTGCATCTGTGGGTGTTTGACCGCTACGGCTTTGTTATTGTCAAAAAAACAAGCTGGATCTGGACCGCCATCGGCGCTGGCTATCTGCTGGCCTATCTTCCGCTGCTCCCCGGATTTGCGGTAGTAGAAAGCGGAATGCTGTTCAATCTGCCTGTGTTTATAAGCGTATTGGTGCTGGGAGCCTTAAGCGCGGTCTATATCGCCCGTTATAAGGACTATACGAATGCCGTCGATGCCGTCACCAAAATCGATGATCCGCTGCTCGACATGGGCCGGATGATGAAAGAAGCAAGGGTTAAGGATGTTGCTACCCGGGATCAGCACTACTCGGCGGAACAACTGAATCAAGGTAAGTTCGAGGGGAAAAGCGGGTACGCCTACCTGAATGCAATCTTTTTCTCACGCCACCGGCGGCTGATCACCAGTCCGATTGTGCGCAGGCTGGTGATCATTGGCTCGCTCTTTGTAGCAGCTTTGCTGACGATGCTGTTGTCCCAGACCGCTTTTACCAAACTGACTCATTATCTGATTACCGCGCTGCCGACCTTCCTGATCATTATGAACTATACGTCCATTGGCGAACGCCTCTGCAAGGCGATGTTCTATAACTGTGATCTCAGCCTGCTGCGCTACGGATTCTACCGTGAACAATCGGCGATTCTAAGCAACTTCCGCATCCGGCTGCTGCGTATCAGTATGCTTAATCTGATCCCGGCTGCCGCGATCTGCCTGGCGGTGAACCTGCTGCTGCTGCTGTCAGCAGAGAGCTGGGGCGCGGGGGATGCTGTACTCTTTTGCGTGACGATTATGGCGCTGTCCTTGTTCTTCTCGGTGCATCATTTGTTCATGTACTATATCTTTCAGCCCTATAGCACAGAGCTCAATGTGAAGAATCCGTTCTTCACGATTGTGAACAGTGTGGTACTGGGGGTCGGATTCGTCGCGATGCAGTTCAAGAGTGAGCTTGGAATGTTTGCCATGATCGTAGTGCTCTCTGCTGTGGTATATATGCTGGCTGCCCTGCTCATGGTATACAGGTTCTCAGGCCGGACGTTTCGGGTGAAATGAAGGGAGCCTGCGGGTAGTTGCTACACACTTCTAATTTGAGATTCTTGATGTTATGATAAGAGCTTAAGTAACAAATCACACGTTGAACCATGTATCGTGCTGCTGGAATAGATTAGGATTCGCAAGTAAAAGAGGTGTCGCAAGTGAGCAGCATTACCGTGGGCAAGGTGCTTAATAATAACGTGATCATTGCCGAGCATCCCCAGTATGCCGAGGTTGTGGTGATCGGCAAGGGGATCGGCTTCAACCGTAAAACGCGGGACCGGATCAATCTGTCCTCCGTAGAGAAGATGTTCATCCTGCGCAGCCAGGAGGAGCAGGAGCAATATAAGCAGCTGGTGCCGCAGGTGGACGAGAAGCTGATTGAGGTGGTTCAGGAGATTGTACTGCATATTATGCAGAGCAGCCGCCAAACGCTGAATGAGCATATCCATATTGCCCTTACCGACCATATTGCCTTCGCGATCCGCAGAAGCGAGCAGCATATGGCTATTCATAATCCGTTTCTGTACGAGACCCGGGAGATTTATCCGGAGGAATACAGTCTGGCGGAATATGCGGTGGAGCGGATTAATGAGGCCATGAAGGTGACGCTGCCGCCGGATGAGATCGGCTTCGTGGCTCTGCATATTGTCAGTGCGCTCAGCAACCGCCATATTTCCGAGGTGAAACAGCATTCCCAGCTGATCGGGGATATGGTGGGGCTGGTGGAGGATAACCTGGAATACCGTATTCCGCGGGATTCACTGGATTATTCAAGACTGGTGACCCATTTGCGGTTCGTTCTGGAACGTCTGCGCCGGGGAGAGACTGTACGCGAGACCTCGTCCCTGGATGGACTAATGAAGCGGGAGTATCCCGAGATGTACATGCTTGCCTGGAAGCTGACGAAGGTCATAGAGCAGCGGGTGCGCATTCCGGTATATCCGGCCGAGGTCAGCTATCTGACGATTCATCTGCAGCGTATTGCCCAGAAGAAGGAAGATGAGCCGGAGCTGGAGCCGCCGGAGATCCTCTAGCGATTTTAGGGGTTGCAACTTCAAATCAATGGTGCTACAATGATCCCTGTTATGAATCACAACAGAATACCAACGTGTAACTGATACGATCAGGCATGAGTGATTTACAGTATTATGGTTGTCCAGCCCCATCTCGGGGTACTCTAACGTTAGCGTTAGCCGGGCAATCTGCGTACTGTATTGCTCATGCCTTTTTTGGCTTCTGTTGACAGAAATTAAGGATTAGGAAGTGACCCGAATGTTTAAAAAATTATTTGGCGTTCTGCAGAGAGTCGGTAAGGCGCTTATGTTGCCCGTTGCCATTCTGCCTGCGGCGGGCCTGCTGCTTGGAATCGGGAATATGCTGGTTAACCCGGACTTCCTGCAATATGTGCCTGCACTGGAGAATCATATTGTTCAGGCGATAGCCACAGTACTTATGAACTCCGGGCAAATCGTATTTGATAACCTCTCCCTGCTCTTTGCAGTCGGCGTAGCCATCGGGCTGGCCGGAGGAGAAGGCGTAGCGGGGCTTGCAGCGATTATCGGCTTCCTGGTAATGAACGTAACCATGGGTACGGTAGTGGGCGTCAATGCTTACGTGCTAACCTGGAAGGATTTCTCGTATTCCAGCGTGCTGGGGATACCAACCTTGCAGACTGGGGTGTTCGGTGGTATCCTGGTCGGGATACTGGCTGCGTCTATGTACAAAAGGTTCTTCCGTATAGAATTGCCGTCGTACTTAGGCTTCTTCGCGGGTAAACGGTTCGTACCGATAATGACGGCGGTGACCTCGCTGATGCTCGGTCTTGCACTCACGATTGTGTGGCCGCCGATCCAGCACGGTCTGAACTATGTGTCACAGAGTATGATTAATACCAACCTGACGCTGTCGGCCTTTATCTTCGGGGTCATCGAGCGTTCTCTGATTCCGTTCGGCCTGCACCATATCTTCTATTCACCGTTCTGGTATGAATTCGGAAGCTATATTGACAAGGCGGGCGATCTGGTCCGCGGTGACCAGCGCATCTTCATGCAGCAGCTTCGTGACGGTGTGGAGTTCACAGCGGGTACATTTACTACCGGTAAATATCCGTTCATGATGTTCGGTCTTCCGGCAGCGGCTCTTGCGATCTACCATGAGTCGAAGCCTGAGAACAGACGGGTTGTCGGAAGCTTGATGGTTTCCGCAGCGCTGACCTCGTTCCTGACGGGGATCACCGAGCCGCTGGAATTCTCCTTCCTGTTCGTGGCTCCGCTGCTGTTCGCAGTCCATGCTGTATTCGCAGGACTCTCCTTCATGACCATGCACCTCTTGAATGTCAAAATCGGCATGACCTTCTCCGGCGGGTTCATCGACTATGTGCTGTTCGGCGTCATTCCGAACCGTACCGCCTGGTGGCTGGTTATCCCGGTAGGTCTGGTATTGGCCGTGATTTATTACTTCGGATTCCGCTTCGTTATCCGTAAGTTCAACCTGAAGACGCCTGGCCGTGAGGATGCCTCCGAGGATGAGGATGAGGTTAGCTTGGAGAGTGTGTCCAAGACAGGCGACGATCTGCCGCGCAACATTCTGTCCGCCCTGGGCGGCAAAGAGAATATCACCCATCTGGATGCCTGCATTACGCGTCTGCGGGTTGAAGTGAAGGACAAAGCGGGCGTAGACAAGAACCGTCTGAAGAAGCTTGGTGCTTCTGGTGTTCTTGAAGTGGGTAACAACGTACAAGCGATCTTCGGCACACGTTCGGACACGATCAAGTCACAGATTCAGGATGTCATGAACGGCAGAACACCGGCTGCAGCCCCTGCGGCTCCGAAGCCGGAGCTTGAACAACAGGCAGGCGAGCAGGGTGATGCTATCATACCTGAGGATATCGTATCTCCGGTAAACGGCGAGCTGATGGATATTACAGAGGTTCCCGATGCGGTCTTCTCCCAGAAAATGACCGGTGACGGCTTCGCCTTCCTGCCCTACGACGGCAAGATTGCTTCGCCGGTATACGGCAAGGTATTCAACGTGTTCCCAAGTAAGCACGCCATTGGCATCATGTCAGACGGCGGCAAGGAAGTCCTTGTGCATATCGGGGTCAACACTGTTAAGCTTAAGGGCCATGGCTTCACGGTTCTGGTGGAGGAAGGCGATCTGGTAGCTGCCGGACAGCCGATTATGGAAGTGGATCTGGAGTATGTGAAGGCGAATGCACCTTCTGTCATCTCACCGGTCATCTTCTCCAACCTGCCGGAAGGCTCCTCCGTGACCTTGAAGAAGCCGGGCAGAGTCAGCATCGGCGACAAGGATATCATCACCATTCAGTAAAATGTGCAATGGCGAAACGCTTCCATTATAATGAAGGGGAGCGCAAGCCTTCACTATAATTCACCATCCCAAATTAACAGAAAGCGAGTTGGATTATATTATGCAAACAACTTTCAGAATTATTGACGAAGACGGAATTCACGCACGCCCGGCAACAGCGCTGGTAAATACAGCTACAAAATTCAAAGGCACTGAAGCTTTTGCAGAAGCTAAAGGTAAAAAAGTTACCCTTAAATCCATCCTGGGCGTTCTGTCCCTGGGCCTTGAAGCAGGAGATACCCTGACTCTTATTACTGAAGGCAGTGAAGAAGCAGAAGCACTGAACGCGCTGCAGGAGGTTATGGTTAAAGAAGGGCTGGGAGAAGTTCATGAATAAAATTTCAGGAATCGCGGCTTCCGCAGGTATTGCAGTAGCCCGTGCCTTTATCCTGGAACACCCGGACTATACCATTACCAAAACAGCGGTCACGGATGTGGACGCTGAGCTTGCGAAGCTGCAGGATGCCCTGGACAAATCCAGAGGCGAACTTCAGACCATCAAAGAGCGTACCTTGGCTGAGCTTGGCGAGAAGAAGGCGGAGATTTTCGAATCACATCTGCTGATCCTTGATGACCCTGAGCTCCTTACCCCTGTAATGGACAAAATCCGTGAGGAATCGGTAAATGCGGACTTCGCACTGAATGAAGTAGCTACTCAATTCGTGGAAATGTTCCAGAACATGAAGAGCGCATACCTGCAGGAACGTGCAGCCGATATGCGTGACGTAACCAAACGTGTGCTGAACCACCTGCTTGGCATTCACTATGTGAGCCCGGCTGAGATCAGTGAAGAGGTTATCGTTATTGCCCTGGATCTGACCCCATCGGATACAGCGCAGCTTAACCGCAACTTCGTCAAAGGCTTCACCACCAATATTGGCGGACGGACTTCCCATTCGGCCATTATGGCCCGTTCCCTGGAGATTCCGGCGGTTGTGGGCACGAAGAACGTGATGTCGCTGGTCAAAGCAGGCGATCTGGTCATCGTGGATGGTCTGAGCGGAGATGTGCTGATCAACCCTTCAGAAGCTGAGGTTGCCGAGTATAGAGCGAAGCAGGAAGCTTACGATCTTCAGATTGCTGAATGGAAAAAGCTCCGCGACGAGCCGACGGTATCAGCCGACGGCAAGCATGTAGAGCTGGCAGCCAACATCGGGACTCCGAATGATGTGACTGGCGTTATTGAGAACGGCGGCGAAGGTGTAGGTCTGTACCGCACCGAGTTCCTCTATATGGGCCGCGATAAGCTGCCTTCCGAAGAGATCCAGTATAACGCCTACAAGACCGTGCTTGAGAATATGCAAGGCAAGCCGGTAGTAGTACGTACGCTGGATATCGGCGGAGATAAGGAGCTGCCTTATCTGGAGCTGCCGAAGGAAATGAACCCGTTCCTCGGCTACCGTGCGATCCGACTCTGTCTGGACCGTCAGGATATCTTCCGCACCCAGCTGCGTGCCTTGCTCAGAGCAAGTGCCCACGGCGACCTGCGCATTATGTTCCCGATGATCGCTACCCTTGGTGAATTCCGTGCAGCCCGTGATCTGCTGCTGGAAGAGAAGGCCAAGCTGCGTGAAGAAGGCAAAGAAGTATCCGACAGCATCCAGTTGGGGATCATGGTAGAGATTCCTTCTACGGCTGTACTGGCGGATCAGTTCGCCAAGGAAGTGGATTTCTTCAGTATCGGAACCAACGACCTTATCCAATATACAATGGCTGCGGACCGTATGAATGAACAGGTATCGTACCTGTATCAGCCATACAACCCGGCAATTCTGCGGCTGGTCAAAATCGTCATCGATGCTGCACACGCCGAAGGCAAATGGACCGGTATGTGCGGAGAAATGGCGGGGGATGCCACGGCTATTCCTCTGCTGCTCGGTCTTGGCCTCGATGAATTCAGCATGAGCGCCACCTCCATTCTGCCAGCACGCAGCCAGATCTCGAAGCTGTCTGCGGCCGACATGAAGGAAATGGCTGCCCAGGCCCTGCAGCTCGGCACAGCCGAGGAAGTAGCCGCACTGGTGCAATCCCGCGTGAACTAATTCGTTCTACTCTGGTTGACTGCATTCCGCAGTTAGCTGCTCCCCGTAAGGGGAGCATTGGTTATAACTCCAACTACTTTACAGCCTCCTTTACAGGGGGCTTTTTTTTCGTGAAGTGAGTTGAATTTCAGCAAATTTGGAACCGCCCGTCCGGGCGTTATTTTATATAATGGGTCCATTACTTTCGGAGGGTGGAACCATTTTGCAGAGATTCAGTGCTTCACAGATTTATTTGCTCCATGTGTTCATGTTGTCGCTTGCGGCCAGTACGATATTTACAACCTACAGTATTTATTATGTAGTTGACCTTAAGCTGAATCCGCTTCAGCTGGTGCTGATTGGAACGGTGCTGGAGTTAACGGTGCTTGTGTTCGAGGGGATTACCGGAGTGGTCGCTGATACCTATAGCCGCAAGCTGTCCGTGATCATTGCCGTGTTCGTTGTGGGGAGTGCTTTTATCCTTGAAGGGAGCATTGTCTGGATCATGCACCCGGCTTCCCTGTTGCCTGCCTTCGGCTGGCTGCTGATCTCCCAGATGCTGTACGGGATTGGCTGGACCTTCCTGAGCGGGGCGGATACGGCATGGATCGTGGACGAGCTTGGAGAAGAGCAGACGGGAAGACTCTTCATGCGCTCCAAAATATTCGGCTTAAGCGCTTCCCTGCTGGGCATTGCGGTCAGCGTAGGATTATCCCATGTTGCGTCCAATCTTCCTTTTCTGGCGGGGGGAGTTATCTATTTCGTCCTGGGATTCATATTGATCCGGTACATGAAGGAGACCGGGTTCGTACGCCGGAAGCGTGAGCCGCAATCCTCCGCTATCCGTGAGCTGGGTAAGACCTGGGCCAGCGGCGCCTCCATCCTGAGGCATCATCCGCTGCTCCTGCTGCTGACGGTTGTAACTTTATTCAGCGGTGCTGCGTCTGAAGGATATGACCGTCTGTGGCCAGTCTTTCTTATGAATGAGGTCGGGTTCCCGGAGATTGGTGTCTCGATGGCGGCTGGCTTCGGGCTGATCAGTGCGGCGACTACTATGCTGGGTGTGCTGGCTGTCTATATGGCCGGGAGAATCATTGATTTGCAAAAGGAACGCCAAGTAGCGGCCGCTTTGTTCCTCCTGACATCCGTCCGTGCCTGCTGCATTATCATGGTGGCACTTGCGCCTAATTTCTACTGGGCGATCGGGGCGGTACTGCTCCTGGGGGTGGTCGGTTCGGTCAGCGACCCGATCTATACCACCTGGCTGAACACGAAGCTGCCCTCCCGGAACCGGGCTACACTCTTGTCGATGATCAGCCAGTCCGATGCCCTGGGCCAGAGCGCAGGCGGTCCGGTTGTAGGTTATATAGGCAGCCGGATCTCTATCAGAGCTTCGCTGCTGTCGGCGGGCTTCCTGCTGGTACCTGTCATTGTGTTATACGGCAGGGTGCTGCGGAAGCGGTCCTGATGTTTTGGATTATTTTACAATTGTCAAGGAGCCGCTGGACAAGTATACTTTCGGTTAACTAGCACCTATAATTTAAATAGCTTAAATCCCCGGCTATCCATGCCGATATAAGGATATATCCGGTGACACAATTCACCCTTAACCCAGACCTGTGAACATACTGTTACATATTATATAAAGAACCCTATGTAGCAATTCCGGCGTCATCCGCTTGCAGAGCTGTGCAAGTACAAAGTATTAGTTAAGGAGAATGTGGACATAGCTTGATAGTAATAGAATGATAGTTCTCCGGGAGTATTACGGATGAGCGTAGGGATGGTGAATAGCAATGAGCAGCAATTATATACAAGCAGAACAAGAAATCGATACCTATCAAGGCAAAGACCTCGGCTTAACCTACACAGCGGAATACTGTGTATTTAAGATCTGGGCGCCGACAGCCTTTACAGTGTCGCTCGTATTATATGCTACAGGCGGAAACGGACTGACTCCGCAGACCGCAGATTACAAGGACAGCGGCAAAATTCTTAGTATGGAGCGTGCTGAAGGCGGAGTATGGACGATCCAGGTGCCCGGTAACCTCAAGGGAAAATATTATATGTACCGCGCCGTATTTGCCGACGGGTCGATTAATGAAGCGGCCGATCCTTATGCAGTAGCTGTATCGGCCAATGGAACGCGGACGGCTATCGTGGATTTGTCCGAGACTAACCCGGACGGCTGGGAGAGCGATGCTTCTCCTGGGCTGCCGCATCCGGCAGATGCTGTAATCTATGAGCTGCATGTCCGCGATTTCTCGTCAGACCCTGGCTCCGGTCTGACGTATAAGGGGAAATTCAAGGCCTTCACCGAGACCGGCCTGCGGGATGAAGCGGGTCATCCGCTGGGCATTGATCATCTGGCTGAGCTGGGCATCACGCATGTTCATCTGCTGCCGGTGTTCGATTATCAGACGGTGGATGAGCTGGGCAAGCCAGGAGAAGAACCGGCGTCCTCCATCTTCACAGACTATAACTGGGGCTACGACCCCCAGCACTATAATGTGCCGGAAGGCTCCTACAGCACAGACCCGGCTAACCCGCTTAGCCGTATCCGGGAATTCAAGGAGATGGTTCAGGCGCTGCACAGCCGCGGCATCTCGGTGATTATGGACGTCGTCTACAATCATACCTATGGGTTCCAGAAGGGACCCTTCCAGCCGCTGGTGCCGGACTATTACTACCGCCATGATCAGAGCGGCCGGCTCTCTAACGGCTCGGGCGTGGGCAATGAGCTGGCTACAGAACGGCCGATGGTCCGCAAGTATATCAAGGATTCCCTGTCCTACTGGGCTAAGGAGTACCATATTGACGGGTTCCGCTTCGATCTGATGGGGCTGATGGACAGCGTGACCATGCGCGAGATTACCGAGGAACTGCGGCTGGAGATTAATCCGGGGCTGCTGATCTATGGTGAGCCGTGGACAGGCGGCGACTCGCCGCTTGCCGCCAAGACGCTGAAGGGCGTGCAGCGCGGCAAAGGCTACGCCGTCTTCAACGACAACTTCCGCGCGGCCATCAAGGGAGACAGTGACGGCTGGGGCAAAGGCTTCGTGACCGGGGAATACGGCAAAGAAGGTGCGATCGCGTCCGGGGTGAGCGGGGCGATTCATGAATTCACCGATGCGCCTACAGAGACTGTGAACTATGTAACTGCACATGATAATCTCAACCTGTGGGACAAAATTCTGGCTACCCGGGGACTTCGCGGGGAAGCCGGACTGCCGGAGCTTGAGGGCGGCAAGCTGCGGGGCGGCGGGGATCTCAAGGCCGCAGTAGAGCAGGCGAATCCGTATGTGGGAGTAGATCCCGAGAATGTGCTGGAACATGAGACGGTACGCCGTTCGTTGCTGGCTAACGGAATCATTCTGACCTCGCAGGGAATTCCGTTCCTCCATGCCGGGGATGAGCTGCTGCGCAGCAAATACGGAGATCATAACAGCTATCGCAGCCCGGACTGCATCAATGCGATCCGCTGGGAGAACAAAAGCAAATTCATTGCAGTATTTCAATATTACAAAGGTCTGATTGAGCTGCGCCGGACACATCCAGCCTTCCGCCTGCACGGGCGTCAGGAGATTGAACGCAGTCTGGAGTTCCTGCGCTGTGACAGCGGAGTCGTTGCCTACAGACTGAAGGACCATGCTGGCGGAGATACATGGAATAATATCGTGGTGATCTATAATGCCAATATGGAGCCGGTCACCCAGTGCCTCCCGGAGACCTCCGGCTGCTGGAACATCGTAGTTGATCATACCCATGCCGGACCGGAGGCCTTCCGGCAGACGGACAACGGCAGTGTAGAGGTCGCAGGACTGTCGATGATGGTACTCTATGATAAATACGGGGAGCCCGAGCCAAGATCGAAGATTGTAGAAGTTCATTATGACCGCCCGGACGGCGATTACCGGGGCTGGAATCTCTGGGTGTGGGGTACAGGCATTCAGGATGGGCAACGGGACTTCCAGCACATGGAGGAGGGTCATGCCGTAGCACGGATTGAAGTGCTGCCGGGGACCTCCACGATAGGCTACGTCCTCCGGCTGAACGACTGGGAGGAGAAGGACGGCACCGCTGACCGCTTCATCGACTGCTCAGGCAGCGGGGAGCAGGTTATCAAGGTGACCGTTCGGGAGCGAAGTCCAGAGCATAGGACAGAGCTGGCTGATCCTTTGCAGCAGACCAGCTAGAACATAAGAAGAGCTGATTAGTTCCATCTCCTGTGGGAGGGGAGCTAATCAGCTCTTTTTGGCTAGGAGTTATAGATAGGGAGTCAACTTCTGACAGTGCTAGTTCCGCTGATCACTGTACTTCTTATCCACATGCTCACTGTACAGGTTAGCCTCATTGCCGCCATGGTTCTTGGAGCGGTACATCGCAAGATCGGCGGCACGGAGCAGCTCGTTGATGCTGCTGCCGTGCTGCGGGTACAGAGCCACGCCGATGCTGGCAGAGGTGTGGAAGCTGGAGCCCTGGTTGACGGACCAGGATTTGTTGAACAGCTGGAGCAGACGGTTCAGCAGCTCGTCCAGCATTTGCGGGCTGGTGAAACGGTGCAGCACCACGGCGAATTCATCCCCGCCGATCCGGAAGGCCTGGCCGGAGCCCTTCACGGTCTGCTGCAGCTCCCGGGAGAGCAGCTGCAGGAATTCATCTCCGGCCAGATGGCCGAGCGTATCATTCAGCTGCTTGAACCGGTCGCAGTCCAGCAGCGCAACGGCGATCTCCTGCCGGCGGTCCTCGGGCTGGTTGATCAGGTTCTCCATGTACATTTTGAAATGGGCACGGTTGGGAATCGCCGTCAGATGATCATAGAAGGCCAGCTTGTGCAGCCGCTCCTCATATTGCTTGCGCTGGGTAATCTCACGCGAGACCAGCATGAACTGTGCCGGGAAATTACGGCTGCCTGCAATCGGGGTAACCTTGGTCTCCAGCCATACCCAATGCCCTTCGGCCGAGCGCATGCGCAGCTCGGATATTCTCGGGGAAGACTGCACCACGCTCTTGAGCTTGGCCCAGGAGATCTCGGCTTCACGGATATAGTTGGAGAGCGGCGCCCCTTTGCTTGGCACATAGCCCAGTGCAGTTGCATGGGAAGGAGAGGCATACAGGATCAGACCGTCCGGATCTGTCAGCACAATGAAGTCGGACATCGTCTCACCGATCAGCTGGTAGAGCGATTGCTCGTCCTGCATTTCGTTCTGCAGGGAGATCAGCCTGCGGCTGAGATAGATGATAACCAGAACAAGCAGGAACAGGAATACAGAGTAGACGGCGAACAGGGAGCTTTTGAGATTATTGAACTCTGTCATTACCTGGCTTGCATAGGTATCAATCTTGTCCTCTGCCTGATTCAGGCTTTCCCGTACTTCATTCAGCTCCGTATGTATGGTGAGGGCAGAATAGGAGGCAGGGTTCCAGCTCTTCTGAACCCGCTGCGAGATCAGCTCCCGGCCGTTATCCCTCCATGCGGTAAGCGTGGTTCCGAAGTGATCCAGCTCATTCCTCAGCTCGTCCAGCAGCAGCTCGCTCTGCTTCATTCCATTGAACGGGCTCTTCACCGCATTCAGATTGTAGCGGGCGGTATTGACGCGCTGCAGCGCCTGAGCATTATTGTCTTCGAATTCCTGTGACAGTGTACTGCGCTGCGCGCTGGTCAGCGTCCCGCCGACTGTGGTCTGAAGCGCTAGGGCTGCCTGATACAGATCGCGGTCGGCATTCAGAATGAGCTCGGAATTCTGGTAGACATCACTGTATAAGGAATCGGATAATTTGTTCATCGTATGATTCAGAATCAGCAGGGAGGCCACACTGATCCCAACCAGAAGAACGGTGATGGACGTGAATAATATAATCAGTCTGCGTGTACTTGTGTTTTCCGAAAAAACGGCCACTGTCATCCTCTCCCCGCACAGAACTTTTGCAAATCTCATGGGTGTAGCTTTGGTGCATGCGAAACTTATCCTTATGCGGAATATGGCTTCATGCAGGCATGTAAGAGAGTATACGTTAGCGAGTCCTAGAGAGCAGGGGAAGAAAGAGGCAATAGACAGAATAGCTTCCGGTTAGATCGCGGTTTCTTTTCACCAGTATATAGGACATCCCTTAAGCAGAGCAATTGCTGAAAAAATAATAAGCCCCGTCAGCTTCCGCTGCGGATGCACAGGCCGAGAAGCAGACCCTGGAGCCGGAGTGGAAACAGTGGAGACATATCCGTTACAGCCGATACCAAGAACTAGTATGTATACTTAACTACTATGTAGAGATATTGTGACCTTTGAGTCCTATTACCCACTTTTACTGCAAACGATACCCCTGTGGTATCAATTGTGCATTAAAAATATAACAGAAAAATCCGCCAGCCCAGGAATCTGAGACCAGCGGATGGAACAGCAGATTATAAACTGCTGGGTATAGGAGGATGCTACTCGTTGCGCAATGCATAGATAGGGCGCATTCTTGCAGCCTTGCTTGCAGGAATCATTCCGAAGAGGACACCGATCATCAAGGAGAAAGAAAAGGAGATCAGCACCATATTCCAGGAGGGCGCCACATTCAAGGCGGTATAATGACCGACAGCCCAGCTGGCGCCAAGTCCCAATGCGACTCCGATCAGACCCCCGGTTCCGCTTAAGACTACGGACTCGATCATGAACTGCATCATAATGTTCTTTTTTTTGGCCCCGATGGCCTTGCGGATGCCGATCTCTCTGGTTCGCTCATTGACTGAGACAATCATAATGTTCATAATCCCTATCCCGCCTACAAATAACGAAATACCTGCGATACCGCCAAGGGCCATGGACAGAGTGGAGCTGGTCTCATTCACCGTTTCCAGCATCTCCCGTGAATCAAAGACAGAGTAGGCATTCTCCGCTGCACTGAATTTGGCTGTAAGGCTGGCCTCCAGCTTGGTTTTGACCTCATCCACATTGTCATTGGAAGTGGTGGTGAGCGTAATGGAGCGGACGCCCTTGCTCTGCAGGAACCGTTCGGCTGTAGAGATGGGGATCAGCAGCTTCTCGTCGCTTGAACCGACGCTGGTGGAGCCTTTACTCTCCAGCAACCCGACGATCTTGAAGCTGCTTCCGTTGATCTGTACCTTTTGGCCTACAGGATTATCTGTACCGAATAGATCCTCCGCTGTATCTGATCCGATTAACGCAACCTTCTGCCGGTATTCTGTATCCATCTCAAGCAGGAATCTTCCGGATTGCACATGGAAATCCTGGACCTCTTCGTAGGCAGGTGTAATGCCTTCTACGGATACGGAAACGTTCTCGGTACCGTGCTTGGCGGTTACGTTCCCGGAGATTATCGGGGATACATTATCCACCCCTTCAATCTCACCAAGGGCCAGGGCCTCCTCGTAGGTTAGCGAAGTGGTGGCTCCGCGGCCCGTAATGTTGACGGTCAGCTGGTTAGTTCCCAGGGAGCTTAGGGACTCTGTAATCTGCGAGGTGGTGCCCTGGCCCACAGCGACAAGTGCAATGACGGAGGAGACCCCGATAATAATGCCCAGCATGGTAAGAAAGGCTCTTATTTTGCTGCTCAGAATACTTTTGAAGGCCATTTTCATACTCTGGTACAGCATCATGAGTGCACCACCTTCCGATCCTCTACAAGATCCCCGTCTTGAATCCGGATCACCCGTTTGGCCTGCTCGGCAATCTCCAGGTCATGCGTGATCAGAATAATGGTATGCCCTTGTTCGTTAAGCTCCTTAATCATCTGCAGAACCTCCTTGCCTGTCTTGGAGTCCAGCGCTCCGGTGGGCTCATCGGCAAGAAGAATAGGCGGGGTTCCGGCAAGAGCGCGGGCAATAGCCACACGCTGCTGTTGGCCTCCAGACAGCTCGGAGGGACGGTGATTCATTCGGCTCTCCAGGCCTACCCGGACCAGGGCGCTGCGGGCAATTTCTCTACGCTCCCTGTGGGACATTCCACGGTAGATCAGGGGCAGCTCTACATTCTCTACCGCTGATAATTTCGGCAGCAGATTGAAGTTCTGAAATATAAAGCCGATCTTCTCGTTGCGGATCTGAGCCAGCTTGTTGTCAGACAGCCTGCGGATCTCCTGGCCGTCCAGGAAATAATCGCCTTCATTCGCCACATCGAGGCAGCCCAGCATGTTCATCAGGGTGGACTTGCCTGACCCTGACGGGCCGATGATCGCAACGAATTCACCGTGATCAATGGTGAAGCTCAGGCTCCTCAGAACCGTCATTGATTCTCCGGCCATCGTGAAGCTGTGCTGCATATTCTCAACCCGGATCAGCGGTTCTGGTGAGGTCATCGTCCGCCACCGCCCCCGGAGAAACCGCCCCTGCTGCCCCCGCTGCCCCCGCCGGTGAAGCCGCCCCCGCTCCCGCCGGGAAAGCCTCCGCTCCCGCCGGTCATTCCTCCGCTGCCAAAGCCGCCCATGCCACCACCCATGCCGCCTTGCTGCGGAGAGGTGGTATTGCCTGAGGAAATCACGGTTGGGAGGATCACTTCATCCCCTTCACTTAAGCCGCTGACGATTTCGATGCTGCTCTCATTGTGGATACCGGTCTCCACAGCCACACGCTGCGTGCCGGCGGCATTGCCCGAAGCACTCCGGCTTCCTGCTGCCCTGCCGGAGAACCCGGCGCCGGCCGGAAATTCACCGCCGGAAAACGCTCCGCCCCGGGCTTCTCCGCCGCCCTGAGGGTATCCGCCGCCTTGACCGCTTCCGCGTGCAGCCCTGCCGCCGGTCTGGCCTTCTGCTCCTTCCGGCCGGATTTCGCCTTGGCCGCCGGGAGCCTGTCCGTCAGCCGTGCCACTCTCAGCAGACTTGGAGCCAGCCGCTCCGTTACCAGAAGTTTTGGTGCCTGATTCATTTCCGCCGGTCACCGGCACATTGACGAAGGATTTCCCGTTTATCTTTGTTACAGCTTCGATAGGAACGGTCAGAATATCCTTCTTCTCTTCGATGGTAACCGCCACCTCCGCAGACATGCCGATAAGCACACCCTCCGAGTTATTTAATCCTACAGTGACGTTGAACAGGGAGACACCATTGGAGGAGGTTCCTTCTTTGGCTATATCTATAACTTTACCGGTAAAAGACTTATCCTCAAGGGCATCCAGTGTAATGGTGGAGACTTGATTGAGCTTGATTTTGGGGATATCCAGCTCGTCTACCTGAACGGTTACGCTTAGATTCACGTAATCAGTCATGGTGAACAGCTCTGTACCATTCTGGGCCTGTTCACCGGCCGTAATATTCACGGCAGTGATCGTACCATCGATCGGAGCGGTCAGCGGATCAGGCGGAGCCATATCTTCATGGATGGCAGCGATGGATTCCTGCTGGTCTAAGATATCGCTATTGGCCTTATCAATGGCTTTTTTTGCCGACTCCAGCTCTTCCTCTGCCGCGTTATTCATAGCCAGCGTCTTGTAGCTCTCCTGTTTGTTTTCCAGCTCTGTCTTGAGATTCTCCAGCGACTTTGTGGCTTCCTTCAGCTTATCATCCAGATCGCCCGCGACAAATGTGATCAGCACCGCGCCTTTTTTAACGACATCGCCTTTCTTAACCATGACCGTATCGACCTTCCCGGCTTCTTTGGTACGGATGCTCTCGCTGTTGATTGCCGATACTGCACCTGAACCCGAGACACTCACCAGAATATCCCCCTTACTGGCAACTGCCGTATTCAGCGGGGCGGCGTTGATCTGCCGGTTCTGATCCGGCCAGAGTCTATAGCCCGCAATCCCTGCAATAGCAACGAGGAGTATGGCTGAAGCGATAATAATGATCTTTTTCTTCTTCATTTTGCGGCTCCTTCAGTGGAAGACGTGGCTGCTTTGGCGGTAACCTCAAGGGAATAGGCCTGGCTGGCGAGCTCCGTCCGCATTCCCTGGAATTCATCGTAGAATTTAAGGGCGTAGGTGCCGGAGCTCAGATTTTTGAACAGGACGCTGGTAAGGGTCGTAGAATAAGAGTTGTTTGTTCCCAGAGTCAAGTCGGTGCCAAGCGTCAGTGTTTTCTCGTGAGACTGTCCATAAGGATCTATAACCTGAAGGATGAGCTTATGCTGGTAAGCGCCTGTCTGGTAGGCATTATCCTGATTGAGATTGTAATTGAACGTCACAGCAATGCTGCTTTCGCCCTTGGTGAGTTCCCCTGTAGAGCTGGTAACTGCCAGTGTATAAGGGAAAAGCGGAACGGAAGCCAGATTGGTCAAAGGCGTAACCTCTGCCGGAGCCAGTGTCAGCGCTGCAGTATTCACATATCCCGTCGCAGCCGTTCCTGCGGCAGTCAGCTTGCCATCCGCAATCGACTGGCTGATATACAGCTGAAGACCTGCCGTGTCCAGAGCAGCCGGAACTTTTGCCCAGAAGGTAACCAGTGTTGTGCCCTCAGGGCTGGTTGGCAGCTCAGACTGGCTTACGGTTGCTTCAAAATATTGCCCGTCAGCAGTCCTGAACTGTGCGTACAGACGGGCCAGATCTGCCTGCCGGACTTCGTCGCTGTTCATTTCCACTTCGCTGTACACAAGATTCGAGCCGGTTCCTGTATACAGGAGGGTGGAACGTTCCTTGACGGTGGCTTTTTTGCCGGTGGCCGTGATCTTGAAGGCTTCCCCTGGAGCCAGCGGTGCAACACTTTTAACGGCACTGTCGCTTGTGCTGAGAGAGAGGAACTGCGACACTTCTGTACCCTTGGTCTCCTGGAGGATGAGCTTGACTTGTCTGAAATCCAGGGTATATGGAATATGGGCTTGAACCGATATCTGTGTGCTGGCACCAGGGGCAAGGACTGAAGAGCTGTTGCCCGTATAAGTCTGTGAAGAGGAAGTGAGATCCTTCTGATCCACCAGGAGTATTCCGGTAAAAGCAGGCAAAGTAATGGTCTTGGACGTTGCATTGCGTATCGTTAGTACAGCCTGCACCAGATCCTCGCTGCCCCAAGGCAGACGCAGCAGGGAGTCCAGAGAGACAGCGAACGTGCCGTAGGTATTGGTTACGCTGGTCTCGGCGGCGAGATGAATCTGGCTCTCCGGCTTATAAGGGATGCGGAAATAGGCCACAGGCAGCGTTACTTTATCCGCGCTGGCTGCAGGAGCAATCATGCGCAGCTCCAGCGAATTCTGAGCCAGCTCCAGCGGAACACTGGCGCTCAGCTCAATCAGCTTGTCTTCCAGCGGCTTCAGGGTCAGGCTGCTCAAGGTTGTGGACGTCACCGGGAAGCTATAGCCTTCCGCCGAATTGACGTTAAGCTCATAAGCAGGCAAAGTAACCGCTGTGCTGCCGGTATTCTTCACCCGGAGCTGATAGCTCCAGACACCGTTCCCGTTATCCGCATGCACAGTTGCCTTCAGCAGCTGCATGTCCACGATATTGCTGCCGATGGAGACCTTTTTGGTATAGCCCGCCGCTACAGTGAAATCGGCGGTTACCGCAGCCGGAAGCGCGTAGGAAGAGACAGGCAGGTACAGCTTGAGTCCTTCATCCAGCTTAGCGATCTGTAGCGTTAGCTTGCTGAGATTCATGTAGGAGGGGATCTCGGTCATATAATAGAGCGTCTTCTTCTCCTGAGGCTGAAGCTTGAATTCGGAGCTGCTGTCATCCAGTGTAAGTGTGAAGACAGAGCCGCCCGAGGATTTCAGGTACAAGCTATAGCCCGGATCTGTAAGCACTTTGGTACCCAGATTGGTTAAGCTAAGCCCGACCTTAGCATAGACTTTGCCGTTATATTTGTAGATTTGCACGGATTCGGCTTTGGTGCCGGCTGTAAGGCCGCCGAGTTCAACCTTCCGGGTCTCTCCTGTAAGCGAGGACAGAGAATAATTGGCTGGGACCGTGAACGTGCCTATACGCTGTTCATAATTAGCGGCGCTGAAATTCCAGCCGTAGATGTTGATTTTAAGTCCTTTGACGGAGGCGGCAGTTCCAATATTCGCATAGTATGTAAGGCTGGTGCTTTGCTTTGCGGGGATTTTCTTGACTGTACTGTCTGCGCTGACCGGTATTCCCTTGATGACGCTGCCGCCCGCCGTTACTATTTTGGAGAAATAGTCCGCCAGATTGACGCTGCTGCCGGCAGTATTGGTGTAGGTAAGCGTGTAGGTGAGAATATTACCGCCGGTTTGGCTCTGAATCCCTACATGGCTCAGCTTCACCTGAAGCGTGGTAGCGAGCTTGAGCGCACTTAGACTGTTAAGAGTGGAGACTTCCGTGACCGGGCTTGCTGCTGTGGCAGCCGTAGAACCGGATGAAGCAGCATAGGCCGTGGTTCCCGGGCTTCCTGCGGTTTGAATTGCGGCAAATGTGCTGAGCAGCAGCAGAACAAATGCTTTTTTTCGTGTAGGCATGTAATTTCCTCCTTGAATGATCTCATAAGGCAAAATATCAGCATTGACTGAATGCCCGCTGAAAAAAAGCCTTCAAACCGCGCTGAAGCTTAAAGGAAGCTTAAAAGAAGATAAAAAATAAGCGGAATTAGCGCAGCTTGTCAAACGGGCTGTTTTTGCATATAATAGATGGGCATATCTTCCCAAGCGGAGGATCGAAGTGCAGAGGATATAATCCGCATACATGCAATGATGGAGAAGAGTACGCAGTGCCTGGCTTACAGGGAGGAAGCGCCGCAGATTGAGAGCGTTTCTAAGAGAGCAGAGCTGCCGAAGTTCACTCCGGAGCAGTTCCCTGAATGTACATCAAGGCTTCCTTGAAGAGTGCTAGTAGGGGGGACCGGCCGCAGACCGTTATTTCTGTATAAAGTGAGACAGGTCTTTGCCGTACCGAAAGAGGGAATATTGCTCTTAAGGGAAGCGTACGGCCGTCTAACAAGGGTGGTACCACGGTCTTTTCGTCCCTTTACCGGGAGGAAAGGCCTTTTTTTGTTGAACAATATGAGATTTGAGGGGGCAGTACAAGCCATGAAAGACAAATTGGAAGCACTGAAGGCCGAGGCACTGACGAAGCTGCAGGCGGTGTCCGATCCGCAGATTCTGAATGATCTGCGCGTCAAATACCTTGGCAAAAAAGGCGAGCTGACAGAGGTTCTGCGCGGTATGGGCGGACTAAGCGCGGAGGAGCGTCCGGTGATCGGCCAGGTGGCCAATCTGGTGCGCAGCGCCATTGAAGAGGTGATCGGCGCCAAGCAGGAGCTGTTCCAGCAGCAGGAGACGGAGAACCGCCTGAATGCGGAGAAGGTCGATGTAACCCTGCCGGGCCGCGGCATGCCGCAGGGCGGCATTCATCCGCTCAGCCGGGTGATTCAGGAGATCGAGGATATTTTCATCGGTATGGGCTACAAGGTGGCGGAAGGACCGGAAGTGGAGACAGATTATTACAACTTCGAGGCGCTTAACCTTCCGAAGAACCATCCGGCCCGCGATATGCAGGATTCCTTCTATATTACGGAAGATATTCTGATGCGCACACAGACCTCGCCGGTTCAGATCCGCACCATGCAGGCGATGAACGGGGAGACTCCAGTCAAGGTCATCTGTCCGGGCAAGGTGTTCCGCCGTGACGACGACGATGCGACCCACTCCTTCCAGTTCCATCAGATTGAAGGTCTGGTGATCGGACGCAATATCCGTATGAGCGACCTGAAGGGGACCCTGCAGCAGTTCATGAAGGAGATGTTCGGTCCTAGCGCGGGCATCCGCCTGCGCCCAAGCTTCTTCCCGTTCACCGAGCCTAGCGTTGAGGTGGATGTAAGCTGCTTCAAATGCGGCGGCGAAGGCTGCCGGCTCTGCAAGCAGAGCGGCTGGCTTGAGATTCTCGGCGCCGGTATGGTGCACCCGAATGTGCTGCGGATGGGCGGCTACGACCCTGAGGTCTACAGCGGCTTCGCGTTTGGCATGGGCGCTGAGCGGATCGCGATGCTGAAGTACGGCATCGATGACATCCGTTACTTCTACACGAATGATATGGGCTTTGTGAAGCAGTTCAAGGGGATTTAGGGATTTGGCGGGTGTGTATGGGGCGCGGGCCGGATACTGATAAGCCGGAGGGGAATTTTGGAACTGGAGGAGCGATAGCGACCGCCTTTGTGTTTGAATTTTTACTGCTATATAGATTGAACTAAAAAATTCAAGTTGAAGGAAAAGTGGCGGAGGGGAATTTTGGAACTGGAGGAGCAGTAGCGACCGCCTTTGTCTGCGGATTTCAACCGTTAAAAACGGGATAAATCAAGAAATCTGCAGACAACAGCGGCCGGAAGTCCAAAACTTCTCTGGAGGTACACTGGAATACAGGAATTTGGGTTAGGACGAAGTTGGCACTATGGCTTGTTGTATATCCGCTTCCGTGCGCGAAGCGCAGGCCGCCATGGAGATCAATACATCTGAAACAAAAAGGAAGTGTGCGATTATGAAAGTATCAACCGCCTGGCTGGCCGATTATATATCGCTGGAAGGGGTTACCGCAGATAGCTTGGCGGACAAAATCACCACCGCCGGCATCGAGATTGACGGAGTAGAACGCCGCAACAAAGGGATTTCCGGGATTGTGACCGGCTACGTGAAATCCAAAGAAAAGCACCCCGACGCCGATAAGCTGAATATCTGCATCGTCGATGCCGGGCAGGGCGAGGATCTGCAGATCGTCTGCGGAGCGAAGAATGTCGCAGCGGGCCAGAAGGTACCGGTCGCGCTGGTGGGCGCCAAGCTGCCGGGCCTGGAAATCAAAAAAGCCAAGCTGCGCGGCGTGCTGTCGCAGGGGATGATCTGCTCGGCCAAAGAGCTGGGCCTGAACGACAAGCTGCTGCCTAAAGAGCTGCAGGAGGGCATTCTGGTGCTGCCGGAGCAGACCGAGGTGGGCCAGGATATTCTCAAGGTGCTCGGACTGAATGACGAAATCCTTGATTTCGATCTGACACCGAACCGTTCCGACTGTCTGAGCATGATCGGTGCCGCTTATGAGGTAAGCGCGGTGCTGGGCCGTGAGCTGAAGCTGGCTGATCCGGCGGCAGAGCTCGTAGAAACGGGCGGCAAGGCTGCGGACTCCATTACGGTTACGATTGAGGACGAGGCATTCTGCAGCCATTATGCCGTGCGTTATATTGCCGGAGTGAAGACCGCGCCGTCCCCGCTGTGGATTCAGAACCGCCTGATGGCGGCCGGGGTGCGTCCGATTAACAATATCGTGGATATTACCAACTATGTGATGCTGGAATACGGACAGCCGCTGCATGCATTTGACGGCGGGCAGGTCCAGGGCGGAACCATCGGTGTACGGTTTGCCCGTGAAGGGGAACGACTGGTAACCCTTGACGGCCAAGAGCGCAAGCTTGAGCCGCAGATGCTGGTCATTGCCGACGGTTCAGGCGCAATTGGCCTGGCAGGAGTGATGGGCGGACTGTCAACAGAGGTTACCGCAGACACCGTTAATATCGTACTGGAATCAGCCAAATTCGATGGCGGAACGGTACGCAAGACCTCGCGTCAGCTCGGTCTGCGCTCAGAAGCGTCCCAACGGTTCGAGAAGGAAGTCGACCCGAATGCGGTCATCCCTGCGCTTAACCGCGCGGCTGCACTGATTGCCCGGTATGCCGGAGGAACGGTGCATGAAGGGATCGTCCAGGCCGGAAGTATCGCTGGTCAGGAGAAAGTGCTGCAATTATCGCTGGAGAAGCTGAACCGCTATCTCGGGACAGATCTGTCATTGCTGGAAGTGAAAACCCTGTTCGGACGTCTGCATTTCAAGTGCGGTGATGCGGCTCAGGGAATCGTCGAGGTCGAGGTGCCGACACGGCGCGGAGACATTACGCAGGATGTGGATCTGATTGAAGAGATCGCCCGCTTATACGGCTATGACAACATTCCGACCACGCTGATCGAAGGCACAACAACACCTGGTGCGCTTACCAGACAGCAGTCCCTGCGCCGCGAGCTGCGCCGCCTGCTCTCACTGGGCGGATATCAGGAGGTTATGGGCTATTCCTTCATCCAGCCGGAGCAGAGCAAGCTCTTCCCTATGCTGGCGGAAGGCAAGCAGTCAGTGAAGCTGGCGATGCCGATGAGCGAGGAGCGCAGCGTGCTGCGTACCAGCCTGCTGCCGCAGCTGCTGGACATTGCCCTCTACAACACGAACCGCCGCCAAGGCGATCTGGCGTTGTTCGAAATCGGAAATGTGTTCTTCACGGAAGAAGAAGTCCTTACCCGCCAGCCGAGCGAGCTGCCGGTGCTGGGGCTGCTGCTGAGTGGTACGCGTGCAGCCAAGCAGTGGAACGTGGCTGCTGAGCCGGTGGATTTCTTCGACCTCAAGGGGGCGCTGGAGACTGTATTTGCGCATCTGGGCCTTACGGATCGCGTAGTCTATGAAGGGGACGCGCCTGAAGGCTATCATCCGGGACGCTCTGCTTCCATCTATCTGCTTCAGGCAGAGGGCCGTGTGAAGATTGGTTCGATGGGGCAGCTTCATCCCGAGCTGCAGCGCCGGATGGATCTGGAGGATACCTACGTATCCGAAGTCCTGCTCCAGCCGCTCTATGATGCGGCGCGTGCCCAATTGCAGTATAGCGAGCTTCACCGCTTCCCGGGCATGGAACGGGACATTGCGGTGGTAGTGGATGACGCGGTTCCGGCAGGCGACCTGATCGCGGCGATCCGTGAGCACGGGGGTACTCTGCTGCAAAATGTGCAGGTATTTGATATCTACACAGGAGGCAAGATGGAGGCGGGTAAGAAGAGCGTTGCCCTGTCGCTCTTGTACCGCCACACCGAGCATACGCTGACTGACGAAGAGGTTGTGGAAGTGCATGACAAAGTGGTCTCTGCGCTTGAACAAACTTTTGGTGCAGAATTAAGAAAATAGCAGGAATTGTGCAAAGCCGCAGCGAATCCATTTAGAAACAGAGATTCGCTGCGGCTTTTCTGTACCCATGTGAAGTGCGGAGGAACATGCAAATAAATGCAATGGACGCGTGCTTTTGCCAAAGGTCAGGAAATCACGCTACAATAGGAGTAAGAGCAAAGAAACCAACTTAGAATCCGCACACATACAAAGGAGGGCACAACTGTGGCTATGGACCGGACCCGTGTCGCCGTGGAGATATACGGAACTTCCTACAAGCTTGTCGGAAGCAGCACAGAATATATGAAACAGGTCGCCCGTCATGTCGATGAGCATATGCGTGCAATATCGAAATCACATTCCAGACTGGATACGCCGCGGATTGCGGTGCTTACAGCTGTACATATGGCAGAGCAGGCAATCCAGGTTCAGGATTTCAAGAATGAGCTGAATATGCTGACCGGTGAACGCACTGAGCTTCGCGTGGAGGTGTCACGCCTTCAGGAAGCACAGCGTGAACAGCAGGAAGAATATGAGAAGCTGGAAGCCGCAGCGAAGGAAGAGGCTGCGCGGCTGGTTGCCGCCGCCGAAGAAGAACGCTCAAGGCATCTGGAGCAGCAGGAGCAGGAGAGGCAGCTGCATGCCCAGCTGCTGGAGGAAGAGAAGCAGGCGGCGGACGCTGCCCGCGAGCAGCTGGTGCAGGAGCTGAAGGCGCGAGAGGATGAGCTGAAGGCGCTGCGTGAGGGGCATGAAGCAGAGCAGGCTGCAAGCCGCGAGGCAGCACGTCAGGAGCTGGAGGCCGCAGAAGCTATGCGGATGCAGCAGCTGGAACAGATGAAGTCTGCCCATCAGCAGGAACTGGAGCAGCTGCGCGAGACGCTGACCCGCGAGAAGACAGAGACGTTGTCTGCTCTGGAGCAGGAGTTGCATGAGACGCGGGAGTCGATGGGCAGCGAGATCGTGGAGATCCGCTCCACGCTCAGCAAGGAGCTGGCTGATACCAAGGCTGCGCTCACAAGTGAGCTTACCGGGGAACGGGAAGCGCTTGAGAAGGAGCAGGCCAAGACCAAGGAGCTGCGGCAGTCCCAGGGGACGCAGGAGCACCGGCACAAGCAGCAGCTTCAGGAGCTGGAGAAGCAGCTTGGCGAGCTGCGCGGCGGAACCGGGCAGCTCCAGTCCCGGCTGCGGGCAGCGGAGGCCGGGCTGAAGGGCGAACGCGATGCGAGGCTGACGCTGCTGGCGCAGTACGAAGCTGTGCTGAAGCGGGAGGAGCAGCTCGGAGAGGAGCTTAAGCTTGCCGCTGAGCAAGGAGAGCAGCAGAGTGCGGCGCTGGAGGAAGTGCGCAAGCAGGCTGCGGCTTCGCAGAGCGAGGCGGAAGCGCTCCGCAGCAAGCTGCGGGACGCAGAGGACAAGCTAAGCGTTGCGCTGGAAGAGCTGCACACGGCGAACGAGCTGGGCACCCTGCTGAACGAAGAGGTGGAAGGGCTGCGCCAGCAGGTTGTAGCTGCGCAGAGCGAGGCGGAAGCGCTCCGCAGCAAGCTGCGGGACGCAGAGGGCAAGCTAAGCGCTGCGCTGGAAGAGCTGCACACGGCGAGCGAGTTGGGCAACCTGCTAAACGAAGAGCTGGATGAGCTGCGTAAGCAGGTTGCGGCATCGCAGAGCGAGGCGGTAGAGATCCGCAGCGAACTGCGGGATCTAGAGGGTAAGCTAAGCGAAGCGCAGGAAGAGCTGCACACGGCTAAGGAGCTGGGCAATCTGCTGAACGATGAGCTGGGAGGGCTGCGCCAGCGTTATGAGCTGACGCAGGAAGAAGCGGCAGCACTGCGCACATCGCTGCGGGAGACGGCAGATCAGCTCAGCCGGACGCAGGTGGAATTCGACCGTACGGCAGAGGAAGCGGCGTCCTGGCAGGAGCGTGCGAACAAGCATATGGAGGATATCAGCGAGCTGGAGATGAACCTTCTGGAAGAGGGGGAGAAGTCGGCAGCCTTGCAGCGCGAAGTGGAGACTCTTCGCGGACAGGCAGACGGCATGGTTCAGCAGCTTGATCAAGAGGCGCGGCTTCGTGCCGAAGCGGAGCAGGAGCTTGCCGTTCAGCAGGAGGCGGCACAGGCAGCCCGCAAGGAACTGGCTGCGCTGCGCGGCCGCTACGAGGAGCTGATCGCCCAGTACGACGAGATTCTGCAGGACGGGGAGCAGCTGAAGGAACGCTGCGAGCTGCTGGAAGCCGAAGGCGAGGAAGCTGCGCGGCGTCTGGAAGAGCTGTATGAGGCAGGACGTGAAGCTGCGGCTACGGCGATGGAGCAGCAGGAAGCACTTCGCGAGACCCGGGAGTATGAAGCTACCTGGAAGCAGAAATATGAGGAGCTTCTGCAGCGTGAGCAGCAATGGAACGAGCAGGAAGCACAGCTGCGCGAGGAGATTGAGATCTGGCAGCAGGAGGCCGGAGAAGCCGAGGCTCAGGCGGAATCAGTCAGCCGCTCGCGCACCGAAGCAGAGCAGCGGCTGGATGAGATCGGCGAGAGCTATGAGATGGTCCAAGGCCAGCTGCGGCTGGTACAGGCCCAGTTCGAGCTGCAGCAGGGAGAGCTGGAGAAGCTGTCCCAGGAGCATCGCAGCCTGCAGGCGGAATATGCCAAGCTACAGAGTGAATATAATGAATGGATTCAACTGATCGAACAGGACAGTTGAATGGCGGATGCATCACAGGAAGAGCTGTTGTAAGCAGGAATGCTTAGAACGGCTTTTTCTGCTGTGCAGGGACGGTGGGCGGATTCATCCTTAGTGGGACTGCAAGGGAGGGCTGCTGCTCTAAAGTTGGCTGGAGTGAAGTAATGCACAATTCCTGCACTAAATACAACATTCGTACCTCTGAAGCAGCTAATTGCGGGAAATCCTGCCTAGAATGCAACATCTCAATGCCAATGACCCGCTCCACCAGTAACATTCCTGCAAAATGTGCAACATTCGGCGTTCTCAAGCTGCAATCCGTTAGAAATCCTGCAAAAGGTGCAACTTCGGCGTTCTCAGGTCACATTGAGGAGCACAAGTGCCCCTGAATCGAGCGGAAGTTGGTTAAATGAGCAAATGAGTAGCACAAGTGCTTTTGACATAATAAGTATTGCAACCGGTTACAACCCGGGGTAGGATGTTGGTTGAGGTGAACGGGATGGATAAGAAATGGGTCAGCGGCGCTGGGGTTGTTGTGCTTTTTATACTGTTGTCATATTTGTTTATAGGCTTTGCGCATCATTCCGCCCGGATGGGCAATATCGTTAAGGAATTGAGCGGGGAGCCGATTCAGGACAAGCCCGGATATCATATTGTGCTGATCGAGCAGGAGCGGTACCACCCGTACTGGGAGATGGTCGAGAAGGGGGCCGCGGAGGCTGCAGCGAAATACGGGATAGAGATCGAATTCACGGGACCGGTGCGCAACAACATGGAAGAGCAGATCAGTCTGCTGGAAAAAGCGATTGCCGCCCAGGCGGATGCGATCATCGTGCAGGGGCTCAACGACGAGAAGTTCACGCCGGTGATTGATAAGGCGGTGAACCGGGGGATTCCGGTGATCACGATTGACACGGATGCTCCCGCCAGCCGGAGACTGGCCTATGTGGGGACCGACAATGTAGCTGCCGGTGAGGCATTGGGACGCATGGTAGTGAAGACGACTGGCGGGAAGGGCAAAATAGGTGTGATCATCGGCAGCGAGCTGGCCAAGAACCAGCTTCAGCGCCTGGACGGGCTGAAGAATATCGTGAAAGACTATGGCGGCATGGAGATTGTCGATGTCCGCAGCTCCAACATCTCGCATATGGAAGCAATCCAGCAGGCGGCGGATATGCTTAGGTATCATCCGGAGATTGATGTAATGGTGGGCACCAGTTCAACGGACGCGCTCGGTGTACTCCAAGCATCGAGAAGCCTGAAGCGCGGTCCGCTGACCATTATCGGCTTCGATAACCAGGCGGAGACGCTGGATGCCATCAGCCGGGGAGCAATCACAGCGACTGTTGCACAGCAGCCCTACCTGATGGGGAATATGGCGGTCCGGCTGCTCCATGAGTATTTTAATGGTGCCCATCTGCAGCCCCGGTACTACACAGGAGTGAAGGTACTGGATAAGACCAATGTGCAGGAGGGGGAGAGCCTATGAGTATCCGAGTGAAGCTGCTGATCTGCATTCCGCTGCTGGTGCTGCTGATGAGCTCGGTCTCCTTCGTACTGTTCCAGAGCGGGAAGAATGTGCAGGAGAGCTACCATCTGATGATGAACCGGATCATGCTGTATAAGGAGGTATCCTATGAGGTCGGCGAGAATATGCGCTCCTTGAACCGCTTCATTATGCAGGTGGATACGGACAGCTTCCCGGAGGTGGAAAAGCATCTGGGCGCGGTGCTGGAGCTGCGCAGCAGGCTGGACGGAATGAATACCATCGGGGGCAGCGGCCTTCCGCTGATGAACTACAGCCACCTTATTGATACTTTTGTGGAGCAGGCGGGTCAGATGATTACGGAGATTGACGGACAGGATGCGAATTCGCTGGCAGGTGCCTATATCGAGGCGGAGCAGACGCAGCGGTTCATCCGCGAGGAGGCTCAGGAGCTGGTTGATCTGGAGCTGGACCAATATAAGCCGATCTACGCGGAGATCATGTCCACGACAGCGAAGCTGAACCGGATGGGCAGTCTGCTGGTGATTACTGCGGCGCTGCTTAGTATCTGTATGGCGGTCTGGCTGTCCAGCAGCATTACCGGACCGATCCGCCGCCTGGTGGCAACGGCCAAGCAGATCTCGAAGGGACGGATGGATACCAAGGCGCCGGAGAGCGTCAATAACGATGAGATCAGCATACTGTGCCGCGCTTTTAACGGGATGATTGATAATATCCAGGAGCTGATGAAGGAGAACATTCAGAGTGCGGAGAAGGACCGGCTGGTCAAGGAGCTGGAGCTGAAAATGCTGCAGAGCCAGATCAATCCGCATTTCCTGTTCAACACACTGAATTCCATCGCCAAGCTTGCGTATCTGGAAGGGGCGGCGAGAACCAGTGATCTGACCGTGTCGGTCTCGCGTATGCTCCGCTATAATCTGCAAAAGCTGGACCAGGCCGTTCCGCTGCGCGAGGAGGTCGAGCATGTGAATGAGTATATCAACATCCAGCGGGCCCGCTTCCGGGACCGGATTGCTTTTGAGATGGAGATTGATGAGGAGGCGATGGACGGGATGGTGCCGTGTCTGACGCTGCAGCCGATCTTCGAGAATGCCTTCGTTCATGGTCTGGAGCAGATGGAGGAGGGGGCTATACTTACGCTATCGATCCGTTACCGCAGCGGGCAGGTGGAGATTGTGATCAGTGATAACGGGGCGGGCATGAACCGCGAGACGGTAGCCCGGCTGATGGGCTCGACTCAGCAGGAGGCGCCGCATTCCAGCGGGAAGGGCCAGTCTACCGGGCTTGGGACACATAATGTTTTTAAAAGACTGCATTTATTCTTCGACGGCCAGCAGCTCATCGAGATCAACAGCAGTGAAGGGCAGGGGACGGCGGTGCTGTTCCGGCTGCCCTTCCGGACCTCGGCCTAGAGGCACTCACCTGAAGTGAAGGGGGAAAAGATAACGATGTACAAGCTGCTGATCGCAGATGATGAAGCACTGGAGCGGGAGGGGCTGGAGCTGATGATCCGGCATCTGATCCCGGACAAGTTCGAATTCCTGCATGCCGGGAACGGGCGGAAGGCGATTCAGCTGGCGGAGGAGCACCGGCCGGATATGATTTTCATGGATATTAAGATGCCCGGTATCCAGGGGCTGGAGGCGGTGCGGCAGATCCGGGAGAAGCTTCCGGCGGCGCAGATTGTGATGATTACGGCCCATGACTACTTCGCGTATGCCAAGGAGGGGCTGCTGCTGGGGGTGCGCGATTATCTGTTGAAGCCGGCCCGGCGGGAAGAGGTTGCGGAGGTGCTGCGGAAGCTGATGGCGGTCATTGAGGAGGAGCGGCGGAGCAGGAATGAACAGCTGGAGCTGCAGGAGAAGCTGGCCCATCTGCTGCCGCTGGCCGAGAATGAGCTGACTCTGATGCTGATGCTGGAGCATGTGCAGGATCTGGAACCGGAGCAGCTGGCCGGGCTGCTGGAGCTGCACTTCAGCAAGGGCTACGCGATGGTCCTGTCCTTCCCCCGGCACGGGGAGAGCGGCTGGGAGACATTCCGGCAGTCCAAGCGGGAGATCTATGAGGCGCTCAAGCAGTTTGCCAAAACAGGACTGGGCTGCCTCGCCGGACCGCTGGCCGGGCATCAGCTGGCGCTGTTCATTCCCTTGCCGCCGGGGAGGACAGGATATTCCCAGCGTGTCAGCTCGCTGGACTGGGGGGAGCGGCTCCGCACCTATGCCCGGGAGCGCTTCGGCCTGCCTCTAGGCATCGGCATCGGCTCGATCCGCGAGGGCTGGGACGGGCTTAGCCGCTCTTACCGCGAAGCCGTCCGGGTATGTGCAGACCACCAGCATTCATCCGGTGTGCATCATTACGATGATATGATTCAGAGCTCGGGGCAGACGGCGGTCCCGCTGGATGAAGAGAAGAAGCTGCTTACCGCCTTGCTCCAGCGCAGCAAGCAGGAGGCCGCCCAGCGCTTCAGCCTGCTGTATGACTCCTTCGAGCAGGGAGGGGAGCAGACATTGTCTGCCGTGCGCGGGGAGGTAACCGGCCTGCTGCTGTTTCTGGCCAGAGGCGTTCACTCCACAACCGGCGCGGAGCTGCTGGCTTCGCTGAACGCAGCGGAAGATCCGCGCGCTCTGCGGTTAAGCGCGGAGTCCTGGCTGGAGCGGCTGATCGATGGCCTGGAAGAGGAGCAGGAGCATCACCGGTCCCATGTGCATCAGCGGGCGCTGCTCTATATCAGCCAGAAGTATAAAGAGGATATCTCCATGGAGCAGACGGCTGAATATGTGAACCTCAGCCCGCATTATTTCAGCAAATTGTTCCGGCAGCATGAGGGGGAGACCTTTATTGACTACATCACACGGTTGCGGATTAATGAAGCGAAACGCCTGATCGCTGAGGATCAGCTGAACCTGAAGGAAATCTGCTATGAAGTAGGCTATAAAGACCCGAATTATTTCAGCCGGGTCTTCAAGAAGGCTGCGGGGATGACGCCAAGCGAATTCCGCCAGCAGCAGGAGAAATCGGGTCCTTGCTGAGTAGCAAGGACTTTTTTATGCTGTTGCCCCGGATTATCCTATGAAAGCCGGGGCGGAGAATTACATTACAGCAGGCAAGACCAAGAATGCGGGTGGAGGGCAAATAAGTGCAGGGAATCGCTGCTCCCGGGGCGGTTTTTCCATGCTACACTTTTTTTGTAAGCGCAATCAAATATAAAGCTAACGAAAAGGGGCGTAGCAATAGTGAGAAAATACGGAAGAGCAATTTTCCTCGGGATGGCGGCGATGGTGCTGGCGGCATCGATGGCGGGCTGTGGTGTGGTCTCCAGCGGTGACAACGAGAAGAAGGAATCTGCAGGAGCGGCCAAGGACGGGGACAAAATTGTCATCGGCATGTCCATGGATACCTTGAAGGAGGAGCGCTGGCAGAAGGACCGGGATATTTTCACAGCAAAGGTGCAGGAGCTTGGCGGAGAAGTGAAGGTGCTGGCCGCAAACGGGGATGATGCTACCCAGCTAAGCCAGGCGGAGCAACTGATCTCCCAGGGTGTGGATGTGCTCGTGGTCATTGCCCATAATGCGGAGGCTACGGCTCCGATCGTGGATAAGGCGCATAAGGAAGGTATCAAGGTCATTGCCTATGACCGGCTGATTAACAATTCCGAGGTGGATTATTACATCTCCTTCGATAATGTACGTGTTGGTGAATTCCAGGCTCAGGCAGTCATCGACAAGGCGCCTAAGGGCAACATTGTCTACATCGGCGGCGCGGATACTGATAACAATGCCCACATGTTCAAGGAAGGCGCGATGAATATTCTGAAGCCGCTGGCAGACAAGGGCGATATCAAAATCGTCTACGACCAGTTCTCCAAGGACTGGAAGCCCGAGGAAGCGCTGAAGAATATGGAGAATGCGCTGACCGCGAACAATAACGATGTACAGGGCGTGGTTGCGGCGAACGACGGGACAGCTGGCGGCTCAATCCAGGCGCTGACGGCGCAGGGCATGGCGGGCAAAATTCCGGTATCCGGCCAGGATGCGGACCTTGCCGCGGTACAGCGTATAGCCGAAGGCACACAGCTAATGACGGTCTACAAGCCGATCAATGCGATTGCCACGAAGGCGGCGGAAATGGCGGTGGCGGCTGCCAAGGGCGAGACTATTTCGACAGATAAGACCGTTAACAACGGAAAAATTGATGTTCCATCCGTGCTGCTTGATCCGATTGCCGTCAATAAAGATAACCTGGATGTGCTGATCAAGGACGGCTTCCACAAGCTGGAGGATGTGTACAAAAACGTTCCCAAGGACCAGTGGCCGAAACAATAAGGGCAGCCTGTACGGCAAGCAGATGCGGCGCCAGTGGCGAACCCGCATCTGCTTGCTGCTTGAGGGCCGGAAGGAGGAACGGCAGGCATGGATGTACTTGAAATGGTAGAGATCAGCAAGAGCTTCCCCGGCGTGAAGGCGCTGGACCATGTGAATTTCAAGGTGAAGCAAGGGGAGATTCACGCCTTATGCGGGGAGAACGGCGCAGGCAAATCCACGCTGATGAAAGTGCTGAGCGGACTGTATCCTGCGGGGACATATGAAGGCGAGATCCGCATCGGCGGGGAGAAGAAGGCATTCCACAAAATTACCGATGCGGAGCACGCTGGGATTTCCATCATTCACCAGGAGCTTGCGCTTGTTAAGGAGATGACGGTGGGTGAGAACATTTTCCTGGGGGCAGAGCCGGTGAAGCGCGGGGCGATCCAGTGGAATGAGCTATATCATCAGGCTGCGCTGTGGCTGAAGAAGGTGGGGCTGAACCTGTCGCCGGATACGAAGATCGGCAATCTTGGCATCGGCCAGCAGCAGCTTGTGGAGATCGCCAAGGCGCTCTCCAAGCATACCAAGATTCTCATTCTGGATGAACCAACAGCGGCGCTGACCGAGAGCGAGGTGTCCATCCTGATGGGCATTCTGAATCAGCTGCGGCGCGAAGGCGTGACCTGTGTCTATATCTCGCACAAAATGCCCGAGGTGTTCGCGCTGGCCGATTCCATCACCGTGTTGCGGGACGGGAAGACAGTGGCGACTCTGGACCGCCAGGCGACAAATGACGACCAGGTGGTCTCGCTGATGGTTGGCCGTGAGCTGACGGAGCGCTATCCGCGCGTCCCGCATTCACCCGGGGACAAGGTGCTTGAGGTCGCAGATTATAATGTCTGGCACCCGGAGAAGCGTCAGCAGAAGGTGCTCCGGGATATTGGGTTCACGCTCCGTCAAGGCGAGATTCTGGGCATTGCCGGGCTGATGGGGGCCGGACGGACAGAGCTGGTCAGCAGCCTGTTCGGCGCGTATGGGGGAAGAAGCGAAGGCACGGTGCTGATCGAAGGCAAGGCCGTCAAGATCCGTTCGATTGCCGAAGCGATCAAGGCCGGAATTGCCCTGGTCACGGAAGACCGCAAGCGCCAGGGACTGGTCATGGGAATGGACGTCAAACGCAATACGACATTAGCCACACTCGGCAAGGTTTCAAGGCTGGGAGTCATTAATGAGAATGAGGAGATTAAGTGGTCCGAGCAGTACGTGAAGGATCTGAGAACCAAAACAGCTTCGCTGGAGACACTGGTCGGCACACTCTCCGGGGGCAACCAGCAGAAGGTGGTTATCGGCAAATGGCTGATGACAGGCCCCAAGATTCTGATTATGGACGAACCCACCCGGGGCATCGATGTCGGGGCGAAGTACGAAATCTATAACCTGATGAACAAGTTGGTTGAACAGGGAGTAGCCATTATTATGATCTCCTCCGAGCTGCCCGAAGTACTGGGGATGAGTGACCGGATTCTGGTGATGTGCGAAGGACAACTGGTACGGGAATATGATTGGCGCGAAGCAACGCAGGAGAATATTATGCTGGCCGCCACAGGAGGTAAATAGAGATGCAGCTGCAAAAAGAGCTTAAGGAACCTGAAGCGGTTCCGGCCGCCGGAGGATCGCGCATGCGTACCCTGTTCGGCAAAATGGATATGCGTGCCTATACGATGATTGGCGCATTAATTCTGATCTGGGTCCTGTTCGGCGTGCTGAATCCTACCTTCCTGACCTCGCGGAACCTGTCCAATCTGTTCACGCAGATGTCGGTGACCTCTATACTCGCCATTGGCATGGTACTGGTTATCGTGGCGGGCCATATCGATCTGTCCGTCGGCTCCATCGTCGGCTTGACCGGCGGGATGGCGGCGATACTCAGCAATTGGCTGGAGCTTCCCGCGATTGTAGTGATTCTGGGCACGGTGGCCGCCGGTGCGGTGCTGGGTCTGGTGCAGGGCTGGCTGGTCGCCTATAAAATGATTCCCGCCTTCATCGTCACCCTCGGCGGAATGATGGTGTTCCGCGGGGTGCTGATGGGCGTGACCGAATCGATGACCATTCCAGTATCGGATCCGGTGCTGGCGCTGCTCGGCAATGCTTATTTTGCCTCAGGCTTCGGCATCATTCTGGGTGTGCTCGCAGTGGCTCTGCTGCTGTATAGCGCGTTCACGAAGCGGCGCTCCCGTAAGAAATACGGGTTCACCGTCGCCCCGCTCGGTATGGACATCGCGAAGGTAGCAGGACTGTCCCTGCTGGTGGTAGTCTTCGTGGCCTTGATGAACAATTACAAAGGCATTCCGTTCCCAATCATCTTCGTTATTGTGCTGGCGGCTATTTTTTACTTCCTGTCCACCAAAACGACCTTCGGCCGCCATATCTATGCTATCGGCGGCAATATTGAGGCTGCGCGGCTCTCCGGGATCAACATCAAGCGCAAGACGATGCTGGTCTTCATCCTCAGCGGCCTGCTCGGCTCCATTGCCGCCATCGTGCTGACCTCCCGCCTGGCCTCGGCGACCATTACCGCAGGCAATATGGCCGAGATGGACGCCATTGCCGCCTGTGTGATCGGAGGCACCTCCCTGATGGGCGGAGCCGGAACGGTCATCGGCGCGCTCATCGGGGCGCTGGTCATGACCTCGCTCGATAACGGCATGTCGCTGATGGGACTGGAGTCGTTCTGGCAGTATGTGGTCAAAGGCTCCATCCTGGTCATCGCCGTCTGGCTGGACATTTCCGGCCGCAGCAAGGGTGTGAAGTAAGAAAAGGGGCTGTAGCAGCTGCTTAAGCATACAGAGCAAATAAGCCGGCAGGGATGTTGCCCCTTCCGGCTTATTTGTTGTAGCAGGAAACTATACTATGCGGCTAAGAAAAACCGAACACAATGTGCAGGTGTGTGGAGGTTTGCAGGGAGGATGTATGCGAAAAACTGAACACAATCATTACTGGCAAGGGGGTACGTGGGCTAATGTATGCGGAAAACCGAAAATAATGTGTCGTGCGGGGGGGAGTGGGCGGGATGTATGCGAAAAACTGAATATAATATACCAGTGCGCAGGTGAAAGAGCCCAGTGCAGGCCAAACGAGCCAATGAGGTGCACTAGTGCCCCTGAATTCTTCAGTTGAGGGCCAAAACGAGCCAATGAGGTGCACTAGTGCCCCTGAATTCCTCAGATGAGGGCAATAACGAGCCAATGAGGTGCACTAGTGCACCTGAATTCCTCGCATGACGGCCAAACGAGCCCATGAGGTGCACTAGTGCACCTGAATTCCTCGCATGACGGCCAAACGAGCCCATGAGGTGCACTAATACACCTGAATTCCTCGGATGACGGCCAAACGAGTAAATGAGGTGCACTAATACACCTGAATCCCTCAGATGAGGGCAATAACGAGCCAATGAGGTGCACTAGTGCCCCTCAATTGCCCCTGAGTCCCTGGAAAGTTGGCTAACGAGCAAATGAAGGAAATGAAAGGGATAAATCCCTCTGATTCCGCCAAAAGCGGGCGGACGGAGCAAATGAAAGGGATAAATCCCTCTGATTCCGCCAAAAGCGGGCGGACGGAGCAAATGAAAGGGATAAATCCCTCTGATTCCGCCGAAAGCGGGCGGACGGAGCAAATGAAAGGGATAAATCCCTCTGATTCCGCCGAAAGCGGGCGGACGGAGCAAATGAAAGGGATAAATGCTGTTAGTGTTAACCGTGGACACCCGTTAAGAGAATAGAGATAATTAGTTTAACGAGGAGGTGTCCCCATGAGTGGAACACGGAGAAGCTACAATGAAGAATACAAAAGACAGACCGTCAAGTACATCCAGGAGCAGACGAAAACGGTAGCGGAATTGGCCCTGGAGCTGGACATCCCCGCCAAAACGTTGCATAAATGGCTAGGACAGTATCGGCAGTTTGAGAATGAGCCCATCATTACTCCAGACAAATACAGAGAGCTGGAACGTCAACTGAAGGAGAGGGAGCGAGAGCTCGCAGACCTGACCGAAGAGATGGCCATCCTAAAAAAAGCAGTGCACATCTTCAGCAACCCAAAGAACTGAGATTTCAGCTTATTGAAGATCATCGCTCCGAGTTCCCTGTGGAGAAGATGTGCCGTGTCTTTCAGGTGTCCCGGAGCGGTTATTACAAATGGAGAACAGCAGAACCTAGCCCCCAAGCCACCCGCAAAGCGTTGCTATTAAAGCGGATAGCCTATCATTTCCATGACTCTAAGGGTCGCTATGGCAGTCCCAAAATCAAGGTTCTCCTCGAACGTGAAGGGCACCGGGTCAGTGAACGCACCGTAGGAAAGTATATGAAGGAACTCGGTCTGCGCTCTTGTGTCGCGAAACGATTTCGGGTATGCACCACCGACTCCAACCATCCGTTACCCATTGCCCCCAACCTGTTGAACCAGCAATTTCACACGGAAAAGCCGAACCAGACGTGGGTGGCGGATATCACCTACATTCCCTGCCGGGAAGGACGGATGTACTTGGCGAGCGTACTGGACCTGTGTACCCGGGAGATTGTCGGCTGGCGGCTTAGCGACCGGATGACCACTGACCTCGTACAAGGCGCTCTGGACGCTGCTTATCAGGCCAAACGCCCCGGGAAGGGCTTGATTCATCATTCGGATCGGGGCTCCCAGTACGCCTCTGCAGACTACCGGGAACGCCTAAAGTCGTACCAGATGACTGCAAGCATGAGCCGCAAAGGAAACTGTTATGATAACGCCTGTATCGAATCGTTTCACAGCCTCTTAAAAAAGAGTTGGTGTACTGGAATCGATTTAAAACGAAGCAACAGGCGTATGATGCCATCTTCCAGTACATTGAATTTTTCTACAACCGCAAACGAATCCATGGGGCGCTGGGTTACGTTTCTCCGGTTCAGTTTGCAGCCACATTTAAGCGAAAAACGATGTAGTTGTTGTCTACTTTCTTGACAGGAGTCCAAAATCCCTCTGATTCCGCCGAAAGCGGGCGGGCGGAGTAAATGAAAGGGATAAATCCCTCTGATTCCGCCGAAAGCGGGCGGACGGAGCAAATGAAAGGGATAAATCCCTCTGATTCCGCCGAAAGCGGGCGGACGGAGATGGCGTAAAGTAAGTTGTGTACCACAATTTGGAGCCTAGCCAGGCACCAAAAAAGTAGGGTATCCTCGGGTTTACCACAACACCAAGAAGGAGCCCTACTCGATGACTATTGTACCCGAACATATGCTAAATAATCTATTTGAAAAACTTGTTAAAGACTTCATGAAAGAGAATATGGAATCGCTCCTGCGTGCCGAAATCCAAGGGTTTATGGCGAGTGAAGAAGCCGGTGCCAGCAATAGCCGTAACGGATACTATACACGGGATCTGCATACGAGATACGGCCATATCGAGGATCTTCAGGTTCCCCGGGACCGCCAGGGTCTCTTTCAAACTCAGATGTTTGAACCCTACCAACGGCGGGAGGGCTGGCTGGAAGAAGCGGTGATCCAGATGTATAAATCCGGCATGGGAACCCGGGACGTGGCCCGATTTATTGAAAGCATGTTCGGCAGCCATTACTCGCCCACCACCATCAGTAACATCACCGCTACGGTGCTGGAGGATATCCACCAGTGGCAGAAACGTCCGCTGAGCAAACGCTACTCTGTGATCTACCTGGATGGGCTGTACGTGAAGCTTAAACGGGGCACGGTCCGGGGCGAAGTCGTCTATTTTGCCATGGGAATCGACGAAGAAGGTCAGCGTCAAATCCTGGGGTTCTACGTAGGGGGTCAAGAGAGCTCGAATGGCTGGCGGGAGGTGCTCAAAGATCTGTACGCACGCGGGGCCCAGGAAGTGCTGCTCGGTGTATTTGACGGACTGCCGGGGCTCGATGCGGCCTTTAAAGAAACCTACCCGCAGGCGGATGTGCAGCATTGTGTGGTGCACAAAGTACGAGCCACGTTACCCAAAATCCGTGTGGAGCACAAAACCGATGTGATTAAGGCCCTGAAGACCGTGTATGATGCACCAGATGAGGTCGTGGCCCGGGCGAACTTTGACACGGTGAAAGCGAAGTGGAATGCGTTATACCCGAAGGAAATGCGGTCTTGGGAGGAGCAGCTTTCGACGTTACTGACGTTCTACAAGTACCCGGAACCGATGCGTAAAGCGATTTACACGTCCAATCCCATTGAGCGAATGAACAAGGAAATCCGCAAACGTCTGAAGCCGATGAACAGCCTGACCAACATGGATGCGGCAGAAAAAATCGTGTATCTGGAGATGTTAGGCTACAACGAAAGGTTTGGGCAGCGAGTCACCCCTGGCTTTGGGGTGGACACGGTGAAAAAGAAGCTCAGCCAGCTCTATGAAGCCCGCTACCCTTCGTTGCCCACAGTCGTAGAAGAGTAGCCAATGAATCCAATTTCTGGGGGTCGGGGTTCCCCCTCCCCCAGAAACACTACACCCCCAACCCGTAACCCCGGGGAGGTACTTCTACTCATTTACACAAACTTCTTGACGCTACCCGGACGGAGCAAATGAAAGGGATAAATCCCTCTGATTCCGCCGAAAGCGGGCGTACGGAGTAAATGAAAGGGATAATTCCCTCTGAGTCCGCCGAAAGCGGGGTTATTCCACTCGGTTAATTATCCCGCTATTCCACAATAATCTTAGCAGTCATTCCGCTGTGGCCGGAGCCGCACATGATGGCACAGGTCATCTCGTAGGTTCCGGCTTCCTCGGGCAGCACCACCTGCGAGGAATTCTTGGCGTCCAGCCGCAGCTTCATCTCCGGGACCAGTATGCCGTGATTGCCGCTCTCATTTTCGAAGATGATTTTGACAGGGACGCCCTTCTTCAAATGGTACTCCGGCTGGTCAAAGCTATAATTGGTGGCCGTAATCACGAGTTCTTCCTCCGCCGTCAGATTGCTCCCGGCAGCTGCATTGTTAGCGCTGTCAGAATTGCTGCTGTTCCCCCCGCAGGCCGTTAGCAGAAGCGCAAATATAATAGAACATAGAATAGCCGACTTCCTGATCATGTGCATCCTCCTCATCTACTTGGGCAGTTGACCTTAGCATAGCCTAAATCGGTCAAGTTGTCTTGATCAATCTATATAAAAGACTCCAACCGCTGCCGTCACCACCACTGCAAACTTTGTCGAATTTTGCAAAAATATGATGCAAAAGAGTTTAAAATTAATTATAATTAAGCCTAATATAATTAAAGCTTCATATTATCCGGCTAGAAGATCCGGCTAGAAGCAGGGGAGTCAGATCATTATAGATTACGCGTTGCAAAGTGCAGTGAGATGGCACCGGAGAATACTGTATGGCTACTGGATCATCGTATTCTGTCTGCTGCTCGCCCAGTTCCTGTATATGCTGTACTCCCGTTCTGATGAGATGCAGACGATATTCAGTCCCGGCAACGGGCATCTATTCATAGTCTGCAATGTGATGATTATCCTGACTATGGCTTCTGCGGAGGTCTGGCTGCGCCGCTCGCTCCGTTATCATAAGCAGGCGGTTGTGGTCTGCAGCTTCATGGTTTCCTATCTGATGTATTTTGTGCTGGAGCCTTATGTAGACGGTGCCCAGATGGCACTGATGATGCCCATTATGCTAGCCCTCATCTATTTCGACCAGCGGCTGCTGTACTCGCTTGGGGCATTCAGTATTGCATTCTACGCAGGCGTCTACTTTGGGCTTGAACGGACGCTGCTCGGTAAGCCGCTGCTGGAGTTTGTGCTGGTGGAGTGTGTGTATGTTGTCTTTGCCCTGACTGCGCAGGCGGTGATTCTCCGTGGCCGTGAGACGCGCGAATATCTGGAGCAGCTCACCAAGTCGGAGCAGGAGCTGATGGTGGAGCGGGCGATCTCGGACAAGCTGCTGAAGATAGATGCGTTAACCGGCCTGTATAACCACAAGACATTCCATGAATACCTGGATTCGCTGCTGGAGCAGTGTGAGAACAACGGACTGAGGCTGCAGCTTGCGTTAATTGACATCGATAATTTCAAGCAGGTCAATGACAGATACGGACACTGGGTGGGCGATCTTGTGCTCAAGGAGGTGGCGGCCAAGATGAGCAGCCTGATCGGGTTGAATGATTTTGCGGCAAGGTATGGCGGGGAGGAATTCGCAGTGATTTTTACGGATAAAAGCTTCCAGGAAGCCTACGCTGCTGTCGAGCAAATGCGTATCAGCATTGCTGCCATGTGCCATCCGTATGCCGGGAACAAACCCATTACGGTCAGTATCGGATTGTGTCACTACCAGCTTGGAGACGGCAAGGAGCTGCTGTTCCGCAAGACGGACGATTCGCTGTATACAGCCAAGCGCGGCGGGAAAAATGCTGTAGTGACCTCTGCAGTCACTTCCGTTAAAGGACATAAACTTACAGAAAACCCCCAAATTCCGATATAGACCGGGAGCTGGGGGTTTCATTGTCTGCACGTGCCTTGGGCCGTTATTTGCCTGCTTCAAACGGAGTGGATACCGGCAGGAACAGATCTATGATCCCGATGACCAGTGCGGCAAGCAGGGCACCAAGCACCGAGACACTGACACCGCTGACGACAAACTGGGCAATCCAGATGACCAGGGCACTGACCAGGAAGCCGACGATACCGCGTCCGAAGGGCGTTGTTTTTTTGCCGAAAATGCCTTCAACGACCCAGCCGAGCAGAGCGATCACCAGAGCAAGCATGAATGCGCTCCAGAATCCCCCGACCGTGAACTGCGGAACAATCCAGCCGACCACCATCAGCACGATTGCTGCGACCACGAACCGTACTACATGAGCTAAGAATCTCAATGAACTAACCTCCTTTGGCGTTCGCTTAAGGATATGTGCGTTGTTATTGTGGCCCGAAGCCGGTTTTCTATGCCCAGAAATCATACCCAAATAGCGAAAATGGGCTAAATTAGGTATAATGGTTCCATCTATGAAGGGAGCTGTGACAGTAATTGGACGACAAAATTTTGCATACGCTTGAATATCGCAAGATTTTAAATAAATTGATGCAGTATACGCAGACGCCGATGGGACGGCTGACCGCCGAGCTCCTGAAGCCTTCCGGTGATTTCGAAGGGGTGAAGAAGCTCCTGCAGGCTACGGATGAGGCGGTAAATGTTGACCGGTTGAAGGGAATTCCTTCATTCGGCGGCGTGACCGATATCCGGCCTGCGCTGAAGCGTGCATCAATTGGCGGGATGCTGGGCACAGCAGAGCTGCTTGCGGTAGGCAACACGATTGGCGGGGCCCGCCGGGTCAAGCGTTTCCTCCATGCCATGCATGACGATGAGAGCATTCCTGCGCTATTCGCGCAGAGTGATCTGCTGTCGGAGCAGAAGCATGTAGAGGATGCCATCCGCATGTGTATTGACGAGAACGCCGATGTTATGGATTCGGCGAGCACGGAGCTTGCTTCCATCCGCCGCGAGCTGCGCGGGGGAGAGACACGTATCCGTGAGAAGCTGGATTCGATGATCCGCTCGTCTTCGGTCTCGAAGATGCTCCAGGATCAGCTCGTGACGATCCGTGGTGACCGGTTCGTCATTCCGGTCAAGGCTGAGTACCGCGCCCACTTCGGCGGTATTGTGCACGACCAGTCAGGCTCAGGGGCAACGCTGTTCATCGAGCCGGAATCCATTGTGGCGATGAACAACAAGCTGCGGGAGACGCGGCTGCGCGAAGAACGCGAGATCGAGATCATCCTGCACCGGCTGACTGCGCTGGTCGGCGATATTGCCGAAGAGATGGCGTATGATATTGACATTCTCGGTGAGCTGGACTTCATCTTCGCCAAGGCGCGTCTTGCACGCGATCTGAAGGCTACCCAGCCGCGGATGAATGACCGCGGATACCTTCGCCTGCGTAAGGGCCGCCATCCGCTCATTCCGGCCGAGCAGGTTGTGCCGCTGGATGTGGAGCTGGGCAATGATTACCGCTCCATCATCGTGACCGGACCGAATACGGGCGGGAAGACCGTGACCCTGAAGACGATCGGCCTGCTCAGCCTGATGGCGATGTCTGGCCTCTTCATTCCGGCCGAGGAAGGCAGCCAGCTGTGTGTCTTCGATGCGATCTACGCCGACATCGGCGATGAGCAGAGCATTGAGCAGAGCCTCAGTACCTTCTCCAGCCATATGACGAATATTATATCCATTCTGAAGCGGATGACACCGAAGAGTCTGATTCTGCTCGATGAGGTCGGTGCAGGAACAGATCCGGCTGAAGGCTCCGCGCTCGCAATAGCGATTCTGGAGAATATTCACCGGACGGAATCCCGGATGGTTGCCACTACACATTACAGTGAACTGAAGGCATACGCTTATGAACGGGCAGGCGTTATTAATGCCAGCATGGAATTCGATGTGCAGAGCCTGAGTCCCACTTACCGGCTGCTGGTCGGTGTGCCTGGACGAAGCAATGCGTTCGCCATTGCTGAACGTCTCGGGATGCCAAGTGCGATCCTTGAGCACGCGCGCGGTGAAGTGAAGGAAGAAGATATGCGCGTTGAGCATATGATTGCGTCCCTGGAGGAGAACCGCCTTACCGCAGAGAACGAACGCATCCGGGCTGAAGAGATTCGCCGTGAAGCGGAGGAGTTCCGCAAGCGGCAGCAGCAGGAGCTGGAGAAGCTGGAAGGCTCACGCGACAAACGTCTGGAGAAGGCAGAGAAGGATGCCAGCGATCTTCTGGCCAAGGCGCGCAAGGAAGCTGAAGAGATTATCAGCGACCTGCGCCGCCTGGCGCTGGAGGAAGGCGCATCCGTCAAGGAACATAAGCTGATCGAAGCGCGCCGCCGGCTGGATGAAGCAGAGCCTGCACCGCGCAAGAAGGCTGTGCCGCGCAGCACGGTCAAGGCGCCGCGCAAGATTCAGCCAGGGGATGAAGTTAAGGTAGCGAATGTGAATCAGAAGGGCCTTGTGGTTGAGCTGAGCGGTACCAAGGAAGCTGTTGTACAGTTCGGCATCATGAAGATGAAGGTCAATCTGAGTGATCTGGAATTCCTGGCCTCCGCACCGGATGCTCCTCCTCCGGCTCTGCGCAGGGCCACAACGGTCAAGCGTACACGCGATGAGAATATCCGTAGTGAGCTCGATTTGCGCGGTGCGAACCTGGAGGAAGCCATTATGGAGACCGACCGCTTCATCGACGAAGCTTTTCTCGGCAATCTGGGGCAGATCTCCATTATCCACGGCAAGGGGACGGGAGTCCTGCGGACAGGAATACAGGAATACCTCCGCAAGCACAAGCATGTCAAAAGCTATCGGCTCGGGAACTACAATGAAGGCGGCGCGGGTGTGACGGTAGCTGAACTGGAGTAACGCCCTTAGTCCGGCAGAAAGAGGGAAAAGAGTGCAGGATAATATTGATCTTTTGCTGGAACATCCGCTGGGGGCGCTGCTAGGCTACTTCACTGTCGCCATATTGGGGCTGGTCGTCTTTCTGTCCTTCTTCGAAATGGTGACGAAATACAACTGCTGGGAAGAAATCCGCAAGGGGAATGTGGCCGTAGCTATGGCAACCGGAGGCAAAATCTTCGGAATCTGCAACATCTTACGCTTCAGCATTGAAGCAGGGGCATCGATCTATGAGACGATGAAATGGTCGGTTGTAGGCTTTTTGCTGCTGCTGCTGGCTTACTTCCTGTTCGAGTTTTTTACTCCGGTCTTTTCAATTGATGAAGAGATTGCTGCGGATAACCGGGCGGTAGGATTGACAGCCATGCTGCTCTCAATATCCTTGTCCTATGTTATCGGCGCGGCCATATTCTGAATTAGGGGGCAGGGAGATGAAGCTGCTGATTCGGATTCTGTTTTTTTCAGCCCTGGCTTTTGTAGCGGCCGGCATTATATATTTAACGGTGAATTGAACCGAATGTGAGTAAGCGAAGGAGATTATACAGATGGAGACAACAGTTTGCCCATGGTGCCATACCGAGATTGTATGGGATGAGGAGTTTGGACCCGAGGATACCTGTCCTCATTGCAACAACGAGCTTAGCGGTTACCGCACAGTGACAATAGGTGCAGAGGATCTGGAGGATGAAGAGCCGGATACGGCGGAAGCTTCCGGAGAAGAAGAGATCAGCGACGATAATCTGTGGGATGACGACGACAAGGATAGCGTGGTGCCTGTATGGGGGACGCTGACCCAGTTCGGTGACGATTATGACCTGAAGCGTTATGAGGACAAGGTCTCGGCAATTCTGGCTGCCCAGCTGGAAGCGCCGGAATGTCCGCAATGCCATGAGCTGATGCTTCACTCCGGTACGCAGCAGGTGAACGGGTTCACCCCGGCAACGCCGGAAGCGCTGGGCGGCGCAGCCGTGCTGAAGCCTCCCTTCGCGCTGAATCTGTACGTATGCCCTTCCTGCTTCCATGTCCAGCACAGTCTGGCGCAGGAAGACCGTATCCAGCTTGTCCGCAATCTCAGCACCGCAGCCGAATAAATATCGGATTCATGCTTTCCCTGCCGTCTGGACATGTTAGTTATAGATGAAGTGTCTTAGGACGAGCAGGGAGGGTTAAGCATGAGAGGTTCAGAACGGGGACAGGCGGCGCTGCTGCTGGCTGTAGGCGGGCTATACCTTCTGGCTACAGTGCTTGCAGGGACGTTCCTCAACGTATATCTGTGGAAAAGCCGGCAGAACTTCGCCATGATCGGCTGGTTCACCGTGGCCCAGCAGCTTGCCGTGGGTCTCAGCTTTTGGCTGGGCGGCAAGTGGGTGAAAGAACATAACAAAATGAATGCCCTGCGGCTGGGAATTGCCGTATCGGGCTTTTTTTATTTGCTGGTGCTGTGGCTTCGCGAAGAAGCAGTGCATTATATTTGGCCGCTGGGTGGGGTCCTCGGGCTATCCATCGGGCTGTATTGGCTGGCATTTAACATTGTTTTCTTCGAGATTACGGACGCTGCGAACCGCGATTTCTATAACGGGTGGATGGGTCTGCTGGGTTCCCTGACGGGAATAGCCGGCCCCTGGGTGTCCGGCTGGATGATCTCCCGCTGGCAAGGCGGACAAGGCTACCGTATGGTATTCATATTGTCTTTATGTATCTATGGGGTGGCTGCTGTGCTAAGTTTCTGGCTGCGCAAACGGCCGCGCGGCGAAGCCTATCTCTGGCTGGAGCCCTGGCGCGAGCTTACCCGCAGGCGCAGTCCTTGGCGGCCAGTTGCGGCGGCGCTAGTGTTCCAGGGTATCCGGGAAGGCGTATTCTCCTTCCTGATCGGTCTGCTCGTCTACATTGCTGCACAGGAGGAGAGCAAGCTGGGACAGTTCGCCCTGCTGACCTCCGCCGTCTCCCTGATCAGCTATTATGCGGCCGGCAGATGGTTCAAGCCCCGTGCCCGGCTCGGCGGTATGCTGGCAGGCAGTCTGCTGCTCATCGCCTTCCTTCTTCCGCTGCTGTGGAAGGTGAATTTTACCACCCTCCTGATCATGGGAATCGGGACCTCACTCTGCCTGCCGCTCTACATGCTGCCGATGCTGTCCACCAGCTTCGACCTTATGGGAGTGTCCGAGGAGAGCGCCGGCAAACGCGTGGAATTGGTAGTGCTAAGAGAGCTTAGCCTGATGAGCGGCCGCCTCCTTGGTCTGCTGATCTTCATCGCCGTGCTGTCACTGGACCAATCTCCGCAGACCATTACGCTGCTTATGCTGCTGCTAGGTGCGGCGCCGCTGGGGAGCTGGGTGGTGGTGCGGAAGATGCTGGGTTTAAATGTTCACAGAAATAACAATATTATATGATTCAAATATAGGGTATTATTGCCAAGGTAAGTACAGATTGTATTTGAAGTGAATTCAAAATGATTTCGCATGAATTTAACCATTAGAACTAAAAAGGCAAACCTGTACGAAAGTCAGGGACGCAAAGCCACGGGCCTTACCACAGGGCGGGAGATACCCATCTGTGAATGGTAGCCGGGCCGCTCTTTCCGGTGGTTTTTTTGCGCCCTTTTTTAATTGAAGTGTTAAATGAGCGGAGGTCTTTTATGACAAATAGGAAAAGCTTTATATGTAAGGTACTGTGTTTTATCATTTTGGCTCAAATTCTTGCACCTTTTGTAGAATTCTCAGGGATGAAAATTTCCGCACAGGACAGTATTCTCAGGATCCGGTTTCAGCCCGAAGAAGCCCCTGTACAGGACGGAGAGCTTGCAGATTCTGGAGCCGTTTTTAGCGTCAAAAACCAATACTCCTACGGCTGGAACATGGATCATACCGATGCAACAGTCTCAAGAGATACATACGATGACTCCGGCATAAGTAGCCTTACACGAATCCATCCGGATGGAAAATGGGAAATTGCACTAGACAATGGTACTTATGAAGTCTCGGTAACCGTAGGTGACTCTGTATATAGCAGCAACAACTCCCTTTCTGTTGAGAATATCAAAGTGATGGACGGACTCACTCTTGAAGCAGGGCAGCATAGAACAGTCAAGAAGAAGGTTGCTGTCGAAGATGGAAGACTCACGTTAAGTCAAATCAATGCTGCTGGAATGGAGACGGCTCTCAATAGCATAGAACTTTCATTGGTTAATACATACACTCCCGCCTTGATACCGCCTCAAATAAGTATGCCCTTTGAACCCAATAAGGTTGTTGGTGACAAAGTTCTTCTATCGGGAAGCATGACCAACATACACAACGCTCCGCCTTTTATTAGGGTGAACGGCCTGCAGGTAGAAATCTCCCGCCATATCCGCGAACAAATAGAATCTATTGAACAACAAATACAGCAGGTTAGCCAACATGCAGTGGCAATAGGAAATTCGGATATTGAAGCTATTCAAAGCTCTATCCGCTCCAGCGGCAAGAAGCCTGCAATTATTGCAGTCGGACAATTGAATTTAGAATCAAGCGTGACGTTCGGAAGCGCAGAACAGCCTGTCATTGTAATCGTCGACGGCATGAATACGAACCGGAAGCTGAATGTAACGGTGTACGGGTCGCTAATCCTCCGTGGAGGATTAAATGCCAATACGGAGTTGGATGTTAATGTTATCAACCCTGTACCAGATGAGAATCTAGGTAATCTATGGGTACAGGGGACGGTGCATTTAAATAATAATTCCAATGTACAAGTAGATAATGAATTGTTTGCAGGTTCTTTGGTCTATAACAATGGTTCGCTCGATCTATCCGCGGAACGGATAGTAGTACAAGGCAATATGAATATCAATACTATGGTAACTATGAATGTAGACGAAGAAATGTCTATTGGAGAAGTGGTTTCCAATAATTCAAGGGCAGAACTAAATGTAGCGCAGGGAGATCTGTTTGTCCGGGACAACGTCAGTGTGAATAATCATCTTAATATCACCACAGGCGGATTATTTGCAGTAGGCGGAAATGTCATCTCGAACCAAAGACCTATAATACATACGGGGAATGAGCAAGCTGGACGTACATTGTTGAAGTATGTTCTGTCGGGCCTTAAGGCCGAGTATTACAGCGGCAATGATTTTACGGGCAAGAAGGCCGTGAAGGTGGATGAATCTATTTCTTTGGCTGGCCCACCTGTTCTGGGTGTGCCGGGGATAGCAGACCAGCATTTCTCAGTAAGATGGACAGGGCAAATTCAACCTAACTATACAGATCAATATACCTTCTCCGCCAGAACGTCAGGTGGAGTCAGACTCTGGGTGAATGATCAGCTCCTGGTGGATGCCTGGACAACGAAGCAGCATGTGGAGCAAGGCACCATCCAGCTTGAAGCGGGGAAAAAATATGACCTGAAGATGGAATACGCTAATGATATGGGGAATCCTCAGGCCAGCTTATCGTGGGAGAGCGAGCAACAGACCCGTGAAGTGATTCCCTCTGTATCTTTAAGACCTTTTTCTATACCAGCAATAAATGCTAGTGCAACAGACTCAGCCATTACATTGAACTGGCCTGCTTTGTTTAATGCAGATGGATATGAAGTGGAATTCGATAAGGAGGTTACTGTCCTCGGCAGTGAACCTGATTTTTCCAAGGGGGAGCTTAGTCCGGGAACTGAACATCTCTATCGTATCCGGGCAATCAGTGGCGACATCAAAGGGGAGTGGTCAATCACTTCATCTTATTGGACCTTGCCAGCTGCACCACTGAATATTCAAATGAATGCAACAAGCCATACCATTACTCTCGAATGGGAGCCGGTCATCGGTGCCTCCAGTTATGAAATCGAGGTTAATAACAGTACGAAGAATATAGGAGCCGTGCTAACTTACCAGGAGACTGATCTGAATCCGAACATGCCCAAAGTATTCCGAATCCGGGCGGTGAACAGCAGCGGAGCAGGGGCATGGAGTGAAGTGGTTACGAAGACTACTCTGGTTGGAGTACCTTCTAAGCTGCAGGGAACGGCAGACGAGCAGTCAATTCATTTGCACTGGGATGCTGTATCAGGAGCCGCCTCCTATGATTTGGAGGTAGACGGAACCGTAAATAATAACATCCTGGATAATTCATATATACATGGAAGTCTCCAATCTAACAGTAAGCACAGTTATCGTGTACGAGCTAAGAACGATGATGGAATCAGTGAATGGAGCAATACCATCACCGTGCATACTCTGCCCGGAGTTCCGCAGAATCTTACAGCACAAGTGGAAGGAAGCTCTGTGCATGTGGCATGGGACCCAGTTACCGGAGCAACGGGGTATGACATCGAGGTAGATGGAGACGTTCTGGATAATGAATTGAAGCTAGAATTCACACATTCACAGCTAGCATTGAATTCAGAGCATACCTACAGAGTGCGGGCGAAGAATGATGAGAGAGTCGGAAGCTGGACCCAAACGATGGTTTACTCCACTCATGCCGGCGTTCCTGCTAATATTCAGACTTCAGCGAAGAGCAACGAAATTACAATAACTTGGGACATAGTTGCAGGTGCGCTAAGTTACGATATTGAACTGGATGGGGCAACCATTCTTAATGTTACGGATAACCTCTACATCCATAAGAAGCTGGCACCCTTCTCCACCCACAAATATAGGGTAAGAGCTATAAATGCGGCGGGAGCTGCCGAGTGGAGCGGATACGTATCTGCAACCACTACCTTCGGCAAACCCTCTAATCTGAAGGCCTTAGCCAAGAATACAAGTATTGAATTTACGTGGGATAAGGTAGAGAGTGCGACCGGCTATGATCTCCTGGTAGATGGTGAAGTTCTGAATAACGAAGAATCGCTATCCTATAAGCATACTGGATTAGAACCCTATTCCTGGCATAATTATCGGGTCAGAGCGAAGCAGGGAAGCTTCCTTGGAGAATGGAGCGAACCGCTGACGATTTCAACCGTACTCGGGATTCCGGGAAACGTAAAGACTGAGACCAAGAGCAATCAAATCCGATTATCCTGGGATTCCGTTAAGGGAGCCACCGGCTATGAAATTGAAGCGGACGGTACAATTATAGACAATGGTAGCAAGGTAACTTTTACACACACCGGATTGCTGCCAAACACTAAGCACAATTACCGGATACGGGCCAAGAACACTCAGGTCGTAAGTGATTGGAGTGAATGGACTACGATTGTAACTGGGGTTACAGCACCAGAGGTGCCTAAGAATTTTAGAGGCGAAGTTACTGTGAATTCGGTCAAGCTTGCCTGGGATTCCGTGAATGGTGCATCCGGCTATGATTTGGAAGTAGATGGACAAGTGATTTCGAATTCCAATCAGTTGGAATACACACACAGCGGACTTGAGCCCAATACAATGCACGCTTATCGTGTCCGGGCTAAGAATGCAGGAGCCACCAGCGACTGGTCAGAGCTTTTGAAGAAAACAACGACTCCTGCAGTAACGATCAAGCCGGAAAAGGATACTCAGCTTAATTTTGTAATGATCATCCCTTATAAAAGTGACAAATCCGAGCGCAGAGTTACAGTCACCTATAATGCCAATGATCTTGAAGTCATGGATTTGCGCGCAGAGACCCCGGACATAGAGCTTGAGATTGGCAGTATAGCAGGAACACCAGTGAATGTAATCCAGTTTGAACCGGGGAAAATTGTCTTCAGCGTACAAATGAGCAATAAGGCTGCGATGAACACGATTATTTTCAATGCGAAGACGAATCAATTTACTAAAGTAACCTATACCATAGAGTAGATTTAATAGCGGTAGGAGAGGAACTATGAAGGATATGCTGAAAAGATGGATATCTATTTTATGTGTTTTTTTAATGGTTACGTTGATTCTATTTCCAGGGGGATCACAGGTTAAAGCAGCAGGGGAGTCTAATATTATTAGCTTTGCAGATCTCCACTTCGATGGTTTCATAAAAACGGCTGAATATGTTCCGGACATGGGTAATATTGCGGAAATTACGTTGGATATGCCAGGAATTACGCTCAAGAATATTCGCTTTGATCTATCAACAAGACAAATGATCTACGATATCGCCTTGGACCATGCAGCCGTTATGACTTCAGGCTCAAGAACCCTTTGGGACAATGGATATCAACGTACAAGATACTTGGACATAGCTGTTTATGCGAGTAATTCGAGCAATGGTTCAAGTGCAGAGTACTATACACATACAAGTGTAGAAAATTTGGATTGGAATTTCACTACCAGCAACACATTTATATCCAATGCAAGTGATTTTGTTGTGCAGCATGGGGGAGAACTGACTGGTGGAATTCCAACAAAGATCAGTATTGGGGTATATGCAGGGGATAGTAACCATAGGCCATATGAGCCTTCTAATGGCTGGAGAAACTCACTATCTGAATATCTCCCAGCGCAAAATTTAATCTCCAATGCAGCCCCTACAATTACCATACCAACACCCAACGGACAGCAGCTTGGCCCAAGCTCCCTGTTCATTCCTGTAATAGGGGTATCAGATTCGAATGGTGATGCGCTAGAGCTGAAATATTATATAGATTCAGAGGCAGCTGCAAGGGAAAGTAAGACGATAACCAATACAGCTACAACTCAAAATGTATCCTTTAATCCATTGAACATAGCAGCTTTACCGGAAGGCAGCCATACCATCCGCTTTACAGCCAATGACGGAAAAGTCACCACTCAGAATTCTGTAACCATCTTTGTAGATAAATCCCCTCCGGTGATTGGAAATATCAATATTATTTCTTCAGACTCACAGGTTCAGATATCGGGAACAGCCGCAGATTCCATATCAGGATTGGATAACGTTCCATATCATTACACAGTCGGAAGTCAGTCGAGCGGATGGACTACACAGCCAAGCTTTACTGCAACAGGATTAACCTCCAATACCGCATTTTATACCAAGATTGAAGCCAGAGATAAAGTGGGGAATATCGCTGTTCATGAGCAGAATGTCTATACGAGAGCGCAGGTTCCATCACTATCTGTTCAGCAAAATGGTGAAACCTCGCTAATGATGCAGCTTCATGATCAGAATGCAGCTTCAACCCAATATTTGATTCAATCGGGTACTGCATATGTTACTCCTTCCGGCACTCTCAGTTCTTCGCCTGTATGGTTTACCCCGTCTAATAAGACAGTAGTGATTAACGGTTTAACAGCAAATACTTCTTACTCCTTCCAGGTAAAAGCAAGAAATAACGAAGGGGTAGAGACAGGGTTCGGAGGGCCGGCAAGCGGAACTACACTAGCCGCTGCACCGGGCGGAATTACTGCAGAAGCTTCACAGCAATGGATTAAGCTTGCATGGCCTCCATCAGCGGGTGCCTTAGGTTATGAGGTAGAGGCAGGTGGAGCGATTATCAATAATGGAACCTCTACTTCCTATACGCACAATGGATTATTATCCAATACTCAGCACACCTATAGAGTTAGAATTATCAATCCGGGAGGTACGAGTAGCTGGAGTCAGGCTTTTACTCAAATGACACTGCCTGAACCGCCGGTTTCTCCTGTCAATTTATTGACAGTCCCATCGCAGAAATTCGTTTCATTAACCTGGGATTTGGTTCCTCATGCTACGCGGTATGAAGTGGAAGCCGATGGAGTTGTGACGGATAACGGAACCCTTAACTCCTTCACGCACAAAGATCTGGAAGCTTCAACGGATCATACCTATCGTGTAAGAGCAGGTAACTTAGGAGGGGTGAGTGAATGGAGCGCGCCCGCCATACAACAGACTTGGCCTAATCCGCCAGAGACCCCTACGGAAATATCTGCAGTGCAGGATATTCATACGGTAACTGTGAAGTGGGAGGAGATGGAACGGGCCAGCGGCTACGAGATTGAGGTGGACGGGCTAATTATCGACAACAAGCAATTGACCAGCTATACACATGAAGGATTAGATGCACTTAGCGGTCATACCTATAGAATTCGCGCAGTTAATATAGGAGGCAAAAGTAAGTGGAGCTCTCCTCTGGATGTAACCACTCATCCGGAAATACCGGATGTACCCACGAACATCATGACTACAGCGGATGAAGGACAGATTACAGCATCTTGGCACAATGTTCCTCACACGGATAGCTACGATATTGAAGTGGATGGCGGTACTATAACCACTGTGAAGGAGAATCTGTTCGTGCATGACCAGCTCGCTGCAGATTCCAAACATACCTATAGAATCAGAGCCGCTAATATTAGCGGAACAAGCGAATGGTCCAAACCGATAACCATGACTACCATGCCTGCAGGAATGAATACAGATTCCTTAACAAATGTAGTAGCGGTAGTGACGAATAAGTCTATAACTCTGTCCTGGGATACGGTTGCCGCGAATGCAAGATATGAAATAGAAGTAGACGGCAAATTATTGGATAACGCTGCGGACACGATTTATAATCATACCGGACTGAAAGCGGAAGAATACCATCTCTATAAAATTAGAGTGAAGCAAGGAAATGAACTTGGAGACTGGGTGGCAGTATTAGCACTCTCTACACTTCCCAACCTGCCTGACTCCCCTTCCAAAATAGATGGATTTGCCCAAAACAACTCGATTGAATTGCGCTGGGAGAAGATGGACGGGGCGAATGGCTACCAGCTTGAAGTAGATGGAAAGACGATCGATGTCGGTAACAATATAACCTATCAGCATAACGAGCTTACTTCGGGAACCGCTCATACGTACCGGGTAAGAGCAAAAAATACATCAGGAGTGACTGCCTGGAGCCCTTCTCTACAGAAGAGTACTACCAGTCCGGATTACGTGCTTAAAGTTAAGAAGGATAAGGAAGCAAGTCTGACTCTGCTGGCTCAGAATGTGCAGGATTTCAGCGAACTGGAATTTGTAGTGACCTATAATCCGGATGAGCTTGAATTAACCGACTTATATGATTTCACTCCAGCCAGAGATCTCTCTAATGGAAAGATTGCCGGTTCTAATTTAACTGCTACATATACCCCTGGGAAAATCACTTATTCCATCGATCAGAATGTTGTACCCGGAACCTCTTGGTCTGGAGAGATTGCTACGCTCACTTTCAAATCGAAAATAACGGGTGATAGCAACGTAAAAGTTACAGTAGATTGAATGATAAGTAAGGAGAATGGTAATGATCCGCAAGCGAAAATACAGATATATATCCATAGCAATCATAGTGGCGTTGCTGGCTGAAGCAGCCATTGTGACCTTTCCAAGACTTAACCGGGATTCAGCAGTACAAGAGTCTTCCCAGCAACAAGATGAACAGACGGCGGCCGAGCTCTCTAACCTGAGCGGAGTTGCGGCAGTAAAGATTATGGAAATGAAAAAATCAGGTTCTTCATGGAATGAAATTACGGAGTCTCTGAAGCAGCAGCTTCCAGCGAACAATACGGAAGACAAGCAGGGGCGTTCAAATCTGCTTCATGAGGCTGGTCTGGGTGAGGAGTTACTTAAGGAACTTCGTCAGAAGGGCTTCCAGGATGACGAGATCATGGAAGCCAAAATGCTGGCAGAGAGAACCATGCAGCAGTTAAAAGAAGTAGTCAGCAGCGTAGCGTCTATGGTGGAGAAACCAGAAGCATCCGCAGAACCGTTCCGTTCAGATGAAGAGGGATTGCAATATACGTATGTAACGATTAATGAGCAATTTAATGAGGGAGAGGCCGTTACTCTCCTTCTTACCTTGCAGCAAGAGTTCGGTTCCATGGAGGCCGTAATGAATGAATATTTACTGTCGCTGCAGATTGGGCTGAATCTCAAGGACTATAGCACTGACCCCAAAAAGTATCAGGAAACTAAAGAACAACAAACCATCACACTCAAAGAGAGCGAGATAGTAACGCTGGACGCTCTGGAGAAGAGGATGCTGGAGCAATTACAGCAGGGGAATGAAGCACCCGATCTTGAAGTTTCAGAGAGGGACCCTGACCCCAATAATATTGTAACCGAAGAAAAGGAGTCACTGATTCCCGATATCAATCCGCCTACGGTGCAGGATGTGAGACCGGAAAATCCAGGTGAAGCAGTCAGACAAGAAATTCAGGCGATGAATCCTAATTACTAATAGAGGAGTTAAGAGGAATGAACAAACGCAAGGTCATTCAAGCTTCCGCTTTAATCATCATTCTAGTTTTGGTGTTCCAGGCAGGAGTATTTGCCTATGCTAAGGTGGCCGTTACTCCTAAAGCGGAGACTGAAGAAGGTCAGGAAACGAATGCTGGACCTGTACAGTCTGAAGTGGTTCAGAGTTCATATGATCAGTTCCTGAAAGATTTCAGTGTTCAAGAGACATACCGTAAGCAGATTGAAGAGCTGGTTGCCGGCGGATATAGCCGTGCTGCTGTCATGATCGCCTACGACTTCTTATACCACAACTTCGGGAATGTGAATGATTGGACCGCATTGCTTGAGGCCAGAAGCGCAGGCAAGACCTGGGAGACACTTTTCACCCAATATCGTGAGACTCATAAAGAGTTTATCCCCAGATCCTTCGAATCAGAAGAACTTGAGCTGCTAATGCAGGTGCAAGGAGCGACCTCTGACGATATTATGATCGCGGACAGGCTATCTTTCGTAACCGGTAAGCTGTTTGGAAATTTATTGAATGAGAAACTGAAAAATGGTAAATGGAGCAGTGTTTTCGAACGGGAAAAGGTATTGTATAGCGGAAATCCATTTCCAAGGGTTCAGATAACAGAGGAAGAAGTTCGTAAATATACTGGGGATGGTAAGCTTTCCGAGCAGCAGGTTACACATGCTTTTGTACTGGCACAGAAGCTTGGAGAGTCAGCCAAAGTTGTAGTTGCTAGAGTTGCGCAAGGTTTTTCAGATGAAATGATTATGGCCCAAACCTATACGGAAAAGTACGGAGAATAATTTAACAGGCAGACGGGGGTAGCTTTGTGAAGAAAGCATGTATCCGAATATCATTGGCTTCTTTTATCTTGATGATGTTTTTCTTACCGGCAGCAAGTGCCGAGACTTTACAGGATCAATTGAACAATCTGGTAGGTCCCAAACAAAAGTACAATACTATGCTCTCACCGGCATATTTAAGAACCAATGAAACGATTGACGAAATTAGTCCTCAGAGTGGTTCACTAACCATCACTCAGACAGATTATGTCCTGCCTGGCAAGAACGGATTAGATCTTGAATTCAAACGAATCTATAAGAATGAAACAGCGAATGTGCAAGAGATGGAAGTGAATTATGTAGACGGAGCGTGGGTAGACAGAGCCTTCTCTTACGCCAAAACCTCCTCCTTCTATGAGGATAGATATAACCTTGGTATGGGTATGCGCTTCTCCTTCCCGAATATTGAAGTGAAGGTCAATTCGGACGGCTCCAGCCATAAGTTTTTGCATACAGACAGCGGGGATGTGTATCGCCTTAAGCCTGCGAATCAGGATGGGGCTTATGTATTTTTGCCGGAGGGCCAGACTGTGAAAGATGTGGTAGTCCGTGAGACTGCCGCTTATCACAATGGACAAGCAGACGGAACCTCCAAGTATGTAATGACAGGCAAGGATGGGAAGAACACCTATTTCGCCGAAGACGGCCGGATCTTGGGTATCGTGGACCGGTATGGCAACACTATTAATTTTCAGTATGAATCATTGAATTATTATATGGATGGTCATTCCATTAACAAGAAGCTGATCTCCAAAATTACGGATTCAGTGGGGCGCGATACAACGATTGAATACAAAGAGGATTTCAATTACACAGTAGGCCCGATCAGCATTGATTCTTCTGTAAGTGCGAACAACTATTATAACGCATCGCAAAGCCCCAATAACACGGATTCCGGAGACCTAAAGGGTAAGTTCCAAGTGATTGTCCATCTTCCGGGAGATAAAAGTATTGTGTATGACAAGTCAGCGGCGCTCGTTAATGATTCCAAGCATGTTATACGGACCCGGCTGCAGAGGGTGTATGACACGGATGCGAAACCGAAATTCATGTTCTGGTATGAACAGCCTGATCTGGGCTTCACCTACTTCAATAAAGATAAATATTCTGCGTATTCCCGTTACGAGAATCTTGTACTGGTAGATGAAGTGAAGAGCAATAAGGCGAAGAGCTATGTATACAACACCTACACTAAACGGTTGAACGAAGGCAGTATGCAGTACAGAAAGATTTTTGAGAGTAATGATCTGATCAAGAAAGGGTTCGATCCTGCCAAACCCAACTTTCTGGATAAATTCGTAACCGATACCTATAACAAGAAGACCTACACCTATACCAATGAAGCTGACGGGTACGGCACGGCAGACTATAAGCAGGATGATAAGGCCTATCTTAAAGATACATACCGTTATTACACAACCATTACAGATGTTAACGGCAGCACTGTGAAATATACATACAACGGTAATCAGGAAATGATTCTCACTGAGAAGCTGGGAAAGAATCACAAGGAGACCGTTACCAGTGAGCATGATGAGCTGAAGTTGGTCAAGAAACAAGAGACGCTTATCTATCAAGTAGCTGGCGGACAGGCTACAGGTGAGCCGGTTCATAGCATTGAGAACTACCGTTATGATGAGTACGGCAATATGACCAGTCATACCGGACCCATTGCTGAACGTGACAGCAAGGGTTATCCGGTGAACAATGAACACACCGAACTATTTACCTATGATATTAATAAATATCATATTCTGACCCAGAAGACCTGGAAGCTGGATCAGAATAGGGCGGCTCAGACCAACTATGAGCTTGACAGTAAAGGCAATGTAATTAAAGAGAGCAAAGCAACGAATGATCCGGCGAATCCCTGGCTAGTCACAGAGTACGCCTATGATTCCTATGGCAATCTGATCCGTAAAACGGCACATGACCGTTCGCAGGATTTCACCACGTACTATGAATATAGTATCGATGCCAATGGTACAAATACCAAAGGGGCTTACCTGACCAAGCAATATCAGCAGGCGGATGGCAAGACTTATGCCAAAACCTACGCCTATGATATGCAGACCGGCAATATCCTTAGTGAGATCGATGCGAATGGCAACAAGACATCGTATCAATACGATGCAGTGGGCCGTGTACTCAAGAACATCAGACCGGATAATAAGGCGCTGCAGTACGAATACCTGGAGAGCCCGTATGCCAACTTCAAGATCCAGTACACGGATGCGGGGAATTACAAGTATCTGAATGAGTATGATATTCAGGGGAATTTGTTGAACCATAGCATCAATAGCCAAGGTACATGGGAGAGGTTATCCTCCCTGCAATATGATGCTTTTGGCAATCTGACTAAAGAAATGAATAGTAATGGACACAGTACTCGCTATACCTACGACAGCAATCAGCAGATTGTGGAGAAATCCTTCTATGACAATGATAAGGCGCTTAAGGCAGCTGTGAAAATTGATTATCAGATCAATTCTTCTCCCCAGTTTCCTATGCTTATGACGATTACGAATGAAGAAGGCTATGGTAAAAGGTACTACTATGACCTTGAGAGCCAATTGATCAAGCAAGAGGTTACGCCGGATCGTCAGACGTATTACGCCTCAACCTTCACTTATGACTATGTCGGCAACCTCATAACAGACACTGACGAAGGCAAACATACTACACTTTATACTTATGATGCCTTGGGAAGAAAGATTAGCGCCACTGATGCACTGGGTAACACGACAGAATATGGCTATAACGCGATGGAGCAACCGGTCTCCGAGAAAGCTCCCGGCGGGAAAATCACAGAGTGGATCTACGATGGATTGGGTAGAAACACCATTCAAAAAATATATCAGGCGGGAACTTCGGATTATTTCTATACAAATAGCCAATATGATGCGGTGAATAACAGAATTAAACTTACGCAAGGGCTATATTCAGCAGGAGCTAACAAGGACTCTTCAATAACCTCCTTTTCATATGATTCGCTTAACCAAGTGACAGATCAATATGTCAGCCTGGACGCTGCTAACCGTTCTCACACATCTAACGAGTATGATGCAAACGGGAATAAAACTAAGACTGTAGAATACGCAGATTCAACTGGCGCTAAACAGATTGTACAGAATTATCAATATGATTTTGCCGGAAACATAACGTCAGAGACAGGATCATCCAAAGAAAAAGGGGAGGACGGATCACTTGTAGAAAGAGGGGCCTATCAGACCTTAAACGAATTTGATCTCGAAGGAAACCTTCTGAAGACGAGGCGATTCAATGGTACGGGTTATGATACTGAGGAGAATACGTACAATTATAGAAATCTTAAGGTATCTACCTCCAAGCCTTTTAATGACAAGGGGCCTAGAATCAGCCGTTATCAATACGACAAGTCCGGCAATCTGATTGCTGAGACGTCAGTAATTGATGGAACAGAGCGGACAACCTCTTATACTTACGATGGATTAGGTTTCGCAATAGGGACAACTGATCCTTTGGGGAATTCAAGCCGTTATCAGTATGATACGATGGGCAATTTGCTGAAAACTGTGGATTCAAGATATTCTGCTCTTGCTATGGAACAGGCTCCTGGCATTGAGAATATATATGATGCAGAGAACCGGTTAATAAAGACTATTGCCTTTGACGGAACCAATCGTGAGGTCATTGCTTACAAGGAATATGATGGTAGGGACAACCTTATCAAGGATGTCGATGGAGAAGGGTATAATGCTACTCATCCAGAGCAGTCTATAGGTCTGTTATATCAATACAATGTTGTTGATAAGCCTGTTGAAATTATTTCAGCCCAGGCTGCTTATGAAAACAAACAGCAGGGCATCGGGAAAATCGGCAAACAGCTTATCTATGATGGTTCTGGTAACGTATTGAGCGAGACGGATGAGCTTGGTCATACTACTTCATATCTCTATGATCTTGGAGGCCGTTTGAAGCAAACAACCTATGCTGACGGCTCACGTACAACGGTTGACTATGATCTTACAGGTAAATGGGTCACTATTAACACGGATAAGTCAGGCCAACAGACCAAAAGCTACAATACTATTTTTGGCTCTCCTTACCTAATAGAATATCCAGACGGTACCTCTGAGTCTTTCCGTTATTCATCGCAAGGCGAATTGCTGGAAAGCACAGACCAGAATGGGAAGTCTATTTACTACGGTTACGATTTAGCGGGTAATCAAATATCCAAAAAAGAATATATTCGTGCGGATCAAACCAATACGTATTACCGGTTTACCCTAATGAAGTATGATGAAGCTGCTAAATTGCTCTCGACAGAAACCTTTCAACTCATTGTCTCTAATAAAAATGGAGCCGTAACTCAGACCAGCATGGGGGATCTTACTCAGCAGATCTATGATAAGGGCGGAAGAGTTATTCAGGTTACAGGACCGTTTGGCAGAGAGAGTAAACAGGATTACGACCGTGCCGGGAATGTGATTACGACTTATCAAAAGAGTAGCGATAATAACTACGATATTACACGGAACAGCTATGACTCCAGATCACGCCTTACCAAAAGTGCTTTACTGGTTAAGACTGCAGATATCAGTGCAGGTTTTTTACCGGGTGCTGTTTTTGACAATGAATATGTGGACCGTCTGGAGGCAGCAACAACCTATACCTATTCTAAGAATGATCAATTGTTAAGCCAGAGCGATGCTAAGGGGAACACAACTTCATTCGAATATAATTATAATAAGCAGCTGCTGAAGAAGACGGATGCTATGAAAGGTTCAACACTATATCAATATGATGCTGCGGGCAATGTTCTAACCGAGACCAATTCCATTGGAATGCAAACCCGCTATGAGTATGATGCACTTGATCGTGTGCTGCGTAAAAGTCTGCCCGCTGCAGACGGCGGATTGGCTGTAACACGATACATCTATGACTTAAGTGGTAATCTGATTCGGGAAATCTCACCTAATCAATACAAGAAAGAGCTGGATAGTACCAATCAGGTCTTGAGTATGAAGGGGATGTCGTATACGTATGACAAGATGAACCGCAGACTATCCACAGTATCTCCTGAAGGGACGGTCGTGGAATACCTCGAATATGATGCTAAGGGACAGATGTCCAAAAAAGTGGATGGTCTCAGGTACTCAGGCAATATTGGCTCTTCCAAAGGTACAACCTATTTATATGATGGGCTAGGCCGGCTGATTAAAGAAACCAATGTTCTGGGCGACAGTAAACGGTATGAATATGATGTGCTTGATCATTTGCTGGCTCGAACGGATGAACGGGGCAACACGACTTCATATGAAGTCAATCCTGACGGAACACCTGCTAAAATTATTTATGCAGATGGTGGGTTTTTCAAGTATACCTTTGATAAGCAGGGCAGAAAGACTTCCGAGACCAATCCGCTTGGAGCAGTAACTACTACCAGCTACACTTCATTTGGCAAAGAAAAGGTTGTAAAAGACCCCTACGGGTATACAGTTGAAAACAAATATGATCTTAACGGAAATCTGGTGTCGGTAAAAGATCAAGCAGACAGCATAACCCTGTTCAACTATGATGCCGGAAACAGGCTCATCGAAAAGAAATCACCGCTTGCACTCGATGAGAGCAGAAATGTGATTTACGCTGTAGAGAGCTTCCATTATGATGCGGCAGGAAATATGACTAAGAAGATTGTATCGGGATCAAAAGAAGATTCTGCTAACCGGGAAACTACTTATATCTATTTCGATAACAATCTGCTTAAAGGCGTCATTGACAACAGCGGTGCCAGCTCATCCATGGAGTATGACAAGAATGGTAATCTCATCAAATCAGAAAAGTTGAGAGATTCCGATCTCAAGGATGTGGAGCAGTATGAGTATGATTCCCAGAACCGCATGGTGAAACGGATCGGGTGGCTGGATAAGGCCAATGTTGAAGGTTATTCAGCTCTGCCTAATCTAGCTAATCTAATTGATTCAACCTATCCGGATAGAATCATGCAGATTACAACTTACAGCTATGATGTGCTAGGCAACAAAATTCAAGAAGCAGATCCTAGAGCGAACGGATTTTTGTCCACTGATTCAGCTAACCGTAAGGCATACACTGTAAATTATACCTATGATGCTATGAACCGCGTGGAGAAGGTCATTCGTGCTCTAGGTTCAACAGAGATTGTAAGACAATACAACTATGACGCGGCCGGAAATAAAATTTCGGATAAAGATGAGAGGGGATACGTAACCAAGTATGCGTATGATCCAGTTAACCGGATTACTGTAGTTACTGATCCAGAAGGAAACAAGTTTACAACAGCATATGATCTGGCAGGAAATAAAATTTCAGATACCAATGCCAAGGGCTACAGTATGTCATACACCTATGACAAATTAAATAGAGTATCTCTTACCATTGACCCATATGGTACAGTGGTTGGCAAGAAGATTTATGATGCGAAGGGCAATATGGTCAAGAGCATTGATGCTAAAGGCTATGCGGCAGGAGAGACCGATGGCTCCCGGTATGGAATTATTTATCATTATGATTTAGGCAATCGTGTGACTGCTGCTATTGATCCGGTATTAGCTAGTAAAAATGGTACAAGTAAATTCACTACTGCTTATCAGTACAATATCTACGGTAACCTTATTCAAAAAACGGATGCTCTTGGTAACTCTATTCGCTATGAATATGATAATGCTGGACGCTTAACTCAGGTTACTGATGCGCTGGATGTGGAGGTCAGCTATAGCTATGACCGTATGGGCAACAAGCAGTCCATGAAAGACGGAAGAGGTAAAGTTACGCAATACCGCTATGGATCTTTTGGGGTGCTGCAATCCGTCACGGATGCTGGCAATGCAACCATCAGTTACACCTATGATCTGGCATTGAACAAACAGCGTATGATCGACCATGAGGGGAATAATACGGTATATTCTTACAATAGTCAGAATCTGTTAACTGAAATGAAAGTGGCGGAGACAGGGGACAAAATTAACTATAGCTATGACGAAGCTGGAAATCGGACTGGCATGAATGACGAGAGTGGAACGTATAGCTACACTTATAATTCCCAGAATCAGCTGCTCCAGATTAGTAAAGACAGTAAGGTTCAGATCAAATACACTTACGATGTAATTGGAAATGTAGAATCGGTAACAGACACCTTGAGCTACACCACAACTTACCAGTATGACAAGTCCAGCCGGATGGCCCGTGTTGACTATGATGGTAAAGAAACTGCCTATTCCTATGATAAGAATGGCAACCGTACGATGGTACAGTATGAAGATGGCCTCAAGGAGGTCTATACGTACGATCTGAACAATCGTCTGCTAACCTTAACAAACAAACGGAATAATGGTTCTGAGATATCCAGTTACCGTTATACCTATGATGATGCTGGCCGGCAGATTACCAAGACAGATAGTTTTGGATCAACTGCATACAGCTACGATGATGCTGGCCGTATTAAGCAGGTAGAGTCACCGGGCAAGACGACGGTCTATGCCTATGATGGGGCAGGAAACCGGCAGTCTATGCTGGAGACCTATACCTCGCTGCAGCCTAGCAGTTATATCTTCCCGGATACCAAGCAAGCACTTCAGTATAAATTGAAGAAGAGTGAATACCTGTATTCTTCAAGTAATCAGTTGATGAAGCTTGAAGAGCGGATGAGCGATACATCAGGGAAGGAGTTGCTGCTCAAAACTGTAGATTATCTTTTTGATAAGAACGGGAATGAGCTTAGCCAACGGACAGCCTATACCCAGCCTCATACAACAGCAATGCACCAGTCTACCGGGGGAGATACTTACGAGGCACAGACTAAAGAAATTAATAGTCTTATCGAAAAAGTAACTCAAGCCTATGACGGGTTCAACCGTTTAACGAAAGCTGTCAAGGTGAAGGCGGGAGACCGGACAACTGTAGATTATGTTTATAATGGAGACGGCTTACGGGTAAAGAAAACGGTAAGCAGTGCTAAAGCAGGGAAAATAGCAAAGGAAACGAATTATGTATATGACCGTCAGCATGTGATTCTGGAGATGGACGGAAGCAGCAAACTCAATGTCCGTTACATCCGGGGCATTAACTACATTGCCAGAATGAATCAGGCTAAGGCATATACCTACTATTTGTTCAATGGACACGGAGATGTTGTGCAAACTGTATCATCTGCAGGAGAAGTACAGAACCAATATGACTATGATGTCTTTGGTAATCCTACTTTAAGCATCGAGTCCTATTCGGAATCCATCCGTTATGCAGGAGAGTATTATGATGGGGAGACAGGGCTGTACTACCTTCGGGCACGTTATTACGATCCGTACATCGGGCGTTTCCTGTCAGAAGACAGCTACTGGGGGGAAGACAATAACCCGCTCAGTCTCAATCTCTACACTTATGCCAATAATGATCCGATCCAGTATATCGATCCGACTGGCCACAAAGCCACGGCAAGCTCCATTCAAAGCCAGATCAACCGAAACGACGCTGCTGCGGACCGCCAAGAGCATCTGTTTCTGGCTAAGCAGAAGGCGTCCACACCGCCTCCAAAACAAGAGCCGCCAGCACCAACGAAGCCTGCACAGAATTCGAAGAAGTCTGCTTCGTCGGCGCCAGCAAATAATAATAAAGCAACTCCACCAGCCACGGTAACAAAGCCGCCGGCAACATCAAACAGTGGCTCAACTAGTAGCTCACGTCCATCGGCATCTGGAAGTGCAGCGGCGGCTGCAATATCAAAGTTGCAGCAGAAAAATACAGTTTTGGCAGCAGATCTGAAAAAAGCAAAGAAAGAAGAACAAGTTGTCCAGGCAACTAAAGCAGTCGTGAAGAAAGATCCAGTACCTGTTAAGTCTGCTGCAAAGAGCTCGGGCAGCGGCTCTGTGTTTAATGCCGTTAAAAATGGAACGAAGAACTTAGTTGTAAATACGTTTAACCTAATGATAGGCGACGATGCTAAGCTTGCTTTCGGCAAGGACAAATCGTTCCTACAAAGAAGTGCAGGTTCTGCTAACTTGCTGCTTACTGCCGCTACTTTTGGTGGGTCTGCAATTGTTAAATCTAGCGTTAAAGGTACTATCCAGTTAACGGAAAAAGTAACAGCTAAATTTTTCACATCAGCTGTGGTAAAGGATGCAGCAGAAATAGCTGGAACTAAGGCAATCCAGAAAGCAGCGCAGCAAACTAGTGCAGCAGTAGGGAATCAGACTGTTCAGGAGATGTTGTCGAATAGCCCGAGTGGGCTGTATAGTAAACTGAGACAACAAGGTATTCCAACCACTCTGACGAATGATGAGGTTAAGGCGGCTAATTCGGTTAATCTTAGGATGCAGGCTGAGGGGACGAGTAATGCTATTAATCGGTTTGATGGTGGTCCAGTCCATATCCCCATGGATGCTGATAGGTTCAATAGGATGAAAAATGCTTTTGAAAAGCAAGGTGGTCTGATCGTAAAAGAAGATGAGGCACTTCCACTGTTGAATTATCATGGGGTTGAAGCATCAACTTTAGATGCAACTACTATAGCTTTTAGGCCCAATCCTTCTACATCTGCGGTGTTTGAAGAATTTATTCATGCAACTCAGTACAGAACTGGAAGAGCAAACGGCTCAAATATTATTCAAATGGAGATTGAGGCGAAGGAAAAGTTGATTAACTTTAGAAAAGCATATAGAATACCGAATTCTGAGACTAGAGATACAATTCAACAACTCAGAGAATACAGACAAATGTTGAAGAAATAAAAGGCGGTGAAGCGTATGTTTTCTATAAATGTTGAATTTTCAATGTATATAAAGAGTGTGAATATTGTTGTAATAACTGGAAAGTACCTTGGCGAACTTACAGGGGATTTACTGGTAGATGCAAACAATACTGAAAATGAATATGTAATTAATAATGTTGTGCATATGGGCTATAAAAATCCACAAATGAATAAAGACACTATTTCTTTAAATCTTAAACCAAACGGGTATGAAGCAGAAGAGTTAGTAGGTAAATGTTTAATAAGTCCCGATTAATTTCTTGAGAACCCTGATTGGCTTTATGCCATTCAGGGTTTTTCTTTTGGAGAGGGCTACCCTATGCTGAATGAACCTAATATTCAACCAATAAAAAGAAATTACTTATTTAAAGAGATTCTAATTTCATATCTGCTCACCGTTAGCGAAATTCCTTTTCTATTACTTTTCACAACAGCCTAAATTCATTATAAAACTCAATCAAGCCGTCCCGCTTCATCTATGCCAGCTCTCTGGATAGGGCGCTGCGGTCTGCGTCCAGATATTCGGCCATCGCTTCCCGGTCAAAGGGGAGTGTAAAAGCTTCGGTTCCAGCTTCACGCCTAACTCTTGTTAAATAAGTTAAAACCTTATCTCGAATAGTCTGCATAATCAGACAATCGTTCCGGTCATGCAGTTCTAACGCCCGTTTGGCGACACTATCGAAAAAATTGTTCGTGTGTCTTACCGAACTTTGTGCAAGGGCTCAATATGTTTTGAATAGGAATAAACAGCACCTCAAGCGGTTCTATGGCCTGTACTTTCACAGGGAATTTATGTTATTCATGAGAGGCTTCACGTTGCGTGTGCAACATCATTTTGCTTTTTACTATACTATATTAATGACTCAACTTTTTTCGCTTGGGACATTTCAAGAAATAAACTCATCAGGCATGAAAGTCCGTAGAATAGCATTTCACCACCCCTATAGCCAGAGAGAACTTGAACCATTTGTATCCTGAAATTATTAGGAGAGTGACAAGTATGAATAAGGATAAACTTTTTCAAATATTAGTAGACCCATCGGCATCAGATGCGGAAAAAGATGATGCAGTGATTGAATTAGGAGAAAACTTTCAAGATGATGAGACAGTGGAGTTTTTAATCAATGTGTCAAACGAAAGTGACTGTAATGAAATGATTGCAGGAAGTTGCGGCGAGTCAATCGGTCAAATTTGGCTTACGATACAAAGGATAAATTATGACATGTTGTCTCAGTTAAAAGGTATTGCCTTAAAAGAGGTGCTATCCTTAATTAAAGCACAGCGCCCGGAGTGGTACAGAATATATTTGGAATTGTTTCCTCAATAAATTATAGCTAAAGCACTTTGGGGGGGCCACAGCCATTTCATGGCTTATGGGACACACCCTCTATTTTTTATAAATAGAAAGTCATCCCCAATATCATCCAATCAAAGTTAAAAATGCTGAAATCCCCCATAATGACTACCCCACATAAGCGACCACATCAGCCCTGCTTTCCTTTAGTGAAATTCCTTTTCCATTGTTTTTCACAACAGCTTAAATTCATTTCTATAAAACTCAATCAAGCCGTCCCGCTTCATCCATGCCAGCTCTCTGGATAGGGCGCTGCGGTCTACGTCCAGATATTCGGCCATCGCTTCCCGGTCAAAGGGAATTGTAAAAGTCTCCGTTCCCGTTTCACGCCTAACTCTTGTTAAGAAAGTTAAAACCTTATCGCGAATAGTCGGCATAATCAGACAATCGTTCCGGTCATGCAGTTCTAACGCTCGTTCGGCGATACTATCGAAAAGATTGCCAAGTAATTGTTCGTGTGCCCTACCTAACTTTGTGCAAGGGCTCAATATGTTTTGGATAGGAATAAACAGCACTTCAAGCGGTTCTATTGCCTTTACTGACATTGGGCATCTTCGTCCACGGCTGGCTGCTGTGAGAACAGCGGTATATCCGCCCGGGTAATGGAGGGATACAATAATTTGTTTTCCTGTGGGGCTTAATTTCGTACTTTGAGCAGTACCTTGCAATATGATGCCGATGTCATCAACGAAATCGCCCTCCCGGACTACCATCTCATCTTTTGTATATTCTTTCTGTGTGGCTGACAGACAATTAAGCATTTGGGGAATATCATCTGGAGCAATCCCTGAAAATAAACGTGATTGACATAGGGAATCTAAGTTATTCATGATAAGCTTCACGTTGCATGTGCAACATCCTTTTTCTTTTTACTATACTATATTAATCATACATACACACGAAGTTAGCCACCTTGCCTAATGTCAGAACGGAGGAAGAACCATGCAAGCGAAAGAAGATTCAATCAAAGCGAGAAACCGGTTGTTAGCCACCAAGGTCATTAAAAATCTGCAAAGTAGAAAATTTGAAGCTTATTATTGTGACAACGCCATTGAAGCTGCAGAAAAGGCACTATCCTTAATTCCGGAACAGTCTTCGGTATCTTGGGGCGGGTCCGTCACGCTTGAGGAAATCGGGCTTCTTGACCGGGTACGTCATGGCAGCTATACCATCATTGATCGTGATACAGCGCAAACGATGGAGGAACGTTATGACCTCATGCGCCAATCTCTTTTGTGCGGCACTTATTTAACCAGCTTCAACGCCGTTAGTGAAGATGGGATACTGGTCAATATCGACAGTGTGGGCAACCGGGCGGCAGCGATTACTTTTGGACCGAGAAGTGTGGTTGCTGTCGTTGGGATGAATAAGGTGTGCAAGACCGCTGAAGACGCAGTGATCAGAGCCAGAACCTATGCCGCCCCCATTAACGCAAGCCGTTGTTCGAGTTCGTCCAGCCCATTCTTACATTCACCGCAAAAAACGCCCTGTCTGATCAATGGTGCATGCGCAGATTGTAAATCGGATGATTGTATCTGTTCTTACATCGTCGAAACCAGAATGTGTAAGACAGCGGGGAGAATAAAGGTTATTATTGTTGGCGAATCTTTGGGATTTTGAATTTTGAATAAGGATTAATAGCGGCTTTAGGGTAGGAGAATCTCATCTATCCCAAGCCGTTTTTTCTATTTGGTAGGAAAAGTTGTTCTAAAGTTAGACTGAATAGCAGACTCAGAATATACTGATAAGAGCAGCATTAGAAAAAAGTTCGGAGGCAACCATTCAAATGACAACTGTGCGAAAACAACTGGAGCGGACGATAGATACAGAAGACAGAATAATCATGGCCCATTACAATGAGTCAACAGTCCGGGTGTATCAGGCCTATAATCACAAAATTGCAGATGAGGTATCAGAGCTTGGGCAATTCGGGCCTTCTTTTAAAATTGATCGAATGACTTGGATCAAGCCTTCTTTCTTATGGATGATGTACCGGTCGGGTTGGGCGACCAAAACGGATCAGGAGCGGATATTGGCGATTGATATCACCAGAGAGGGCTTCAATTATATTTTGTCACAGGTAGTCCTGTCCTCATATGACCCTGACTTGTATGCTTCCCAAGAGGAGTGGCAGACGAAGTTACAAGCTTCCCAAGTGAGATGTCAATGGGACCCGGATAGAGATATCCATGGGAACAAATTGCCGCGAAGAGCCATTCAGTTAGGTCTCAGGGGCGATATGGTGCATAAATACATCCACGAATGGATAGTAGAAATCAATGATATTACTGAGCTTGTAATCGATACCAGAGAGGCTATACAATCCGGGAAGTTCAGCACGGATCTGCTGCCGAAGGAGACCCCGTACTATGTGGAGGATGCTATTCAAAGAACTTTAGGGATACTTAAGTAAAATTCTTATAGTTTTCATTTTAGGGGCTAGAAAAGTGAAAGTTATTAATGTTTAGGCAAGTTTAGAAATTTAAGTTAAGGGGAAGTGGCGGAGGGGAATTTTGGAACTGGAGGAGCGGTAGCGACCGCCTTTGTCACCGGATTTCTACCTCTAAGAGCGTATAAAATCAAGAAATCTGGGGACAACAGCGGCCGGAAGTCCAAAACTTCTCTGGAGTCACGGCCAAACCCTAACCTAAAATCATTAGTTCAATCAATATACTGTAATTGCACAAAAGACAAGGAGAACCCATGAACATTAGAGTGTTGATCGTAGAGGATGACCCGATGGTGGCGAAGTTTAACCGGCATTATCTGGAGCAGGTTGCGGGCTTTGAGTATGCGGGCTGGGCGGCGACAGGGGATGAGGCAATGACGATGCTGGAGAAGGAGCAGGTCGATCTGGTGCTGCTGGATATATATATGCCGCGTGTCAGCGGGCTGCAGCTGCTCTCTGCTCTGCGGGAGCAGGGGAGCAAGGTGGACATCATCGTGATCTCCGCCGCCAGCGACAATGCCAGCATCCGCAAGGCGCTGCAGAACGGGGCTGTGGATTATTTGATCAAGCCGTTCGAGTTTGCCCGGTTTCAGGCGGCCTTGTCGGCGTATCGTGAAGATTATAAGCTGATGCACAAGGAGCATCTCAGCCAGGAGCAGCTGGATAAGCTGCTGCGGCATTCGCTCGGGACGGAAGAGGAGAAGAACGCTGCCCTGCCGCTGCCTAAAGGACTTGCCGAAGGCACACTGGAGAGCATCTGGAGCACGATTAACCGGCTGGAGAGCCCGGTATTCTCCACGGAGGATATCAGCAGCCATGCGCCCATCTCGCGGATCTCAGTCCGCAAATATCTGGCTTTTCTGACGGAGGCAGGTATTCTGGAGATGGAGCTTAGCTATGGTGCGGTAGGCAGGCCGGTGTATATGTATAAGGTGAGGCCTGAAGGGCATGAACTTATCCGTAAATATCTATGAGCGTTCTCTAAATAAAACGGAGTCACGGTTGTCCCAAGGCTGTCCCAGGCGTTCCATGACTCCATATAGCCGTCACAATAGCTGTGAAGGTTATTAAGCTATGCCATACATAAGCGTGCGCAGAATCAATCGAAGGCCTGCTGCAGAGCCAGCGGACTGAACTCGTTAATGATTTTATAGGCTACCAGGTGCGGGTTGTTCATGTCATTGTCGTAGATAATCATGTGATGCTTGCCCTTCAAAATAATGTCGAACCGCTGCTTCCGGTCGGCCTGCACGATGGTAAGGTAATAGCTGTACTTGTTGTCTGTATTGACATTGCGGGCGGATTTCATCAGGCGGACACCAGAGAAATCATCGTAGATCCGCTTAATTGCTTCCGGATCGGTGATCACAATATCCTTCTGTTCACCGGGAACAGAAGACAGGCGGGTAATTTCCAGTGCAGCGATATCTTCCAGACGGATGGTTCGGGCAACTACTCTTTTGAATGAAGTATAGCGGCTTGCGGTGTAGCTCATCAGGGAGACACCGGCTGCTGCCAGAACAGCACCGGCCAGCCAATATTTTTCGCTTTTTTCCATAGTTTCTGCTCCTCCTAGTGATACGGTTGTATAAGCTCCAATTATAAATCTATAACCACATTCAAGCAAATTCACTACCTTTATTTACTTTATCATTTCTTTAATTACTAAATATTCTAGTCGGGGCTCCTTCAGGTTATGATGATTGTGAAAATATGCACAATGACAATTGGAGGAGAACAGAATGAACAGAAAGAGATGGGGAAGTCTGCTGGGCAAGGGGTTGTTGCTGGCAAGTCTGGTGGTATTGCCTGCCTGTAACAGCACCAAAGGGGAGTCTACGGACATTGTAATTATCGGCGGCGGCGGAGCGGGGATGACCGCAGCACTTGAAGCACATAGCCAGGGAGCCAAGGTCATTCTGATAGAGAAAATGCCGATGCTTGGCGGCAACACCGTCCGCGCGGAAGGCGGGCTGAATGCGGCAGGAACACCCTATCAGGCAGCGGCTGGCATCAAAGACAGTCCGGAGCTGCATTTCGAGGATACCATGAAGGGCGGCAAGAATCTCAATAACCCGGATCTGGTCAGAACGCTTACGAACGGTGCAGCGGCTTCCGTGGAGTGGCTGAAGGAGAATGGAGCCGAGCTGTCTGAAGTGGGACGCGCAGGCGGGGCAAGCGTGAACCGGATTCACCGTCCGAAGGGCGGCGAGGCGGCCGGAAATTTCATCGTCGTTGCGCTGAAGAAGAAGCTGCAGGATGAGAAGATTGACGTAAGAATGCAGACGACAGCCAAAGAGATCGTCAAGAATGATGAGGGTGTAGTTACCGGAGTGAAGGTGACCGACAAGGAAGGCAAGGAGTACACGATCAATGCCAAATCTGTGATTCTGGCCGCCGGCGGTTTCGGAGCCAACATGGAGATGATCAAGGGCTACCAGCCGAAGCTGGAAGGGTTCTCCACCACTAACCAACCGGGCGCAACCGGCGATGGTACAACGATGGCAGAGAAGATCGGCGCCAAGCTGGTAGACATGAAAGAGATTCAGATTCACCCGACCACCATTCCGAATCAAGGCGTGCTGATCACGGAAGGTGTACGCGGAGACGGTGCAATTCTGGTCAATAGCGAAGGCAAACGATTCACCAATGAACTGCTGACCCGCGATGTCGTGTCCCAGAATATTCTGGCCCAGTCCGGCAAGGTAGCTTACCTGATCTTCAATGATGCGCTGCGTGCGAACCTGAAGGCAACCGAGGTTTACTTTGGAATGGATCTGGTCAAAGAAGCGGCAACACCTGAAGAATTGGCGGCACAGATCGGTGTAGACGGCAAAGCACTGGCGGATACACTGAATACGTATAATGGCTTCGTTGCTTCCGGTAAGGATACAGAGTTTGAACGGCCGGATCTTGAGCTGTCTTTTGAAAAGGGAAAATATTATGCAATTCAGGTAACACCGGGAATCCACCATACCATGGGCGGCGTAGCGATTAACACTCAGGCTCAGGTGCTGGATACCAAGGATCAGGTCATTGCCGGGCTGTATGCTGCGGGCGAAGTAACCGGCGGGGTACACGGCGCGAACCGTCTGGGCGGTAATGCACTGGCAGACATCACTACCTTCGGGCGGATTGCAGCAGATGAAGCTGTGAAGGCACTTAAGCAATAGGAACTTTCAGAGGGAGGAATTACTCATGCACAAGTGGACAAAAACCTTGCTGTTCTCTGCCCTTGCGGCTGCAACAGTCCTTACGGCGGGATGCTCTTCATCTTCCGGCAAGTATGTGGACGGGACCTATGATGGAACAGGCAAAGGGGTCAAGAGTGATATTAAAGTGGCGGTAGAAATCAAGGATGAGAAGATCGGCGCCATTACCGTACAGGAGCATAAGGAGACGCAGGCGATGATCGATGCGGCTGTAGAGAATACGATTCCTGAAATTATTGAAAAGCAAACCACAGAAGGCGTAGACGCCCTCTCCGGGGCTTCCGGCTCCAGCGGCGGGATTATTGAAGCGGTGACCCAGGCGCTGGAACAGGCCAAGAAGCAGTAAGCTATCATTCAATTGCTTATAAAAGAGTTGTGGTCATATCACCCGAGCAAGCCCAGCCCTCCTGTCTCCGGCAGAACGGCTGGGCTTGCTTCATTGTTTCATCCCCTAAGAAGCGATCCTCGGGAGTAGCTTTACAAATTCTGATTCAACTAATATAGTTCGAATGGTATAGGAACATGGGACATGAAGGGAGGTCTTCGCACCAGTGGCCAGGAAAAAAAACTACAGTCTGCGCACAATGATTGCCGTCATGGTGTCTGCCGTTGTCCTGCTGGTATTGCTGATTTTATATTTTATTTTCCGGAATCAGATTATTCCACAGACCCGGCAGGCGCTGGAGGATAAGGCGATTACGATTGCCCGTACTATCGCCCTGATTCCGCTGGTCTCGGAGGGGCTTAGTGAAGGCAACAGCAAGGAGATTCAGGACTACACCTCAAGGATCGCCCGCCGCAATGATATTATGTTCGTGGTAGTGACAGATATGAAGGGTATCCGCTATTCCCATCCGGATGCCTCGCTGGTCGGACTGCCCTTTGCGGGAGGCGGCCAGGAGATATCGCTGCGCGGAGGGGAGAGCATCTCCGAAGGGGCAGGGCCGCTCGGCAGATCATTGCGCGGCTTCGTGCCGGTCTATAACAACCGGGGACATCAGGTGGGTGTGGTCATTGCGGGTCTGTCCCTGGAGCGGGTCGAGCGGCTGGTCCTGCTGAATGAGTGGACGATTATTGCGATTCTGGTCTCGGGAGCCTTGCTTGGAGCGGGAGGAGCATTCATTCTGGCGGCCCAGATCAAGCGGATGGTGTTCGGGATGGAGCCGGAGGACATCTCCAAGCTGCTCCAGGAACGCAGTGCGATGCTGGAATCCACGCGCGAGGGAATTATTGCCGTAGATCAACAGGCGCGGATTACCATCCTTAATATGGAGGCGCAGCGGCTTCTGAGGGCAGCGGGGATTGGCGGGAGCGCGATGAACCGGCAGATTGCCGAGTTTTGGCCGGAGCTGGGTCTGGAGCGGGTATTGGCTGAGGGAGAGGGAATACAGGACCAGGAGCTGGAGCTGGGAGACAGCTCTTTATTAGTGAACAGCCTGCCAGTCCGGGTGAACGGTAACATTGTTGGCGCGATTGCCACCTTCCGGGATGAGACCGAGCTGGCTGTGCTGGCGGAGAAGCTGTCGGGAGTCTCGGTCTATGCAGAAGCGCTGCGCTCCGGTGCCCACGAGTTCATGAACAAGCTGCATGTCATTATGGGCATGACCCATATGGGCCTGTATGATGAGCTGCAGCAATATATTCTGGGAACGGTAAACAATTACCAGAAGGAGATCGGGGCGATCACGAGACAGATCAAGGACCCGGTGCTGGCCGGATTCCTGCTGGGCAAGCTGAGCCGGGCGCGCGAAGCGGGGATGGAGCTGGTGCTGACCGGAGACAGCTATCTGCCGGAGCCGGCTGATCCGCAGGTGATTCATGAACTGATTACGATTGCCGGCAATCTGCTGGATAATGCCCTGGAGGCGCTGGGGGAGCTCTGCGGGCAACCCGTGAAGCGGGTGGAGCTTGCTTTTCAATATGAAGAGGGGCGGCTGCTATGCGAGGTAAGCGATAACGGTCCGGGAATTCCGGCGGGACTCAAGGAGAAGATCTTCGTTCAGGGGTACTCCTCCAAGGGGGAACAGCGGGGAATCGGCCTATATCTGGTGAAGAAAAGTGTAGACAAACTTGGGGGTCATCTTGAGCTTGCCGCCGGCTGCGGATCAGGTGCGCATTTTATCGTGGATGTGCCTTATGAGGTGAAGGAGGAGGAGGGCGTGTGAACATTTAGGGTCCATACGCCTGGTTACTTTAGTTACAAAACTCTTTAATAACTTACGGAAGGTTCCACAAACCGCTTCTTTGGCGCTATGATAATTGTGAAAATATGCACAAGGGGGCACAACTCACATGAATAAGAGATTAACAGCGGCGCTTATCCTCATTCTCTCCGTGATGCTGGTGATTGCAGGCTGCGGAAACAACAATGCGGGCAACAGCAAGAATGAGAGCGAGGAAGCGGGCAGCACGGCTACAGAGCCGGCAGCAACCACTGCACCAACAGAGAAGGCAGAGGCCGTGTCGGGAGCATCCGAAGCGAGCTATACTCCGTACGATCAGTTAAAAGATAAATATGATATCGTCATCGTCGGCGCAGGCGGTGCGGGAATGTCTGCTGCGCTGGAAGCCAAAGCGGCCGGCATGAACCCGGTCATCTTAGAGAAAATGCCGGTAGCCGGCGGCAATACTACTAAATCCTCCTCGGGGATGAATGCCTCGCAGACCAAGTTCCAGAAAGAGCAGGGCATCGAAGACAGCAACGAACTATTCTATGAAGAGACCCTTAAGGGCGGACATGATACGAACAATAAGGAGCTGCTGCACTTCTTCGTGGATCAATCCGCAGGTGCCATTGACTGGCTCGATTCCATCGGAATCCGCCTGAACAATATTACAATTACCGGCGGTATGAAGGAGAAGCGTACCCATCGTCCGGAGGACGGCTCGGCCGTGGGACAATATCTTGTAGCCGGACTTGTCCGCAATGTTCAGGAGCAGGGCATTCCGCTGTTCGTCAATGCGGATGTGAAGGAGCTTACGGTACAGGATGGTAAGGTGAACGGCGTGAAGGTGCTGTTCAACCAGGCCGATGACAAAACGATCAGCGCAGCAGCAGTTATTGTAACCACAGGCGGCTTCGGTGCCAACAAAGAGCTGATTGCCAAGGTTCGCCCGGATCTGCAAGGACTGGTAACGACCAACCAGATTGGCAGCACAGGCGACGGCATTGCTATGATTGAGAAGGTTGGCGGAACTACAGTCGACCTGGATCAGATTCAGGTTCACCCGACCGTACAGCAGGAGAAATCCTACCTGATCGGTGAAGCGGTCCGGGGCGAAGGAGCTATTCTTGTATCTGCTGAGGGTAAGCGCTTCGGCAATGAGATGGATACCCGTGACAAGGTGACGGCTTCCATTAATACACTTCCTGAGAAATCCGCTTATCTCGTGTTCGACGCCGGAGTGAAATCCCGTGTCAAGGCGGTAGATCAATACATCAAGATGGGTGTCGTCAAGACCGCAGATACCACCGAGGCACTGGCGGATCAGATGAAGGTTCCGGCCGCTGCACTTAAAACTACCGTGGATACATGGAACAGTGCGGTGAAGAGTAAGTCGGATGCCGAGTTCGGCAGAACTACCGGTATGGATAATGATCTGTCCGGTGCTCCGTATTATGCGATTCAGATCGGCCCTGGGATTCACTATACGATGGGCGGAGTGGTGATCAACACCAACACTGAGGTCTTGAACAAAGACGGCAAGGCGATTACGGGTCTGTTCGCGGCAGGAGAAGTGGTCGGCGGGCTGCACGGCGAGAACCGCATCGGCGGTAACTCGGTAGCCGAGATTATTATCTTCGGACGGCAGGCAGGGATCAAGTCGGCTGAATTTGTAAAAGCGCAATAAGCTATTCTTCTTCTATATATCGTTAATTACCATAAGTGTTCAATCACAAAAAGGGATGCTCCGCAGCCATCAGGCTATGCGGGCATCCCTTTCTATGTTGCAGCTCTAAGGCTGTATCGCCGGGGAGGGCGCAGGCTTCGGCGACCGTGTCAGCGAGAATAGCTCCAGCTCCGGGCGGCTCTTGCCGGCCAGCGTATCTGCAAGCAGCTCGGCGGCAATCATACTGTAGACCGTGCCGTTCCCTCCATAGCCTTCAATGAAGTAGCAGTGCGGGAACTCAGGGTGCGGTCCCATATAAGGCAGCCCGTCATGGGTGGAGCCGAAGACCGCTCCCCAGGAATATTCAGCCTTGATTCCTTGCAGTTCCGGGAACAGGGCTGTAACCTCCTCGACCAGACGCTCACACTGGGAGAGAACCCTAACCTCACGCCGCTCCACGCTGGTAAGCTGCTCATCCTTGCCGCCGGCAATAATCCGGCCTTCCGGAGTCGTCCGGAAATACAGATAAGGCCGGGCCGTTTCCCAGAGCAGACTCTGCTCATGCCATTTCGGAAGTTGGGGCAGAGGCCCGGTCATAATGGCATAGGTGTTGATCAGCTCTGCTCCCCGGTCCTTCTTCATCTCTTGGGTCTCGTACCCCATAGCAAAGACAACCTTCTTGGCAAAAATCCGCCCTTGCCCGGTATGACAGATCACGCCGTCTTCATTGTACTCATAATGAAGGGCTTCGGTATGCTCATAGACCCGGACTCCGCCGGAGTGCGCTTTATGAATCAGGCTGTGTACGGTGCGCAGCGGATTCGTCTCCGCATCTCCTTTGGAATATAGCGCACCTGGCTTGGAGAAGGCATAATGGGCACGGATCTTCTCCTCCTCCCAGAATTCCGAATCGAAGCCGTGCTTCACCAGATTCTCATTCTCCAGCTTCAGCATAGCAACATCTTCCGGCGTACTGGCATACAGCAGACTGCTGCGCTCAATAATCTGCGGATCGATATCCAGCTTGCCGGGCAGCTCAAGAATCGCACGCATGCCTTGCTGGCAGAGTCTGTAGAACAGCACGCCATTCTCTTCCCCGAAGGTATTCATACAGGCAGTCAGTGATTTGTCATTGGCGATTTGCAGCAGGCCCGTATTGGCGTGGGAGCTTCCGGTGCCGACCGTTCTTTTATCGATAAGAACAGTATCTGCTCCACTGAGGGACATGCGGTAGGACATCATCGCTCCGCCCATCCCGCCGCCAACAATGAGACAGTCGCAGTTAATATCTTCTTCCAGCACCGGATATACCGGAGGCTCAGGCAGTGTGTGTTCCCAGGGCAGTTGCCCGCTGACGAGTTTCATAGATCTGTTCGCTCCTTTGTGTCATTCAGAGTAGTATTATTTGCGCTATTGCAGAGTCTCATGCGTCAAGACCCTAAGGATTATTCATTAAGTGTGAGCTTGCTGAATGTGCCTTCCGGCACATAAACAGCCTCCTCCGGAAGCATACTAAGGAACGCTTGAACAACCAGAAGGAGGGATTACCGAACATGCAATCTAACCAAATGCAGGCACTTAGCGGAAAAGAATTGGAATACATTTCCGATTCCATTTCCAATGAGGATTTGCTGATTAAGCAGCTAGCGGCTACAGCCGGAACCACTCAGAATTCAACCGTACAGGGGATCTGCATTCAGCAGATTCAGAGTCATACCCATCACATGGATATGCTGGTCCAGCTGCTCCATCAGCATCAGCAATACGCACCATCGCAGCCGCAATAACAGGCAGTACCCACAAACTTTGAAGGAGGTTTTACTGTGTACGCACAGAATGGAACGCCGTTTATGGCGGATGAAGATTTACTCTACACGATTTTGGCCGATTTGAAGCGGACAGTCCGCGAGTACACCACAGCAGCTACAGAATCGAATTGTCCCGCCGTCAGACGGGTATTCAATGATTTGACTATGGATACCCTCAGAATTCAGGGTGAGCTGTACATGCAAATGTCGCAAATGAACATGTATACTCCTCCGGGCAAAGCGCTGCGCCAGGATGTGGACAAGCAGATTCAGAGTGCCCAGCAGACCCAGCAGAAGCTGCAGCAGTTCGTGCGTGAGAAAACAGGCGGGGCTGGAGCCTATAACCAGAACTCGAACGTTTCGCAGCATCAGCCGAACGTCCAGCAGCATCATAACGGTTCCTATTATATGTAACCCTGGCGGTGGCCCTGTGAAGCATTAGAGCGCTTACCCGGCCATGCAGGAGAAAATACAAAGGGAATGTATCCAGATAGCCCCGCCCCGGCGGGGTTATTTTGTTTGCAGAACGGTACTTTTCATGTCATATTAATACTAAACTCTTTTTTGCAGGAGGCCCTAAGAATGAATGAATTGAAGAGGAAAGTGCTGGAACTGCTCAAGGAGGACGCGCGAAGCTCGACTGCTTTAATGGCGACCCTGCTTGGTGCGGAGGAAGAAGATGTGAAGACTGTTATTGCTGAAATGGAGCAGGACCATGTCATTGTGAAATACGCGACGGTTGTCAATTGGGACAAAGTCGATGATGAACGGGTGACGGCACTGATCGAGGTACAGATTACACCGGAACGGGGCCGCGGCTTCGAGGGGATTGCCGAACGGATCTATCTGTATCCGCAGGTTAAATCCGTCTATCTGATGTCTGGTGCTTACGATCTGCTGGTGGAAGTGGAAGGCCGCAATCTGCGCGAGGTCGCTAACTTTGTGTCTGAGAAGCTGTCGCCGATTGATGCAGTGCTCTCTACCAAGACTAATTTTACGCTCAAAAAATACAAACAGGACGGTATCATCTTTGAAGAGCATGAGGAAGACAACCGTCTGATGATATCTCCGTGAAGGATGTAATGTCATGATCATTAATAACGCACAGCACACAGGAGATAAAGGAAAGTCGATGAACTCTTATTTGGCCCCGCTGGTCCAGCAGATTCAGCCTTCGGGCATCCGCAAGTTTTTTGATCTGGCGGCAGGCAGCAAGGATATTATCTCGCTGGGTGTCGGCGAGCCGGACTTCAAGACACCCTGGCATGTCAGAGAGGCCTGCGTCTATTCGCTCGAACGGGGCTTCACCGGCTACACCTCCAATGCCGGGATGCCTGAGCTGCGCGAGGGTATTGCCGAGTATCTGGAGACCCGCTTCGCCGTGAAGTATGATCCGGCGAATCAGATTATCGCCACGGTCGGCGGCAGCGAGGCTATTGATTTGGCCCTGCGTGCCCTGATCGCTCCGGGAGACGAGATTCTGATTCCCGAGCCATGCTACATCTCTTATTCTCCGATTACGGCTATCGGCGGCGGTATTCCGGTCGGCATTGAGACCTTCGGGAAGAACAATTTCAAGCTGACTGCCGAAGATCTGGAGGCCAAGATCACCCCGCGCTCCAAGATTCTGATTCTCTGCTATCCAAGTAATCCGACGGGCGCCATCATGAGCCGTGAGGATTGGGAGCCGATTGCCAAGGTGGTCGAGAAGCATGATCTTATCGTCATCTCCGATGAGATTTATGCCGAGCTTACCTATGGAAGCAATCATGTCAGCTTTGCTTCACTGCCGGGAATGCTGGACCGGACGATCCTGGTCAGCGGGTTCTCCAAGGCCTTCGCCATGACCGGCTGGCGGATGGGCTATGCCTGCGGCCACCCGGACCTGATCTCTGCCATGCTGAAAATTCACCAGTATACCGTCATGTGCGCGCCTTCGATGGGCCAGGTGGCTGCACTGGAGGCACTTACCAACGGAATGGAAGAGAAGGACCGCATGACAGATTCGTATAACCAGCGCCGCCGGCTGATTGTCAAAGGGCTCCGGGAGGCGGGACTGGAGTGTCATGAGCCGCAGGGTGCCTTCTATGCATTTCCGAGTATCCAGGCCACCGGCCTGACCTCTGACCAGTTCGCCCAGCGTCTTCTGCTTGAATATAAGGTCGCCGCCGTTCCGGGAAGTGTCTTCGGTCTGGGCGGGGAAGGCTATCTGCGCTGCTCCTATGCAACCTCGGTGTCCCAGTTGAATGAAGCGGTTGAGCGAATTGGGGCATTTGTCTCACAGCTGTCCCGGGAAGGGGCCTGACAAGGCTCGACAAAGAAGTAAATCGAACTATAGCCGATCACCTTCTGATATGGTATTATTTTACTCTAAGGACAAGAAACACCTGTAATACACTTACATGGACCTCTTATTCCGGAATAAAGGCGCTTCATATCTGGTTGCATAGAACTACACAGTTCTTATCTGGATGATGCGCAATACTTTTATCAGGAAGGGTGATTGTGCTGAGCGCAGATTATTACTTATCCTCCTATGGCGGGAAGTGTGGTTCCGGAAGCGGGCTGCCTCGCGCCAAAGGAGATGCGAATGCACGCAGGCTCTCGCTGGAAGATGAAATTCAGATGCTCCGCAGCAGAATGGAACAGCTCTTTATGCAGGAGAAGTCCTTTACCTCGGATAATGTAATAGCAATCAGCAGCTTGCTGGATCTCAAGATTAATGAGTATATGAGAGGCCGTCCCCGCAAGAGCAATTAATACAGGACTTTATGAAGCGGATGTCTTCCTTTGGGGAGATGTCCGTTTTTTTGTTAATCAGGAAATTATGAATTTCTTTTGTTATGGATAAGGTGTCTATGAAAACCGGACACAAAGTGCCAAAATGTAGGTGGAAACCGAACAATTGGTGCTGCTGCGATGAGAGATGGGGCCCCATACTACCTAAGCCCGTACACTTTATAGAAATCCTGCAAAATGTGCAACAATACCGCCTTATAAAAGCGCCCGATGCTGAAATCCTGCATGAAATGCAACAAAGTCAGCGCTAAGCAGCACTAAACACCGGAATTCCTGCAAATGATGCAACAATACGCCGCAGCTCTTAACATTTTTAGAGAAATCCTGCAAAATGTGCAACAATGAGTCTAGCTAATTCTAAGATGATCCTGTGCTTCATGAAGTAAGATTAATAAAAATTCGCCAAGGCGGAAAGGCGGGGGTTTTCTTTGATCAAAATATTCAAAAGCGAGGCCGGCAAAGAACAGGTTCTAAGGTCCTATAACGAGCTTCTTGACGCGTGGGGGACGGAATATCAGGAGCTTGATGTGGAGACCCCTTATGGGACAACCCATTGTATAACAGCGGGGGAGCCGGAGTTACCGCCTTTGCTTCTGTTCCATGGGGTAGGCGATAATTCGGCCGTGATGTGGCTGCTGAATATGAAGGAGCTGTCCCGTCATTTCCGCTGCATTGCGGTAGATACGCTGGGAGGACCGGGGAAGAGTGTTCCAGGTGAGAGGTTCAATAAACGGATCTTTGACCAGGTCGATTGGATCAACAAGGTTGCTGACGGGCTGAAGCTTGAACAATTCTGTGTGGCAGGTGTGTCGAATGGAGCGTATATGGCCTTCAATTACACGGTGAACGAGCCGGGAAGAGTGCTGAGGGCTGCCTGCATGGAGGGAGGAATGGTCACTGCTCCAATTAAAAGCATGATACATACGCTAATGATGATGTTCCCGGAGATTCTTATCCCTACACGCAGCAATCTGCTCAGGGCAGCCCGCAAGCTCAGCTCCCCGGCCTCCGGCCTGTTCGACAAGCATCCTGAAGTCGGGGAGCATCTGGTGCTGTTAATGCAGAGCCATAACCAGCAGGCGATGTTCGCCCATAAGCTTCAGCCCTACGAACAGGAGAAAGCGGTTATGTTCCGGGATCAGCTATACTTCCTGCTGGGAGATTATAAGCTGAAGCAGAAGCGGGAGCTCACTGGAACACTGGACGCTGGCGGGTTCCGCTACACGGTTATCCCGGACGCCGGTCACGGCGTGAATCATGAGCAGCCGGAGAGGGTGAACCGGGAGCTGGTGGCTTTTTTGAAAGGGAATGGAGGCAGAATGATTATATAAAATAACCCCCTGTGTCCGAAGGGACTTATCAGGGGGTTATTTATGCATGTTAGTTTACCTTGAACGCGGCCACGGCCTGCTGTAGCCCATCGGCCATCTTCGCCAGCTCGGTAGAGGCTGCGGCTACCTCCTCCATAGAAGCGAGCTGCTCCTCGGAGGCCGCGGCAGCGCTCTGGGAACGCTCTGCCGCCTGCCGGGCCACTTCTGCCATCTCCGCCACCGAAGAGGTCAGCTCCTCGGTTCCGGCCAGCAGCTGCTCGGAGGAGGCAGACATCTCATGAACCTGGGTATTAATCTCGCCGATGCCGCCGAGAATATCCGTGAACAGACGCCCGGCCTCACCTACCATCCGCGAGCCTTCCTGAACGGCACCGGCATTCGCCAGCACCGCGTCTGAGACTGCCCGGTTGCCTTGCTGGATCTCGAGAATCAGGGTGCTGATAGACCCTGCAGCTTCGGCCGTCTGCTCCGACAGCTTCTTGACCTCACCGGCTACCACGGAGAAGCCCCGTCCGTATTCGCCTGCTCTGGCAGCCTCAATCGCCGCGTTTAAGGCCAGCATGCCGGTCTGATCGCTGATGCCTTTGATCAGACCAATAATGTTGCCGATCTGCTGGGACTGCGCGCTAAGAGAGGTAATCATGCTTGAAGCTTCTGCGGCGGTCCGCTCCATCTCTTCCATCCGTTCGACCGACTCCGTAATGATGGAATGCCCGTTCTGCGCCTGGCCTGCCGCCCGCCCAGCCGCTGCTGCGGTGTCCATCGAGGCCTCCGCGATCCGCTGCACACCTGCGGCCATCTCCTCCATCGCTCTTGCAGACTCGCGGGTGGACTGAAGCTGCTGATCCGCTCCGGCTGACAGATCCTGAATATTCTCGACAATAGCCTCTGTTGTGTGATTGGTCTGGTTGGCGCTAGACATTAATTCCTCCGAAGTCGAGGCGACTTGCAGGGAGTGATCGGCAATGGTCCCCAGCAGTCTGCTCAGATTGGTAATCATCTGGTTCAGATGCCCGGCCATATTGCCGAATTCATCCTCGCTGTCTACCTCCAGCTTCCGCGTGAAGTCTCCGGCAGCCATCTGCTGGGACATCTCATTGACTCGGGTCAGCTTACGGGTTATATAGCGGCTGTATAGATATACGGCAGCTACCGTCAGGATAAGACCCACAAAGCTAACCAGCAGTATAGACCTAAGCAGCCCTTTAAGCGGCGCATACAGCTCCTGTTCCGGCATGGCGAGACCCACGGTCCAGCCGGTATCCGGCAGCTTTTCATAATACATCTGGATGGTTCCGCCGGAATCGGCATAGGTGACCATTCCCTGATTCTGCTGAAGCATTTCTGCTCCCGCTGCGGACAGACTTGCGTTTTTTTCATCGGTTATTTTCAGCTGCATATTCTTCCCGGCATCCGGCCCTGCAATGTAATTCCCCTGCTTGTCCAGCAGGAAGGCCCAGCCTGTATCCCCGACCTCGGTCTGTTCGATCCTGTTCTGCAGCGTCTTGAGATCGATATCGCCGGCCATCACCCCCAGCAAGGTATTCGCAGTATCCCGGAAAGGAACTGAGAACGTAGCCATTGTCGTCCCTGTAATTGTGTCATAGAACGGATCGGTAAATCCTGCATGGTCTCTGCCGATGGTGTACCAGTTCTGCCCGTGATAATTATAATCGGGGTCATTATACTGCTCGGTAGTCACAATCTTATCGCCGTCGCGGTGGGCATAGGTGGAGAAGTACTTCAGCTTGCTGTCATACCGTCCGGGTTCAAAATAAATGCCCACACCATATGTATCCGGATTGGCTTTCAGCGCGCTAGACAGCATCGTCCGGTATTGATCCAGTGTGAATTCAGCAGCATGACTCTCCAGCGTCCGGGCCAGAACCTCGGGAACCTTGCTGTGCCCACTTAAATTTCCGTTAATTTCGTTAGAAATATCCGATATCTGCACATTCATTTTTTGCGTAACCTCGCGCTGGATAATGCTCTTGGAATACATGTACGACAACAGAGCGACCAGCACCAGCGTGATCAGAAAGATGGGCAGGATGAATGCAAATGTTCTCATACGTATGCTTTTGAACCGGAGCCTGGAAATCCCCTTATGAGCAATATTAGCCATGATAATCCCCCCATTAGATAGTGAAGCTATTGATACCTATATTGAATATCATCGGTTGGAGAGCTGAATTTGTTGTTACTTTTTGTCGAAAAAAATAAAAAAATGTCGCATATCCCAAGTCTGCAGGGTACGACCAAAGGCGGAGACGGCGGCAGACCCGGGGCTGATGCCATCTTTAACCGGCTGTCCAACAAGCTGTATTTCGCGCCGAAGTTCGGCTGAATTAATGTTTTCAGTGATCCGCATGCTGCGGTACTGGAGATGATCCGGGTGGCGAAGCCGGGCACAAGGCTTCCTCTTAAGGGAGTTATTTACATGGCGGAAAAGTTGATCTTTGTTTGCCACCCTACCTAAGAACGATTACACTATTACTATGTGATTTGCAACTTAGGAGGGAAGTATCATGGCGATCTATACGCGTACGGGGGATAAGGGCGAGACCTCGGTGATTGGCGGCCGGGTAGGCAAGGACGATGTCCGCGTCGAGGCTTACGGCACCATTGACGAGCTCAACTGCTTCGTTGGCCAGGCACGGAGCCTGATGGAGGATGAGCGGTTTCTAGATGTCCGTGAGCAGCTGCTGGAGATTCAGCATGAGCTGTTTGACTGTGGATCGGATCTGGCATTCGTGAAGCTGAGTGAGAACCGCTATAAGGTGAAAAGCGAGATGGCTACCCGCCTGGAAGGCTGGATCGATGCGCTTCAGGCCGAGAATCCGGAGCTGGAGCGCTTCATTCTGCCCGGCGGAAGCCAGCTGTCCTCGGTGCTGCATGTCTGCCGGACGGTCTGCCGCCGGGCCGAGCGCCGGGCAGTGACGCTGGGCCGCAGTGCGGAGATTAACCCTGAGGCGGTAATCTATCTGAACCGGCTGTCTGACTATTTCTTCGCTCTGGCCCGTGCTGCCAACACCCGGCTGGAGATTGCTGAAGTAGAATATCTGCGCAGCAAAAAGGTGTTCCGGAACAAATGACCAGCTATTATCCGCCCATCTCTTATATAGTGCCGCCGCTTGAAGACGGCTGGCTGCTCAAAACCATCCTGCAGAAGCGGATGGATGTCTCCCGCAAGCTGCTCTCCCGGCTCAAAATGACCGACCTCGGCATTACCCTGAACGGAGAGCGTGTCTATATCAGCGTCAAGGTCAGCAGCGGGGATGAGGTCCAGATCCGGATGGAGGAGGAGACGTCAGAGGATATTTTGCCGCAGCCGATTCCCTTCGAGATTCTGTATGAGGACGGGCATCTGCTTGTGGTAAGCAAGGCCGCAGGAATGATTGTCCATCCGACCCACGGCCATTATACCGAGACCCTGGCGAACGGAGTAGTTCATTACTGGGCTGAGAAAGGCGAGCGGGTTCGCTTCCGCCCCGTACACCGGCTGGACCAGGAGACCTCCGGGGTGCTGGTGATTGCCAAGAACCCGTACAGCCACCAGCACATCTCCGAGCAGATGATCGCCGGCACGGTGGACAAGCGGTATACCGCGTTCGTACACGGCGTGCCTGCTCTGCCTAGCGGGGATATCGACGGTCCGATCGACCGCGACCCGCTGGAGCCACACCGGCGGATTGTGACGCCGGATGGTTATCCCTCCTTGACCCGTTATGAGGTCAAGGAGGTCTATGGCGAGGCAGCTTCGCGCGTAGAGCTGAAGCTGGAGACCGGGCGCACCCACCAGATCCGGGTGCATATGGGATCGGTCGGCTGCCCGCTGATCGGTGACGGGATGTACCGTCACCCGCTGTATGGGCAGGCGGCTGGCGGCCGCTCGAAGGCGTCAGCGCCGGGCGAACGTGCGGGAGAGTCGGCGCTGACCGCAGGCGGCGAGGAGCGGCCGGTGCAAGAGCAGGCGGTGACCGCAGGCGGCACCGCGCTGTCGCCGGGCGAAGCCGCCCGGCTCGCGCAGATCGCGGAGCTGGACGCGGCCATTCCGCGCCAGGCGCTGCATGCGGTGCGGCTGGCCTTCCGGCATCCGGTGACGCATGCCGAACTGGTCTTCGAGGCTCCGCTGCCAACGGATATGGCGCTGCTGCAGGAGAAGCTGCGGCAGTCGGCACGGTAAGGAAGTGCCGGACCTATCCGGGGCACAGCTTCCAGTTGCAACACCGTGCAGCTTGGCTGGCTACAACCAGAGGAAGAGGCTAAGCAGCATGCAGCCTTTGACATGCGCCGACCGCTCATAGAGTAACCTTTCTGCCGCCACTGGAGTACACCAGCAGGCAAATAAGTGCCAGGCTGCACTTATTTTCAGCTATATGAAGGCTCTGCGGCAAGCAAGTGGAAAAAGTACAACTAAAATTGCCCCATACTCGCAAAGTAACAATTTTTTCCCGATTTAAGTGCCGGAAATCCAACTATTTCCTCCCGCGATGCGGATTTGGAAGGAATAATTGTACATTTTCCATCTATTGAGGTCGGTCGTAATGTCTGTCGTAGTACCGGTGGAGTAAAAGCCGCCGCTATGCAGACGACCCCAACAAAATAAACAGCAGGGACGATCTTTAGAACTAGCATCCCTGCTTCACTTTATAATAGAAGGAGAACCCGATGAGTGACCTCAAGGTATATCAATATCCGAAATGCAGCACCTGCCGCAGCGCAGTGAAATGGCTGAAGGAAGCAGGGCATGAGCTGGAGCTGCAGCATATCGCTGAGCAGCCGCCAACTGTGGAGGAGCTACGCGTGCTGGTGAAGCACAGCGGCCTGCCGCTGAAGAAGTTTTTTAATACAAGTGGTGAGGTGTACCGGGAGCTTGGCCTGAAGGACAAGCTTGCAGACTTAAGCGAAGACGAGCAGCTTGCGCTGCTGTCCGCACATGGGATGCTGATCAAGCGTCCGGTAGTTACTGACGGCAAGAAGGTTACCGTAGGCTACAAGGAAGACCAGTACGCCGAAGCTTGGAGCAACGCCTAAATGAAGGAATACAAGGAGAGGTTACACATGAGCACAGCAACAGAAATGAAGGGCCGGGTTATGATCGTCGATGGAATGGCTCTGCTGTTCCGCGCTTTTTATGCTACCTCTTATGGTGGATATATCCGCAAGACCCGCGCCGGGCTGCCGACGAATGCGGTGTATGGATTTTTGCAGTATTTTTTCGACGCGGTGAGTACGTTTGAGCCTTCACATGTCGTCTGCTGCTGGGATATGGGCAAGGGCACGTTCCGCTCGGAGAAGTATGAAGGGTATAAGTCTAATCGTATTGACGCGCCGCTGGAGCTGATCCCTCAGTTTGACCTCGTGAAGGAGGTTGTGGCGGAGCTGGGCGTGCCGAATATCGGTCTGGTTGGTTATGAGGCAGATGACTGCATCGGCACACTGGCTTCATGCTACAGCGGGGAGTCGGAGGTCTACATTCTTACGGGGGACCACGACATGCTGCAACTGGTGAATGACAGCGTCAAGGTCGTGATTATGAAAAAAGGCCGCTCCAACTATAAAGTGTACGATCCAGCGGAATTGCTGGAAGAACGGGGCCTCACTCCTGCGCAGGTGATCGACCTGAAGGGCTTCATGGGCGACACCAGCGATAATTATCCCGGAGTGAAGGGCATAGGCGAGAAGACGGCCACCAAGCTGCTGACGGAATACGGCACGGTGGAAGGGGTTATCGAGAACCTGCATCTGCTGCCCAAGGGCGTACGCGCCAAGATTGAAGCGGATCTCGACATGCTGCATCTCTCACGGGAGCTGGCGGAAATCCGCTGCGATGTGCCGATAGTATGCGAGCTGGCCGAATGTCTCTGGGAGCTGCAGCGGGATAACGCCGCACGCAAGTTCAATGAGCTGGAGTTCGGCAGCCTGATGCATCTGATCGGCGGAATTGCTGAGGAACGGGATGACCGGGGAATCGTGCAGATTGAGCTGGGGGATCTGGGCTGAAGCCGGAATAGACAGCAAACCAAACAAGACAGTAGATACTCACTATCGTGAGTGTGTACTGTCTTGTTTGCGTGTGAAGAGATAGACCGCATTGTCCTCAGAGGGCGGCACTAGCAGGCGGGATAATTCCTCATTCAGCTCCATGCTGAAATGCTTAGCCTTATCATATGCGTCGAAGTCACCGGTGATTGCCGGGTCTCTTGTGCCGATTACAATGTACAACTCTACAGAATCTGTATTAAAAACATGCTTCTCATACGGGTTGCCGGGCACCGGCCAGGAACAAAGTACAACCTTTGGAGCATATTTGCTCAAGGCGGCTTTGGCATCGGCTTTTTCCACAAAATCGGGGTAGGTGATATAATGCGCCCAGCTATAATCATCAGTTGCCCGGCAGGCTGTGCCGTTATCATTAAGGAATCTTGTCAAAGTACCGTCACCCGCTCCGATCTCCAGGCACGCCTTGTCTCCGATCAGAGCGGACAAACGCTTGATCAACGAACGGGAGTAGAAGCAATAGATTCCCTGTTTATTGACAAGCGGCATCAGCACTTTGGGTCGGATAATCAGCTTCCAGCATACCCGGAACAGAGGGAGCGATACAGGCTTGCGGACAAGCTTTTCCTTGAACAGGAGCTTCTGCAGGATATAACCATCCCAGAGATTGAACCGGACAGGCCCGGAGGCTGATTCGGCGGACACCGCGAGTTGCAGCTGTTCGATCAGATAAATGGCGAAGCGGGCTTTAATAATATTAGGAAGAAAAGCGTTAATGGTGGTTTGATTAAAGCCGCTTTTGACAATTTTGCTCTTCGCTATTTTGGCGCTGCTTGTATAGCTGGCGAGCAAATTTTGGATCAGGTTGGCCCGTTTGTGGCTCGACAGGGCATTGATCTCAAGCAGCACCTCGTCTTTGTACTCCGGATATTCTGACAAAAGGGTACGGGTATCGGTCTCATTCCTCAAAATTTGCTCAGCGGCAGCCTTACTGAAGGTTTGCGATTTGGCGTCCCGGCTCAAATGACAATACCCTCGCAGTGATCCACCTCATGCTGGATAACCTGCGCCGTAAATCCGGTAAAGCTATCCCGGTGCTTCTTGAAATTAGAGTCGAAGTATTCTACCTCAATGTAGTCGTATCGTTTCGCCGGGCGTACGCCTTCAAGCGACAGGCAGCCTTCCTCGGTGTCGTAAGGACGGGTGCGCTTGACGATCACCGGATTGATCATCGAAATCGTCAATTGCTGCTCCACGCGGATGGCTATGATGCGTTTGTTGACGCCAATCATGTCCGCAGCCATGCCGACGCACCGGTCGGAGTTGGCGTTCAGCGTCTCCACAAGATCCATTAACACGGGCAGATCCTTTTCCGTGGCAAGAGCAGATTTCTGGCTAAGCAGCGATATATCTTTACTGATAGGTCTGATCATTATACTCTCCAGTTGTGCTGTATTTGTGTGTCCATAATATCATTTTTGGCGGGGAAGTGAAATGTGGGAATGCGGGAGTTGCTGGTTAAGATAAAGATTGACGAACCGGAGGAAGCTTGATTATAATGTTAATATAAGTGTTAAATGATTAACAAATATATTAACTTAAAGAGGAGCGTTAACTTCCCATGGCAGAACGCATTGTACTGAACACCGACATCCGCAAAGGTAAGATTGACCGCAACATCTACGGACATTTCGCTGAGCATCTTGGACGCTGTATCTATGAAGGCATCTGGGTAGGCGAAGATTCCCCTATTCCGAACACCAAGGGTATCCGCAACGACGTAGTGGAAGCGCTTAAGGAAATGAAAATTCCGGTATTGCGCTGGCCGGGCGGTTGCTTCGCCGATGAGTACCACTGGAAGGACGGTATCGGCCCGAGCGAAGAGCGCAAGCGGATGATCAACACACACTGGGGCGGTGCGGTAGAGAATAACCATTTCGGTACGCATGAATTCATGCTCCTCTGCGAGATGCTGGGCTGCGAGCCGTACATCAACGGTAACGTAGGTAGCGGAACTGTTCAAGAGATGTCCGAGTGGGTTGAGTACCTGACCTTCAACGGAGTCTCACCAATGGCCGAGCTGCGTCAGAAGAACGGCCAGGAAGATGCCTGGAGCGTGAAATATTTTGGCGTGGGCAACGAGAACTGGGGCTGCGGTGGTAACATGCGTCCTGAATTCTACGCTGACCTGTACCGCCAATATCAGACATATGTGCGCAACTATGGAGACAACAAGATCCACCGGATCGCCTGCGGGGCGAATGCGGATGACTATAACTGGACGGAAGTATTGATGCGTGAAGCTACCCGCTTCATGGATTCGATCACCCTGCACTACTACACCCTGCCTACTTCGGACTGGAATCATAAGGGCGCGGCTACAGGCTTCGGAACAGACGAATACTTCACAACGTTGAAGAAGGCACTGTTCATGGATGAGCTGGTTACCCGCCATATCGCCATCATGGACAAATACGATCCTGAGAAAAGAGTGGGCCTGATCGTTGACGAATGGGGCACCTGGTACGATGTAGAGCCGGGTACCAACCCGGGCTTCCTGTACCAGCAGAACACGATCCGCGATGCGCTGGTGGCCGGCTTGACGCTGAATATTTTCCACAAGCACAGTGACCGTGTACGGATGGCGAACATTGCCCAGACCGTGAACGTGCTGCAGGCCGTTATTCTGACCGAAGGCGAGAAAATGCTCCTGACCCCAACCTACCATGTATTCAACATGTACAAGGTGCATCAGGATGCAGAATTGCTGGAGCTGACTGTGGACAGCCCGGTATACAGCTATGAGGGAGTAGAGATTCCTGAAGTATCGGCTTCCGCTTCTGTAACCGCAGAAGGCGTAATCCATGTCAGCCTGTGTAACCTGAATCATGCAGCATCGGCAACCCTGCCGCTGGAGCTGCGCGGATTGGCTGGACAAGCATCCGTAAGCGGAACGACGCTGGCCGGAGCTTCCATCGATGCCCACAATAGCTTTGAGCAGCCGGAAGCTGTAAAACCACAGGCATTCAGTGCCTTCAAGCTTGAAGGAGACACCCTTACTGTAGAACTGCCGCCAATGTCGGTAACCGTTCTGGAAATTACTCCGAAGGCGTAAGGAACGCAGGATGACGACCACTTCAACCTGCAAAGGCTGCCGGGAGGAGTACAAGGTCACGGAAGCGCAGATTGCCCGCATTCTGGCGTCCTCCATGTTCAATCCCGGCAATTCGGCTTCCGATGAGGTCTATGCCGAGCGGCTGGCGATCTGCGGGACCTGCCCGAAGCTGCAGGATGGCGTGACCTGTACCGCCTGCGGCTGTATCATTCCTGTCGTGGCCCGGCTGAAGGCCCGCAGCTGTCCGTTGCCGGGCGGCGGCAAGTGGCAGCCGGTGGCGGAATGACGGCCCACGCCTGATGCTTAACGGCAAGGGGCAGGCCCAAAAGATAGGCTAGAAGCCGCTCTTGCCATAAGAGATGCATCGATCACCAAAAGCCCCTCCAACCTGCACAATGCTGCGGTTGGAGGGGCTTTTGGTGCGTTGTGGTGGAGCGGGGGAAGGGAGATGAAAGTGTTAGAGGAGGCGAAGGTGGCGAAGTAAAAGGGATAAATCCCACTGATGCGGTGAGAAGTGGGCTGGATGAGGAAATGAGAGGGATAAATCCCATTGGTGCGGCGGAAAGAGGGCTGGATGAGGAAATGAGAGGGATAAATGCCACTGATGCGGCAGAAAGTGGACTGGATGAGGAAATGAGAAGGATAAATCCCATTGGTGCGGCGGAAAGAGGGCTGGTGGAGGAAATGAGAGGGATAAATCCCACTGATGCGGCAGAAAGTGGACTGGATGAGGAAATGAGAAGGATAAATCCCATTGTTGCGGCGGAAAGAGGGCTGGAGGAGGAAATGAGAGGGATAAATCCCACTGATGCGGCAGAAAGTGGACTGGATGAGGAAATGAGAGGGATAAATCCCTCTGGTGCGGCGGAAAGTAGGCTGGAGGAGGAAATGAGAGGGATAAATCCCCTTGGTGCGGTGGAAAGTGGGCTGGATGAGGAAATGAGAAGGATAAATCCCTCTGGTGCGGCGGAAAGTGGGCTGGAGGAGGAAATGAGAGAGATAAATCCCTCTGGTGCGGCGGAAAGTGGGCTGGTGGAGGAAATGAAAGGGATAAATCCCGTTGGTGGGGTGAGAGGCTGACGGGTTGGATGTTGGGAGGGCATTAGTGCCCCTGAATTTGCTGAAAGTGGGCGATGAGCGGAAATGAAGAGCATTAGTGCACCTGAATCGGCCAAAAGTGGGCGTGAAGCAGAACTGAGGGGTATTGGCTCCAAAAGTAGCTGAAATGAAAACTACCTAATTAGTCTAACTAATCAATCCCCCCTACCTACCTACCTACCTACCTACCTACCTACCTACCTACCTACCTACCTACCTACCTACCTACGCCATCTAAACACCCTAATCAGGCTTTCATAAAGAACCCGGCAAATCTGCCACACCATCCGTATAAAACAGCTCAAACACCAGATCCTCGTTGTAGTTACCGAAGCCTTTCCCGAACAGGGTGAGACCGCCGATGTGCTCGGCATCCTCCTCGACAGAGAGCCGGAAGGTCCATTGTTTGTTACGGATGCCTACCTGATCGAGGGTGACTTCCGACAGCTTTTGCCCGTCCATGAAGGTGCCCGACTGCGTAATCCGCAGCTGCTTGAGCAGGCCGTATTGATTGGTGAGTGCAGGCCACCAGGCCGGGGTGTATTTTCCCGGATTATCTCCGTAGTCACCGGGGCTGGTCCAGAAGCCAAGCGATTGTCCGTTCAGCGTGAAGGTAATATCCGACGGCCAGTTATTGTTAATCGACGGGGCTTCGGAGGCGATCTCCATCGTGATGGCAAGCTCCTCCGGCTGCTGGCTGGACAGCAGGAAATTCGGGATTTTATACTCGACGAACCCCTTGCCGAACCAAAGAATTCCGGCGTTCACCCGCTCCTGGTCCCAGAAGTAACGGGGATCGTCGAAGTGCCCGATGACCCTCTCCGTCGTAGACAGTCCGCAGGTAGGCTCGATCTGGAAGTCGGAATAATGCCCCACCGGGATGTCCTTGCGGTATCCTCTGCGCGGAGTCCGGGCTTGTCCCGGAAAAACAATCTCTGCCCCGTCGGCGGCCAGTGTACAAATCTTCTGCAGCCCGCTTTTACCGGGAGCCATGTGGCTGGTGATCAGCCCGGCGGCTTCCAGCTTTCGCACATGCATGGTCATAATCGCACTGCTGAGCTTGAGGGCTGCGGCCAGCTCCTTCACGTTCATGGGCTTATCGGACAGCAGCCGCAGCATGTGCAGACGCACGGTACTGGACAGGGCCTCGTACACGGGCAGGGATTGTTCGGTTAGATCAAGTTTCATCAGATGCCTCCACGTTCAAGTTATATAGTTAATAATTATATTACTCAAATAAAATTTCTACAAGCCATGATTGGCTGCAGGACAGCTTTTCCAATTTATATCACAGACACGCTGAGCCGGGTCCGCTATGATGTGAGATGAATTAGCGATGAAACAAGGTGCTCTTGCCGGATGCGGCAAGGGATAACAGGGAATCGGGTGCAACTCCCGAGCGGTCCCGCCACTGTATGGAAGAGCTGCACTTCATGAGGTCACTCGGGAAGCCCCGGGGAAGACGAAGCCTGCGGCGCCTGTATTCCAAGCCAGGAGACCTACCTTGTCGACGCACACCACGACTCTACGCGGATAGGAGCGGTGTACGGATAGGTTAATGAGAAGAGGCGTTCTGCCCTGATGGACCGGAGGAATCTTGGAGCTTAGCGAGGGCACCGGTTGATAGCTGCGGGATACAAGGATACGGACCATAGTGATGGGACGAAGTAAGCCCCTTGTTCTGCTTGGCTTCAGGCTGCGCACTCCATCGAATTTGCCTGCGTACATACACTCCCACCCTTTAGGGTGGGTTTTTTGGGCTTTATGATCTTAGATTGGGAAATCAACAAACATGGAGGGTGACAAATGAAAAAACACAGAGGGTGGAGCTTTGCGGCACTGGTTGCCGGATTTACGGTCTACTTTATGCTGAACGAACCGGGTACGGCCCGCGCGATGCACATTATGGAAGGATTCCTGCCGGTAGGCTGGGCGGTGTTCTGGTGGGCGGCGTTTATCCCGTTCTTTGTGCTGGGAATCTTCAAGCTGAGAGTCATGACCCGGGAGAACCCGGAGCTGAAGCTGCTGCTGGGTCTGGCCGGGGCGTTTACCTTCGTTCTGTCCGCGCTCAAAATGCCTTCCGTTACCGGAAGCAGCTCCCACCCAACCGGTACCGGACTGGGTGCGGTAATGCTGGGGCCGCTGCCCATGAGCGTAATCGGCTCGATTGTCCTGCTGTTTCAGGCGCTGCTGCTGGCGCACGGCGGGATCACTACGCTTGGGGCCAATGCGTTCTCGATGGCGGTGGCGGGTCCTTTTGCCGGATATGCCGTGTATAAGCTGATGATGAAGCTGCCGGACCGCGAGAAGCTGGCTTTGTTCTGTGCGGCAGCGGTAGCTGATCTGAGTACGTATGTAGTGACTTCCTTTCAACTGGCGGTGGCTTTTCCGGCGGCGGATGGCGGCGTTCTGGCTTCTTTTCTCAAATTCGGGGGAATCTTTGCCGTGACGCAAATCCCGCTGGCCATCAGTGAAGGGTTGTTGACGGTACTGCTGTGGAATTGGCTGAAATCGTATAGCCCGAATGAATTGTCGCTGCTGAAACGCAAGGTGAACGGAGGAAGAGCCTAATGAGCAATAAAATGAAAAACGGACTGATGCTGCTGGTTGTTATTCTGCTGGTTATTCTGCCGCTGCTGCTGGTCAACGGGGAATTCGGCGGGGCGGATGATGCGGCTGAAGGTGTAATTACCGAGATTAATCCTGATTATAAGCCGTGGTTCAAGCCGCTGACTGAGCTCCCGGGGGAGACGGAGAGTATGCTGTTTGCATTGCAGGCAGCGATTGGTGCCGGAGTGATCGGTTATACCCTGGGGCTGCTCAAGGGCAAGCAAGGCGGGACGAAGCAGCATAGCAGCAAGTGATCCGGCGGATTGACGTTCTCTCCTACAATAATGCGCTGCGCCAGTTGTCCCCTATGTGGAAAAGCTCGTTCGCAGCCCTGATGTTCCTGCTCTCTTACACCGTACATCCGGTACTGCAGGCTGCAATCACCCTATGGATGATGTCCTGGTGTGTATTGCAGGCCCGTATTCCCTTCCGTGCTTATGGCATGCTGTTCGGCACAGCGCTGCTGTTCTATGCGCTTAGCGTACCGGCACTGCTCGTGGAATTCGGGCATCCGGCAGCGGGTCAGGCTGGTATATTCCCGCTTCCGGGACTGAACCTTCCGGTATATGTTACAGCGGCGGGGCTTCAGCGGGCAGGGGGGCTGCTGGCCAGAATCTCTGCTTGCATGAGCTGTTTCTTTTTCCTGATGTTCACTACTCCGTTTAGTGAGCTTTTGCAGGTGCTGCGCAGGCTGCGGATGCCGCAGATTGTCCTGGAGCTGATGCTGATTATGTACCGCTTCCTGTTCCTGCTGAGTGATGCAGCGCATGGTCTGCTGCTGGCCCGCAGACTGCGCGGAGGCCGCCGTGGCTACAAGGCTAGACTGCGGGAGACTGCGGCCATGGCAGGAGCGTTGTTCGGCAACACGATGCACCGTTATTACGGATTATCGCAGGGGCTGCTGGCGCGCGGATTCACAGACGAGATTATTCTCCCGCCATATACAGCGCGTCCTGTGCCGCGGCGCTATTCAATCCAGGCTTATGCCGGTATTGCGCTGCTGCTGCTGGCTGAAGCGTACTTTATCTCTAATACATGAAAGGAGCCGGCCATGGATCAGGAATCTAGCTTGGCTTGTGACGGAGTGGCGTTCCATTACCCGGATACGAAGGAGCCTGCGCTGCATGAACTGACGTTCTCCATTCCAGCAGGCAGCAAGACGGCGGTGCTTGGGCATAACGGTTCAGGCAAATCGACGCTCTTCCTGCATGCCGTCGGCATTCTGCGCCCGCAGCAGGGTACGGTTGTGCAAGGAGGGAAGGCATTATCCTACTCCAAAAAAGAGCTGGCCGCTCTGCGGCGGAGAGTGGGCCTGGTCTTCCAGGACCCCGAGCAGCAGCTGATCCTCAGCACACCGCTGGAGGATGTGTCATTCGGGCTGCGCGGCAGCGGCATGGCTGAACCGGCTATTGCTGCGCGCTGCCGGGAAGTCATGGAACTGCTGAATCTGACCGATCTGGGCGATAAACCGATTCACCAGCTTAGCCTGGGCCAGAAGAAACGCACGGCACTCGCCGGTGTGCTGGCTATGGAGCCGGAGCTGATTCTGCTGGATGAGCCGACCTCGTATCTGGACCCGTTATCGGAAACACAGATGCTGAAGGGACTTGAAGCCATACATGATAAAGGGACAACCATAGTTATGGCTACGCATGATATGGACCTGGCCTACCGCTGGGCGGACTGGATTATTGTACTGGAGCATGGAAGATGCCGGGCGTCGGGGACGCCGGAGGAGATTTTTGCGGGACGGGAGGAGCTATTGTCCATCGGGCTGGGATTGCCGCTGCTGGCTGATTTATGGTTCAGCCTGCCAGCCAGCCTGACCGCAGGGCAGAGCGCTCCCCGCACCGCCGGCGAATTCAAAGTGAAGCTGCATAAGCTGCTTGCGCTTAAAATATAAAAATCTATAGGTTTCACATGATGAACGGGGGAAGAGGAATGAATAAACAAGGGAAACTGCTGATTATCGGCTTCGGCCCCGGAGCGCTGGAGCATATTACCGGCCGTGCACTGGCTGCGCTGGATGAGAGCGAGGCAGTCATCGGCTATACCACTTATGTAGATCTGATCCGGCCGCTGCTGCGGCACCAGGAGATTGTTGGTACGGGAATGACCGAGGAGGTCAGCCGGGCCCAGGAGGCCGTCCGCAGAGCAGAGGCGGGTCAGACCATTGCAGTAATCTCCAGCGGGGATGCCGGTGTCTATGGAATGGCAGGGCTGGTCTACGAGGTGTTGATCGAACGCGGCTGGAGCCGCTCCGAGGGAGTGCAGGTTGAGGTGGTTCCGGGAATATCGGCGATCCAGTCCTGCTCCTCACTGCTGGGGGCGCCGGTTATGCATGATTCCTGCACGATCAGCCTAAGTGACCATCTTACGCCCTGGGAGAGCATTGCTGCGCGTGTGGAGGCGGCGGGGGCAGCGGATTTCGTCATTGCGTTCTATAATCCGCGCAGCGGCAGACGGACGCGCCAGATTGAAGAAGCACGCAATATTCTGCTGCGTTACCGTGATCCGGCTACGCCGGTAGGCATTGTCAAGAGCGCCTACCGTGACCGCCAGCAGACAATCGTAACCACACTGCAGGATATGCTGGAGCATGAGATTGGCATGCTCTCAACCGTGGTGGTCGGCAACTCTGCTACCGTTGTCTATGAGGACCTGATGATTACGCCGCGCGGATATGAACGCAAGTACAGTCTTGGGGCACAGACGCAGACGCTGAAGCCGCACGAGCGGCTGCGTACAGCCGCAGAGCCGTGGTCGCTGGCTGCGGCGGAGTCCGGGCGGGCGGAAGAGGCGGCTGCGCAGAGCCTGGCTGCTGCTCCGCAGGTGGAGCGGCTGCGGAGCTTGTCCGATCGTCTGCCGGCATCCACCGGTTCTTCCTTCGAGCTGGAGATTGCTCCCGCAGCCGGCAGCCGCAGCTTCAGCGGTGAGCAGATGAAGCTGCTGGCTGAGCTTGCAGGCAGCGATGGGCAATTGATCTATACGAAGGACGGGTATTTCCTGCTGCGCGGCAGCCGGAGTGAAGAAGCAGAGGCAGGAGCAAGGCTGCTGGAGGCCGGACTGAATGTAAGTACGCCTGGAGATTACGTGAAGGTGAAGACCTGCGGATTCTGCGAGCTGCGCAGAAGCGGAGCGTTAAGTGCTGCTGTCCGGCTACACACCCTGCTGCATGGAATGGCTGTGCCCAGAGAGCTGCACATCAGCGTAGCCGGTTGCGGGATGGCTTGCAGCTCCGCTGTGCTGGATGACATCGGGCTGGTAATGTCGCGCGGCAGCTATGAGCTGTATCTCGGCGGCAAGAAGTCCGGGCGGGGCGCCCATGCAGGGATTTTGGTGCGTGAAGGGATGGACGAGGAGCAAGCGGTAGCCGCTGTAGCTGCGGCAGTTGAGGAATATAGGATAAATGGCCGGGAGCAGGAGCGGTATCATGCGTTCCGGGAACGGATGGACAGCGCAATCGGGAGTGTAGCCCATACATCCGGCAACAATAACAACATCGAAGGAGTGCAGACGATGAGAACGGTATTGCTGGTGGGACACGGGAGCCGGGTTCAAGCGGGAAATGAGGAGCTGCTGGAATTTACCCGCCTGCTCGCGGCCCGTAAGCCGGAGCTGAAGGTCGAGACTTGTTTCATCGAGCTGGCCTCACCTTCCATCGCTGGCGGCATTGCGAGATGTATCGAGGGCGGTGCGGCGGAGATATACGTTGTACCGATTATTTTGTTCGCGGCGGGGCATTCCAAGCTTGATATTCCAATGGCCATTGATGAGGCCAAGCAGAGATATCCCGGGGTGAAGTTCATCTACGGACGCCCGCTGGGGGTGCAGGACCGTGCCGTGGATATTCTGCTGGAGCGGATTCAGGAAGCAGAACGACTTCCATTGTCGCAGGAGAAGGCGGCTGGCGGAATGGACCTGGAGCTGCGCGGGAACGGTGTATCCAAGATAGAGGATAAGGACACCATCGTGCTGTTGATGGGGCGCGGGGGCAGTGACCCGGATGCTAACAGCGATTTGTATAAAATAAGCCGGATGCTCTGGGAGAAAACAGGCTACCGCAGCGTGGAAAGCTGCTTCATTGCCATCGCCAAGCCGTCGCTTCCGGATGGGCTTGAACGCTGCCTGGCGCTGGGTGCGCGGAGAATTATCGTTCTCCCGTACCTGCTGTTTACCGGAGTGCTAATGCAGCAGTTCGCTGAGAGAGTGGCGCAGTTTGCAGCTGAGCACCCCGGGCTTGAAGTGGAGATCGGCGGCACACTGGGCGCACATCCGCTGCTGGTGGATATGCTGACAGAGCGGATCGGGGAGACGCTGGAAGGCCGTGCCTTCAGCAACTGCGATAACTGCAAATACCGCGATGCAGCCTCTTTGCATCACCACCATCACCATCATGGTGAGGAGGGGCATGGGGAGCATGGACATGCGCATGGGCACCATGAGCATCACGAGCATGGGCATCATGGGCATGAACATCAAGTGTATGCAAATCACAGGCATGAGGAGCACGCGCATGTCCATCACTGTCACGGGGAACATGGGCATTGCGGGCATGGTAATCATGAGCATGCACATCACGAGCATGATGAACATGGGCACACGCATGAGCATAACTGTCATGAGCAGCATGAGCATGCACATTACGAGCGTGCGCATCATGGTCAGCATGGGCGGCATGGGCAGCATGATGTAACGGAGGCGGCAGCTCCGGCAGACGACCTGGCGCTTCGCCAGCCGCGATGATCTTCATGTTATGCGGCACCAGCGACGCACGGGAGCTGGCACAGAGCCTTACGCGCCAAGGCCTGCCGCTGCAGGCCAGCGTAGTGACGCCCAGCGGGGCAGAACGCCTTGCGGCCGCAGGCATCCGCACCCGTGTCGGCAGACTGGACCGTGCGGCGATGATCTCGTTGCTGCAAGCGGGCGGATACCGGGCCGTGGTGGACGGCAGCCATCCTTTTGCGCTGGAGGCTCATGCCAATGCGATGGAAGCTGCTGCTGCGCTGGGATTGCCTTACTTCCGCTATGAGCGGCAGAGTCTTATCTATAACAGCCATCCCCGGCTGTTGCTTGTGCATTCGTATGAGGAGGCTGCGCGCAAGGCTAAGGAGCTGAAGGGCTCAGTGATGCTGACTACCGGCGGCAAAACGTTGGAGATTTTCGCGGAGGAGCTGCTGGGAGATCCAGAGATCCGGCTGACCGTAAGGCTGCTGCCTTGTCTGGAGAATCTGGAGAAGTGCCAAGCCCTTGGGATTGAGCAGCGGAATATTATTGCGCTTCAGGGCCCTTTTAGCAGAGAGATGAATGAGGCCTTGTACCGGCAGTATGGCACCCGGGTGATGATTACCAAGGAGAGCGGAGCTGAGGGCTCGGTGGATGAAAAGCTGCATGCTGCGCTGGATATGGGGTTATATGTGATTCTGATTATGCGGCCGGGGCTGTCGTTTGGGGATGGCGGAACGGTGTTTGTTTCTTTTGATGAGATTACGGCTGCTGTGAAGCAGGCGCTGCTAATGACCAGGAAAGAGGGATGAATGTGGATTTCGGGACAGAATTCAAGCCGGTGACCGTACAGCCGCAGGAGATAGAGGGTCTAAGCTTTCAGATGATTACGGAGGAGCTGGGGGAGCATTCCTTCAGTAGCCTGGAGTATCCGATTGTGCAGCGGATTATTCATGCTTCGGCTGATTTTGAGCTGGGACGCAGTCTGGTGTTCCATCCCGGGGCGATTGAGGCGGGAATTAACGCCATTCTGGGGGGCAAGCCGATTGTGGCGGATGTGCGGATGGTGGAGGCGGGCATTGCCAAGGAACGGATTCAGCGGTACGGCGGCGAGGTCCGGGTACATATTTCAGATCCTGATGTGGTGGACGAGGCGAAGGCGCTGGGAAACACAAGGGCGATCATCGCAACGCGCAAGGCCTGCGCCCAGGCACCTGGGGGAATCTATGTCATTGGTAACGCGCCGACTGCCCTGCTTGAGCTAATCCGTCTGATAAAAGCAGGCGAAGCTCAGCCCGGTCTTGTTATCGGCATGCCCGTTGGCTTTGTCTCGGCGGCGGAATCCAAGGATGAGCTGCGCAAGCTGGATATTCCCTACATCACCAATATCGGCCGCAAAGGCGGCAGTACGATCGTGGTCGCCGCAGTGAATGCATTAAGTCTGCTGGCTGTCCGCCGGGCGGCGGGCGAGCCGGGTTAGCGAATCAGATAGCTCAAGCGTAGGACTGGTGCGTTGTCATACTCTGATAAGGTGTAAGTGTTCTATCTCAAATTATTTACTTCCTTAGTTCTAACAGTATGTTAGTTGAAATTTGTGGCTGGCGTTCTCGCCGATGACCGGGATAATGTGCTTAATTTAGGGATGGCGGTAGCGTGTGGACTCACTAATTGTATTCTGTGCAACAGAATTCGTGATTTTATAGTAGAAATCCGGTTCTGTTGTAGTTCATACACTTGATTTCTGAAAAAACGCTCCATAACACCTCCCTCATCAAATTCTAATGTACAAAATGCAGCAGACTCGCTTTTTTAGCGGATCTGGGGTTTAACTAATGTACAAAGTGCAATGAAGCCAGAGGAAATAGAAATATTTGTATAAAAATCTCCTGATTTGCTTAAAAGCAGCAGTATAATTAGGTTATATAGAGAGTAAGACAGGTTACCTGCCCAGGGCGAACGCTCAGAGGATAGGCTTCAGCAATGTGCAGATTGTTCAGATTGTGAGGATGTATTCTTAGACCATCAGCAAAGAGGGATTGCCATGACCAAGGAAATACCCGAACACACCGTCAGGCAGAACCGGAGCCAAGAAAGCGGGGAGGCAGGGGCGGGGCAGGAAGAGCAGGTAGAGCAAGCGCATGTACTCAGATTCGATCAGGCTGCTGAGCGGTTGGAGCCAGCAGGCGACCCCAAATCCGCAGCGGCAGCCGAGCGGCTGGAGCAAGTGGACGCTCCCGAATCCACAGAGGCAGCTGAGCGGCCGGAGCCAGCAAGCGGCCCCGGGATCGGGCAGATGGCTGTGCAGATGCAGCAGGCTACTGAACCCGGATTCGCTCAGGCACCTGAAGCGTTTGCACAAGCGCCCGGCCCCGGATCGCCCGATCCCGAATCCGCACAGGCAGCGCCTGTTCCCCCACTGCGCAGGGGCTACACGACAGGGGCCTGTGCCGCAGCGGCAGCCGCAGGTGCGGCAACCCTGCTCATTACAGGGGAGAGTCTGCCTGCGGTAGAGATCGATCTGCCGGCCGGGTTCCGTCATACCTTTGAGCTGACCGGCTGGCAGCGTACAGGATCACACTCGGCAAGCTGTGCCACGGTTAAGGATGCCGGAGACGACCCGGATGCGACACATCAGGCGCGGATCGAGGCGGCGGTGAGCTGGCGGGATCAGCCGGGTGTGGAGATTGACGGGGGCCGCGGTGTCGGCCGGGTAACAAAGCCGGGGCTGCCGGTTGGCGTGGGAGAGGCGGCGATTAATCCGGTGCCCCGGAGGATGATTCAGGAGGCGGTAACCGCCGTGCTGGACGAGCATGGTGCAGCGCGGGGGGTGAGGGTAGTCATCAGCGTGCCGGAAGGCGAGAACATTGCCAAGAAGACGCTGAATCCCCGGCTGGGTATTCTGGGCGGCATTTCGATCCTGGGCACGCGGGGCGTGGTGACTCCATTCTCCACTGAGGCCTATAAGGCGAGTGTGGTTCAGGCCATCTCGGTGGCGGCTGCGGCGGGGAACCGGCAGATTGTGCTCACCACAGGCGGCAGCAGCGAGAAATACGCCATCGCGATGTTCGCGGAGCTTCCGGAGGAAGCTTTTATCCAGATGGGGGAATATGTAGGCTTCTCGCTGGAGCATGCCAAGGCTTACGGGATTCGGAAGGTTACCTTCGTCGGAATGGCCGGCAAATTCTCCAAGGTGGCTCAAGGGGCCATGCTGATTCACTCCAAGAACGCGCCCGTCGATTTCGGGTTTCTGGCCTCCGTAGCAGGCCGTGCAGGAGCGTCCCCGGAGCAGGTGCAGGAGATTGCTGCCGCCAACACAGCCTCGCAGGTCGTGGATATGATGACTGAGGCGGGGAATCACATTTTTTTCGAGCAGCTGTGCAGGCATGCCTGTGAACAGAGTCTGGCGCATATGAACGGAGGCATGATTGTAGAAATGGTGCTTATTACAATGAAGGGCCGGGTGCTGGGAAGGGCGGAGATTCATGGATAACCTGATTTACGTGATCGGGATCGGTGAGGATGGCGCCGGCGGCCTGACACCGGATAGCTTAAGTATTGTGAACAACAGCGAGGTGCTGCTGGGCGGCGAGCGGCAATTGAATTTTTTCGGCAGGTATAGAGGGGATAAAATCGTGCTGCAAGGCGGGCTCAAGCCTTTTACAGACAAGCTGGAGGAGGTGTGGCGTAAGCGGCGGACGGTGGTGCTGGCCTCGGGGGACCCGTTCTTTTTTGGGATTGCCGGGTATCTCGTCCGCAGGTTCGGGCCGGAGCATGTGGAGGTGATCCCCCATTATAGCAGCGTGCAGCTTGCGTTTGCGCGGCTCGGGGACAGCTGGCAGGATGCGGAGCTGATCAGTCTGCACGGGCGTCCCATTCAGGGACTGGCCCAGCGGATCGACGGCAAGCACAAAATCGCCCTGCTGACAGACGAGAACAACACTCCTGCGGTTATTGCCTCTTATTTGCAGGAGTTCAGGATGACGGAATATGAGGCGTTTATCTGTGAGCGGCTTGGCGGAGCAGAGGAGGTCTGCCGGTTCTGGACGCTGGAGGAGATGGTGAGCAGGGAGTTCGCGCCGCTTAACGTCGTGATTCTGCGCCATAAGCAAGAGATTTCTGCTCCTGTGAGGCGCGGATTCGCTTATCCGGACGAGGCGTTCCGGCAGCGTAAGCCGGAGAAGGGCCTGATTACGAAGCGTGAGGTTCGCGCTCTGGTGCTGTCGGAGCTGAACCTGTCCGAGGATGCAGTCGTGTGGGATATCGGCTCCGGCTCGGGTGCGGTGGCTGCGGAATGCGCGCGGATCGCCAGGCTCGGGAAGGTCTACGCGCTGGAAAAAAGTGCCGAGAACCTGCCGAACATGGCAGCGAACCGTCTGAAGTTCCGGGCGGATTTCGAAATCATTCAAGAGAAGGCCCCGCAGGGCCTAGCTGCTCTGCCTGACCCGGATGCCGTCTTCATCGGCGGCAGCGGCGGGGAATTAGCGAACATTATTGCGCACAGCGCCGCCAGACTTCGCCCGGAGGGCCGGATTGTGGTTGGGGCAATTACGGTGGAGACACTGCATGGCAGCATGGAGGCGCTTAAGGCCGCAGGGCTGGCCTGCGAGGTCACGATGCTTCAGGCGTCCCGCGGCAAGCCGATTCTCGGCATGACCCGGTTCGACGGAATGAATCCCGTCTATGTGGTCAGCGGCCGGAGGCTTCATTAATCATCAGACAAAACGAAGGAGGAACCCGCAATGAAGACCGATGTAACTTCGCCGCGTGAGCAGGCTGCGGATGGATACGAAATATCGTCAGGAGAAGCGGCCGGGACGCTGTGGACAGAAGCAGCGATGCAGGCGGCCAGTGCATTGTTTGACCCGCTGGATAGTGAAGAGCTGGCGCTGGAGGAAAGACTGACTCCCCGGGCGATCGGGACGTTATACGGCGTAGGTGTCGGCCCCGGTGACCCTGAGCTGATCACGCTTAAGGCTTGCCGCCTGCTGCGGGAATGTCCGGTGATTGCCTACCCGGCTACCAAGAAAGGGGGCAAATCCTATGCCTATGAAATCATAGAGCTGCATGTAGACCCGCAGGACAAAATCATGCTCGGACTGGTCTTTCCGATGACGAAGGACCCGGAGCTGCTGGCTGGCGGCTGGACCCGCACGGTAGAGCTGTGCTGGGCAGAGCTGAGACAGGGGCGGGATGTGGCTTTTGTGACCGAAGGCGATCCTAATCTCTTCAGTACTTTCATACATCTGTCCCGGCTGATGCAGGAGCTGCATCCCGGTGTGCCGGTCGTCTCAGTTCCGGGAATTTCCTCCGTGCTGGGCGCAGCGGCGGCGCTGGAGCAGCCTCTGGCAGACGGCAATCAGCGGGTGGGGATCATCCCGGCAACGGACGACAGGGAGGCGCTTCGGGAAGCGCTGCTGCATCATGATACGGTGGTGTTCCTGAAGGTGGCTAAGGTGCTGGATCTGGTGCTGGATGTGCTGGAGGAGCTGGGCTTGTCCGGCCGTGCCTCGGTGGTGACCAAGGTAACCTCCCCCTATGAGACCGTCTGGCGCGATGCGCGGGACCTGCGGGGCAAGGAAGTGGAGTACCTCAGTCTGATGGTGGTGAGCAAATGACGGAGCAGAGGTTAGAGTCGAAGGTATATATCGTCGGAGCCGGACCGGGCGACCCGGAGCTGATTACGGTAAAAGGCAGCCGGATTCTGCGCTCGGCAGATCTGGTGCTGTATGCAGATTCGCTGGTCAGCGAGGAGCTGATCCGCAGCGCCAAGCCCGGTGCGCAGGTGCTTCAGAGCTCGGGCATGGATCTGGAGCAGCAGGTGGAGCTGATGACGCTTGCCGTGCAGTCCGGTAAAAGCGTAGCCCGCGTCCACACCGGCGACCCCGCCATGTACGGCGCAATTCTGGAGCAGATGTCGCTGCTGAAGCTCTGCGGCGTCACTTGCGAGATTGTGCCGGGCGTCAGCTCGGTTTTTGCCGCTGCGGCGGCGGTTGGCGCAGAGCTGACCGTGCCGGAGCTGACGCAGACGGTCATCCTGACCCGTGCGGAAGGGCGCACGCCTGTCCCGGAACGCGAGCAGCTGCGCAAGCTGGCGGAGCATCACTGCACGGTGGCGCTGTTTCTAAGTGCATCACTGGCCGGCCATGTGAGCAGTGAATTCCTGGCCGCAGGCTGGAGCCCAGAGACCCCGGTGGCGGTCGTGAAGCGGGCTACTTGGCCGGATCAGCAGATTCTGCGGACAACGGTTGAGAAGCTGGAGGCGGACCTGCAGGCTGCCGGCATTACGATGCATGCCATGATCCTGGCCGGCTGGGCGCTGGACCCCGGGCTGACGGACCGCGATCAGCACCGCTCCAAGCTGTACGACAAGACTTTTACCCACGGCTGCCGGGAAGGAATTGGCTCCGGTGAGTAAGCGGTACGCGGCTGTTGCCATTACGCGCAGCGGGATAGAGTTGGCAGTGAAGCTTGGTGCGCAGCTTGGCGGGACTGAGGTCTTTGTCTATGCCAAGTATAACGGCGGGCTGGAGACGCGGAGCGGAGAGATCACTGTTTTTGACGGACCAGTCAGAGGGTTGCTTCCTAAGCTCTTCGGGAGCTATGAGGCGGTCATTCTGTTCTTCTCGCTGGGGGCGGCTGTCCGGCTGAGCGCTCCGCTGCTGCGGGATAAAAGAACCGATCCTGCCGTCATCGTCATCGATGAGCGCGGGGAGCATGTCATCAGCATGCTCTCCGGCCATCTCGGCGGAGCGAACAGGCTGACACTGGAGATTGCAGGGCTGCTGGGCAGTCATCCGGTGATCACCACAGCTTCGGATGTACAGGGCACCTTCGCTGTTGACCTGCTGGGCCGGGAATACGGCTGGCACGCTGACAGCTTCACCCCCATGAAGGGGGTTAGTGCTGCGCTCGTTAACGGGGAGCCGGTGGCTTTCGTACAGGAGAGCGGGGAACATGACTGGCTGCCGCCGGGTGCTGAGGTGCCGGAGCATGTCTCTATGTTCGCAAGCAGGGCTGAGCTTCGGCATAGCGGACGCAGCTTCAGTGCCGCGATTGTGGTAAGTGACCGGTTGGCAGAGGAACCGGGGGAGGACGCACCGGCAGATACTGCTCTGGCCGAATACACTGTAGTGTATCGTCCGCGCAGTTTGGTGCTCGGACTCGGCTGCAACCGCGGGACGTCTGCGGAAGAGCTGGAGGCCGTGGTCCTGCACACTCTGAATGAGCTTCATTTGTCGCTCCAAAGTGTGCGGAATGTGGCGACGGCCGGGATCAAGGGGGATGAAGCCGGGCTGCTGGCCTTGTGCGCCAAATACAGCTGGGAGCTGGTTCTGTACACCCCGGAGCAGCTAAATACAGTTGAACTGGAGCATCCGTCTGAGGTAGTATTCAGGGCAACGGGGGCTTACGGTGTCTGTGAACCTGCTGCGCTGCTGTCTTCAGGTGCGCATTCGCTCCTGCTGCCTAAGCACAAGAGCGGCAATGTGACCATCGCCGTAGCCCGAATCGTCTATCCCGGAGAGAAGGAGGGAAGCAGCAGTGAATGAGCCGAGGAAAGCAGCAGGATATGAGCAAGAGCCTGGATCAGCCCCCTGGGAGCCGCAGGCGCGACCCCGCCTGGTCATCGCAGGCACAGGCAGCGGCTCGGGCAAAACAACGGTCACGCTGGGGCTGATGCGCGCTTTTGCCCGGCGGGGCCTCAACGTCCAGGGCTTCAAATGCGGCCCTGACTACATCGATCCCGCCTATCACACTGCGGTCACAGGCCGTCCCTCACGAAATCTGGACTCCTGGATGACTTCAAGCGATTATCTGCGGGAGTATTTTCTGCATGCTTCGGCAGAGGCCGACTTGTCCGTCATTGAGGGTGTCATGGGGCTGTATGACGGCAAGGAGGATACGGCACTGACCGGATCAACGGCGGAAATCGCCATCCTGACCGCCAGCCCTGTACTCCTGGTGGTCGATGTCCGCAGCATGGGCCGCAGTGCGGCGGCGATTGTGCTGGGCTTCCGGCAACTGGAGCCGCAGGTGCGGATTGCCGCCGTTCTGGTGAACCGCTGCGGCAGCGAGGGTCACTACCGGTTAGTTAAGGCGGCCATTGAAGCAGCCTGCGGGATTCCCGTGATCGGCTGGCTCCCCCGCGACAGCGGGCTGGACATCCCGGAGCGGCATCTGGGCCTGCTGCCCGCTGTGGAACGCGGGGAGCTTGCGCCCTTGTTCGACCGTGCCGCCGACATGCTGGAGCAAGGCACGGATCTGGAGCGGCTGCTGGAGCTTGCTGCGGCTGCTCCTGCTGCTCCGGCTCTGAGGGCGCACCCTGTGGCGGCGGAGCAAGAAGCTTTGCCTGCCTGCGTGCAGACGCCGGACCAGCAAGTCCGCCCACTTACATATGAGGCTGACCAGTGTAAATCTGCTGTGCAGATCATACATAAGACACAGGCAGGCCCGGCGGAGCCAAGTCCGGTCATTGCCGTAGCCCGGGACGCGGCGTTCAACTTCTACTACGCCGATAATTTGGAGCTGCTCGCACGTGAAGGTGCTAAGCTGGTGTACTTCAGCCCGCTTAGCGGTGAAGGTATTCCGCCGGAAGCCGACGGCATCTATATCGGCGGCGGCTTCCCGGAAGAATTCGCGGCGGGGATTGCCGCGAACCAGCTGTTCCTCGGCGGACTGAGGTCTGCCGCAGCCGCCGGAATGCCGCTGTATGCGGAGTGCGGCGGCTACATGGTGCTAGCCCGTAGTCTGACTGACCGCAACGGCACGGTGCATGAGATGGCCGGAATCGTTCCGGCCCACACCGTGATGCAGGAACGCCGGGCAGCGCTCGGCTATCGTGAAGTTACGGCACTTCACGATTGTCTGCTGTTGAAGCAGGGCGAACGCCTGCGCGGCCATGAATTCCATTACTCCGTCATGAGCTATCCTGACAGGGAAGCCCGGACCTATGCCTATGAGAGTAAGGGCAGAGGGGGGAGCCAGCCGGAAGGCTACATCAGCGGCAGCATTATGGCTGCTTATGCGCATATTCACTTGGCCTCCCATCTCCCGGCAGCAGCCAGGCTTGTGGCAGCATGCCGGACCTATCGTGGCCGCAAACAAGCTGTGCAGCAGTATGATTCCGATTCCTGCAACCAACAGGTGGAATAACGTATCTTAATTTATGGATTTACATGGGATGTCCGGCAACAAGCGGAGAAACAGCATCTGTTCATATCACCTTTGGCTATTGTAGCTAAAATGGACGAAATGAAGTGTTGTTTTTCCAACTACTGTTCCAGCATAGGCCATTCGTTCATTAGCAAGTGTAGAAAATCCAACTATACCCCGTTCCCGTTCAATCCACCCAAAGACTCATCAGCAAATCACTTCTGGCTACTATATGTCAACCGCTTGTCATACGTTTAAGAGCCACGTATAATAGGACAAGAGAACGCTTTAATCACCGCGCCGGGCCGGTTAACCAGGCATTTTTGTATTAGAAGAGTCTATCGCATTCAGATGAAACTATCATATTGGCTGAAGCCGGCTTTAAGAGAATCTATCGTGGTAAACAAAGTTTATAGAAGCAACAGCATATGGATGCATCAGGAGAAGGGGGAACGCTGCAGTGAAATTGTTGGGAGCGATTGAAGCAGGGGGAACGAAGTTTGTATGCGGTATCGGGAATGAGGACGGGACGATTATCGACCGGGTGAGCTTTCCGACTGCCACTCCTCAGGAGACTATGAGCCAGGTAATGGATTATTTCAGCGGAAAAGCTGTGGAGGCTATCGGCATCGGTTCATTCGGACCGATTGATCCCGTTATCGGCAGCCCCACCTATGGATATATTACAACCACACCGAAGCCGCACTGGGGCGGCTATAATCTGGTGGGAGCCGTGGAGGAGCAATTCCAGGTTCCGATCGGCTTCGATACAGATGTGAACGGCGCAGCGCTGGGCGAATACACCTGGGGGGCAGCGCAAGGTCTGGATAGCTGCCTCTATATCACGGTGGGCACCGGAATCGGTGCCGGTGCCGTGGTAGGCGGGAAGCTCGTTCACGGGCTGTCCCATCCTGAGATGGGCCATATTCTGGTCCGTCGTCATCCTGAGGACCACTACGAAGGCTTCTGCCCTTATCACGGCGATTGCCTAGAGGGTCTGGCAGCAGGTCCGGCCATCGGCAACCGCTGGGGGAAGCCGGCGGGCGAATTGCCTGCGGATCATCCGGCCTGGGCGATGGAGGCCCACTATCTGGCTCATGCTCTTATGAACTATGTGCTGATTCTCTCGCCGCAGAAGATCGTAATGGGCGGCGGTGTGATGAAGCAGAGCCAGCTCTTCCCGCTGATTCATGCCAAGCTGCAGGAGCTGCTCGGCGGATATGTGCAGCATCCGGCGCTCAATGAAGAGATCGGCAGCTATATTGTGCCTCCGCAGCTTGGAGATAACGCCGGTCTGTCGGGCGCACTGGGTCTGGCCAAGCTGGCTTTGGACCGCAAATAGGATCTCCTGACAAAAAGGCATTGACTGTTACGTAATATATGGTATTCTAGGTTTTAACAGTATAGCATTTAAGAGGAAGCACCTCTTTCACGAATTTCGTGGGAGAGGTGCTTTTTTGCGTTCAAATATGTCATGCGTACTGTAAGACGACGAAAGTAGGGATTCATATGCAGATCGTATTTATGAACCGTTTGTGCAGAAGATCAGGAGTGGACGGGGAGGTTTTTGCCCAGCTGTGGATTGGAGAGGAAGAGGGGCAGTGGCGTCTGGGCTGGCGTGACTTCTCCGGCGAGCAGGAGACGGGCGATAGCCTGTGGTATGAAGGCGGATCATGGAATGAGATGCTGTGCGTATACCGGCACGAGCTTGCCGTGAAGATGGGGGAGGGCTACCGCCCGCTGATTGACGGGGTATTCCATGAGGAGGATAATCTCAGCAGCCGCAGCCAGGAGCAGCTTAGGCTACAGTATTACAGTGAGCAGTACGGGAATGAAGACATCTTCGAGGAGCTCTGCACCTGGCGTAGGGGCAAGGCCTCCAGCGAACGGAAGGCGCCTTATATCCTGGCCAGCAACCGTCTGCTGCGCATGATCAGCGCATTTCTTCCCCACACGGAGGAAGAGCTGCGGCAGCTTCCAGGTGTAGGTGAAGGCAAAGCCTCACAGCATGGCGCAGACTGGCTCAGTATCACTGCGGCGGCCGAGCGTGAGCATGATTTTCCGCTAAGCTGGGTGAATCATGCCATAGACGAAGAGAGCTTCGTATCCTGGCATTATAAGCAGAAGGAGCTTAAGTACAAGAAGGAGCTGGAGCGGCTGAGATTGCGGCGTGTTCTGTTGCAGGGGATCGAAGAGGGGCAAGGGATGGAGCAGCTCAGAGTGCTTAGCGGAGTGTCCCGCCGTGAAGTGCTTGAAGTGGTAGAGGAACTGGAGAAGGACGGATACTCGGCCGAGAAGCTTATTGCCCTGGAGCTGAGCGGAGTGAGCCCCGAAGAACAGAACAATATTTGGACAGCCTATGAACTGATCGGCGACAACTTCCTGAAGCCTGTCCTTTACAAAGCTTACGGCGAACCTTTCGTTCCTGCCGACGGACTCGATCTGTATTACGAACGCCTGCGGCTGATCCGCATCCGTTTCCGGCGGGAGCATCCGGCCGCGTTAGGGGTATCACTCCTCAATAATGATTGAGACTGACGGCCTGCATCGGCCCCAATCTGCAGTCCTGATGACCCGCATTCCTGGGCAGCGCAGACGCATTACATACGGGGGACATACCAAAAAGACGAAGGCTCGCCGGGTCCCGGAATAACCGGGTATACGGTGCCTTCGTCCTTCGTATTCGTCCGCTCTGCTTCATAGCCACTCCTTCTTACGGAAGATAATGAGCATTCCGCAGCCTAGCGTCACCATGACGGCAATAACGCCATAGTAGCCGTACTCGGTGTGGATCTCCGGGATATTGTCAAAGTTCATGCCGTAGATCCCGGTAATCACGGTCAGCGGCATGAATATGGTGGTAATTGCCGTAAACACACGCATGATTTCATTGGCGCGGTTCGCAATACTGGACTGATAAGCTTCGCGTAAGTTGCCCATGAGATCGCGGTACGTTTCGAAGGTTTCAGAGATCTTGACTGCATTCTCATAGATATCACTGAAATACTTCTGCAGCTGATCGTCGATCAGGCGAAGATCCTTTTTGTTGAGCGTGTTGATAACTTCCTTCTGCGGGCCGAGCATCTTCTTCAGCCAGAGAATCTCACTGCGCAGACCAATGATTTCGCTCAGATGCGATTTCTTGGTATGCATGAGGATGTCTTCCTCCAGCTTCTCGATCCGCGCTTCAATCCGGTCACCGACCGAGAAGAAGTTGTCGACAACGAGGTCGATCAGCAGATACAGGAAGCGGTCAGGCGTACTGACCTCCTGCTCCCACAGTACGGGCTTCAGGACACGCAGCTCATGGATCTTCTGCTTCGTAACGGTAATAATATAATGTCTGCCAAGGAATACGTTGAGCGCACGGAGGAAAATTTCCTCATCATCGAACCGGATGCTGTTCACCACGATGAAATAATGACTCTCATAAATCTCCAGCTTCGGACGCTGATCCTCTTCGCTTAGACAGTCTTCCACAGCCAGATCATGCAGGCCGTATATAGGCTGAAGCTCTACAAGGTCCTCCACATCGGCATCAATCCAGTAGAACCCCTCAGCAGGGGCGGTTAAAGTTTCTTCAATGTTGTCAACAGGCGTAAAAACCCCTGCATTTACCAGCCGGATTTTCATCTGATTCACTCCTTATGTCCCTGGTCTTCTCCAGGGGTATGCTAATTTCAGCACACGGAAAAAATCAGCTTGGCCGGTGGTACAATCATGGATGAAGGCCAAAAGACGGTCCGAGAGCATGAAGAAAAAGGGCTCCCGCCGCCGGCAAGCTGATGTTAATCCTGTGTGGTTGTTCATTCTGCACGCATATTCGCGAGCCCGGGTCGCCTTCCATTGTTCTCTCACCTCTTCTTTTCGCCGTTTATTTTGGTTGAAACACTTGTCTAGTATAACGCCGGGATATGGGTCTTACAAGAGAAATTGTTTTCTGTCATAAGGCCCCTTCAGCATTGTATGGACTTGACGAAAAGGAGGTTCATGATTTAAAGTGAAATTTAAGAAAAAGCATCTTTCGGATGCTTAAGGTTATTCAACTGAATACAGCTAAATCTTATCAAGAGCAGGTGGAGGGACTAGCCCGATGAAACCCGGCAACCGGCGTGTGAGCGCACGGTGCTAATTCTTGCGGAAGCTTTGCAGGGCGTTATTCGTCCGGCGGAAGTTCTCTGGCAGATGAGAGGGGCGCATATGACTGCATGATATGACCTTTCTCGCCCGGGAAAGGTCTTTTTTCGCTACCCTGCCTCAGGTTGAACCACCAAGTGGAACCCCATTTCAGTTAAGGAGTGAACAGCAATGCCTATCAAAATTCCCGACAGCCTGCCGGCCAAAGAAGTGTTATCCGGTGAGAATATTTTTGTAATGGATGAAAGCCAGGCCTTCCATCAGGATATCCGTCCCCTGCGGATCGCCATCCTGAATCTGATGCCTACCAAAGAAACTACTGAGACCCAGCTGCTGCGCCTTATCGGGAATTCCCCGCTTCAGGTGGATGTTGTTCTGCTGCATCCCAGCTCCCATACATCGAAGAATACTTCGGCTGAGCATTTGAAGAGCTTTTACGTAACCTTTGATGAGATCAGTCACCGCCGGTTCGACGGCTTGATCGTAACGGGCGCTCCCGTAGAACAACTGGAATTCGAGGATGTCAACTACTGGGAAGAGCTGAAAGTGATTTTTGAGTGGAGCAAGCAAAATGTTACCTCGACCATGCACATCTGTTGGGCGGCGCAGGCAGGGCTGTATCATCACTTCGGCGTGCGCAAGGTGAGTCTGCCGGACAAATGCTTCGGAGTGTTTCCGCATACGATGAGCCATAATAATGTCAAGCTGCTGCGCGGCTTCGATGAAGTGTTCCATGTTCCGCATTCCCGCCATACCGATGTCTCCCGTGAAGATATTGAGCGGAACCCGGAGCTGCAGATTCTGGCAGAATCCGAGGAAGCCGGGGTGTACCTGGTGGCTACGCATGACGGGAAGCAGATTTTTGTTACCGGACATTCGGAGTACGATCCCTTCTCGCTGAAATGGGAGTATGACCGGGATATCGCAAAAGGGCTGGAGGTTGCCTTGCCGAAGCACTATTATCCCAAGGATGATCCGACGCGTACTCCGCCGGCAGTCTGGCGCGCCCATGCGAACTTATTATTCGCTAATTGGCTCAATTACTATGTATACCAGGAGACTCCTTACGATATCGGGGCATTTATCTAAGAGGTTAACTTATTCTTAATAGAAGTAATTAATCAGGAGGCAATGGAGATGGATGAGAAACTGAGAATTGAGAGCAGACTGGCACAGATTGGTTCGATGGAGGACCCCGCCACCGGGGCCATTAATTACCCGATTTATCATGCGACGGCTTTCCGTCACCCTAGACTTGGGCAGAGCACAGGCTTTGACTACATCCGCACCAAAAATCCTACCCGCTCTGTACTCGAAGAAGCGGCAGCAGCCCTGGAATCCGGGGATGCCGGCTTCGCCTGCGCTTCCGGTATGGCTGCACTGACTACGGTGTTCACCTTGTTTGGACAAGGGGACCATCTCATCGTGTCGCTCGACCTGTACGGCGGAACCTATCGGCTGCTGGAACGGATTCTCTCCAAATACGGCATCAGTGCCTCCTATGTAGATACGAACGATCTGGATGGACTGGAAGCGGCCCGCCAGCCGGGGACAAAAGCCGTATTCATTGAGACGCCGACCAATCCGCTGATGATGATTACGGATGTCGAAGCCGTATGTACCTGGGCCCGCCGTCACGGGCTGCTCACGATTGTAGATAATACGCTGCTGACTCCGTTCTTCCAGCGCCCGCTGGAGCTTGGAGCAGATATCGTGGTTCACAGTGCGACTAAGTATCTGGGCGGGCATAACGATGTGCTGGCTGGGCTGATTGTGACCAAGGGCGCAGAATTGTCGGCTGAAATGGCCGTCCTGCATAACTCGCTGGGAGCGGTTCTGGCACCGAATGACAGCTACCAGCTGATGAAGGGCATGAAGACCCTCGCCCTGCGCATGGAGCGGCATGAGAGCAACGCATTGTCCATCGCCCGTTATCTGCAGGAGCATCCGGCGATTGCCGAGGTCTTCCACCCGGGCCTGCCGGACCATCCGGGCTATGCTATTCAGAACCGCCAGTCCTCCGGCAACACCGGGATCTTCTCCTTCAAGGTAAAAGAGGCCGGCTATGTGGAGCCGCTGCTCCGCCATATCAAGCTAATCGCCTTCGCCGAGAGTCTGGGCGGCGTTGAATCGCTGATGACCTATCCGGCGATACAGACTCATGCCGATATTCCGGCTGAAATCCGCGATGCTGTAGGCGTGGATGACCGGCTGCTGCGCTTCTCAGTCGGCATAGAGCATGTAGATGATCTGATTGCTGATCTGGGGCAGGCTCTGGAGGCTGCCCGGAGCGAGCTGGAATAAGACGATGCGCCCCGGACCTGGCCCGGCCTGCGGGATTCGCAGAACGTACAAGCAGCAGTGCCTTCGGGTGCTGCTGTTTAATTTTGCCTGGGACAAGGTCAATTACCGGTCCTGCGCAGCGAAACATTTTTCAAGAACAGCCGATTGTGATACGATGGGAGAACGGACTATTTTTATTTCAAATTGTATTTATCTCATAGACTTCATAGATGAAGAGGAGGCCGTCAACAGTGAGTGCAGTCGATCTTATACTGGATAAGGCACTGAAGGGTGAACGTCTTCAGTTGGAAGATACGGTCACATTGTTCGAGAGCAATGAAATTGAGAAAATGGGTGCTGCCGCAGATGTTATTATGAAGCGCTGGCACCCGGAGCCAGTGACAACATTTGTCATCGGCCGCAACATTAACTACACCAATGTATGTGATGTATACTGCCGCTTCTGCGCCTTTTACCGCAGACCCGGTTCGGAGGAAGGCTATGTGCTTCCTGATGAGACAATCTATCAGAAGATTGCGGAGACCATGAGCGTCAACGGAACCGAAATTCTGATGCAGGGCGGCACGAATCCGAATCTGCCGTTCAGCTACTATACGGATATTCTGCGCGGCATCAAGCAGCGCTTCCCGGAGATTACAATGCATTCCTTCTCACCTGCGGAAATTATGAAAATGGTTGAGGTCTCTGGCCTGCCGCTGGAACAGGTCATGCGTGAGATTCATGCCGCAGGCCTTGATTCCCTGCCCGGCGGCGGTGCTGAGATTCTCGATGACCGTACCCGCCGCAAGATCAGCCGCCTCAAGGGCTCCTGGCGCGAGTGGATGGACGTCATGCAGACCGCACACCGGATCGGCATGAATACAACAGCCACGATGGTGATCGGTCTGGGCGAGAGTATGGAAGAACGGGCGCTGCATCTGCTGCGTGTCCGTGAAGCCCAGGACGAATGCATTGCGAACAAATATGATTCCGAAGGCTTCCTGGCGTTCATCTCCTGGACCTTCCAGCCGGATAATACGAATCTGAAGCTGGACCGCCAGACCCCGGAGGAGTACCTCAAGACCGTAGCCATCAGCCGCCTGGTACTGGACAATATCAAGAACTTCCAGTCCTCCTGGGTTACGATGGGTCCTGAAGTAGGCAAGCTCTCCCTGCAATACGGCTGCAATGACTTTGGCAGCACGATGATCGAGGAGAACGTAGTCTCCTCGGCAGGCGCGACCTACAAGGTCAACATCGAATCGATCACGCAGCTCATCCGCGAAGCTGGCAAGATCCCAGCGCAGCGCAACACGCGTTATGATATTCTGCGCACGTTCGAGGATGCGAATGCGAAGATTGACAATGATTTTATAATGCAGAATTAGAATGAAATAAAGAAAACAAAAATAACGGAGTTAAACTACAAATTGTAGTTTTTACTCCGTTATTTTTGTTGCTCAACTGCAATGCTTGTTCCATTTTTATAAATAGGATAATAAATCGGCTAGCTTTTTGATGTTTAGATATTTTGTGCTTGCTTGAGAATTCGGTCTTGATAGGACTAATACTGCTTGGATACCCAGTGCTGCTGCACCCTCTAAGTTCTGTTCATAATCATCGATAAATACTGTTTCAGTTGCCGGCAAATGCATCGCATCAAGTGCATGGCTGAACATGCCGGGATTAGGTTTGCTTTCTCCAAGTTCAAAACTAAGTGTCATATTATCAAAATAATTATACATACCGGCATTTTTAAGAACTCTTTTGACCGACGGGTCGGTATCTGAAATAACTCCAATCCTATACTTTGCGCTCAGGACTTCAATGGTTTGATTTGTATGATCTAAAAAAACATAATTAGCATCATTGTACACTCTATCATATGCAATGATTTCAGCGTGTTCGTTAGTAAGGTGAATTTCAGGTAACCATTCAGCCAGTGTTTTATAATAATTTGTATACCTTTCAAGCTCCTCATCTTCAGTTTTGTAAACTTCATTTTTGAGGTGCTCATTTGCTTTTGAAATTGCCGTATTCAATTGTTCTTGTGGTATTGACCCTAGAATTTGTGGATTTATGTATTCCAACGCTTTTAATGTTATCCTCCAATCACCTGATGCAGGGCGGAAAATCGTCCAGCCAAGGTCGAGAAATATACCACGTACAGGTTTTTGTATAGTCATTTCAACTCCCCCTATAAATCCTATGATATTGTAAAAATCTATTTATAAAAGAGTAAGTAATCTGTTTTTATTTCCTATTTAACTTGTTCAACAGGCGGAGACCAATTGAATAGGCTTTTTTACGCTTTGTTCACTTAATTCTTCACTTAATTGTAAAATGATATCGTTATTTTTTACAAAAAACGATGAATTAATGTGAGATTTTACACAACAATTTATAAGAGTTAATGCATTTTGATAGATTCATAGGTAGGGCTATGATACAATTTTTCGGACAGTGGTAGAATAATATAGCAATCACAGGGAGGAAATTAGATTTATGGGAGAGAGAAGATGGAACAAGCCGATAGCTTCTTTATTGGCTACCACAGTTCTGGCAGCACAGATGCTGGGCGGAGTATTCAATGTTCCTGTGCTGGAGGCAGGAAAGGCTGAGGCTTCTCCGGTGATAACAAATCCGGGAACCATTAATTTACGCTTGATGAGCACCACTGATGTTCATACGAACGTATATGGATGGGACTATTTCAAGGGTGCCGCCTCCGCGACTGTAGGTCTGGACCGTACTTCAACCTTAGTAAAGACTGCGCGCAGTGAAGCAGAGGGGAAATACAACCTTTTGCTGGATAACGGCGATTTAATTCAAGGAACACCGCTGGGAACGTATATGGCCCAAGTGTCTGATTTCAGGGAAAGCGAAGACCAGATTCATCCGATAATCGCAGCTATGAACCTCATGGGTTATGATGCAGCAACCTTCGGCAATCATGAATTCAATTATGGATTGGATTATCTGGACCGGACCGTTAAAGGCAATGTGAGCAGTGTAACTTATAAAGAGTCTACGGGTGCGAAATTCCCTTATATCAATGCAAATATTTATAATGTATCCGATGGTGAAAATACATTCACTCCTTATAAAATCATCGATAAAGAAGTGAAGGACAGCAAGAACAACACCGTTACAATTAAAGTCGGCCTCCTGGGTCTGGTTACTCCGCAGATTATGGAGTGGGACAAGGTAAACCTGGAGGGCAGGGTAACTGCTAAGGATATTGTGGAAACGGCGAAGAAGTTTGTTCCAGAAATGAAGGGTAAAGGTGTCGATGTTATCGTCGCCATGACGCATTCGGGGTTCGATGCGGCTGCCTCTGGTGAAAATGCAGAGAATGTCATTAACCTGCTGAGCAAGGTTGAGGGCATTGATGCCATTACCTTCTCGCATACCCACAAGGTATTCCCGACGAACGGGGATGACAGCAAGCTGGATGCTTCCTTCAAAGATCCGTCCACCAATAAACCTTATGATAATGATGTAGCCAAGGTAGATAATGCCAACGGACACATTAATGGAACTCCGGCAGTTCAAGCTGGCTATGGCGGGGGTTACCTGGGTCTTATTGATCTGAAAATCGCCCAGAATAGCAGCGGCAAGTGGACAGTAGACAAAACAGCCTCCAAGGCTTCTACGCGCTCTATTGCTGGCGCAGCCGTTGACACCGCTATTGAAGATCTTGCAGGAACGGCACATCAAGCTACGATTGATTACGTGAATCAGCCGCTTGGTGTAACATCTGCGCCGATGAACAGCTATTTTGCTATGGTGCAGGATGATCCGACAGTCCAGATCGTAACCTATGCCCAGCAGCAGTATGTATCTAATTTGATTCATACGAACGAAAATCTGGCCGGTTATAGAAACCTGCCGATCCTGAGCGTCGGTGCACCGTTCAAGGCTGGACGCAACGGCCCTGATGAGTATACAGATATTAAGAAAGGCGACCTTACGATTGCCAGTGCAAGCGATCTATATCTGTACGACAACACGCTGAAGGCGATTGTAGTTAAAGGTTCGACCGTCAAAGAATGGGTAGAGATGAGTGCAGGAGCGTTTAACCGCATCAAGCCATCCATCTCCACGCCTCAACCGCTTTTGAATTCAGCATTTGCTGTGTACAATTTCGATGTGATTGACGGTATTCAATATACCCTTGATGTCACCCGCAATGCGAAGTACAAACCGGATGGCAGCATAAACGATGAGTCCTCCAGCCGGGTCACTTCCATCACTTATGGCGACAAGCCACTAGATCCGGAACAGAAATTCGTGGTTGTTACCAACAACTACCGTGCAAGCGGCGGGGGGAACTTCCCGGGCGTCAAAGGCGCTAACATGATTATTGATTCTCAGATGGAGAACCGCCAGGTATTGATGGATTACATCAAGGAAGCGGGAACAGTCGATCCTACCGCAGACAACAACTGGTCGATTGCACCTATTGAAGGCAATGTTACTGTAACATTCCCGTCTTCACCTAGAGCAGCAGAAGTCGCTCCTGCCAACATTACTGCTACGGGAATTCAAGATGTCAATAAATTTGAAATCTACAACCTTGACCTGAAAAAATCCGCTCCAACCCCAACGGGAGATGTTGAAGTCCATCTGCTGGGCATTAATGACTTCCACGGCCAACTGGACACTACCTCGGTGGTGAACGGGGAAGCAGTAGGCACAGCGGCAACACTTGCTGCATATTTGAAGGAAGCCCGTGCCAAATATGAGAATTCACTGCTGTTCCACAACGGCGACTCTGTGGGTGCATCCGCTCCGGTATCTTCACTGGAACGCGACAAGCCTACGATGGAATGGATGAATCTCATGAAGTTCGACGTCGGCACCCTGGGGAACCATGAGTTTGACCAAGGTGTTGAGGCTATGAAGGCTCAAATCTATGGCGGTAAGGACCCTAAGAACGAGAAAGTTGTTCATAGTGGCGCAGATTTCGATTATATCAATGCTAATGCAGTAGACAGCACTACTGGTAAACCTATTATCACCCCTTATGTAGTAAAAGAAGTTGGCGGCGTGAAGATCGGCTTCATCGGAGTTGTGACCAAAGCAACGCCAAGCAAAGTATCGCCAGCCGGTACAGCCGGTGTGAAATTCCTGAGTGCCGAGGAAGAGGTCGCGGCGATTGAGAAATATGCGGCCGAGCTGAAGAGCAAGGGCGTCAATACGATCATCGTGCTGGCCCATGATCCGGCTACTACCAAGGTTGATCCAGTCACCAAAAAGAATGTATCCACCGGTGAAGCTGTGGATCTGGCCAATGCGCTGCCGGCGGATTCCCCGGTTGATGTTATCGTAGCCGGAGACAATCATGGCTATGCCAATGATACGGTTAACGGTAAGCTGATCGTTCAGGCTTACTCTTACGGAACGGCTTTTGAAGACATCAAGCTGGTGATTGACGGAGTTACGGGTACAGTGAAGAGTAAAACGGCTACTGTAACGAACACAGTTCAGAGTAAAATCGCACCGGATGCTGAAACTAAGGCATTGGTAGACCACTATTTGAATCTTCACCCTGAGCTGACTCAGCCTGTAGGAACTACTGACGGTACAGTAACCCGTACAGATGCTTACACTAAGGAATCAGCGCTGGGTAACCTGATTGCAGATGCGATGCGCAGCGCTGATTTCAAAGACGGTTCTACTCTTCCTGCTGACTTCGCCTTCATGAACCCGGGCGGTATCCGTGCGGATCTTCCGAAGGGCAATGTAGCATTCGGGGATCTGGCGAAGATTCAGCCATTCGGCAACACGCTGGTGAAGCTGACGCTGACCGGACAGCAGATCAAGACTCTGCTGCAGCAGCAATGGGCAGTTAAAGCTGACGGCACCGCAGACACGAAGACCCTGCAAATCTCAGGTCTGAAATATACAGCGAACATGTACCTGCCGGTTGCAGAACGTGTGGCTAACCTGACGAAGACAGACGGAACACCTATTGAAATGTCGAAGAGCTACACGGCTGTAGTCAATAACTTCATGGCTGCGGGCGGCGACAATTATAAGGTATTGACTGAGGCAAGCTCCTCGCTGGCCGGACCGATCGACCTGGATGTATTCTATGATTATATCGTCAACACTTTCAAAGGCGGTGCCATCACCGCTGCCATTGAAGGCCGGATCACCAATGTGGAGAAAGACCCTGGAACGGTTACTCCGAGCCCTAGTCCTAGCTCTAATCCGAACCCGAACCCAGGTAACCCTGGACCGGTTACAACTGCAACACCTAAGCCAACGGCTTCGCCTTCGGCCACTCCAAGTCCGGCTCCTTCGGCAACACCAGCCGCAACGGCAGCTCCAACGCCAAGCCCGGCTGTACCTGTTGTAGCCTTCAAGGATCTGGGTAAGGTATCCTGGGCCGCAGATGCCATTAATGCATTGGCAGCCAAAGGCATTATCAAAGGGATGGACGGCACGAACTTTGCGCCAATGAAGAGTGTAACCCGCGCAGAATTCGTAACCATGCTGGTTCGTTCACTCGAACTGAGCAATTCAGCTTCACCTGCGAAATTCAGCGACGTGAAGCAGGGAGTCTGGTACTCCGATACGATTGCTGCGGCGGTGAATGCAGGTCTTGTAAAAGGCTCCGGCAATGGTAAATTCGAGCCGGGCCGTGAGATTACCCGTGAGGAAATGGCGATTATGATCGCGAATGCCCTTAAGGGTCAGCTGCAGCCGGTTGACGCTGCAACGTTGAACAAATTCACGGATAAGGCCAAGATTGCCCCTTACGCCCAGCAGGCAGTGGCACAGCTGACTCAGATTGGTATCGTTAACGGTGTGGATGCCAAGCAGTTCGCACCGAAGAGTATGGCTAACCGTGCCCAGGCTGCGGTGATCATCTTCCGTATGCTGGAGAACAAAGCTTCATAAAGTCAGAGAGAAGGCCCGAGCTGAAATAGCTCGGGCCTTTTTCTGCCCTGAGGCCGGGCAGCCGTTTTGCGCTTGACGGAAGATAAGCTGAGATTTATAATTGCCTTAATTCATGTTATCAGCGTTGACGAAGATATGAACCGCTTGCTTTGGACCGTTTCAGAGAGAGGAAGCCTCAGGCTGCAACTTCCTCCGGTACCGGCTGTTGGTTTACCCCTTTGTAGCTGCGGTTATGAACTCCTGACGGCTTCCGTACTCCGGAACCTCAACGGATAGTAAGAACCGCCGGTTCATGGCCGTTATCCCTATGCTAACGAAGGATTATATTCTGCAGTGAAGCTGAAGTGTATGCGGCAGCTGCCAGGATGGATCGAATTTGGGTGGAATCACGGGTGCAATCACTCGTCCCTTTGCGGGACGGGTGTTTTTTGTGTGCAGAAGCTATGGGGGATAGCCACTTGTAAGCTTAGGCTTGCGAAGTGAGTGTGTGAAGAGTTCAAGGAAGTATAGTCCAACAAACCTTAGGAGGAAGTAATCATGTCAGTAAATATTAAGCTTCCGGACGGATCGGTCCGGGAATACGCAGACGGCAGCAGCATTGATGATGTAGCCGCCTCTATCAGCAGCGGACTGCGCAAGAATGCCGCAGCAGGCAAGCTCAACGGGATTGTCGTAGACCTGTCAACACCGCTGCAGGAAGGCGATCTGGTAGAGATCGTAACGCTTGATTCGCCGGAAGGTCTTGAAGTGATGCGTCACAGTACAGCTCACCTGATGGCGCAGGCGGTAAGACGCCTGTTCGGCACCAAAGAAGTGAAGCTTGGAGTCGGTCCTGTGATTGAAGACGGCTTCTATTATGATATGGATCTGGAGCATCCGCTCAATCCCGAGGATCTGCTGAAGATCGAGAAGGAAATGGACCGCATCGTCTCGGAGAATCTGCCGATTGTCCGCCATGAGGTCAGCCGGGGAGAAGCGCTGGAGCGCTTCGGCGAGCTGGGTGATCCTTACAAGCTGGAGCTGATTGAAGCTCTGCCGGAAGACAGTGTCATCACGATCTATGAGCAGGGCGAATTCTTCGATCTTTGCCGTGGCCCGCATTTGCCGTCTACTGCCAAGATTAAGGTATTCAAGCTGATGAATGTGGCCGGGGCTTACTGGCGCGGAGACAGCAAGAATAAGATGCTGCAGCGTGTGTACGGCACAGCCTGGATCAAGAAGGCACAGCTGGATGAGCATCTGCGTCTGCTGGAGGAAGCGAAGAAGCGCGACCACCGGAAGCTGGGCAAGGAGCTGGAGATTTTCACCTTCAACCAGTTAGTTGGACAAGGCCTGCCGATCTGGCTGCCTAAGGGCGCGAAGCTGCGCAGTATTCTGGAGCGTTACATTGTCGATCTGGAAGCAAGCCTCGGATACCAGCATGTCTACACTCCGGTACTGGGGAATGTAGAGTTGTACAAGACTTCCGGACACTGGGAGCACTATCAGGAAGATATGTTCCCTAAGATGACTATCGATAATGAAGAGTTCGTGCTGCGCCCGATGAACTGCCCTCACCACATGATGATCTACAAGAGCTCGATGCACAGCTACCGCGATCTGCCGATCCGTATTGCCGAGCTTGGGATTCAGCACCGTTATGAAATGTCGGGAGCCTTGACTGGTCTGCACCGCGTGCGTTCCATGACACTGAATGACTCACATATCTTCTGCCGACTGGACCAGATCAAGAGCGAGTTCATCCGCGTACTGGAATTGATTAAGCAGGTATACAGCGACTTCGGGATTGAAGATTACCGGTTCCGCCTGTCCTACCGTGATCCTAAGGATACTGAGAAATATTATGCCAACGACGAGATGTGGGAGACTGCACAGCGTATGCTGCGTGAGGTAGTCGAAGAAGCCGGTCTGCCGTTCTACGAAGCCGAAGGCGAAGCGGCCTTCTATGGTCCGAAGCTCGATGTGCAGATTAAGACTGTACTAGGCAAAGAAGAGACACTCTCGACCGTACAGATTGACTTCCTGCTGCCGGAACGCTTTGAGCTGGAATATGTTGGCGACGACGGCCAGAAGCACCGTCCGGTTGTCCTGCACCGCGGGATTCTGGGAACTATGGAACGGTTCGTAGCCTTCCTGCTTGAGAACTTTGCCGGTTCACTGCCGCTCTGGCTGTCCCCGCAGCAGGTGAAGATTATCCCGGTATCGTCAGCCTTCGACGAATATGCGAAGGAAGTGGAAGCGAAGCTGCTGAAGAGCGGCATCCGTGCGGAAGTGGATTTACGCAATGAGAAGATGGGCTACAAGATCCGTGAAGCTCAGCTCGAGAAGCTGCCGTACATGTTCGTGGTCGGTGAGAACGAGATGAATGCGGGCAGCGTGTCGATCCGCAAACGCGGTGAAGGGGATATTGGTGCCCGGGCGCTGGAGGAAGCTATTGATTCGCTTGCACAGGAAATTGCCGGACGTGTAATTTAATTCAGTCTGATTACTGAACCTCTGTTATAAGCCTCGTGAGACCGCTATGGTGCGGTGTCATGTATAAAGTTTTGTGAATCGGGAAACCCTCGTACTATGGGGAGGGTTTAACTAATGAACAAAATGGGCTTATACCAGAGGTTTTGGTGTCTTTTCGTCACGATCGTCCTTATGCTGACCGCTGCCGGGATCTTCCCGGATTACGCGCGCAAGTCGGTTCAGGCGAGAGGGATGGAAGACACTGCAGGGCAGCATGGAAGCAGCATACAGAAGCAGTCACCCGTTGATCGTCAGCAGGCCGGCTCAGCATCCCGTCTTGGAGGCTCCTCTAGAGCCGTACAGCCGGATGCCGCAGACAAGGCTGCTAAGCCAGAGGTACAGGCAGCTAAGCCTAAGAATGCTGTCAAAGCACCCGGCTCGGTTCCAGTAGCCGCTCCGGCTCCAGAGCAGATTATCACCTCGCTGAAAGTAATGGCGACCGGCTATACAGCCGGATACGAATCCACCGGCAAGACCGCGAAGCATCCGGAATACGGGATTACGTATTCAGGAGTTAAGGTACGGCGGGACAAGAATGCGGTATCCACGATTGCAGCGGACCCGAAGGTGCTGCCGCTGGGAAGTATTTTATATATACCGGGTTACGGATATGGAATTGTGGCCGATACCGGATCGGCAATCAAAGGGCGCAAGATCGATCTCTACTTCAGCACCACCAAGCAGGTCTACAAGGAATGGGGCAAGAAGTCGGTCGTGGTTCAAGTGATCAAGCGCGGCGACGGTAAATGCACGGAAAGTATGCTGAAGAGCCTTGGCCATGCTATCCAGACTTATAATGCGGTTCCGCAATATTTGCTGGAAGAAGCGATTTAGCGGATGCTTAGGCTGGACAATCCGGGAGTTTGAATTTATTTTCACGTGAGCATGCATAATACAGCGGACTGCTTCCCATAATATCGACTGGGGCAAATACTTGCTTCTTCCGATACAATAGGGAGGTGATTCTCGTGGCTAATTCCAAGAAACCAAAGGTACAGGAAAATTTCAAAACACCAAATGAAAAATACAATGCAGAGTTCGCTGTTGAAAATGACGGTGCGACTAAGCAAAGCAGCAACTCCATGACCAAACCGGCTCAGAAACCGCAGCAGTAATGCTGGGTTCCCGGTAAGCTCCTGAAGCAACAAGCTGTCCTGCCATGTCCGGATTACGGGCTGGAGGACAGCTTTTTTTAATAGATTTTTATGTTTTGGGGTCCCCGTGAAGTATCTGAGTCATCACCTACGCTAAAGCCCCACTTTATGGGGTTATTTTATATGGTAATAATTTAACTTAATATTCCAGCTGCCTCGGTCTGGAGACTGAGATACAGTTCCTTCTTACGCCGCTGTTCTCTGCCGCATTCTTCCTGTAGACTAAGGCTATAAGTGTTCAAGAGGAAGAGTTGTATTTACGACAAGGAGGATGACATTATGAAACGAAGGTTCACCAGCCAGGTACTCGGAGGCCTGCTCCTCATCGGTCTGGGAGGAATGTTCCTGCTCCGGCAGATGGGCTACACGGATTTCAGTCTGGGTTCACTGATTTCCACCTATTGGCCGGTTATTCTGATCGTGATGGGCGTACAGCGGTTTTTGGCCCCGGATGAGCAGCATTCAAGATTCTCGGCAACACTCGGCGGATTCATCTATCTGGCCATCGGGGTGTTTTTCCTGGGACGGAATTTAGACTGGTTCTACTACTCGGCAAGCGATTTCTTCAAAATGCTGATTCCGGTCATGCTGATCGGCGGCGGATTATCTGTCATCTTCAGACCGCGGCGTAACACTCCGCCTGTACCTCCGGCACCGCCTTCACCGCCCGGCTACTACCCGCCTGGACCCGGTAAGAGTCCGCTGGATACAGCGCCGCCCGCTCCGCTGGAGTCTACGCTCGATCAGCAGTTCGAGCAGAAATTCGGCAAACCGGCTGGCAGCGTGGACCGGAACTGGAATGATTATCTGCATAAGAATGAGGAAGACGCAGACGGTAACCCGCTGCATGCCTCGGCAGATACCCGCTGGGAGGAGAAGCAGGAGCGCCAGGAGCGCAGACGCCAGGAGCGTCAGGAACGGCATGCCCGCCGTCATGGCGAATGGCATGAGGAGTTCCAGGATTCCGGTCATGATAAGGATGCGACGAACCGCTCGGCTTTTATCGGCGATGTGCATATGGGCAAGGAGCATTTTCAGCTGAAGCGGACCAATATTTCACAGTTCATCGGGGATACGGTGCTGGACCTGACCAATGCGCAGATTCCTTACGGCGAGACGAAGATTAATATCTCTGCTTTTGTCGGCGACATTAAGGTATACATTCCAGATGATATGGATCTGGGTGTGTCTGTGAATGGCAGCTCGTTCATCGGTGATATGCAGGTGCTTGAGCAGTCGCGCAGCGGGTTCATGAGCAATGTGCAATGCAAGACGCCGTATTACAAGGAATCAGGCAAAAAGGTCCGCATCAACGTTAGCTGCTTCATCGGTGACGTTAAAGTTAAAACGGTGGGTTAAATGGGGATCTTCAGTAATACCAAGTGGATGCTGCTGGTGTATTTCCTGCTTAGCGGCGGGGTGACGGCAGGGCTGATGTATGCCGGGACATGCCTGGGCTATATTCAGGTGGTGGATACCCGGATGTGGATCTACCTGTGTCTGGGCATTGTACTGTTCACAGTCATCATCGGCTACATCGCCGGTCAGCGGATTCAGCGGCGGATCGATCATCTGGATCTGAATATGCTGCAGGTGGCCAAGGGGAATATGTCGGTTCGGATGCCGGAGAGCGAGGACCAGTCTTTTGCACGTGTCTACCACGAATTCAACATCATGATGGATACGGTCGAGAAGAAGATGAAGCGGCTCCAGCAGCTCGGAGAACAGGAAGTTATTGAGAAGGAAAAGGCAGCGGAGAGCGCGGTACTGGAAGAGCGCAGGCGTATGGCCCGGGATCTGCATGATACGGTGAGCCAGCAGCTGTTCGCTATTCACATGTCCGCCTCTTCGCTGCCTAAAGTGCTTGAACGCAGCGCCGAGCACGGCAGGACGGTGATGGATCAGCTGATCAGCATGTCCCAGATGGCGCAGAAGCAGATGAGGGCGCTGATCGCACAGCTGCGTCCTGTAGAGCTGGAGGGGCGCAATTTGTTCGAGGCACTAGAGAAGTGGTTCCCGGATTACTGCCGTCAGAACGGGCTCAAAGGGGTGAAGGAGCTGGAGCTTCAGGGTGAGCTGTCCGAAGCGATTGAGCATCAGCTGTTCTTGATTATTCAAGAGTCGATGGCGAATATCGTGAAGCATGCCGGTGCACGGGTGGTCAGTCTGTCCCTGCGGGAGGTGCCGCGCCAGGTGGTACTGAGCATCAGCGATGACGGCCAGGGCTTCGAGCATGTGCAGCACAAGCAAGGCTCTTACGGGCTCACGACCATGCGTGAGCGTGCCGAGAAGCTCGGCGGCCAGGTAGAGATTATCAGCCGCAGGGGAGCGGGAACGACGATCCGCGTACATATACCAAAGTTTGTCCAAGGCCGCGCGGAGACGGCTGCTGAAGGGACAGAGGCCGATTCTGAAGAGGCTTGATATGCTCTTGCTGTGATGAAGCTGGGGCTGTATCGTGCTTGTATAATGTTAGGGGGAGTGCAGAATGAGTCTCGTAAAAGTACTGCTTGTAGATGATCACGATATGGTGAGGATGGGCCTCAAAACTTATCTGATGCTGGACCCGATGTTTGAAGTGATCGGAGAAGCAGCCAACGGTCATGAAGCGCTGGCGATGCTGCGTGAGCTGGGACAGGAGTCGCTGCCGGATCTGGTGCTGATGGACCTGATGATGCCGGTAATGAACGGGGCTGAGACCACCCGCGCGGTCCTGGCTGAATTCCCCGGGCTCAAGATTGTCATCCTTACCAGCTTCCTGGAGGATGATCTGGTGGTTGATGCGATTGAAGCCGGAGCTGTCAGCTACGTGCTTAAGACCGTCTCCGCAGAAGAGCTGATCTATGCGCTGCAAGGCGCCTATCGCGGCATGCCGGTGATGACCGGCGATGTGTCGCAGGCACTGACCCGCGGCATCCGCCAGCGCACGGTCCAGGGAGACACCTCCGGCTTGACCGAGCGGGAGAAGGAAGTGTTGCTCCTGATCGCTGAAGGCAAGACGAATAAGGATATCGGCGAGGAGCTGCATATCAGCATCAAGACCGTGAAGACCCATGTCAGCAACCTGCTGATGAAATGCGAGCTGGATGACCGCACTCAGCTGGCGATCTACGCCCACCGCAAGGGCTGGGCGCAAGGGTAGCAGATGCAGGGATTTTTACTAAATCTAATGATCTATATAGATTGAACTAAAAATTTAAGTTAAAGGAAAAGTGGCGGAGGGGAATTTTGGAACTGGAGGAGCGGAAGCGACCGCCTGAAAGCTTTCCGCAGGAAAGCTCGCATCGTAAGCATCAGCAGTCTACGGATTTCAACCGTTAAAAACGGTATAAAATCATGAAATCTGTAGAAGGGCAGCGGCCGGAAGTCCAAAACTTCTCTGGAGTCACGGCTATTCCAAAACATAAAAATATTAGTTCAATTTATATAGTGAACCGATAAGGAGGCTATCCGAATAGCAAACGCCAATCTGATGAAGGAAATTAACCTGAATAATGTGCGCCAGGTGATGAAACGTATGGAGACGGCTACAAAACCCCAGCTAGCCGCAATGACCAAGCTGAGCGTAGTAACTGTGAACTCATTAGTTAAGGAACTGTCCGGGTTAGGGGAGTTGTTTGAAGACTTGGTGGTGCCTTCCAACGGGGGGAGACCTGCACAGACCTATCGTTTTAATTACAATTTCAGCCTCGCATTAGTGATGTACGTGACAGAAAAAGCGGGAAAGGTCCTGGTCTCCGTCACAGTTATCAATCTGAAGGACGATATTCTGATGAAGGATGAACATATCATCCCGGTTTTCGAAAGAGATTTTTTCTATACAATCATTGAACATGCACTGAGTCAGTATCCTGCCATCAAGGTGATTGGCATAGGTATTCCGGGACAGGCGGTAAACGGTGAAATTAAGGTCAGCAGTCTCCGGGAACTGACGGGTTCACGGTTAATAGAAGAGATTGAGACCCGGTTTGGGCTGCCTATTCTGGTGGAGAATGATGTGAATGCAGCGATCAGCGGATATTGTATGAAGCATAGCGAAGGCGAAGAGCAATATTTACTGGGTCTCTACTTTCCGAACGGTTACCCGCCGGGTATGGGGATCTACCTGAACGGCAGCATCCTGAAAGGAAATCAGGGGATGTCAGGAGAGGTAAAGTTCCTTCCCGATATGCCTGAGTGGAGCCTGGAGATGACCCGGGACGCATTCATAGCGGCAACCTGCAGGATCTTGCAGACGGTGAATGCTGTGCTGGCCCCGGATAGAATTGTCATCTATCAGGACAGAGTGGAAGAAGAAGTCTGGACAACGGCCTGGACGGCCTATCAGCTTCAGCATCCCATGCCTGTCTATCCGGAGGTCGTCTTACAGCACACCTTCCAGGATGATTTCGAGCACGGTCTGCGGAGGCTGACTCTGAAGGAGTTAGAGCCGGAGCCCGCCTAGACCGGGCTTACTAATAACCCTTGTTAACTACAGGGGTTTTTTGTTGTTTTTTGGATGAGTAAAACCGCTCCTTGACAATAAATAAGAGAGAGAGCATACTTATTATATATACTTTATAAAGTTTATTTATTAAGTGGTTTTAGGAGGAGAATCTTTGTCTACGTATTTTTTGATTATTATTTATCTGGCTTTTATCAGTCTGGGACTTCCCGATTCCTTACTTGGCTCTGCGTGGCCCGTGATCTGGCCGGAGATGGGTTCATCGCTGGGATCAGCGGGAATCATCTCCATGATTATTGCCGGAGGGACCATCGTGTCCAGTCTGTTCAGCAATACAATCGTGAAGCGCCTGGGGACAGGACGAATTACCTTTGTCAGTTGCCTCTTAACCGCCGCCTCATTGTTCGGATTCTCCGTGTCGCCGTCTGTACTGTGGTTCATTGTCATGGCCGTTCCGCTAGGTCTTGGGGCAGGTGCCGTGGACGCGGCGCTTAATCACTATGTGGCTGAACATTACAAGGCCCATCATATGAGCTGGCTGCACTGCTTTTGGGGCATAGGCGCGACCCTGGGACCCATGATTATGTCAGTTAATCTCGTACATTCCCAGTCCTGGAGAGGGGGATATGCGGTAGTGGCCAGCATTCAGTTCGGATTCGCGATGATTCTGTTAGTGACGCTTCCACTATGGAAAAAGGTTGCGGCCACGCGTGAGCCTCAGCTTCCCGCAGCGCTTAGCGGCAATCTTCAAGATGAAGCGGCAGTGAACCTTAAGCAGCAGGTGGACACTATCCGCTTGCGGGGGGTCAAGCCTACTCTGTTGACGTTCTTGTTGTACTGCGGAATAGAAGCAATGGTTGGACTATGGGGCGCCAGTTATCTGGTGGGCGCAAGGGGAGTTGCGCCAGATACGGCAGCGGCTTGGATCTCCGTATACTACGCGGGCATTACAGTTGGCAGGCTGATTACCGGCTTCATCACGTTAAAAGTCCATAACCGCCTGCTTATCCGTTACGGTCAATTGGTGACCCTTATAGGCGGAGTTATTCTTGTAATCCCGCTCCATCCGGCCCTCTCACTTGCAGGCCTGATATTAATTGGTCTGGGCCTCGCACCGATTTATCCGGGTCTCCTGCATGAGACGCCAGCCCGGTTCGGCAAGGAGAATTCAGCCCGCTTAATCGGGTATCAGATGGCGGTAGCCTATACGGGAACAACGTTAATTCCGCCGTTATTCGGACTTTTATCCGTGGGCACCAGCATTTCCGTATTCCCCTTTGCTGTACTTGTGCTCCTGATCTTCATGTTCTGCAGTGCAGAGCGGGTGAACCGGCTGCTGGGCCAATCCACTTTGGGGAGGGAATAAACCGGGTGACTTATATTCTTATATGCGCAATTATCTGGCTGGCAGCCTACTTTCATATGGCGGCTTTTAAAGAACCTATGGAAGTGAAGCCTATCCGTACAGTAGAAGATCTGTTTGATTAATCAACTATTTATTATCGTCTGGGTATCTTTTATCTCCGCTTATATTGTTTTTAATGTGACCTTAAGGTTTACAGTACAAAATAAGGATATCAAAACAAATAACACTTTGCCTGACACGGCAAGGCGCGGGAGGAAAGTAACCATGGACGATAACAAAAACAACTTCAATCGTGAGAACAACTACAATCGTGATCATGAACCGGGACCGGATCGTGAATGGGACAATAATCATAATGATACTGATAACAGCACTAATTCATCCGCAGAAGGCGGCTCCTACTACTATTCTTACGGACCTTTCAAATCGATGAACAATGATGAGATGAACGGCAATGACCCGCAGCATTATAACCGCCGCGAACCGGAGCGGGTAGAGGTTACTCCGCCGCAGCCGGTGAAGTCCTTACCGTATAACACATCGCTCCGTACCACAGGGTATGACGGAAATGGCGGACGAGGCGGCAATCCTCCGGAGGGAGGCAACGGCTGGCAGTACAACCGTAAGCCGAAGAAGCCGGTGAAGGCGGTACTGGTATCTTTTCTCGCGGGAATGGTGGTCTTATCCGGCTCCATGTTCATGGCAGACCGGGGCAACTGGTTCACAGGAGGCCAGGAGGCAACCGCGGTTGCAACGAATCCGGCAGGGAAGACGGCTAGCGGCAACGCCAATATTACACCTTCCACTTCCGCAGCGGCACTGGTCACCGGCTCAGGAGATGTATCCGGCGTAGTTGAAGGGGTAGGGCCGGCAGTCGTCAAGATTGAGACGCTGGTGAAATCCAATAACTCGCGGAACAGAAGCAGCAACCCGAATATGAGTGATCCATTCTCACAGTTCTTCTTCGGGGATCAATTCGGCGGAGGAGGTTCCGGCTCGAATAATTCGGAATCCCAGAATCCATCGAACAACTCGGATCCCTCGCAGCTTGTTCCTTACGGAATCGGTACAGGCTTCATCTATGATTCTGCCGGATACATTTTGACTAACCAGCACGTTGTTGATAATGCCGATGTGATTCAGGTTACGGTGGATGGCAATACTAAAACTTATGGAGCGAAGCTGCTGGGCTCCAGCAAGGATCTCGATCTCGCCGTACTGAAGATTGAAGGCTCGGACTTCCCGTCTGTGGCGCTTGGCGATTCCGACAGCATTAAGGTAGGCTCTGAGGTCGTGGCGATCGGTAACCCGCAGGGCTTCGACCATACAGTGACAACCGGGGTGCTCAGTGCCAGAGGCCGCAGCATTGATATCAGCGAAGAAGACGGCAGCGGTACAAAAACCTACAAAAATCTTCTGCAAACTGATGCTTCGATCAATCCGGGAAACTCCGGCGGACCGCTGCTCAACATGAATGGCCAGGTCATCGGTATGAATGTTGCAGTAAGCAGAGACGCTCAGGGTATCGGGTTTGCGATTCCGGTAAATACCATTAAAGGCGTGGTAGATAAGCTTGAAGCCAATCAGGAAATTCCTAAAGAACCGGTACCTTTCATTGGGGCCACGCTTATGACAATTACCGATGATGTTGCCAAGCAAATGGGGACAACGATTAAAGAAGGCTCTGTAGTGGCTGAAATTGTCTTCAAATCTCCTGCTTATACAGCGGATCTGCGTCCTTACGATATCATTACTGGAATAGACGGCAAGAACTATGCGACCAACCAGGATCTGATTACCTATATTCAGACGCTTAAGGTGGGCGATAAGGTTACCCTGAATGTAGTCCGCGACGGCAAGAAGCTGGATCTGCCGATAACGATCGGCAACAAGAATGATTTCGAGACTGCACAGACTCAGAAGCAATAAGGACACTAGGCGGTGAGCTGCGGAGCGGAAGGGGCAACCCTTCCGCTCTGTGCTGTTCGTGTACGGATGCGGAGAGACGGGTGCATCTGATACAATAGAGATATATGAATGAGACAATGGGGGCTGCCGGATGCGACCGAATATACTGATAATTGATGATGATGAGAAAATAACCTCAATGCTCCGCCGAGGGCTGGCCTTTGAGGGCTATGATGTCAAGACCGCGTCCAACGGGGCAGACGGGCTGCGTGCCGTTCTGAATAGTGATCCCGATGTTGTCATTCTGGACGTTATGATGCCCCAGGTGGACGGATTCGAGGTCTGCCGCCGTCTGCGGGAGGGCGGAAGCAGTGTTCCTGTGCTGATGCTGACCGCCAAGGATGAAATCGAGCACCGGGTGAAGGGGCTGGACCTCGGCGCAGATGACTATCTGGTGAAGCCGTTTGCCCTGGAGGAACTGCTGGCCAGAGTCCGGGCGCTGCTCCGGCGCAAAAGCGAGCAGGGCGGAAGCACGGATCAGGCGGTCACTTATGAGGATATTACGCTGGACGTGGATTCCCGCGAAGTGACCCGTGCCGGACGGCGTCTGGAGCTGACGGCGAAGGAATTCGAGCTGCTGCATCTGTTCATGCAGAATCCGAAGCGGGTGCTCTCCCGCGATCTCATTATGGATAAGATCTGGGGCTATGATTACAGCGGGGAATCGAATGTCCTGGAGGTATATATTGCAATGCTGCGCCAGAAGACAGAGGAGCATGGCGGCAAGCGACTGATTCAGACGATCCGGGGAGCCGGTTACATCCTAAGAGGTGACTAATATGTCCATACGACTGCGGCTCACTGCCTGGTATTCAGGGATTCTTGCCGTTATGCTGCTGGTCTTGTCGGCCGTAATCTACGGCTTTGTCTATATTAATACGTATGGCGATCTGAAAAGCCGGCTCCTGAGCCAGTCCCATCAGGTTGAACTGAAGCAGGGGCTGACCTCTGACGGCTCGCTGCAGCCGGTGCTAGGCGGACCTGCGGGCCAAAGTCTGTTCGCCCAGATGTACATCTATGATCTGGACAGACTGATCCCCAGTCCGAACATGACTGAGATCAGCTTGAAGTTCAAGGTTCCTGCCAAGGAGGATCTCCCCGGAGAAGAGGGGTTCCTGCAAGCCAGCTACGGCGGCAATCCTTTTCTGATCTATCAGAAGGGCTTCAACATTAATCTTAATAACAGCAGTTTCCCTGCTGTCCTTCAGGTTGCCGTATATACAGGGGAGCAGGTCACACTGCTGAACCGGCTGAAGAATATTTTGCTGGCCGGTTCCTTCGCTACCCTGCTTGCAGCCTTCACCTTCGGCCTCTTCCTGGCCCGCAAGGCGATGAGCCCGATTGGCAAGGTCATTGAAGCAGCGAACGGGATACAGACGGGTACTGACCTCAGCTCGCGGATCGTCTATGACGGTCCGCAGGATGAAATCGGGCGGCTGATTGAGACGGTGAACAGTATGCTCGGGCGGATGGAAGGCTTCTATACGGGACTGGAGGAGGCCTATGCCACGCAGCGCCGCTTCGTCTCGGATGCTTCGCATGAGCTGCGGACACCGCTTACAACCATCCGCGGGAATATTGATCTGCTGCAAAAGGTCTGGGAGATGAAGCCGGATGACAGCCGGATGTCCGAGGCGGATGTCCGCCAGCTCTCGATTGAATCGGTGAAGGATATTGCTGATGAAGCGGCACGAATGAGCCGTCTTGTAGCAGATATGCTCTCACTGGCCCGGGCGGATACCGGCCGGACCTTCGAGATCGAGCCGGTAGCACTGGAGCCGATGATGACGGAAGTGGCCCGCCGGGCGTCCTTCCTGACGCGCGAAGCGGAGTGGTCTGTCGGTGAGATGGGCCATCTGAACGGGAAGTATATCCTGGGCAATAAGGATTATCTGCAGCAGATGATGTTTATTTTCATTGACAATGCGTTCAAATATACCCCGGCCGGTGAGGTTTCACTGGATGCATTGCTGTATCAGAATCAGGTGGGAATCCGCATTGCCGATACGGGAATCGGGATGGACAAAGATGAGGTGCCGCATATCTTCGACCGCTTCTACCGCGCAGATGAATCCAGAGGAATCACGGAAGGTATCGGGCTCGGACTGTCCATTGCCAAATGGATTATTGAGGAGCATGGAGGCTCTGTTGAGGTGGTTACCCGTCAAGGGGAAGGGACTACCTTTGTGATCTGGCTGCCGCTGCTCTTTGCCCCGCCGCTGGAATAGGGTATAATTGAGTGGCTCCTATTACAGCAGTCATTGACAGCAGAAAGCGGTGAATTCATGGAAGTCATCAAAATCTCTCCCCGGGGTTATTGCTATGGCGTCGTCGATGCTATGGTGATGGCACGGCAGGCTGCGCAGAATCTTGATTTGCCCCGGCCGATTTATATACTGGGCATGATTGTGCACAACAGCCATGTCACGAACTCCTTCGAGGATGACGGAATCATTACGCTGGACGGGCATAACCGTCTGGATATTCTAGATAAAGTAGATAAGGGAACAGTCATCTTCACAGCGCACGGCGTATCGCCAGAGGTCCGTAAGATGGCACGCGCCAAAGGACTGACCACGGTGGATGCCACCTGCCCGGATGTTACGAAGACGCATGACCTCATCAAGGAGAAGGTTGATGAAGGCTGCGAGATTATCTATATCGGCAAGAAAGGCCACCCGGAGCCCGAAGGTGCGGTGGGAATTGCGCCGGAGCATGTCCATCTGATCGAGAAGGAAGAGGACATTGCCGGCCTCTCTATTCCTTCCTCACGGATTGTTATTACGAACCAGACCACAATGAGCCAATGGGATATCAAGCATATTATGCGCAAGCTGCTGGAGACTTTCCCCGGCGCTGAGGTCCATAATGAGATCTGCATGGCTACGCAGGTGCGGCAGGAAGCTGTCGCTGAGCAGGCGGGCCAGTGTGAGCTGGTTATTGTGGTGGGTGATCCGCGCAGCAATAACTCTAACCGCTTGGCGCAGGTATCCGAGGAGATTGCCGGAGTCCCGGCTCACCGGATCGCTGACGTCTCCGAGCTGAATACGGAGTGGCTGAAGGGAATTACCAAGGTAGGTGTGACCTCCGGCGCATCTACGCCGACACCGATCACGAAGGAAGTTATTAATTATCTGGAGCAGTATGACGAAGCAAAGCCGGAGACCTGGGAGATCAAGCGCACGGTCAATATGGCGAAGCTTCTGCCGCCGGTGAAGAATAAGACAGCAAGCACCAGCTGACAGCTCTGAACAGCAATAACATCCTAAACATGTACTCATAGCGATTAACCGGCAGTGCGGCCTGAGAGGGTTGTGCTGCTTTTTTTTGTGAAAAAAGAAGGTCACTCGCCGTTCTGCCACATAGAATTCACGTGTAGCCAGGGGAATAATGGTTGACTGAAAGGGGAATATGCGCTAAGATTACTTTAGTGCTTAAAAGCGTACACGCGTCGTAGCGAGATAGTAAATTTGAGGATCGGCAGTCGGCCGCTCTATTCAACAACACTAATACGGGTTCAAAAGGGGAGCTATCATATGATCGTTATTACATCCAACCAAACACCTCAGGAACAGGTGAATGAGATTATTGCCGTGATTGAGAAGGAAGGCTTGCAGGTCCACCTCTCTGTAGGGGCTGACCATACGGTAATCGGACTGGTCGGGGGTGTCACTCCGAAGCTTGCCGAGCATCTGCGCCAGATGAAGGGTGTAGAGAATGTAGTTAAAATTACCAAATCCTATAAGCTGGCAAGCCGCGACTTCCATCCGGAGGATACGGTTATCGATATCCGCGGAGTGAAGATCGGCGGGGAGAACATGGTTATTATGGGCGGTCCGTGTGCCGTGGAATCACCGGAGCAGATTGATGAGATTGCCCGGCTGGTCAAGGCTTCCGGCGGCCAGGTGCTGCGCGGAGGCGCCTTTAAGCCGCGTACCGGACCTTACAGCTTCCAGGGGGTTGGCGTGGAAGGGCTGACGATGATGGCGGAAGCCGGCAAACGTCACGGCTTGCTGACTATTACTGAGGTTATGACACCGGAATATGTGGATATCTGTGCCGAGCATGCAGATATTCTGCAGGTAGGTACACGCAACATGCAGAACTTTGACCTGCTGCGCAAGCTGGGCACCTGCGGCCGTCCTGTGCTGCTGAAGCGCGGGTTCAGTGCGACCTATGATGAGCTGCTGAATGCGGCGGAATACATTCTTGCCGGAGGCAACCGGGATGTCATGCTGTGCGAGCGCGGCATCCGTACCTTCGAGACCTACACACGCAATACGCTGGATCTGTCGGCCATTCCTGTGCTGCAGAACCTCAGCCACCTGCCGGTAATCTCTGACCCGAGCCACGGCACCGGACGCCGTGAGCTGGTAGCTCCTATGGCCAAGGCCTCGGTTGCTGCCGGCGCCAACGGTCTGATTATCGAGATGCATACCGACCCTGATAATTCCATGACCGGTGACGGCGTGCAGTCCCTGTTCCCTGAGCAGTTCGACAGCCTGCTGCGGGATTTGGAGAAGCTGGCACCGCTGGTGGGCCGCAAGTTCTCTCCGTCTTTGGAGGCTTCGCCTGTAGTATGATTTTCAACGTATAAATGACTATTGAACAGCTCTCTTCTCCCGCTTCAGGCTGGAGGATGAGGGCTGTTTTTGCTGCATATGGGACAAAGGTGACATGGAATCCGGATGAAATTGGCATTTTCACCAAAGCGTCAGAATATCTTACATTGTCGCAAGAAATACCTGACATAAGCATTGACGATGTTAGGTATGCGATTTATAATGACGACAGCAAAAAAATAAAAACAAGAACATTTGATACGATGAGCGGCCTAATGTTCGGAATCTGGGGAGGAATTAAGCATGTCGGTTGAAAAAGTATTGCAGACGATCAAGGAAAACAATATCGAGTGGGTGGATTTCCGGTTTGTAGATTTGGGTGGACGTGCTCACCACATCTCTTTGCCAGCATCCGCAGTTGAAGAAGAAACCTTTGTAAATGGGGTAGCATTCGATGGTTCTTCCATTACCGGCTTCCGGGGGATTGAAGAGTCGGATATGGTAATGATGCCTGATCCAAGCACCACTTACATTGACCCGTTCACTGCTCACCCTACGCTGAACATTATGTGCGACATCTTCACACCTGATGGCGAACGTTATGAGCGCGACCCGCGCGGTATCGCAGTGAAGGCTGAAGAATTCCTGCAGTCCAGTGGAGTAGGTACAGCAGCATTCTTCGCACCTGAATCCGAATTCTTCATCTTCGACGATGTACGTTACGAGAGCGGAATGAATACTTCCTCCTTCTACGTAGATTCCGAGGAAGCAGCTTGGAACACTGGCCGCAAGGAAGAAGGCGGCAACATGGCCTTCAAGGTTGGCGTGAAGGGCGGATACGTGCCTGTAGCTCCAGTGGATTCCCAGCAGGATATCCGCAGTGAAATGTGCCGTTTGCTGGGTGAAGCCGGCCTCGAAATCGAGCGTCATCACCATGAAGTAGCAACAGCAGGCCAGGCGGAAATCAACTTCCGTTTCGACACCCTGAAGAAAACAGCCGATAATCTCCTCACTTACAAATACATTGTGCAGAACACTGCACGTCAATACGGCAAGGTAGCCACCTTCATGCCAAAACCGCTGTTCGGTGATAACGGTAGCGGAATGCACGTTCACCAATCGATTTTCAACGGCGATGCTCCATTGTTCTACGAAAAAGGCGCATATGCCAACCTGAGTGAAATGGCGCTGCACTACATCGGCGGTATCCTGTATCATGCTCCTGCATTGATCGCGCTGACGAACCCAAGCACCAACTCGTTCAAACGTCTGGTTCCTGGCTATGAAGCACCGGTCAACCTGGTCTATTCCAAGGGTAACCGTTCCGCTGCTGTCCGTATCCCGGTTGCTGCTGTGACACCTAAGGGCTGTCGCATCGAATTCCGTACACCGGACTCCACTGCTAATCCTTACCTGGCCTTCTCCGCTATGCTGATGGCTGGCCTGGACGGAATCAAGAAGAAGATCAACCCTGAAGAAATGGGCTACGGTCCGCTGGACAAGAACATCTACGAATTGTCTGATGCAGACAAAGAGAAGATCCGCAGCGTTCCTGGTTCCCTGGACGAAGCGCTGGATGCACTGGAGGCTGACTTCGAATTCCTGACTGAGGGCGGCGTATTCACTAAGGACTTCATCGATAACTATATCGCCCTGAAGCGTTCCGAAGCTCAAGCTGTTGCCATCCGCGTTCATCCGCATGAATACTCCCTGTACTTCGACGTATAAGATAAGCTAGTCTATTGTAATATAGTACGATAGAAAGGCCCCTGGAATCATTGATTCCGGGGGCTTTTTGCGTGCGGCAATTCGTGCTGGAGGGTGGGGTGGAAGGGTGGATAGTATAGGGAAAAGGTGAAAAGGTAAAAGGTGAAGGGGATAAATCCCTCTGATTTAAGTGGGAGTTGGCTAGAAGGTCAGAAGAAAGGGAAAAATCCCTTTGATTTAGCTGGAAGTTGGCAAATGGATGAAATGAAAGGGATAAATCCCTCAGATTCAGCGAAAAGTTGGCTCGGAAGTAAAATGAGAGGGATAATTCCCTCTGTTGGTGCTGCTGCTCATTAAACTGATTGGGAGTAATGATGAAGAGCATTAGTGCACCTGAATCCGGCAAAAGCGGGCAAATGAGCTAAATGAGGAGCACAAGTGCACCAGAATTCGGCAAAATTGGACAAACGAGCTAAATGAGGAGCACAAGTACACCTGAATTCGGCAAAAGTGGGCAAACGAGCTAAATGAAGAGCACGAGTGCACTAGAATTCGGCAAAAGTGGGTAAACGAGCTAAATGAGGAGCACAAGTGCACCTGAATTCGGCCAAAGTGGGCAAACGAGCTAAATGAAGAGCACTAGTGCACCTGAATTCGGCAAAAGTGGGTAAACGAGCTAAATGAGGAGCACAAGTGCACCTGAATTCAGCAATATTGGGCAAATGAGCTAAATGTGGGGCATTAGTGCACCTTATTTTGGTGAATATTTGCTAGTTGAGTAAAGGTGGAAGCTCATTTGCACTTGTTACAAATAGCTTTATATTGTGTTTTCGTAAAGTTTCGTTACAAAAATAGTATTATTGTAATGAAATTGCAATTACATATGATGCTTTGAGCTTTAAAGTATAAAATTTGCACATTTATCTCTGCTCATAAGTTACAAATAACGCTTTACAAAGGGAAATAACGGTGTGATAATGAAACCGAAACCGATTTCGGAAAGCGGTATCGGGAATTTCGGTTATGTGTTATTGCAATTATGTGGTTGAGCAATTATGTGGTCATACGCAAACAAGAAGAGATCTGCTGTCATGGAACAGGGAGGATGAATGTATTGAAGGATCAATCAAAGGTGACAAGAACAGGCTGGAGCTTCACCGGAAATAACGGGGACTTTCGGCTGGAGCAGCCGGACCGGAGCAGCTTTTTATATTTTCCGCTAGTGAATGAAGGGGGCATGATGTCCTCGGTCAGTCCTAAGCTGCATGGTCAGGCCACTTCGGGCCATAATACTTTTCTGACACCACCCATCTCGGTGGAGGATCTGCATAATTCCCGCGCCTCGCGTAATTTCTGGGTATACATTGAAGGCAAGGGCGCCTGGTCGGCTGCGGGTAATTCTGCACGGCAGAATGCGGCATTCTATGGAGAAGCAGCAGATGAATCCTTGCTGGAGGCAGGACTCTTGTGGCATCGAGTGACCCGGGAGAGTAAGGAGCTGGGTCTGAGAGCGGAGATCACAAGCTTCGTACCCTGCGGGAGCGACAAGGTTGAGCTGATGAAGGTGGTACTTACGAACAGCGGTACAGAGGCGATTAAGCTGACTCCTACTGCGGCTATTCCGCTATATGCGCGTTCAGCAGACGATTTGCGCGATCACCGGCATGTCACCTCGCTGCTGAACCGGATCTATACTTCGGCTTGTGGTGTAGAGGTGCAGCCTGCCCTGTCCTTCGACGAACGCGGCCACCGGGTGAATCATACTTCTTACGGGGTATTCGGGACTGACGGGAGCGGAGCGCAGCCAACCGGATTATTCCCGGTGCAGGAGGAATTCATCGGCGAGGGCGGAAGTCTGGACTGGCCGGAAGCAGTCGTGAACAATCTGGCGCCGCCGATTGGGGAAGACGGCGGAGTGCCTTGGGAAGGATATGAGGCGCTGGGGGGACTGCGGTTCGCCGCGATTACTCTGGAGCCGGGTCAGAGCCATTCTTATGTCGTAGTCATGGCGATTGACAATGATAGAATCGATGTGCAGGCGCTGATGGCCAAATATGGCTCGGCTGCGGCTTTTGACGCGTTGCTTGAAGAGAATAAGCGCTTCTGGGCGGATAAAGTCAATACGGTAGAATTCCATACCGGAGATCATGCTGCTGACGAATGGATGAAATGGGTGACACTGCAGCCGGTGCTGCGCAGACTGTACGGCAACTCGTTCCTGCCTTACCACGATTATGGCAGAGGGGGACGCGGCTGGCGCGATCTCTGGCAGGATTGCCTGGCTCTATTAATCATGGAACCTGCGGATGTGCGCAGCCTGCTGCTGAACAACTATGCCGGAGTTCGAATTGACGGCAGCAATGCGACGATCATCGGGCAGCAGCCGGGCGAATTCATTGCCGACCGGAACAATATTCCACGGGTTTGGATGGACCATGGGGCGTGGCCGTTCCTGACTACTATGCTATACCTGGATCAGAGCGGGGATCTGGACTTCCTGCTGCAGGAGCAGACCTACTTCCGTGATACCTTCATGAACCGCTGTAAGGACCGCGATGCCTCCTGGGAGCCGGGAGCAGGAAGCAGTCTGCGGACAACTGCGGGCGAAGAATATACAGGTACTATTCTGGAGCATATCCTGCTGCAGAATCTGGTTCCTTTCTTCAATGTGGGTGAGCATAACAATATCCTGCTGGAAGGAGCGGACTGGAACGATGGTCTCGATATGGCTGCACAGCGGGGCGAAAGTGTTACTTTCACAGCCTTCTATGCCAGCAACCTGCTCGATCTGTCCAAGCTGCTGATTACTCTGAAGGAACGGACGGGCGGAGATACGCTGGAGCTGGCCGAAGAGATGGTACTGCTGCTTGACTCGCTCGGCCAAGCTGTCGATTATGAATCGGTGACGGCAAAGCATGAGCTGCTCAGCCGCTTCTATGCTGCTGCGCCGAATAAGGTGAGCGGAGTAAGAGCTGTGTTGAAGCTTGAAGAGGTTGCAGCAGATCTCGCCCGTAAGGCGGAATGGATCTTCGATCACCTGCGCCGCAATGAATGGGTAGAGAGCGGACACGGCGACGGCTGGTTCAACGGCTATTATAATAATAACGGTGAACGTGTAGAAGGGGAATGGACTGAGAGCACACGGATGACGCTTACCGGACAGGTCTTCCCGCTCCTCGGCCACGCGGCTGCTCCAGAGCAGATTCCAGCGATCATCTCGGCGGTAGAGCGCAATCTGTACGATGAAAAAATCGGCTACCGTCTGAACAGCAACTTCGGCGGCATTCAGCAGAATCTGGGCCGGGCGTTCGGCTTCGCCTTCGGACACAAGGAGAACGGAGCGATGTTCAGCCACATGACTGTTATGTACGGCAATGCGCTGTATAAACGCGGATACGTCAAAGAGGGCCGCAAGGTGCTGGATTCACTGTATAACCTGAGTGCGAACTTCGAGGTCAGCCGGATGTATCCCGGAATTCCGGAATATATCAATGAGCAGGGCAGAGGAATGTACACCTATCTGACTGGCTCAGCAAGCTGGCTGCTCCTGACAATGGTGACTGAAGTGTTTGGCGTCAAAGGCAAGCTCGGCGACCTGCTGCTGCAGCCGAAGCTTGTGAATGAACAGTTTGACGGCGATAAAAGCGCCTCTATCAAGACTATTTTTGCCGGACGTGAGCTGAAAGTCGTCTATACGGCTTCTGGAAGCACGGAGTACGGAGAGTACCAAATACACGCAGTTCGCCTGAACGGGTCTGAGGTAACGCTTCATCGCGTCTCAGAGGGTGCTGTGATCCCGCGCAGCCTGCTGACAGACCTGTCTGAAGGAGAAGTCCATCTGTTGGAGGTAGAACTGGCCTAAGCCGGAGCTGCTGAACTCTATCGCCTGCACTGCCGGTCCGCGCAGAGCAGGCTTTTCAATATCCAAATACACCGTATAGAACGGCCCTGGAAATGCTATGATAGGATGTGCTGCGTCCAACCAGGACAGAAAGGAAAGAGATCAATGACACGTATACTATCCAATGGAGTACTGACCGTAGAGATTGCTGATGTGGGAGCCTATGGAGGCACCCGTTTTGACTGGACAGGATTTATTACAGGAGTGAAGCTGGAGCAGGGCGGGCATACCTTTTGCGTTCCGGAAAGTCTGGTTCCCGGACAGGGTACGGGAGGGAGTGGCCTCTGCAATGAGTTTGGCATTTCCCGGGCAATTGGCTATGAGGATGCTGCTCCTGGGGAATGGTTCCCCAAATTCGGTATCGGGCTGCTGCAGAAGCAGAGTGATGAGCCTTATTCATTCGTAGGGGAGTATCCGCTACAACCATTCCCGGTCACTGAAGCGTGGAGCGGAGACTCGGTTACATACACTGTGCAGCCGCTGGAATGCCGGGGCTACAGCATGCGGCTGGTCAAGACGCTGAAGCTGGAAGGAAACCGGCTGGACATTTCTTACAATGTAGAGAATACAGGGTCTGAAGCGCTGCGGATTGAAGAGTATATTCATAATTTTGTCGGCATCGATGGGGCACCCGTAGGAACGGATTATGAGCTTAGGCTGCCGGGAACGCCGAAGATCGTGGCCCCGGAATCGGCGTATACGGAGAATTTACTCAGCATAGACGGAAATAGCCTGACATGGGCCGGGGAAACGGACCGCCAATTCTATTGCAAACTCGAAGGCTGGGAGCAGGCGGAGGCGGATTACTACTGGGAGCTGATCCATAAACCTACTGGAGCCTGCATCAGAGAGAGCGGAGATTTCGCTGCTGAGCGGATTGCGCTATGGGGAGACAAGCATGTAATTTCACCCGAGGTTTTTGCTGACATCACTATTTTACCGCGTCACAGCAAGGAATGGAGCCGCAGCTACCAGTTTTCGGCCTCCTGAATGCGGTCTAGCTTACCTCTTATGTGAATAATTATACTTGCTGGTGTTTATCGTTATCTGCTATCATAGCGATATCCATATTCATAGGAGAGAAAGGGTGGGAGTTATTTTGAGCAAGAGAGCATACAATTTTAATGCCGGTCCGGCAGCGTTGCCGCTGGCAGTATTGGAACGTGCACAGGCGGAGTTCGTTGAATTCCGGGAGAGCGGAATGTCCATTATGGAAATGTCGCACCGTGGGGCGATATACGAATCCGTGCATAATGAAGCTCAGGAACGCCTGCTTTCGCTCCTCGGCAATCCGCAGGGCTACAAGGTATTGTTCATCCAGGGCGGAGCAAGCACACAGTTCGCCATGGTTCCGATGAACCTTATCGGTGAAGGCCAGGTCGGCAGCTATGTCATGACAGGAAGCTGGGCGGACAAAGCCCTGAAGGAAGCCAAGCTGACAGGCGGCGGCCATGTAGCCGCATCCTCGGCAGACAAGAAATTCCTGGCTATTCCAGAGCTTAGCAGCATCAAGGCTGCGGACAATGCGGCTTACCTGCATATCACCTCGAATGAGACGATTGAAGGCACGCAGTATGCACAGTATCCTGATGCCGGTAATATTCCGCTGGTTGCCGATATGTCCAGTGATATTCTGAGCCGCGACTTCGATGTGAACCAATTCGGCCTGATCTATGCCGGTGCACAGAAGAATCTCGGACCGTCGGGCGTCACCGTAGTGATTGCCAAGGAAGAGCTGATCGCAAGTTCTCCGGCGAATATTCCGACGATTCTGCGGTATGATACTCATTACAAGAACAACTCTCTATACAATACGCCGCCATCCTTCTCTGTATATATGGTTAACGAAGTGTTAAAATGGATTGAGGAACAGGGCGGGCTTGCCGGCACTGAAGCCAAGAACCGTGACAAAGCAGGTCTCCTGTATGATTATATCGACGGCAGCGGCGGCTTCTACCGCGGAGTTGCGGAAGAAGGCAGCCGTTCCATCATGAATGTAACGTTCCGGATGCAATCGGAGGAGCTGGAGAAGCAGTTCATCAAAGCTTCCGAAGCGGAAGGCTTTGTCGGTCTCAAGGGACACCGCAGCGTAGGCGGCTTACGGGCTTCGATCTACAACGCCGTCCCGCATGAGAGCGTGAAGGCGCTGGCTGATTTCATGAAGCATTTCCAGCAAACCCAAGGGTAATCTAAGAACGTTCCTGACCTTCCGCCTGGCAGCGGAAGGTTTATATGTTTTGGGGTCCCCGCAAAGTACCTGAGTCATCACCCTACGCTAAAGCCCCACTTTGTGGGGTTATTTTGCCCATAACCAGGATCACCTGAGCCCGGCCTGTACCTGCAAGCAGCAAGAATACATCACAGGGACAAGGAAGGCACTGCGGATACTTACTCCGCCCCACTCCTTAAGACCCTACAGAGAGGAAGCATCCGACTTATGGCATTACACATTGTGCTGGTGGAACCGGAAATTCCGGCGAATACCGGCAATATCGCCCGTACTTGTGCGGCGACAGGTACTCATCTTCACCTCGTGCACCCGCTGGGCTTCCGCACAGATGATGCTACGCTGAAGCGTGCCGGACTCGATTATTGGCATGCGGTGAATATTGAATATCATAATTCCTTCAGTGAAGTATTGGAGAAGTATCAGGAAGGGCGGTTCTTCTACGCGACCACCAAGGCCAAGAAACGCTATAGTGATTTCGCCTTCCGGGATGGAGACTTCTTCGTGTTCGGGAAAGAAACCAAGGGCTTGCCGGCAGAGATCCTGGAGGCTGGTCAGGAAACGGCAATGCGGATGCCGATGAGTGAGGCGGTCAGATCGCTTAATTTGTCCAATTCAGCAGCGATTGTGGTCTATGAAGCGCTCCGGCAACTGGATTTCCCACAACTTTTCTAAAAGTTGACATCATTTTTTATTTTTTTCAGCAGGATTCGACATTTTAGTAACGAAATAGTTGATTAGTGCCGAAGAAAGTAATAGGGTACGTGAACTTCGAAGTCAGAAATGGAATGGCACTACTAATCATAAGTTGAACAGGAGAGTGTAAGTTAGATATGAAACCTGCTGGCGTTGTACGTAAAGTAGATCAGCTGGGTAGAATTGTTCTGCCTAAGTCTCTGCGTAAAAGGTATCAAATGAATGAAGGTGATCCTGTAGAAATTCTCGTTCAGGGCGACCATATTATTCTGGAACGTTACCGTCCGAAGTGTGTCTTCTGCGGATCTATGGAAGGCGTAAGCGAATATAAAGACCGTTACATTTGTTCTAGCTGCCTTACCGAGATGACCCAACTGCCAAAACACGCGTAAGCGTAGAGCGCATCAATTATCTACATAGGGTAAAACGCGTACGCGGCGTCTTATAACATGGATGCTGGTTGGACTCGGCTTCAGTGAATAGTGAAGAACACAAAAAGAGCGCCGCACATCAGTGCGGTGCTCCTTTTTGTGGTATACGTCCGGCAGATTGTTAGCGGAGGGCGGGTTACAGCCCCTTAGTCTTGTCGTCGTTGTAGGAAGAAGTAAGAATACCGGCCAGAAACAGTACGAATACCAGGGTCACGATCCAAAAAGTCAGGGAGAACGACATACAGGCACCTCCATTATTGACGATCTTCGTTACCCTGAGTATACCCTTTTAATTTGTAAAAATAAATAAAAATGTGATATTTAGCATTGACGGTTATACTTAGGGTTACTTGAAGAACAGGAAGTTGGTCGGGACGCGGCGCAGATTGCCGTCGGAAGGCTTGTTAATGACCTTGCCGCGGAAAATCATGGACGATGAGCCGCCGCCGTCCAGGTTATAAGCATCGATGACGCCGAGATTGTACAGCTTATCCTGCAGCTCAGCCAGTGTAGCTCCTGAGTTGCCGTTCTCGTTATATCCGTCAGCGACCAGAATCAGCAGCTGATTGTCCTTATAGTTGCCGATGACAGTGCGCGGTGCCCGCTTCGGGGCCAGCTGCCACTTCAGCGGAATGGCGGTCTTGCTCTGATTCTTCAGCAGCACGGGGACAAAGGTTGCCCCGAATACCGGCTCCAGCTGATCAAGCTGGTCACGGCTGGTGAACTTGCCGCCGATCAGCTGGCCGGATTTGTTCAGACCGACGAAGCTGAGATCCTTGTAGCTGGGCTCGAAGCCGTACAGATATTGTCCGCCGACGATGGTGGTCGAGAGCGGATAACGCTTGCCGTCCTGATCAGCGAACCCGCCGGCATTAATACCGGCCGAGGCGCCGTAGCGGTTCACGGCCTGCATGGTGGTCTCCGAAGCTCCCGTGCCGTCACCGGCGAGGCTCATCTTCATGGCTGAGGAATCCTTGAGCTTAATCTTCATTGCGTATGCTGTATAGTTGCCGGGGTTCAGCCGGTATAATTCGATGGTAATCCGGTCGCTGCTGATCACATCGGCGGGAATGCCGAGCCGGGAACTAATCCGGCTGTTATAGATCCGCTCGGGACGGGAGGTCTGGGCTGCTGCTGTGCTGACCAATGCGTTCATGGCATTCGTAGTCTGCTTGTAGAGCTGTGCACTGGTGCCGATAGAGTCTATGGTGTACGCGGCATAGCTCTTAGCCACAGCCAGGTCCTGCTTCAATTGGGCGGTTTCATTCACGGGTCCGGGGTCAGCTGCGAAGGGGGCAGTATTCAGCTTAAGCTCAAGCGGGGGCTGGTACAGCCACAGACAGAGCAGCAGTCCGAACAATGGAGCGGTCAGGAGCATGAAGAACCGGTTCACTCTTTTGACAGGAGTCATCATTTCAGCAAATCCATCTCTTTCTTGAGCGTGTCAAGCTGTTTCTTGACCTCGCTTAATTGCGTGTACAGCTTGTTGCTGTTGTCCGTCTTGTTGCTAGCATTATCCTTGGTGAAGGTCAGCAGCTCGTTGAATGTCTGCACGGTGCTCTGAAGCTCCTTCACTTGTTCTGACAGAACGGCAATCTTCGACTCGTAGTCGGTCTTCAAAACGGTAAGCTGCTGCTGGCTTTGAGATCCAAGCTGGCTCAGCACCTGATCCTTCAGATGATTGGTGTAGCTGTACACGGCATATGCGCCGGCTGCGATCATCAGAATCCAGAACAGTAGAAACCATTTTACGGACGAGCCGCTTCTCTCTGCACTCCGGCGAGAGTGTACCCGGGTCGATTCCGCTAGCGGTTGCATTTCATCACCTCAAGCCATATTTTTTCAAGATAAAGAATTTACATGTTTCGGGGTCCCCGCAAAGTATCTGAATAAACATCGAAGCCAAAGCCTCACTTTGTGGGGGGATTTTTCAAGTCCTCATTCTATCAGACTTTCAGGTTTTTCGCAAAAGTGAAAGAGCCGCGCAGAAACGACAAAAAGTAATTGCATCCTGTTAAACTACTGCGATACAATTTCTATAGATTGGAATATCTGATGGACGTATTCAAGGTAAAAGAAGGAAGAATAGACTTAGACAGCATAGATCCTTGCTTGCGTGTTGACAGGAAACGCTTACAGCGCTTTCCATTCTGGAAAATTATATAGATAGCAGGAGGTCTGGGCATTAATGACGAAGGTCTGGCAGGTGGTCATCGTGGGATGTCATCCCACAAGTATGCTGGGAACAAAATTGATACTGGAAGATGAGGAGGGACTGACGGTATATGGCATGTACGCTACCTGGGAGGAATGTCTCGCAGGCATGGAGGAATCCCGGCCTGATCTGGTGCTGAGTGATTATCAGATGCAAGGTGGAACCATAGAGCAGGTGCTGCCGGATATGAAAAAAAGCTCACCGTGCTCTCACATTATTATCATGACAGAGGAGAACGATAAGGAAATATTCCTGCCCCTGATTGAACTCGGAGCGAGCGGGGTATTGTCGAAGGGAGCCACTCCGGGTCAGCTTCTGCAGATGATCCGCGGTATCCGCGAAGGGTTCCTCTCCATTCCGCTGGAATGGATCGAAAAGGGCTTCCGTCCGGTAGCCTCCTCCAGAGGGCTGGAAGGTGTTTTGCAGCTAACGCAGACTGAGATGTTCATCATGGAACGCATTGTGCAAGGAATTACATACGACAAAATCGCACTTGAAATTGAAGTCAGCCGCCGTTCAATCGATAACTACCTGCGCAAGATTTATGTGAAGCTGGAAGTATCGACAAGAGCGCAGGCGATTGAGAAGTTCGCGCTTTTCTCAAGACAGAACAAGCAAATCTACGCATAATCCCTGTATTACGACATAATGGCGTCAGGACTGGAATATTCTTAAACCAGATAAAGGGGGGAAGCGTATGAAGTATGAGTTTTCTTCGCGCGCACATACATTGTTATCTTCACCGCTGCTGAGTATCCGTAAGGAGACGCGCCGGGGTACGCTGATCTCGCTGGCGGAGGAGCTCCCGGCAGAAGAATTATTTCCGCTGTCACTGCTGTCTGAGGCGGCATCTACCGTGATCTCCACAGATGCAAGTGCGCTGCAATACGGGGAGCCTGAGGGGTATGGCCCGCTCCGCGAATGGCTGACCGGAGATTGGCTCCGCAGTAAAGGAGTGGCGGTAGCCGAAGGAGGAGTGCTGCTGACAACGGGCAGTCAGCAGGCCATCGATCTGCTGTCCAGGGTGTATATCGATCCCGGGGATCATGTGCTGGTTGAGAATCCGACATCTCCCGGTATTCTGCAGGCGCTGCGGATGCAGGGAGCCGTCATTATTCCGGTCCAGGGGGATGGGGACGGCCTGCTGCCGGATCATCTGCGCCGAACGATCCGCAGCTATAGGCCCAAGATGCTGTTCGCTGCGCCAAGCTTCACCAATCCCAGCGGAGTGCTCTGGAGCCTTGCCCGGCGGCAAGAGATTCTGGAGCTGTGCATCTCACATAATGTGCTGATCGTGGAAGATGATTCCTATGGCGATCTGCATTTCCAGCGGAGTGAAGGCCATCCCTCCAAGAGATACCCAACGCTATACGCACTGGAGAATGTCAGCGAAGGCGGGCATGTGCTGTACATTGGCTCCTTCAGCAAGACGGTCGCACCGGCGCTGCGGACGGGCTGGGCGGCGGGAAGCCGCGAGCTGATCGGCATGATGGCTGCCGCCAAGCAGATGGCAGACTGGCAGTCCAGCTCGCTGAACCAGCGGCTGCTGCATCATCTGCTCAGTGTGTCGGCCTTTGATCTGCGGGAGCATATCGCTCTGCTGAACCGCGAATACAATACCCGCCTGAAGCTGATGGCGGAGCTGCTGAAGCGTCCGGCCTGGAAGAACAGTGTGTATGATATGCCGGCCGGCGGCATGTTCCTCTGGGTATCGCTGCCCGAAGGACTGGACGCTATGGCTCTGCTGCGTGCTTCGCTATCCAAGGGGGTAGCCTTCCTTCCAGGCCCGCTCTGCAGTGTAAGCGGAGGCTCAGACCGAATCCGGCTCAACTTCAGCCATCCCGGCCGTGATGAGCTGCTGCTCGGGATGAACCTGATGAGTGAAGCGGTGACTGAGTTCACGGCCCGCAGCTAGAAAACCATCAAGAGCATGATTGATAGGACTTCTTGTAAGAAGAGTGACCGCTTGGCCTTGACGGCCGGCGGTTTTTTGGGTTTCGGGGCCCCGCTATGTGGGGTTATTTGACCGTGCAGGGATCTAGGAAGAACATGCGTCTAATCAATTGTGAAAAGAAACACAATAGAGACCAATGCCTATCAAAGGGGATGCATGTGGAATGCAAGCGATGGAGAATGTACTGGAGTGCAGGAATGTAACGAAACGCTATGGGAAGAAGACCGCGCTAGACCAACTCAGTCTGACGATTCCCACAGGTAGAATCGTAGGGCTGCTCGGGCCTAACGGGGCGGGAAAGACGACGCTGATGAAGCTGATAGTCTCTCTGCTGCGGGATTATAAAGGCAGCCTTACGGTCAGCGGCATACGCCCCGGCCTGGAAACCAAAAAAATGGTGTCTTATCTGCCGGACCGTGAATTCCTGTATCCATGGATGTCGATTGAAGAGAGCATTGCTTTTTTTGACCACTCGTTTGCCGATTTTCAGCGGGAGAAGGCGTATAGCATGATTGCAGAGCTGGGACTGAATTTGCAGGATAAAGTGAAGTCTCTGTCCAAAGGGATGCAGGAGCGGGTGAGTATCTCGCTGGTATTCGCGCGCAAGGCCCGGCTGTTCGTCCTGGACGAGCCGCTGGCGGCGGTGGACCCTTCCACACGGGATAAGATTATAAGGATTATTCTGGATAACTTCGACCCGGACAGCTCGATTCTGATTAGTACGCATCTGATCCACGATGTCGAGAGCCTGTTCACGGATGTGGTGTTCGTTAATGACGGCAAGGTGCTGCTGCAGGGGAGCGTGGAGGAGCTGCGGCGGGAACATGGTGTGCCGATTGAGGAGTTATTCAAACGTCTGATTTAATCTGTTAAAGACAAGAAAAGGGGAGAACATCATGGTTCAATGGCATCAATTCAAGCTGGAATGCCGGAAGCATTTCGCTGTATTTGCTATCTTCACCGCCTTGAGCGGTCTGGCTAATTTGTATTTTCTGTTTGACCGGGGACAGGATATGGCCTTCGTCTTTCTGCTGGTAAATATGGTGATAGGCATTCTGCTGCCGGTCTATATCTACATGGACTATTACAAGGAGTTCTTCACGGGTGCGATGCCGGTTAACCATCTGCTGCCGCTGCGAACCTCTGCGCTCTTCGGTGTGAAGTCTGCTGTCTTCATGCTGGGTCTTACCGCAGTCTGGTCTACCACCTTGCTGGATGTCTTCTTGAATCCCGAAGGACTGTATCAGCTGCGGATGGCACGCTCCACAAGTCCCGCGCTGGGCGTCACCTACTTCATACTCTCCAAGCTGTGCAGCCTTCCGGCGGGCCTGGCGCTGATTGGTCTGGCCCTGGCAGCTGCCAAAAGATTCCGTAAGCCTGCGCTGAGCCACCTCTGCATTGCTGCCCTCATTGTCCTTGTTACCGGCATCCAGTTCGCTCTGGTGATCCGGGGGAGCCAGCATTTCAGTATCGGTTCCTCAGCCGTGGACAGCTTCAAGCAATATGCGAATCTGCTCACGGTTAGCCCGGCGGGGCGGGAGCAGCCGTCCAACATTAACGAGACCATTAACTGGCTGTCGGTCGGCATGAACCTGCTGGTAGCGCTGCTGGCCGGAGCTGCAGGCAGTGCGCTCTTGAACGGGCGCAAATATGAGCTTCACGGAAAATGAGCGGATTTTCATTTGAATTTTACCGGATGCTATGTTAGGCTGGAGTCAATTAAATCTTCCATAAACACATCGTTTACTGGATTGTTACTGGCCGTGCCAGGCAAAACCTAAACTGATGGTGACTGATTTGAACCCGTTCGCCGGGCTCGATGATCTTGCCAGAGGTTTAGGTTTTTCTGTTATATAGGCCATGCAGGAACATCATAATGAAAAGGGGTATGGACTATGGCTACAGTACTTAACGGATTTCCTGAGCATTTCTTATGGGGCGGCGCAACCGCTGCCAATCAGCTGGAGGGTGCTTTTGATCAGGGGGGGAAGGGGCTGTCTACGGCAGATATGATCGCTTTCGTGCCTAAGGATAAGCGCAAAGGGGATCATTCCATGGAGATCTCCTCGGAGCGGATCGCCCGGATTCTTGCCGGAGAGACGGAAGACTGGTTCCCGAAACGCGAAGGCGTTGACTTCTATCACCGTTACAAGGAGGACATTGCTCTATTCGCCGAAATGGGCTTCAAGGTGTTCCGGCTGTCCATTAACTGGGCACGGATCTTCCCGAACGGCGATGACGCTGAGCCTAACGAGCAGGGTCTGCAATTCTACGACGATGTATTCGATGAACTGCTGAAATACGGCATTGAGCCGCTGGTGACCCTCTCGCACTATGAGACACCGCTCGGTCTTACCCAGAAATATAACGGCTGGGCCAGCCGTGAAGTGATCGGATTCTATGTGAAGTATGCTGAGACTGTATTTACCCGTTACCGGAATAAAGTGAAGTACTGGCTGACCTTCAACGAGATCAATGTCATGCTGTTCAGCCCGTATACCGGCGGCGGAATTCTTACAGACCGCGTGGAGAACAAGCTGCAAGCGGTCTTTCAAGGTCTGCACCATCAGTTTGTTGCAAGCGCCTTGGTTACCAGACTGGGACATGAGATTATTCCGGGCTCACAGATCGGCTGTATGCTGGCCCGTATGGAGAGCTACGCGCATACCTGCAATCCGGCGGATGTGCGTAAGAGACAGCAGGAAGACCAGCTGAATCTGTTCTTCACGGATGTGCATGCGCGCGGCAAGTACCCGCGTTATATGAACCGTTATTTTGCCGAGAATCAGATTGAGATTGTCCGTGAGCCGGGGGATGATGAGCTGCTTGCTGCGAATACAGTAGATTTCATCTCGTTCAGTTATTATATGACGCTCACCGTGTCTGCAGGTCCAGAGGGTGAGGCCACGGAAGGGAATCTGCTGGGCGGTATCAAGAACCCGTATCTGAAGGCCTCCGACTGGGGCTGGCAGATTGATCCTGTAGGGCTGCGCATTACCCTGAACAACCTGTACGACCGTTACCAGAAACCGTTGTTCATTGTGGAGAACGGGCTGGGCGCCTATGACAAGGTGGAGGAAGACGGATCGATCCATGACCACTACCGGATTGATTATTTGCGGGAACACATCAAGGAGATGAAGGAAGCGGTACTGGATGGCGTGGAGCTGCTGGGCTATACGGCCTGGGGCCCGATTGACCTGGTGAGCATGTCGACTTCGGAGATGTCCAAGCGCTACGGCTTCATCTATGTAGACCTGGATGACACGGGAAGCGGCACGCTGAACCGCAGCAAGAAGGATTCGTTTGAGTGGTACAAGCAGGTCATTTCCTCGAACGGTGAAATATTGTAGTTGAAATGGGGCAAGCTAAGAAGCACAGGCCTTAATAAACCGTTTTCATAAAAGTGTTGTCATATTTACAATGATATGCTAAGATGCTGCTACAGGTAGAATAACTGGATTGTTACTGTTCATTCAGGCAAAACCAGAAACGGGCACTCTTTTGATGCCGTTTTGGTTTTGCCTTTTTTCACACAATAATGTTGTATCCCCGCGTGGTGGGGGGATTTTATTACTCTGACGGTGTAAGGTGATGGAATGAAAATTGCTAAGGTGCTCAACAACAATGTGGTCACCGTCCTCGATGCCAGCGGGAAGGAACGGGTCGTAATGGGCCGCGGAATCGCCTTCAAGAAGCAGCCCGGGGATGACGTTGAGGATGCCCAGGTAGAGAAAGTGTTCGCCCTGGAGAATAAAGAAGGTTCACAAAAGCTGATGTCGCTTCTCTCGGAGATCCCGCTGGAATATGTGGAATGCACCGATGAAGTGATCCGTTATGCCGAGACGGTGCTCGGGGAGAAGCTGCATGACAGCATCTATATCTCACTGACGGACCATATCCATTTCGCCATTGACCGTCACCGTCAGGGGCTTCAAATCAAGAATGCGCTGCTGTGGGAAATCAAGCGGATGTACCGCAAGGAATTCTCCATTGGACTCAAGGCGCTGCAAATTATCGAGGAACGGCTGGGTGTTCTCCTGCCGGAGGACGAGTGCGCTTTCATCGCGATGCATCTGGTGAATGCGCAGATGAACGGTGAGATGCGGGAGACGGTAAGCATCACGAATATCGTGAAGGACATCTTGAATATTGTCCGGCGTAGCTTCCTCATCGAGCTGGATGAAGAATCACTGGGGTATTACCGCTTCCTGACCCATCTGAAGTTCTTCGCACAGCGGGTGGTTCAGGGCACTCCGATGGAAGAGCGGGACCAGGATCATGCACTGCATGATTTGGTCATGAAGCAGTACCCTGCTGCCCATGCGGTTGCGGTGAAGATAGCGGACTATACCCGCAAGATATACAAAAGGGTCTTGTCCAAGGAAGAAATATTGTATCTGACCATTCATATTGAACGGATTATCCGTAGTGGGGATATAACAGAATAATGTGGTGCAGGATTGCTACTCGGTACAGAGGCAAAACCTAAACCCGGACAGTGCTGGAGGCAGAAGACTGCCTTTCCCCGCTGATCGGCGTTTAGGTTTTTTTTTGCGGAAAACATACTATAGCTAAGGAGCAACATCTTATGAATACAAAAGAGCTGTCCAAAGAAATATTGAAGCTTGTCGGCGGAGAAGAGAATATCGATCAGGTTACCCATTGTATGACCCGTCTGCGCTTCAACCTGAATGACAACAACCGTGCGGACAAAGCGGCCCTGCAGAAGACGGACGGGGTTATGGGCGTGATGATTAACGGCGGGCAATTCCAGGTCATTATCGGCAATGATGTGCCGGTGGTCTACAATGACCTGATTGGCAATATGTCCGTTTCTCCTGCGAGGAAGGCTTCCAGTGACAATGTGGAGAAAAAGAAGCAGAATCCGCTGAGCAAGCTGTTCGACTTCATCTCGGGAATCTTCACACCGATCCTGCCGGCCATTACCGGTGCGGGGATGATTAAGGGGATTGTCGCCCTGCTGGTAGCGGTGGGCTGGATGGGGACGGAGAACTCCACGTATATCATACTCTCGGCGATCGGGGACGGCGCCTTCTACTTCCTGCCGATTGTTCTGGCCATCAGCGCTGCCCGTAAGCTGGGAAGCAATATGTACATCGCTGCTGCGATCGGGGCGGCCATTCTGCATCCGACCGTCACCACGCTGCTGGGGTCTGGGGAGCCTGTTACCTTCGCTTCACTGCCGGTGGTAGCTGCAACCTACGCTTCGTCTGTCATTCCGATTGTGATTGCAGTATGGCTGGCCTCCTATGTGGAAAAAGCCGTTGATAAAGTAACCCATGCTTCGCTGAAGCTGATTATCGTTCCGACGGTTACCCTGCTGGTCATTGTGCCGCTTACCCTGATTGCCGTAGGCCCGCTGGGTGTTATTATCGGGGATGGCCTGACAGGAGGCATCAGCTGGCTGTTCGAGAATACGGGACTGTTCGCAGGCCTGCTGCTGGGCGGAACCATGTCTCTGCTGATCATCACGGGGATGCATTATGCCCTGATTCCAATTATGATCGCATCCATTGCACAGCTTGGCTATGACTATATGATTCCGATTATGATGGTAGCAAACTTCGCCCAGGCGGGCAGTGCGCTTGGTGTCTCTCTAAGAACGAAGAACAGCAAGCTGAAGTCCCTCTCTCTGTCTACAAGTATTACGGCCTTCATGGGAATTACAGAACCGGCCATGTACGGTGTGAATATGCGGCTTAAGAAACCGTTCATCGCTGCCCTGATCGGCGGAGCCGCCGGGGGTGCGTTCCTCAGCTTGTTCAAGGTAAAAGCGTATGTCATCGGCGGACTCGCCGGACTCTCCGGCATTCCGATGGTTCTCGGTGCGACCTTTGTCTATTCGGTCATCGGCTTCGCCATCGGGGCGGTAGTTGCTGCGGTTGTCACTTATATTATCGGCTTTGAGGATGAGCCGGAAGCTTCTGCTGCACCTGCGGTGACTCCTGCTGAGTCTGTAAACGCATCTGCCGCTACTGTAATCGGCGCTGCTGTTGAGTCTACGATGGTGAATCAAGAGGTATTCAGTCCGATTACCGGAGCGGTGAAGCCGCTGAGCGAAGTGAGCGACCCGGCCTTCTCGGAAGAGATTATGGGTAAGGGATATGCGATTCAGCCGTCCGAAGGCCGCGTAGTCTCGCCGGTTCAGGGAACGGTGTTCTCGCTCTCGAAGAGCGGACATGCGATTGGTCTGGTCAGCGATAGCGGAGCAGAGATGCTGATCCATATCGGCATCGACACGGTGAAGCTGAAGGGCCTGCATTTCTCGCCCAAGGTAACCGCCGGAACCCGGGTGGCTGTCGGCGATCTGCTGATGGAATTCGATCTGGTGGAGATTGAGAAGGCTGGCTACAGCACAATCACGCCGGTTATTATTACGAACATCCAGCAGTATCAATCCATCCAGCCTGCTGGCGCCAGCTCTGTTAAGGAGAAGGAACTGCTGTATACGGTGCTTGCTTAGGCCGAGCTAGGGGCCGGGCGCGAATAGCGAATGGCTGGAGCTTGGAGTGAATGAGTGAAGAGCTGGAGGTTTGGAGTGAATGAGTGAAGAGCTGGAGGTTTGGAGTGAATGAGTGAAGAGCTGGAGGTTTGGAGTGAATGAGTGAAGAGCTGGAGGCTTGGAGTGAATAAGCCAAGAGCTGGAGTATAAGTAAGTAGGATGTTCTAGAGTATAGGACAGGTAAGTGGATCGAGAAGGTACAAAGGAGTTGTCGCTCGCAGCAGGTCTGCGTGGGGACAACTCTTTTTGTTTGGCCGAATGTGTGCGGAAAACCGAATAGAATATGCTGGGGCGAGGCTGAGTGGGCCGGATGTATGCTAAAAAGCGAACACAATGCGCTGGGCGAAGGCAAGCGGGCCTAATGTGTGTGAAAAACTGAGTACAATCTGTTGGCGCCTGTCCAGGTAACCTTGTTCTGTGGAGATAGGTGGAAAACGAGCATCTAATTTGACTGGATTCCTGAGAATTGGGACTTTAGTTGGAAAAAGTACATTTATTCAGCTGGATTATGCTAGTTGAGCCAAAATGGTGGGAAGTAAGTGTTGTTTATCCAACTAATCTTTCGTGACGGGAAGAACTCAACAAATTAAGTGTTGATTGTCCAACCATTGGAGTGAGCTGCGGACGAACCCCGTGAGGTCCGCTACAGGCCAGGCGCGGGCGGGCCTACAACTTGCCCGCGCTGATCTCCGCGACCCTTGCATACTCGATCAGCGCCGCTTGTCCGGCGGCCGTGAGCGTGTAGCGGCCGCGCTGCACCCGGAAGAACCACGCATAGTAGTTCTTCTGCAGGATCGCAGCGGCGCCGGGCACGCCGCTGCGCTTCCGCAGCGCGGCGGGCGTGACGCCGCGCGCGCCCTCCGCCCGGCTGCGCGCAGCCGCCGGGCCCGGGCCCGCAGCGGCATCATCCGCCGCTGCGGCCTCACCCGCGGCCGCCGTCTCCCCGGCGGCCAGGGCCGTGCCCGGCGCGCCGCTTAGCGCCGCACGCCCTCCGCCGAGGCCGGCCGCTCCGGCGGCTTCGGCCTCCAGGGCTTGCAGCGCGAGTGCCACGCGCAGCGCCTTCTCGCGGTAGGCCGTCACGAGCTTGACGCGCGTGCTGCCGCCGGTGTTGTAGTCTCCGCTGCGTTCGCGGAACTCGTAGAGCAGCCGCTCACGGCGGCGGACCGCACTGCGCGCCTGCGGCGGCGCCTCGCCCGGCTCCGCGAGCACCTCGACGAGCGGGGCCTTCGTCTTGTAGAAGACGACGGTGATCAGCCCGAGGCCGAGCCGGCGGCACAGCCCGGTGAGCTCGCCCCAGCGCTGGTTGACCGCGCCCTTCTTCTCCCTGACGCGTTCTACCGCGAGGTAGACGTTAGGGCTAAGCCGCAATCGTTCAATCCCCTGCAGCAGCAGGGCGAGATTGAACGATTTTTTCATCTCCACAATGAGCGGCTGGGCCTCGTCCTCCCGGATGCCCACCAGATCACAGGTCCGCACCTCACCCTTGATGTCATAGCCTTGCCGCTCAAAAAAAATCTTCAAAGGAGCATACAGCTCCGTCTCCTGCTTGATCGCCATTCGTATTCACTCCTGCCCTGAATTGCAGCGTAATTATTCTATAGAAATCATGATTCTCTATTATAGCACAGCAAAAAAGAGGTCAACTATTCCGGGCTCGCCGCATAGGTATGTAATACACTTTCTAAGCTTGGTGGAGCAAGTAGGAGCGCAAGAGGAGGCAGCGAGCCATGGATATTTTTGAGCGTATAGCAACGCATCGGGCTGAGAACAACCGTTTGGCGTGGAGCGGCACTTTCAAGGATTATATAGAACTGCTTAGAGTAGACCCCTCTCCCGCCAAAACAGCTCATTCCCGCGTATACGACATGATCAAGTCACACGGCGTCGAGGACATTAACGGACGTAAACGGTATAAGTTTTTTGAACAGGAAATCTTCGGACTGGACCGTGCGGTGGAGAAGCTGGTGGAGGAATATTTCCATTCCGCCGCCCGGAGGCTGGATGTGCGCAAACGGATCTTGCTGCTGATGGGACCGGTTAGTGGAGGGAAGTCTACCTTGGTCACGCTGCTGAAGCGCGGCCTGGAGCAATATTCGCGCACGGATGCCGGAGCGGTATACGCCATTGAAGGTTGCCCGATGCATGAGGACCCGCTGCATCTGATTCCGCTGGAGCTGCGTCCGGAGATTGAACGGGAGCTGGGCGTGCGGATTGAAGGGAATCTGTGCCCGTCCTGCCAGATGCGGCTGAAGAATGAGTACCACGGGGATATTGAGCAAGTAACTGTTGTCCGGGTGCTGCTATCAGAAGAGGAGCGGGTGGGGATTGGCACATTCAGCCCTTCCGATCCGAAGTCGCAGGATATCGCGGATCTGACCGGCAGTATCGACTTCTCCACCATTACGGAATTCGGCTCGGAATCCGATCCGAGGGCCTACCGCTTCGACGGGGAGCTGAACAAGGCCAACCGCGGGATTATGGAATTCCAGGAAATGCTGAAATGCGACGAGAAATTCTTGTGGAATCTGCTGTCGCTGACCCAGGAAGGCAATTTCAAGGCCGGGCGGTTTGCGTTAATTTCGGCGGATGAGATGATTATTGCCCACACGAATGAGACCGAATATAAATCCTTCATCTCCAATAAAAAGAACGAAGCGCTCCAGTCCCGTATGATCGTCATGCCGGTTCCCTATAATCTGCGCGTCTCTGAAGAGGAAAAGATCTACGCCAAGCTGATCGGCCAGAGCGATATGAAGCATGTGCATATTGCCCCTCACGCGCTGCGCGCGGCGGCGATCTTCTCGATCCTGACCCGGCTCAAGGAGAGTAAGAAACAGGGGATGGACCTGATCAAGAAGCTGCGCATGTATGACGGCGAAGAGGTCGAGGGCTACAAGGAAGCGGATCTGAAGGAAATGCAGACCGAATACTTAGATGAAGGCATGTCCGGCATCGACCCGCGTTATGTCATTAACCGCATCTCCAGTGCCCTGATCAAAGGCGATCTGCAATGCATGAACGCGCTGGATGTGCTGCGTGCAATCAAGGACGGCCTGGATCAGCATCCTTCGATTACGAAGGAGGAGCGCGAGCGTTACCTGAACTTTATTTCCATTGCCCGCAAGGAATACGATATTCTCGCCAAAAGCGAAGTGCAAAAGGCCTTCGTCTACTCTTTTGAAGAATCCGCCAAAACGCTATTCGAGAATTATCTCGATAATATCGAAGCCTTCTGCAACTGGTCCAAAATCCGTGACCCGCTCACCGATGAGGAGATGGAGCCGGATGAGCGGCTGATGCGCTCCATTGAAGAGCAAATCGGCATTTCGGAGAATGCGAAGAAGGCCTTCCGCGAGGAGATCCTGATCCGTATTTCATCCTACTCCCGTAAGGGCAAGAAGTTCGAATACAATAACCACGACCGGCTGCGGGAAGCCATCGAGAAGAAGCTGTTCACGGATCTCAAGGATATCGTCAAAATCACCACTTCCTCCAAGACACCGGATGAAAGCCAGCTCAAACGGATCAACGAGGTCAGCCGCCGCCTGATTGATGAGCATGGCTACTGCCCGATCTGCGCCAATGAGCTGCTGAAATATGTCGGAAGCCTGCTGAACCGCTGACATAGCTCCACATAGACTTACCACTTCAGCGAAAAGGGAATATCCCGGGCCATCGTAATGGCTTAGGGATATTCCCTTTATGTTGTCTATATTGCCCGAGCCGCTGAGTAGCGAAGCCGTGCAGTGCAGACTGGGCAAGCGGTATTATCAGGTGAGCCCTTATCCTCTTGTAGGCTACTAATTCTCCTGCTCCTCCTGAGATTCCTGAGATTCTTTAGGCTCCTGGTGCTTCCCGCCAATCTTAAAGCTGAATTGGCCGTTATATTTGCCGAGCTGTCCGCCCAAGCCGATGCCGGCTCCCTGTCCGCCGCCGAGCTGCGCCTTGGCCTCAGCCCCGATGCCCTTCTTGCCGCCGAGCTGAACATGGGAGTCAAAACCTGCGCCTTGACTGAGGCCCAGATGAGCGCCCGCGTCAGCATTTAGCCCGTGATCGCCCCCGGCCTGCGCGCCCATCTGGACATCTGCTCCCTGTCCGCCGCCGAGCTGCGCCTTGCCTTGTGCGGCCACCCCGTATTTGCCGAAGGCCTGGGCTTCGGCGTTCACTCCGAGACCTTGCCCGCCTCCTAGATGGGAATCGCCTTGCGCTTCAATGCCATAGGAGGGGCTGCCGATATGGCCGCCTGCCTGTATATTTGCTCCGCTGTACGCCAGTTTTCCTCCGGCATTCAAGCCAATGCCGTGTTTACCCCCTAACTCGCCTCCTACATCGACATGAATTCCCTTGCCGCCGGCCTGACTTGCCCCGGGATGGCCGTCCACCGGCTTGTTCGCGGCAGCCGGATGTCCGCTTTCCAGGACATCCTGCGGTTTGCTGGCATTCTGAAGCTGCTGCCAGCCATCCGTTTTGTCCTCTGCATGGTCATTCTCAAGCTTACTTGGAGCAGCCTGAGATTCGGAGAACCGGGCAGTCTGCGTATTCCTGGCAGTTACACTCTGCTTATCAATCCTCGGAGCGGTCTCCTCAGCGGACTCCGAACGTACCAGGTGGTGATAATGCGAAAAGGGGAAGGGCTGCGGCAAATGCCGATAGCCTGACGGGTGAGCTTGACGGTCCGAATCTTCGTTCCTGTAATTCATGCGGGATACCTCCATTCTTGAATTCATTACAATAGCCTATTCGCCAATATTGGAAGTGATACGTGTCAGATGAATATAAAAGTGGATTGAAATGCCTGAATGGCTATGCTACATTGTGTGAATGAATGAAAAAGGATTCACTCAGATCTGGAGGGTGTACAGATGGAAGATAAGAAAGCAGAGATTTTCAAACGCGGCAAAGAGCTGTTCAACGCCAAAGGCTTCAAGGATACCAATGTGTCCGACATCACCAAGCTGTGCGGTTATGCCGTAGGCACTTTCTATAATTATTACGCATCCAAGGAGAAGCTGTTCATAGAGATCTACCTGCGGGAGAATGAAGAGCTGAAGCGGAGCATGATGGCCAAGGTCGATCTGGAGGATGAGCCCGCCAAGGTGCTTAAGCAGATGATGGAGCTTAATTACAGCGGGATGAATGAGAACCCTATCCTGAAGGAATGGTATAATAAGGCACTCTTCAACAAGCTGGAGAAGGAATTCTTTGAGCATGGCGGGATCGAGGGAATTCAGGAGATGATGAACAGCGGCATTTTGGAATTAATCCGCAACTGGAAGTCCAAGGGAAAAATCAGAACGGACCTGGAGGACGGGATGATTCTTGCCATGTTCAACTCCATACCGTATATCGATATCCACAAGGAAGAGATCGGGGTAAGCTTTTTTCCGCAGCTCCTGGATTATATGGTTGAATTCATTATGCAAGGCTTGACAGATACGCAGCGATAGCAAGGTTCGCAGACATCCTGCCTGATAAGCCGGGAATACAGCAAGTCTGGAACAGTCCCTCAAGCCGCCGCCTGCTATAATGTATTCACCTATGTCTATTGAAAGGCCGGTGGAGTCACTGAATTACAGCAGAGAGATCGGGCAGACGATTGATTATATTGAGGAGCATCTCATGGACCCGCTGACAGCGGAGCAGATTGCGGCGTATGCAGGGTATTCGCTGTATCATTTTTGCCGGATGTTCAGCCAGTCTCAGACCATGCCAGTCATGGAATATGTGCGCACCCGGAGATTGTCGCGGGCTGCCGTAGAATTATTCAACGGGCGGAGGATTACGGAGATTGCGCTGGAGTACGGCTTCGAGACACCCGGGGGTTTCGCCAAAGCCTTCCGCAAAACCTACGGCTACAGCCCCTCCCAGTACGCGGCGCGGATGAGCGGATATCTCCGGGACCGGTTAGAATATGAGATTAAGGACTATATTGCCGAGCCGGTGATGGTGGCGAAGTCTGCTTTTAACGTAGCGGGGTACGGGATTGAGACGGATGTGGAGGCCGGAAATGCCACGCAGGACGTAGCTTCGTTCTGGTATTACTATGATGGCGACAATCTGGAGGATCAGATGTACGCGAAGCTGAATCCGCCGAAGCACGGGGAGGTCGGCTTGTGCATTCCGGCAGACACTGGCGGCAACGCCGTTTATCTGCTGGGAGTTATAGTGGAGAATTTCAGTAAGGTTACTCCTGACATGCTTACGGCTGTTGTGCCTGCGGCGCAGTATGCGGTATTTACGACACCGCCGGTGGACGCTACGGATGAGGCGAGACCGGAGACTTTTGCCGAGGTGGTCAAGAGTACCTGGAGATATATCTTCGAGGACTGGTTCCCGGGCAGCGGCTATATGCACGACGAAGATAAGCTGAACTTTGAATTCTACGATGAGCGTTGTCACGCCCGGGTGGATTCGGTGATGGAGATTTATGTTCCGGTGCGGGAGCGCAGGTTTCATGAAACTGCTAAGTAGGTTATAGTAATATGTGGAAAATGGAGATAAAGGAGTTAACCATGGCTAAACAACGCAAGATTTTGCTAACGGTTACCGTATTGTACACATTGCTTGTGCTTTATTTTATGTTTTTTGCTTTCGGCAGAGGAGAGGCTTCGGATCATACTATCTACACCTTTATTTTCATGCCTGAAAACTTCATTTTGATGCCTGCTCCGTCTGATCTTTTTCCTCCCACCCTGATGGATTTGGTGGGTTTCGGGAACACGCTTGCGTTTATTCCTTTCGGTATATTGATTCCATGGCTGTACCGGGTCAGCTTCGTCCGGTTCATCACCTTATTCTTCATCGCGATTCTTGTGCTGGAGACAATCCAGGCTCTTACTTTCCTGGGCAGCTTCGATATCAATGACGCTCTTCAGAATTCGGTTGGTGCAGCCCTCGGTTTTGGGGCATACAAGCTGGGCTTCCGTTACCGGAGCCTCGGGCGCAATCTGGCGGCAACGGCTATATCAGGGTTGGTTCTATTTATAGCTTTATGGGGATTAGGGGCGGCGGTAGACAAAGTAATCACTAAGGTAGAGGGGCCGTTTACGGCGATCACGGAATGGACGGACACCTCGGGCAATTCATCCGCAGACAAACCGGACAGCATTCAAATCAACGGACAGCAGGTACCGGTCCGCTATAACCTGTATGGCGCTGAAGGCGGAGAGTCCAGAACGTTCACGTACAAGTCTGAAGGTCAGACGACCCTCATCTTCACTTTCGGAAACCCCGAACCCACAGATTATTCCGGTGAGATCAGTATTACCCGGGATGGCCAGGAGATTTTGAATTATAATGGAGAATTTCAGCGTACTAATCCTGAACAGTACCCTGTAGCATACGAGATGCCAGTTGAGCCGGGGCAAGAGCTGAAGATCACGATTAAGGGCGAATTGAACATATGGGATGTCGGGTATAAAAAGATGCAGTTTATCTGGAACTGAGTGCTTAATCTTCCATTAGGAGAGGATAGGTGACGCTAATGAGAATGGCATTTGTAGTATTCGACGGCATGACCATTATGGACCTTGTAGGGTTCTATGAAGCGGTGAGCTGGGTAGCCATCCTGAAGGCGAAGGAGGACGTATCCTGGACATTCTGCGCGAGCAAGGCGGAGGTGACGGATGACCGGGGGCTGACGATGAAAGCCAATGAGGTGTTGCCTGATCTGGGGGCATTCGATCTGGTGTTCCTCCCGGGCGGCCATGCGACCCGGACGCTCCGCTACGATGAGGACTTCATAAGCTGGATACGGACGGCAGAAGGCGCACGTTATAAGGTGTCGGTCTGCACAGGTGCATTGTTGTTAGGTGCGGCAGGATTCCTGGAGGGTAAAAAAGCGACCACGAACTCCTCAGCCTACGATCTGCTGGCCCCTTACTGCGGAGAAGTCATTAAGGCCCGGGCCGTCCGGGACGGCGACACCTTCACTGGAGGCGGAGTAACGTCCTCAATCGATCTCGGTCTGTACCTGATCGAGTGCTTAGTGGATACAGACACTGCGATCCAAGTGCAAAAAAGACTGGAGTACCCCTACTATCAGGCAGGTAAGCTGAGCGATATCTACTATCCGTATGAAGAGGAATAGAGAGGATTCACCAAGAAAGGCAAGCCCCTACTGCGGGGCTTGCCTTTTGTCCGTATATCCGGCGCATGCACCTTTACGCCTGCTCAATGTAATCGGTTTTTCGATTACATTTGGTCATATCCCTGCGCCACTGCTCAATGTAATCGGTTTTTCGACTACACTTGGTCATATCCCTGCGCCACTGCTCAATGTGATCGGTTTTTCGATTACATTTGGTCATATCCCTGCGCCGCTGCTCAATGTGATCGGTTTTTCGATTACATTTGGCCATATGCCTGCGCCGCTGCTCAATGTGATCGGTTTTTCGACTACATTAGCGTTATTGCTGGGCTGCGGCATCCAATTGAACCGCCACGTAGCTTCCCAGCTCAACCATGCCTGCACTATCCAGCTTAGCGGCATCGTATTGCTTGATGGCCTCGGCAGTTGTCTGCATTAGCTCGGAGCTGTCGGTATTGCCCAGAACGCGCAGGACTACCAGAGTCTCGCCTTTCTTCAGCTGTTCTGCCAGCTTGGTCTTGTATGCTTCCAGGGAGTTTACCTCCAGCCCTTGGGTCACGTAATAATCGTAAGCATTGCTGGTGGCCTTGAACAGAGGCAGCTCGTGGTCCAGCCAGTAGGCCTTATCCATCACATACTCTACATCGGTGGCTGTAGCATCATTGGAGTTATAGAGCAAATAAGGAAGCCCGGTATTGGTAGCGTTGTTGGTCGGGTCAACATTGACCCATTCGTCGCCGAGCTTCACCTTGTTCCAGGCGTGATTCACGCCGCTCATGGTTCCTGTGACGACCATCGAAGGGACCTGGACGAGATCCGAGAGCAGCTGGAAGGTATGGGCATAGCTCATGCATACGCCGACTTTTTTAACCAGAATGCCATAGGTATTGAAAGAATCGTTATACTTTGCATCAACTGTCTTGAACTCCTGCTCCTTGGCATTCTCCAGTGCAGCATCGTCATAGACGGTGTTATCATTCAGATAATTATAGATCGCCATCTGCTTCTCATCTGCACTCATGCCTTCCTTGATCACAGCAGCGATTACTTTATCTGCCTCGGCAAGGATCTCCTTCTGCTTGGAGCGGATGGTCTCGGCAGAATCATCGTAATTCACATTAAGCGTCAGTTTCTCATAATCGTAGCCATAACCGCGGAAGCCAAGAATGAGCGGGTTCTGGTAGACTACCTTCTCAATTACATCCACCAGGGCGCGGGCATTCTGCGCCTCCGGGAAGGCTTGCAGCGAGATTTCAGTCTCGCCGTTGATCATTGTTAATGCAAGATACTCCTCCAGCGCAGAGTCAGCATGAATCAGGTCTGCCCGTATCATGGTGCCCGGAACCGCCTGCTTGTTGCCTTCCTCTACCTTGTTCTTGGTATTTTCTTTTTGCTGGTCGATGACATTATCTCCAGGTTCGCTGGCGTTCCCGTTATTGCTGTTGTCGATGATGGTCGGTACATCCGGTGCAGGCACATAATCTGTGTCATTCTGCGGCTCTACATATCCCGGATTCGCCTTATTACTCTGGGCGGCTGCAAGACTGGCAATATCGGCTTTCGTCAATTGCGCAACCTGAACATATCCTTTGAGCGCAGTACCTTGAAGTGTGTACGGGACATCAGTTGGACCGGAAGACTTAAGTTTGACCGAAACAGTGTCGTAGAGAACAGTAACTGAAGCTTTGGAGCCATCAATGAACTGGACCGGAACGGTTTTGGGCAACTCTTTGGCATTCTTGTACAATTTCAGGTTGATGTTATCCTCAGAAGCCACGGTGCGCGGCAGCCGTTTGGATAAAGCCACGGTACCTGCCGAACGGCTGAACCGGGATTCTTTGTCTCCCTGAACAGCAGTGACGTAATATTCCCCTTGGACATTGTTATTCTGTATGCTGGTAATCGTCTCATCTACTATACCGAGCGCACCGCGTCCGTCCTTCATGAAGTCGTTGTACGAAGTACCCTGTACTGTCGCAATCAACAGCGGACGCTGATCCGCATAACCCTGCTCCGCACCGCTGAGCGGCTCATTCGTGTTCTCCATTGTAATGTGGGAAGCACTGTAAATGTTATAGCTCTCAGCGCCCGGCACCTCATTCCACACCAGCGTCAGTCTGCCGTCAGGACTGATGTCGGCATCCAGAGTCGGTGTGGGCAGATCCGATTTCACCGTGAACGGAATGATCACCGGCTGCTTCAGCAGAGTTGGCGACTTGGCATCCAGGTCATAGTTGAGCCGGATGTAGTAGACAGGCGCATTCCCCCAGGAGCTGGCTCCGGTTGCACGCAAGGAATCGGAGGGAAGAACGCCGAAGCCGAGCGGCTTGATGGAGTATACGCTTTTGCCGTCAACAAGCTGTGAGTCCTCAAGGGTCCCTACCTTGCTCTCCGGGAGTGCCTTGATATCGGTATGTACGGATAACGTCTTGCCGATGGCTTCTGAGCCAAGATCGGTATTGAATCTGAAGATGAATTCCATATCCTGCTCCACATTATACATCGGCATGATGCCCGGACTGTGATCTGCTTCATCTGAATCATACTTCTGCTTCAGATCGTACACGGTCTGTGAAGCCTCAGGCGGAGGATTTTCCGAAGTGTTCTTCGTCTCAGCAGTTGCCGTGGCGGCCGGGCTGGATGAAGGCGCTGGACTTCCTTCTTTGCTTTTGCTGTCCCCCATGCAGCCTGTCAGAATCACACAGATGATGAGCAGCAGTATTGCTATTTGTTTCACTTTCACTAACGTCCTCTCCCGTCTGGTTTCTGTATGAGGGTAATCATGGGCCATCCAGAATTACCCATTATAAATCACAGGAGATATATAACCCATTGGGTTACTATTAAAACAAAATTGGGATAATTTATATTTAAGTATTTTTTGCAGCAGGGTTTGACCTCCAAATCTAATACCATTCAAAAACAAGCCGCAGCGTAATTGCACATAGCAACTACACTGCGGCCTCTTGTGCGAAACCATACATTACTCTACATAAACCGCCGCTGCACCTTTTTGCCGTCATAGGTGAACAAGGCGTTTTTGTCTTCAACAACAGTCTGGAGATGCACGGTGCGGCCCCAGAGGGCGTAGATATGCGGGAGCGTGCGCTCCAGGTATTTCAGATCCAGCTCGACGCTCTCATAGCGGTGGGCAATCAAGAGTTCGCCGTTCCGCTCATAATCGGCATCCTGAATGACGAGGTACGGGGAGCCGCCGTTCACCCGGGCCAGCACCAGCTGGTCGCGCACATTCTCCCACGCTTTATCGGTAATTTTCCACTCCGGGCCTTTTTTCTCGAACACATAGAGGTCCAGGTCGTTCACCAGTTCCTTCGACAGATAGCTGCGGATGAAAGAGATGTCGGAATCCAGCTCGCGCACCTCGAACATTTTGTCCCGGTCCCAGCGCTTCTCAATGTCCTCGAAAATCTTCAGGCCTAGGTAGTACGGATTCAGGCTCTGGCGCGATGGCTGCACCACCGATGAATTCAGCTTGGCGTATTCGACCGTCTCTTCGGCAGTCAGGTCCAGCTCGCGCATAATCCGCTGATGCCAATAGGAGGCCCAGCCTTCGTTCATGATCTTCGTCTCCATCTGCGGCCAGAAATAGAGCATCTCGTCATGCAGCATCGTCATGATGTCGCGCTGCCAGTCCTCCAGAGCGGTAGAGTATTGCTGGATGAACCAGACGATATCTTTTTCCGGCTCCGGGGGGAAAGTGCGTTTACCAGCAGTCTCCGGCTCCTGCGGAACAGCATCGGTCTTCTCCAGATCCCACAGCTCACTGTAGGCATTAGGCGGACCAGATCCGCCGGGCGGGGAGTCCTTGCGTTCTTTCATTTTGGCTTCGAGCAGATGAGTCTTGCCCAGCTTGCGCGGCTGGATCAGACTGGGGTCGATATGCTCCTGGATCGCCAGCACGGAATCAATGAATCTCTCAACGGTGTCTGTGCCATAGGTGACGGAGTAATCATTGATGCGGTCGGCGGTGGCAGCCATACTCTCGACCATATCCCGGTTGGACATGGAGAAGCGCATATTGTTCTTGAAGAAGTCGCAGTGCGCCAGCACATGCGCAACAATCAGCTTGTTCTGGACCAGGGAATTGCCGTCGAGCAGGAAGGCGTAGCACGGATTAGAGTTGATGACCAGCTCATAAATTTTGCTCAGGCCGAAATCGTATTGCGACTTCATCTTGTGAAACGTCTTGCCGAAGCTCCAGTGCCCGAACCGGGTGGGCATTCCGTACGCACCGAACGTATAAATAATATCCGCCGGACATATCTCATAACGCATCGGATAAAAATCGAGCCCAAACCCGGAAGCAATCTCCGTGATCTCGGCAATCGACCGCTCCAGCGCTTTAATCTCATCATCACCGGGCATGCATCCATCTCTCCTTCCAGCTTGTGAACCGTTCTTCCTATGTATATGGGGGGAGGGGAGGGAGTATGATGGGGCAGCGTGCTAGATGAGGGGATAGAAGTATTATTGTACAAAAAATAGCCTAACCACAGCGAAGATGCTCGGAGATTAAGCTATTTATTCATTTTGGGTCTTGTAGAGTAATTGGGCAAACTCTTCTTCGCTGTTACTGTAAGTCGAAAATCAATAGTTTAGCGAATATAATATTATATTGTAGGAAATAATAGTTGGTATAGAAAGGGAGGGATAATATGTTTAACAAAATATACTTAATAGCCTTTGCAGTAACTATAATTTCAGGAGTGGAATTAATATCGAGTTTAAAAGCAGACACCTATCCAGAAATGTTTGCCGTGAATAAGACAGATCAAAACCTTGTTAACAGTAATTTTTCAACAAATAACGTGAAATCTGTAGAATCCGAAGAACCAGTAAAAAACGTAGAATCCGTAGAATCAAAAATCGCAAAAGGGTATTCTAGTCAATTCTATACACCTCATGGCATGTTCGTGCGAGCAGAGGAACAAAGTATCTTTAAGGAATCGGAGATAGCAAGAAAAATAGATGAAATCGGGCCTAATACGAATCAACTGATTTTTGATGACGCGTTTTTTCTAAAAGTAGATGAAGCAGAATTTCATAAAAATTATCCCAATTCGTTGCTCTTAGGTAAAACCTTAAATGATGAAAACCCGACTGATACTGATGTTCCATCAAGTTCATCAAAATAGTAATCTCATAAACAAAAGGCTCTCCAAAACGATCCTGCATCGTTCATGGAGAGCCTTTTTACGTGCGCATGTTGGTGATCGAAGCCCAGCCCCTCAAAGATTCTCTATTCCGCTTCCGTATAAAACAACTTAAGCAGAATATTCTGCGGATAATTTCCAAAGTGCTCCCCGAAGATGGTAAGGCCGCCTTTGTTAGTAGAATTCCCATCAATCCCAATCCTCAGCTTGATGAAGGGGGGCTCTTCGATCTTTAGCTCAGCGAGGGAGACCGATGATATTTTTTGACCGTCTATTCCAGTATCCTTTTTGGTGACTCTTAAATGCTTCAACAGGCCGTACTGGCTGAGCTCGTTATTCCACCAGGCCGGTGTTATTTTCCCGCGCACATCTGAGAAGTTCCCCGGTGCCGTCCAGGTGCCTAAGAATACATCGTTGATATAAAAAGCGATATCGCTCGGCCAATTATTGTTGGATTCAGGAAACTCTGAAGACAGTTCTAAGGATAACTCTAATAATTCTGCAGTGAAATTGTGGTTGAATTCATTCGGAATGATATATTCGACGAATCCCTCCGCGAACCAAAGTAAGGAAGCCTCGATCCGGTCATTGGAGACGAAGGTCCGTTGATCGTCTAACTTTCCGATAATTTTTGCCTGGCTGGCCAATCCGCAGGTGGGGGTGACTGAGAAATTAGAATAGTATCCCAGCTTGATTTCATTCGTAATGACTTTAAAAGGAAGATGGAGCTTTTGCGGGAAGTTGAGGGCAATATGATCAACCGCAACAATGAAATTCTTCTTTCGGCTGTCGGTAGCCTCCAGATTGTCCTGGAGCTTGATGATCTTGGCGTCCTCCAGTAACCGGATATGGCGTGAGACGATCGCTTTGCTTAAGTTAAGTTTTACAGCCAGTTCACTGACAGTAAGCGGTGTATGTAACAATAGTCTGAGAATCGAAGCTCTTGTGTCCGATGCCAATGCTTTCAAAACAGAAATACCATGATCGTCGAGTTCTAAGAACATATGAACCTCCGGTTGTTAACTTTTTAGTTTACAATAAACAGTCTGGTTAAGCGCTAATTTTATTTAGTATACCACAAAGTTGAAAATCAAGAATAACGTTGATATAACCTTGAAAGAACGCTTTCATCATGATAGTATTTGCTTGCCCGCGAGGAAGATTTACTATCTAAACCACAAAAAGTTAACTTTTATTGTGTGGACTACTAAGATGGGAGCTGAAGCTAAATGACACATAGGATGGAATACCCGCGTCCGCAGTTCGTCAGAGACGCATGGCTTAATTTGAATGGAACCTGGCAATTTGAATTTGATGACAGCAATGAGGGAGCCGCGCAGCGATGGTTTGATCCAAGTGAGAATTTCAGCCAGACCATTCAGGTTCCCTTTGCGTTTCAGACCCCTGCCAGCGGAATACACGATACGACGTTTCATGACTATGTCTGGTATAAGCGCAATTTCACACTTGATCCGGACTGGTATAAGAAGCGGGTGATATTACATTTTGGAGCGGTAGATTATAGAGCTTGGGTGTATGTGAATGGTCAATATATCGGGATGCATGAGGGCGGACACACTTCATTTTCTTTTGACATTACGCATGCCTTAACTGGACAGGAAGAACAGGTAACGGTTCATGTGGAGGACCCATCAACAGACGAGACTATACCACGGGGCAAACAGTTCTGGTTAGAGCAGCCCGAGAGCATCTGGTATACCCGCACGACAGGGATTTGGCAGACCGTGTGGCTGGAGGCAGTAAACCCTGTTCATATTCAGCAGGTGAAATTTACGCCAGATTTGGATCAAGGGAGTATTGGAATAGAAGTGAAGTCTGAGGGACATGGATCAGAAGAATTAGATTTGGAACTTCGTATTTCTTTTGGCGGAGAGCTTGTTATTCAGGACCGGGTACGATTATTACAGCCTATAACACGCAGAATGGTAGATCTGTTTGGTCTGAAAATATTCCGCACAAACTTTCATCGGGCCGGCTGGACATGGAGCCCGGAAGCTCCTAATTTGTTCGATGTGGAAATGAAGCTGTACGATCACGGGGTTGAGGTGGACTCTATAGAGTCGTATTTCGGCATGCGGAAGGTTCATACAGAGAATGGTATGGTCTATCTGAATAACAAACCTTATTACCAGAAGCTTGTACTGGATCAGGGGTATTGGCAGGAAGGATTGCTAACAGCGCCGACGGATGACCATCTGAAGAAGGATATCGAATTAGCCAAAGAACTAGGGTTCAACGGTTGCCGGAAGCATCAGAAGGTCGAGGACCCGCGGTTTTTATACTGGGCAGACCGGATAGGGTTCCTTGTATGGGGAGAATGTGCGGCAAACGCCTCTTACAATAATGATGCTGTAGCCCGCTTAACCAAAGAATGGATTGAGATTATTGACCGTGATTTCAATCATCCCTCGATTGTGGCCTGGGTTCCGCTTAACGAAAGCTGGGGGATTCCGATGGTGAAATCGGATAAGCAGCAGCAGTATCACAGCATAGCCATGTACAGTCTGATTCATTCATTGGATCATACCCGGTTAGTCATATCGAATGACGGATGGGAAATGACGCTGACTGACATTTGTGCGGTACACAATTATCAGCACGGCAGAGCGGATGAGCCCGATAAATATGAAGAGTTCAAGCGGATTCTTTCTACAAAAGATACCATGCTTGCTTCCAAGCCATCGGCCCGGAGTGTATATGCAGACGGATATGAGCATCGGGGCGAGCCGATCTTGTTAACTGAATTCGGCGGGATAAGCTATAAGGCTGGCGCTGACGACGGCTGGGGATATACCAGTGCACAATCTGCAGACGATCTTGTTCTGGAATACGGAAGAATTATGAAAGCGGTATACGCTTCGAAGATTATTTATGGCTATTGTTATACGCAGTTAACGGATGTGGAGCAGGAGATTAACGGCCTGGTGGCCTATGACCGGACACCCAAATGCGATCTGTCATTAATTAAAGAAATTAACGATCAGTGGCATCTGCGGACCATTTAACCGGAACTTATGAAATGATAAGGAGCTGATGAATCGATGACAAATGAAAGTTTGCTTCAAAAAATCGGGCTGGTCGTAGACAGGCTTATGAACCTGGGCGGCAGCGATTATGAAAAGGATAAAACCGTGGTTCAGGCCGATACCAGAGTAGGAATTGTGCAGCGCGATTTCGGCATTGAAGAATGGGATTGGCCTCAGGGCGTAGGTCTTTATGGTCTTTACAAGCTGCAAAAGCATTATGGCGATACGCGCTATATGGAATTTTTCCGGAATTGGGTTTCCCGTAATCTGGAGGCGGGCCTGCCTTCCAAAAACATTAATACAACAGCTCCTTATCTGCCTCTGGTGCTGCTCCTGGATCAGCTTGAGCCTTCCAGCGAACTGGAAGAGCTATGCCGGGAGCATGCAGATTGGCTCATCCATGAGCTGCCCAAAACCAAAGAAGGCGGCTTTCAGCACACGGTCACTGCGATTGGCAACCGGGATGGAATTCACCTGCACAATGGACAGCTATGGATTGATACGCTCTTTATGGCGGTTCTGTTTCTGAACCAGGCGGGGCGCAAGTTCAACCGGCCGGACTGGGGGCATGAGGCTGAACACCAGATTTTGCTGCATATCAAGTATTTGTTCGACAAACATACCGGCCTGTTCTTCCACGGCTGGAGCTTCGAACGCAATGATAATTTCGGCAGTATCTTCTGGTGCCGCGGCAATTCCTGGTTCACGTATGGGATCACCGATTACCTGGAAGCCTGCCAGGATTCAATTAGCCCGGGGTTCCGGCGGTTTTTGATTGATACGTATACCGCTCAGGTTAATGCCCTGGTCTCCCTCCAGGCAGCTTCCGGTCTCTGGCATACCGTCCTGCAGGACCCGTCCAGCTATGAAGAGGTATCCGGGTCAGCCGCAATTGCCGCAGGGATTATAAAAGGCATCAAAACCGGTATTCTCGATTCTTCCTATCAGGCTGCGGCAGACAAGGCCATTCAGGCGGTATGTCAAAATATTAGCGCAGATGGAACGGTGCTGAATGTGTCGGCCGGAACCGGAATGGGGATGGATAAGGAGCATTACAAGAACATTGCCCTTAGACCTATGGCGTACGGACAGTCTTTGGCTCTTATTGCATTGTATGAAGCTTTAAAATAAACGGCAAAAAGCCTAATCCCTGAGCGTTTACGCCAGAGGATCAGGCTTTTTTTCACAATAAATTATGTTAAAATTACATTAATTAATACTTGGATATCGACGAACGGGAGGGATAAGTAATGACCGATTTTACAGCGATTCGGGACCTGTTCCATATTACAGAACCGTGTGGATTTGATAAGGAATCATTAACACCATGGATGGAACGCTACGGGCATATTCCGCAGGTGTTGCGGGCGTATTATACGGAGCTTGGGGCCCACTTTGCATTGAACGCGACTCAGGATTTTCTGGTTCAGCCTCAGAATTTTCCGCGTTATATGGAAGAAGACTACTGCATCTTTTATACCGAAAATCAAGAAGCCTGCGTCTGGGGAATCCGTGCAGCGGATATGAAGCTCGATAATCCTCCCGTCTATGTGCGCAGCGGAGAGGAATGGGAGCGCCTGCGTTCGTCTGTTAAGGAATTTTTGCTGGCTATGGCCCATTTGCAGGCAGTGCTGGCGATGGAGTATAGCAGCGAAGAATATTGGGACATCGATGAGGCTGCTGCGGAGCGAATTGAACAGAACTTTCCTTCCCGCCAAGCGGATTCGGATTTGTACACGGGCGTACGTTTTTTTGGCCAGCCGGGTGAATTGATTATGATTATGAACAACAACGGTGGCCATCTGTTAATGTTCGCGGCCGAAGACGAGGAACGCCTTGATGAATTGTACAACCTCTTTGAGCAGTGGACGGAGCAGTAATCCGCGCCTCCCGGCAAAAGTACCGTATACGTGCCAAACAAGGGCCTGACCGCAGTCAGGCCCCGCTCAACACTCCTTCTAACTAAGCCAGACTAATAGCCCAGTCCCTTAACCATACACCCGCACCTCAATAATCTCCGCATACTCGCTGCCGTTGGTCTCCAGGACCATGACCCGCAGGCGGTCGGCTGTTACAGCTTCGTTCAGCGTGTGTACCCGCTTGCGCTTGTGGTTGTCATGTTCCCCGGCAACTGCGGTCCATTTGCCGTCCAGGTAAGCTTCAATACGGTAATCCTTAACGAGCGTCGGCAGGATTTCATATGGCGTAATATGGTGATGCAGGTTGATCAGGTCCTCGTTCACATCGTCATTGAAGGTAATGTGAATCTCGCGCAAGGTTACCGGCTCGTTCCAAGCCAGCTCCAGCCACTCCGGCTGGCCGGAGGCCATCCGGTCGGAGGACCACAGATGTGGCCCGCCGTACGGACGGAGGTAGCCGTCGGTGGCTTTGTCTGCGGCGAAGGCGCTTGTTGGAGCAGACAGGCGAAGGCAGGGAGCCTTGTGGTCATATTTCTTTTTGTCCCATTGCACTACCGGCTGTGCGGGCGGATTCTCGCCGAAGTCCCTTGAGGCAGCGGGGGTCTCGCTATGCCCGTATACCAGCATTCCCGAAGCTGGCTCATCTGCCATATGCAAGGACAGCGCAGCATTGGCCTTGACGGCCAGGAACGCGTTGCGCGGGGACTCCGGCTGCCACTGAACCGGAAGCTTCACCCACTGGACGTCTCCGGCCTGAACGGGAACGGATACAGACTCGACAAACATATGGGGAACATAATTCTCGGACCTTCCGGTCTCCCATAGCTCGACCGTCAGCTCTGCGGCTTCGGCCGCATCGATCAGCAGCTCAATCCCGTCCAGCTCAGGATCAACCGGAACAGTGATGCCGATGTTATCGGTAAGCGTTACGCTGAATGCAGAATCCTCTACAGCGAGCCGGCTCCGCTCGCTGGAGGCGCTGAGCGCAGCCTTCAGCGCCAGATCTGCTTCATCCTCGTTGCGCAGTCCGAGGACGGAAGCGTCCTGGCGCAGCATGGTCTGCAGCAGCTCGTTCAGGTGGGCCGCATGCAGTTCGCGCGGCGATATTCCCTTGGCGGCGCAGAGTGCCGCGCCGATACCGGCGGCTTCGCCGATGACCGCGCAGGTAGCCATGACGCGGGTTGTGCCGAACGCGACATGCGAGGCGCTGATGTCGCGGCCGGCCATGAGCATATTGCTGACGTTCACCGAATACAGCGAACGGAACGGAATGTGATAGCTGCCGTCCGAATACATATGCTTCGAGCCTGACTCTGTAGCGTACACTCCCTGCGGCGGATGCAGGTCAATGGACCAGCCGCCGAACGCCACGCGGTCCGGGAATTCATGCTGAGTCAGGATATCATTCTGATTCAGGACATAATCGCCAATGAACCGGCGGTACTCCCGCTTGCCCGGAGTCGAACCGACCCATTCCAGCGTCATGTTGTCAGCGTCGAATTTGCCGGAATTCTTAATATAGTCCCAGATCCCGTAGATCACAGACCACAGCTCGTCGCGGATGGCCTCATTGTCATGAACGGTGTCCTGCTCGCCGCCGAATTCGATCCACCAGTAGGCGCAGCCGTTGTCGCCGCTGCGGATGATACGGCGTTCGGCGATTGCGGTTTGTGTAATATCCTTTGCCATGGCCGGAGCGATATATTTGACCGGATGGCCTGCGTCCTTGGTATAGAAGAGCAATGTGCTGCCGAGCGTAATATCATCGGCAACCAGTGGTGCCCATTCCTCATTATATTCTTCGCGTGCTTCACGGCCCAGACGGTACTCTGCACCTGCCAGGAAGCCTACCAGGCCATCCCCCGTACAGTCCAGAAAGACCGCACTCTCAAAAGTAATTCTCCGCTCCGACCCCATCATCCAACCCGTCACGGATCGGATGCTCTGCTGGCCGCTGCCATCCTCGGAAGCATCGACCTCATGTACATCCGTGTTCAGAAACAGCTGAATGTTCGGTTCGGCCTTAACTGCTTCAAGCACAACCATATCCCAGAGATACGGATTGCCGTCTTTGTTGCGGTACTGGTTCTCCACAAACAGCTCGCCCATGATCCCCGTTTCACGGGCATACCGGTGGATACCGTGTGAGGTTGCGCCGCAGACCCATACCCGCACCTCGCTGCTGGAGTTGCCGCCGAGTACCGGACGGTTATTAATCAGCGCCACACGCTGGCCCAGCCGGGCTGCCGCAATCGCCGCGCATACCCCTGCCAGTCCTCCGCCTACCACCGTTACATCCGTGTTGACCGTTTCACTACGCATTGTTGAACCTCTCCTTTGGTGTATGTTAATATATCCGTAGTTTCATGATAGGATAATCATTAATCAAATGACATGCATATAATTTCTTGATCTATATACTTTATTTCGCTGAATAATGCAATTGGAGGGGAGTCAGACATGCGTATGAATTGGTCGGTTCGTCCGGCAGCCTATATCTATTGGGAGCAGAAAAAACAGTTCCTGCTGGAGCACGACACCTATCCTGTGTGGACGTTATTTGCGGTTGAGCAGGGACAATTCGCTTACCGCTTCGGAGACCACGAAGGGGAGGGCGGATTCGGGGACATCATTGTATGTCCGCCGGGGACAACCTTTTACCGGAGAACGCTTAGTCCGTTGACCTTTCATTTCATACAATTCGAATGGGCGGAAGAGGGGGGGCCGGAGGACGCTGCAACGCTTGGAGGCAGTTGGACAGTCAGGGATGTGGAGCGCCTAAGATCTACATACCGCTATATGCGGAGTATCGGAAGAGGGATTCAGGAGGAGCCGGGGTATAGCCGGATGAAGCATATGCTGGAGGATCTCTGGAGGCTGCTTGAAATCGAGCGCAGCAGTGCATCCGAGGAGCTGCGCTCTGAAGAGACAAGTCCGGGCCCGCTGATGCAGCAGGCTAAGCAATGGCTGCTGGAGCACGCTTGTACACCTATGACCCTGCAGGAGCTGGCCGCTACCCTTGATATTACTCCAGTGCAATTAACGCGGCGTTTCCGTGCGGCCTATGGGACGGCCCCTTCAGACTTCGTAACCGGACTCCGGCTTAGACGGGCCTGCCAGCTTTTGGAGGATTCCAGACTGCCCATTGAAGGGATCGCCCAGCAGTGCGGCTACGAGAACGGCTTCTATCTGAGCCGGGTATTCTCAGCGAAGCTGGGATTAACTCCATCCCGGTACCGTAAGCTGCACCGCGTATAATTAATAACAATTGTATAATTCAGCACATTACATTAGTATGTAATTAGTTAATCATCTAATTTTATATGAACTAAATAGTTTTTCGCTGTAGAAAGGATTGAATTGTAATGAAAATAGATGCTTCTGTCATCGCCGCAAGAAATATTATGGATGAGAGCCAAGGTAAGAGTTATCCCACATTTGCGTATTCGGTATTAGATCGTTACATTGACGGGGACATCATCATCGATAAGTCTTCGGCACTGATCGGTACTTCTTCAGGCATTTATACAGTGGTGGGGGATGAGACGAATGACGATTTTGCATCCAGGCTGCTGCACGAATTCAAGCATAGAGAGAGACTAGATCAGAGATTTACGTTATTTTCATCCTCTGAGGGGTGGGATCGCAGAATCAATGAGCTTTTAGGGGCGAAGCTGCAGCGGCTGCAGAGGTATTCTTTTACATTCAATGAGCAGCGTTTCCTGCAATCGGGAAGAGCGGGTATGCAGGAGAGCTTCCGGCTGAACAGGATAAATGAGGAATCGCTTGAGGGGGATAGAGAGTTCGATGCGGTGTACATCCGGAAATATTGGGGATCATTAGAGCGTTTTGCGGACAAGGGCTTCGGTTTCTTTGTTACGGAACACGAAGTAATTGCAGGAGAATGTGTCTCTATATTCTCGTCCGAACAGTATGCGGAGATTGATATCTTGACAAATCCCTTGTACAGGGGAAGGGGCATGGCGGGGTGTGTTGCCAAAGCTTTTATCCTGGAGTGCTTAGAACGTCAGATCACACCAAGGTGGGACTGTGACCTTCACAATATTGCCTCCATCCGATTGGCGCAGAAATTAAATTTTACCGCTCCAGAGACCTATTCGCTCTATGCGAGGAAGTAAGTCTGAATCACACAAGTGATTCTGAACAGTTAAGAGAATATGCTAAGACATTTGATTAAAATAACGAGAGTGAATTCTACTCCATAGTGCAGCGACAGTAAGAGACGTTATCCGTCCCCTGCTGCCGCTGTTTCTGTTTCCAGGACAAGAAAGTATAAAAAACAGGAAAAAGAACATAGAAAGCGCAAGAAAATTAAACTTATACGAACTATAATTGGTTATGCTTACATATCGTTGATTAATTATTCGTACCTATCGCCCGCGTGAAGGAGGACTTCCGAATTTGAGAACATTCCGTAATCCGGTGCTGCCGGGCTTCTACCCTGATCCTTCGGCTATCCGTGTAGGTGAAGACTATTATCTGGTCACTTCAAGCTTTGAATTCTATCCCGGGGTTCCGGTCTTTCACAGCAGAGACCTTGTCCACTGGCGCCAGCTGGGCCATGTGCTGGACCGTCCGTCCCAGCTTAATCTGGACGGGATTCTTCCGTCGAGGGGGATTTGGGCGCCGACCCTCCGGTACCATCAGGGTCTCTTTTATATGATCACGACGTTTGTTGATAATCACAAGGAACCGCATAATTTCTACGTAACCTCCGCTGATCCGGCGGGAGACTGGTCCGACCCTGTCTGGCTGGAGGATGCGCCCGGCATTGATCCCTCCCTGTTCTTCGATGAGGACGGCAAGGTCTATTATACCGGTAACCGGGTGCCTCCCGGAGGCCAGGATTATCCGAAGCATATGGACATCTGGCTGCAGGAGATTGATCTGGTGCAGGGCGGGCTTACCGGCCCAAAGTACAGTCTCTGGCAAGGAGCGCTGAAGACTGCGCATGCCCAGGAAGGGCCGCATCTGTATTTCATCGGAGGCTGGTATTATCTGCTGATCGCTGAGGGCGGCACCGGCCATACCCATGCGGTGACGGTTGCCAGAAGCCGCAGCGTGACGGGGCCCTATGAGGGGCACCGGGCCAACCCGATCCTGACCCACCGCCATCTTGGCAGGGACTATCCCATCGTGAATACGGGCCATGGGGAGCTTGTGGAGACGCAGCACGGGGAGTGGTGGATGCTCTGTCTGGCCTCCCGGACCTGCGGGGGATATTACCGCAACCTGGGCCGGGAGACCTTCCTGACTCCGGTCAAGTGGGAGGACGAATGGCCGGTAGTGAATCCCGGCAAGGGCGTCCTTGAGCTGGAGGGGCCAGCGCCGGATCTGCCGGTGACGCAGTGGCCGCTGTTGCCGGTGCGGGATGATTTTGCTGCCGGGGAGCTTAGCCCGATCTGGAACTTCTTGCGCACGCCGCGCGGCGAATTCTGGAGCCTCAGCGAGCATCCGGGGCATCTGCGGCTGCGGCTGAAGCCGGAAATGCTGGCGGAGACCGGTAGTCCGGCTTACATCGGAAGACGGCAGCAGCATCTCAGCTTCAAAGCCGCAGCGGAGATGCGCTTCCGGCCGGAGGCCGCAGGCGAGAGCGCCGGACTGGCCCTGCTCCAGAATGCGGACAACCACTTCCGCTATGAACGGGTGGCAGAGGACGGAGGGCAGCTGCTGAAGCTGACCGTCCGCAGCAGAGGAGCTGAGCAATTGCTGGCCTCTGCGCCGTATGAACTGGATACAGTACAGCTTAAGGTAGAAGCCCGGGGGCAGGATTACAGCTTTTATTATAGAGCCGCAGATTCTGACACCTGGACCGCACTGCATGAACGGGCTGACGGCCGGGTGCTGAGTACGGATTGGGCTGGAGGTTTTACAGGGGCCTATATCGGAATGTACGCCAGTGCGGGTGGAGCGCAGAGCAGCAATGTTGCGGATTACGGCTGGTTCAGCTATGAAGAGCTTGAATAGATCTTGATCAGACAGAGATGGAGGAATACGATGAAAACAATACATGATTCCGCAGCTTATCCAATCCCGGAGCTGCCGCAGATTCCGCAGCGGACCTTCCGTATTACGGACTATGGGGCAGAAGCTGAAGGGCTGTTATGTACGTCTGCTATACAGGATACCCTGGATGCCTGCGCTGCTGCAGGAGGAGGAACGGTTATTATCCCGCCGGGAATCTGGCGCACCGGGCCGCTGACGCTGCATAGCCGGATCAATCTGTGTGCCGAGCGGGGGGCGCTGGTATGCTTTGAACCCGACTACACACGGTACCCGCTGCTGTTCTCCCATTACGAGGGGACTGCCGGCTGGCGCTGCCAGGCTCCGCTGGACGGGGAGGATCTGAGCGATGTAGCCATAACCGGTGAAGGTATCTTTGATGGCAGCGGCGAGGCCTGGCGTCCGGTGAAGCACTTCAAGCGGACGGAACTGGAGTGGAATAGCCTGCTTGCCTCCGGGGGGGCCCTGGATGAACAGGGTCAGATATGGTGGCCTTCCAAGGAAGCGCTTGCTGGAGAAGCTTATGTTCTGCAGCTGAAGGAAAACGGCGAGACAGCAATGGAGGCTTATCTCCCTGCCCGTGCGTATCTGCGTCCTGCGCTGCTGAGCCTGCGGAATTGCCGGAGAGTGCTGCTGGAGGGGCCGACCTTTCAGAACTCTCCTGCCTGGTGTCTGCATCCCATGGGCTGTGAGCAGGTTACGATCAGACATATTCAGGTCCGTAATCCGTGGTACTCCCAGAACGGGGACGGCCTGGATCTGGAGTCATGTACACATGCGCTGGTGGAACATTGCAGGTTCGATGTAGGCGATGATGCCATCTGCCTGAAATCTGGCAAGGATGAGGAAGGCCGCCGGGCAGGAAGAGCCTGCCGGTACATTACGATCCGCCATTGTACGGTCTATCACGGACATGGCGGGGTAGTGATCGGCAGTGAAATGTCGGGCGGTGTGCATGCGGTCCGGGTGAACGACTGCGTGTTCATGGGTACGGATATCGGGCTGCGCTTCAAGAGTACCCGGGGAAGAGGTGGCGTAGTAGAGGATATCCTGGTGGAAAATATTCAGATGTCAGGCATCGTCCATGAAGCGGTATCCTTCCACCTGTTCTATGCCGGGGTTGAAGGGTCTGAGGGCTATGACGAGCAGGAGGTTCCGGTCACGGAGGAGACTCCGCAGTTCCGTAACATCACGCTGCGGAATATGGCCTGCCACGGGGCGGCAACCGCGCTGCTGGTGAACGGGTTACCGGAAATGCCGCTTGCTGCGCTTACGGTGGAGAACTTCAGCGCCATAAGCAGGCGGGGCATCATCCTGCGCCATGCAGCAGGGCTGAAGCTGGACGGGATTAGGCTGCAGACGCAGGAGGAGCCGCAGGTACAGATGCATAAGTGCAGTGATGTGGAGCTTGTCCGTTCAGGAGACCTAGCTATCACCGAGCTTTAACCTTAGGACTCCGGTGCAGGCTGTGACCCCGCTTCCTTGCGGTACTGGAGCGGGGTCAGGCCGGTTGATTTTTTAAAAGTTTTATTGAAATGGGACAGATGCTCGAAGCCGACTGCTCCAGCGATCTCCTGAATTCTGTCGGGGGTACCGGCCAGCAGGCGCTGGGCCTCGCGGACCCTGATATGGACGATATATTCCCGGAAATGAAAGCCGGTCAGACGATGAAATACCCGGCTCAAATAAGAGGGACTGATGAAAAAGTCCTTGGCGGTCTCTTCCAGCGTAAGTGCTTCCCGGTAATGGGCGCGGATATAGGTGGCGACATCGGTTACCAGATGGTGCAGCGGATGGCGGGTGCCGCCAGCCTGGGCCGTACTCTCCGAACGCTGGAGCAGGATCATCAGCTCAGTCAATAGGGCAGTAACACAGGTTTCGTAGAAGGGCCGCCGGATGCGGGATTCCTCCAGCATGCGGTTCAGCAGGGACTCCGCTTCATTCTGCTCGCGCAGGGTCAGCCTGAACAAGCGGTAGCGGTGGCTCTGGAACCACTGCTGCTCGTCTCTCAGCACCGGGGGCAGCAGCAGCGGGTCATAATTGATCAGAATCCGCTCGAATTCGGCTTTCTCGGAGCTTGCCGTGGAATGGAGCTCGCGGCCGGGAATCAGTATCAGCTCGCCTTTGTGAACCGTAACCACCCGGTCGTCCACAAAGTATACCCGCTCCCCGTCCGTCAGGTAATACAGCTCAGTCCATTCATGGCTGTGGGGGCGCGGCATCGCAGTGATGCCTTTGCGCTTCATATGCTGGATGCTGAAGCGTCCGTCTTCAAGATGATATTTGGGATTAGGGCCAGATACGCTATTCATACATCTCCTCTTCTCCTGGAAGCTGTTAGAGTTATTATAGAATACATTCAGGTTGCTGTGAAAGGAGCCGTCCATGTTAATTATAGTCTCGAAGAATGCCGGAGAAGGATACAGCAGTCTGCAGGAGGCGCTGGATTCCATTCCTCAGGGGGATATACAAGCCGTAACCATACGAATTAAGCCCGGGATCTACGAGGAAAAGGTTACGATCGCCCGCGAAGCCCCGCCCATCCTGCTGCTGGGAGAGGACCAGCATTCCACCATTATCTCGTGGAATGATAATGCTCATACGCTTGGCGCGGACGGTGAGCCGCTGCGCACCTTCCGCACCGGGACACTGAACGTGTTCGCAGAAGGCTTTACTGCCGAGAATCTGACCATCCGCAACACTTCCGGGCCGGGAACAGGCCAGGCGGTCGCGGCGTTCGTCGATGCCGGGCAGGCTGTGTTCCGGCGTGTACGTCTGTTAGGTGACCAGGATACCCTGTATACCGGGCCGGGGCGGCAATATTATGATGATTGCTACATTGAAGGGGATGTGGATTATATTTTTGGTCCGGCGACCGCGTTGTTTGACCGCTGCCATCTCCATAACAAGCGTTCCAGAGGGTATATCACAGCGGCTTCAACGCCGGAGGGAGCCGCCTTCGGTTATGTGTTCCTGGACTGCCGGATCACCGGCGGCGAAGGGGTAAGTGAGTGCTATCTTGGACGCCCTTGGCGCCCTTACGCGCATGTCGCCTTCATCCGCACGGTGATGGACGGCTCGGTGACCGGGGAAGGCTGGCATAACTGGGGGCAGCCGGACCGGGAGCAGACCAGCCGCTATGAAGAGTATGGCAGCAGCGGCCCGGGCGCATGCCCCGAGGGCCGGGTAGCGTGGTCACGCCAGTTAACTGCGGAGGAAGCCGCACAGTACCGGATTCTGTCTGTGCTGGACGGCTGGCATCCCGAGGGCTATTAATCGCCTGGGCCAGGGTACATCCAGACCCAGGAACCCGGAATTGGAGGATTTTCCGATGGAATCACTGGAACAATATATCAATCAACTGACGGCTTCTGCACCGCGCAGCTCTGCCTTCCGCAAGGACATCTCCTTTGCGGAGTGGCGGGCATCCCTTACCGCCGGATTCATAGAGCGGCTGGGCGGATTTCCCGCTCAGAGGGAGGCGCTTGAACCGGTACAGCTGGAGCGGACGGTCTGCAGCGGATACATCCGCGAACGTATCGAGATCACCACCTACGAAGGACTTAGAATGGCCCTGTATCTCCTGATCCCGGAGCAGCCGGCAGGCTCTCCCTGCCCGGCTGTGCTGGCTATTCACGGGCATGGCTACGGCAGCCGCGAGATTACCGGCTTGAATGCGGACGGGTCGGAGCGGACGGGGGACCCGGGTCTGCATAAGGATTTTGCCGTCGCCCTGGTGAAGCAAGGCTTCGTCGTGGCCGCTCCTGAGGTGCTCGGATTCGGAGACAGACGTCTGGCTGAGGATCTCGCCAGCGGCGAGCCTGGACGTAATTCCTGTTACCGCCTGTCCTCGGCACTGCTGATGGCAGGGCAGACGATGGCAGGCTACCGCATCTATGAGACGATGCGGGCGCTGGATTATCTGCAGGAGCGGAAAGAGGTTGACGGGGAACGGATCGGCATTATGGGCATCTCCGGCGGCGGGCTGGTGGCGGGCTTCACGGCTGCACTGGATGAACGGATCAGCAGTGCGGTGGTTAGCGGCTATGCCAATACGTTCCAAGCCAGCATTCTCACCCGGCATCATTGTCTGGACAATTATATTCCGGGCATTCTGCTGGAAGCGGAGATGCCGGATCTGCTGGGCCTGATTGCCCCGCGCGGGCTGTTCCTGGAGGCGGGAGACGCAGATCATCTGTTTGGTCCCGCCGGCGTGAGGGAGGCTCTGGAGCGGCTGGAGCAAATCTATGCTGCAGAGGGCCATGGCGGGCAGCTTGCGGCGGATTTTTTCACAGGGGGCCATGAGATTCACGGGGAACCGGCGTATGCCTGGCTGCTTAAGCAGCTTGCCGGTCCGCAGGAGTAGGGTTACAGTAACGCAAATGACAGGAGGAATAGAGATGTCTATATCAGAAGCAGTAAGCACAGGCTTATCCCGCAGAATTGCGGATACATTCATCGGTCAATGCAATGAACAAGGGGAGCACGAGTATGTAATGGAGCGCTGGGCGTATGTCCCCGGCATGCTGCTGATGTCAGTGGCCCGGGCCGGGGTTCAGCATGGCGAGCCTGAGTACCTCTCCTTCATGCAGCGGCATATGGACAGCTTCATCGGGGAGGACGGAAGCATCCGCTCCTATTCGCTGGAGGAATATAACCTGGATCAGATCAATCAGGGCAAGAATCTGTTCTGGCTGTACGCTCAGACGGGTGAGCAGCGCTACGCGGAAGCCGCCCATCTGCTGGCAGCACAGCTCATCGGACAGCCCCGGACCTCCGAGGGCGGCTTCTGGCATAAGAAAATATATCCCTTCCAGATGTGGTTGGACGGATTATACATGGCTTCGCCGTTCCTGGCCGAATATGGGGCAGTCTTCGGGCGTCCGGAGCTGATCGATGAAGCCGCCCGTCAGCTGCTGCTGATTGAGCGCAGAACCCGTGATCCGCGTACCGGCCTGTTCTATCACGGCTGGGATGAATCCCGGGAGCAGGAGTGGGCGGATTCCTCCACCGGATTGTCGGCCCATTTCTGGAGCCGGGCGATGGGCTGGTACGCGATGGCCGCCGTGGACTGCCTGGAGCATTTCCCGCTGACCCATCCGCAGCGGGGAACGGTGATGGGGATTTTTCAGCGGATGTGCGGTGCGCTGGTTGAGGTGCAGGATCAGGAGAGCGGCCTCTGGTATCAGGTACTGGATCAGGCGGGACGCAAAGGCAACTATCTTGAAGCGACAGGCTCCTGCATGTTCGTCTATGCGATGGCCAAGGCTCTGCGGCTGCGGTATTTGGAGCCTTCCTTCAAGGCAGCGATGCTAAGCGGTTACGAGGGAATCCTTAAGCATCTGGTGACCGAAGACGAACAAGGCGTTCATCTGCACAAGATCTGCCACGGGGCCGGGCTCAGCAAAGACCGTAACGGCTCCTACGACTACTACATTTCCGAAGCAGTTGTATCAGATGTACCTATGGGTGTAGCGCCGCTGCTGCTGGCTTCTCTTGAAGTGGAGAGGTACCTTGCCGGGCAATAACAGTCAGCGGAATAAGCTTCACCGTTGCCGGGATTTTGCCGGAAGGACAGCCGGTTCCCGGCCGCATTTTATGATAGTATAAGATGTTATTACATCTATCAATGATATGCGGAGGACACAGGTCAATGGATCAGGAATTACAGAGAATTGTCAAGTGGATCAGCGGTCAGACTGCGAGGGTCATCATCGGGATTTCAGGTCATGGAGCATCGGGCAAAACTACATTTGCCGGTCATCTGATCAGCTTGCTCGGGCAGGATAACGTGAATCTATTGAATACGGACCCCTATATTATCAGTTCTAATCTCAGGAAGTTCGCGATGATTGACTATGAATATGACAATGAACAATACCGTGATAAAATGACGGCGTGCCACCCGCTTGCCCATAACGTTGCCTCACTGGAGCGGGACATCCGTATGCTGAGGGACGGCCTCGGCCTGTATACGATGGATACCCACTACACCAAGAGTACGCTGTTATCTTCACGCAACAAGATTAATATTGTGGAAGGCATGAGTGTTGCTTTTACCGACCCGGAATTGTATGACCTCAAAGTATACCTGCATACGGATGGAGAGACTGAGCTGAGACGCAGGGGAATCCGGGATGTGGCTGAGCGGGGTACGGATATCGGATACTTAATGAGATCCCATGAACAGCGCAGGATTCAGTATGAATTATTCATGCATCCGTATCACGAGAGGTTCGATATTGTGATCAGGAATCAGGATTAAGGGTAGTTTATATCTCCAAAAGAATGATAAAAAGCTGAGGCTCCATCTATCCAGATTTCAGTGGACAGACGGGGCCTCAGTTTATGTTTTTGTGACCGCAACTGATGCTGCATACTTGTCTATCTGCTTTTTGTGATGCTTATCGTGGGAGATGAAATCTCTCAGATACTTGCGGATACTGAATTTCTTCCCGTCACCATCGGGATGATTCTGTTCAAGAGCCGCATCGCTGAAGGAGGCTGCAAGCCCGGTAATCTTGGTCCGGTACAGAACGAATTGCCGGGCGGCTTCTTGACGGGTTACTGTTTTGGCGTATAGGACCGCATTGGCATTGAATGCATTGAAGTCCAGATGTGCGGCTGTCAGCGGCAGGCCTTCTTGAATTTTGACCAGGGCCTCCTCATAAAAGTATTTGTCCCACAGCATGATGTGGCAAAGGAGATCCTGCAGAGACCATTTTCCGGCCTCCAGCGGAGCCTCCCAGTCTGCATCTTCGATGCTGTCCAGCGATTGAATATATGGGATGAAGGACTCGAATTCAAGAATGAGCTGCTTGTTGGTTTTGGCTGCCATGATCATACCACCTTGTCTGTCAGATTGAATAAGAGTTTATATCATTCATTATAATATAAGGAACTGGACTACAGCCTGTCAGGTTCATAGAATTTATCTACTGGATGATATATCAGTCATTAGGCGGGGTTTTTCACTTTCCTGGTTAGAAAATAAAAACCGAAAATATACCAATCTTTTACCGGAATCATGCTATAATTTTAACGGATTAATAGGGCTTAAGTAATAGATTTTTATAACTACATAGTCGGGGGAATCGGTTTGTTTATCAAAAGAAGTGTAAGAAAAAAAGTTATCGCAGGGGCACTTGCTGTATGCCTTTCGATCCTGCCGGCTGTCTCAGCTTTTGCGGGCAATGCATCCGATCTTAGTGGAAACTGGGCCAAGAATCAAATCAGTAAATGGATGGATCAAGGACTGATCGCCGGCTACCCTGATGGTGAATTTAAGCCGAATAACCTGGTGACTCGGGCGGAATTAACGGTTTTGATAAATAGGGCTTTTGGATTCACTGAAACGAAAAAAGCTAATTTTAGCGATATCTCCAGCAGTAAATGGTATTATTCAAGTATTTTGCAGGCTAATGCAGCAGGTTACATTCAAGGCTACGAGGACGGGACCTTTAAGCCTGATCAGAAGATCAACCGTCAGGAACTGGCTGTTATCATCAGCAAGTTGCTCAAGCTGACAGCGTCGGCTGCGGCTCCTGAGTTCGGTGATATGGCTAAGAGTGCAGATTGGAGCAAAGGTGCTATCGGGGCTGTAAGCGAGCAAGGTATCATGACGGGTTCCGGTGATGGGAATTTTCGGCCCCTCGCTTATGCAACCCGGGCAGAGACAGTAGTCATTTTGGATAGGGCTTTATCCTTACTAAATGCATCCGGTGAGTATGTAATCATCTATGAAACGCCAGGTACCTATGGTCCGCTGTCAGGAATTTCAGAAGTTGACAGTGATGTAGTGATCAACGTGCCAGGTATCACACTCCGTAATATGAATATCACTGGAGATCTGCTGCTGGGTGAAGGCATAGCTGAAGGTGATGTGCGGCTCCAGAATGTAACAGTAAGGGGCAATACCGCAATTGAAGGCGGAGGGCCTAACAGTATTCATCTTGCGGATTCCACACTGGGTTCTGTACGTGTTGACAAGGAAGAGGGCAGTGTAAGAGTAGTTGCTGAAGGAAAGACCCAAATCCATAACCTTCAGATTCAGTCCGCTGCTGACGTTGAATCCCTCACTGGTGCTGAGATTAGTACACTTACGTTATCACCTGAAATACCAGCCGATGCCCGCATTCTGTTGACCGGCAGCTTCAAGGCTGTAAATATTCTTGCATCACGCCTTAACATTGAAATCAGCGGGGGCACTGTCGAGACAATTAATGTTGATAAAACAGCGGGCAGTAATAAATTGGCTAATAGCAGCAATATCAAATCCATGACAATGAACGCCGGTATACAAATATCAGGCAAAGGCAATATCGCTAATGCGGTAGTCAACGCTTCGGGCATTACAATAGAGAATGCTCCAGGTAAACTTACGATCGGCACTGATGTTCCGGCAGATGTGAAAGTGAATATAGCTGGTTCTGATAAAATGGTAGCTGCGTCTTCTGCAGTACCAACAGCGGCTGTGTTAGTTGGCGGCGGAGGGGGAGGAACTGGCGGAGGCGGCAGTACGGCTGAAACACCGGCGCCAACAGCAACACCAACGCCAGTACCAACGGAGGAACCGACACCAGTACCAACCCCAGTACCAACGGAGGAACCGACACCAGTACCAACCCCAGTACCAACGGAGGAACCGACACCAGTACCGACGGAGGAACCAACACCAGTACCAACGCCAGTACCGACGGAGGAACCAACAGCGGCACCAACGGCAACACCAACAGCGAAGCCAACGGCGGTAACTTCACCGTCACCATCGCCGTTAGCGACACCAACAGCGGTGACTTCACCGTCACCGTCGCCATCTTCATCATTCCCGGGGCCAATACCCACACCATGGTCAACGGTGGCCCCCACACCGCCCATTGTAAATCATGGTGTTGTAAAAGGTTTCATTGAGCGAGCAGACGGGAACGCTGCTGATACAGGCATCTTGTACTTAGTACGGGATAACGATCAAATGATTTACACCACTGCTTTAACAAAAGGGGAATTCTCTATAGATTTGCCGGATGGGACGTACAGAATTTACTCCATGCGTTCCACAACTACACAAGAGAATATTTCACTCTACTATATGTTTTACGTTATGAATGGCAAGGCAGACAGGGAAGTGCATATTCTCATTCTTGAGCAGCAGGCAGGTACGATTCAGTATTCGGACGGGACAGCATTTGAGAATGGAGAAATTTTTGTACAGCGCCTCGACAGCGGGCCGATTGGCTGGTATAGTGCCGAAATCCAAGCAGGCAGGTTCAACTTTAATTTGCCGGACGGTCATTATAACGTAGAAATGTTAATCTATGGCGAAACTAACAATCAATTAAGAATTAATTATTTATTTGAGGTCATTAACGGGAAGAGCAATCTGGATATAAAATTGCCTCCAAAAATTGAAGGAAACATTAGCTTCGTGGATGGCTCCCCGATTGGCGACGGATGGCTGGAAATTAGAGAAATGAATGCTCAGAATTTCGGGATTTATACGGTCCCTGTGGTTGCAGGTAAGTTTGATCTTTATTTACCGGATGGAGATTATAACATACTGATGTTTAACACTGAGAATTCAAACAGTATACCCTTGCGTACACAGATAAAGATTGTTAATGGTGAACCTGCCGCCGGACCCATTAATATCAAGGTACCTTTAGCAATATCAGGCAAGATATATAATGAGGACGGAACTCCATATGCTGAAGGAGTATTAATGATCCAAGAGGTTGGTACTGCTTCACCGCTTCTATATTCGGCCCCTATTAAGAAGGGTATGTTTGATTTCTATCTGCCGGACGGCTCATACCGGGTACATCTTTTAGCGGAAAAAACGTCCTCCAGCTACAATACTAAATTTCCGTATTACAGGTTCTCGGTGCTGGATGGACAATCTGATCCGCGTGAGCTTGTAATCCATTTGCCAGCGAATAATGTGACCGGTACTTTGAAATATGATGATGGGACCGCGCTGCCGGATGGTTATATAGAGCTTGGCAGTGGTCTTGGCGGTAAGGATTATGTCAAAACAGCTGAGCTGAAAAAAGGGGAGTTCGGTGCTGATTTTCCGGATGGGGAATACGATGTATTCATCTATTGGGATGCTGAGCATCAGAAGAGAATCGATATAAATCGTAAATTTAAAGTTAAAGAGGGCCTGCTTGTTGATTCCTTGGACATTATTTTGGCTATGGAGTAATAACCGAATATAGCAGATTTCAAAAAGGACAGAGCAGCGATTCTCCATTTACAGGAGATCCGCTGCTTTGTTGCATACTTATTGGCGTATCAGCGGGTAATATGCAATCAACCCAGAGTTAAGCTGCTGAGCAGTGATGCGTATTTAAATAATGTTGCAGATATTACAACTTGGTTCTGTAAATAGCTTTTGTTCGGAGGGGTTTGTTGCACGAAATGTAAGCGTGTTGATTTCCCATAAAAAGGGACAAAAAAGGCCGCCATTTCGGGTAATGGTAAGTACGACCAAACCAAACCGAAATGAGGCGACCTCATGAATAAATATACCCCATTCTTGGCCGTGTTCAAACAAGTATTAACTTCGGAAGAAGTCCAAAAGGTAAGCGGGCAAACCAAGGACTACGAGGATACGGGAACCAAAATGACCGTCGGTGTGTTGTTCGACTACTTTGTCCAAGCCTGCTACCACCAATGGGATGGCTTTCGTCAAAGTGCTCGGGTGGGCTCGAACTACGGTTTGCCCAAGGTTCATTACTCCACCCTTTCGGGCAAAGCCGGTGAAGTGCCTTACGATATCTTCAAGCGTTTGTTTCAAATGCTCGTCCAGAAATGTAACCGGCAAACCCGGCGGCACCTGAATCTGCCTAAAGATCTGCTGCTGATTGACTCTACGACGGTTACGGCAGCCAACTCCCGCATGTCTTGGGCTCCGTATAAAAAATTTAGAGGTGGCATTAAACTGCACGTTGCTTTTTCGCAGGGACAGCATTCACCCGTGAAGGTGGTCGAATCGATTGCCCGGCGTAATGACGCTCCATTTGGAGAAGTCTTGGCCGATAAGGACTACCTTTTAGTTCAGGATCGGGCGTATGGCAAAATCGGTCGATTGGATCAATATGTGCAGCAAGGTCAGTCCTTTGTGATTCGTCTGAAAGACAACCTCCATTTGGTGATGCCGCGAAAGCTTCGGCGACCGGCGGAGGGAGACACCCAAATCGTACGCGATATCACCTGTTATATTGGTCAAGGGAAACACCAATCCGCCCAGCGCCACCGCGTCGTTGAATTTGAAAATGACCGGGGTGAAGTCGTACGTGTCGTGACCGATTTGAGAAAAGAGTCCGCTCAGGTGATTGCTGAAATTTACAAAGCACGATGGGAGATTGAAGTCTTTTTCCGCTGGGTGAAACAGCATTTGAATGTCCCATGTCTATTTGGAACCACCGAAAATGCAGTATATAGCCAATTGTTTGTGGCCCTTACCGCGTATGTGCTTCTGAAATACATTTTTGATGAAATTCATCCGAAGGTACCGGTCTTTGCTAGGCTGACTCTTTGGGAATTTATGCAGTACTGGCGTATATTTAATCTTCCGCTGGAGTGGCAGATTCAGTTGAGTCTGCTCAGGCGTAAAGATCATATAGGTGTTTTTGAAATCCCATAATATAGGTAATCAACACGCCTGCACGAAATGCAAGAATTTTTCTATTAATCCCTCTCTAGATGGAGAAATGCTGCAATTCCTACAACAATTCTAATTTATGGACGCTTTTATGAGCAGAATGTTGTATTATGGGTAAGCGTGTTGATTTCCCATAAAAAGGGACAAAAAAGGCCGCCATTTCGGGTAATGGTAAGTACGACCAAACCAAACCGAAATGAGGCGACCTCATGAATAAATATACCCCATTCTTGGCCGTGTTCAAACAAGTATTAACTTCGGAAGAAGTCCAAAAGGTAAGCGGGCAAACCAAGGACTACGAGGATACGGGAACCAAAATGACCGTCGGTGTGTTGTTCGACTACTTTGTCCAAGCCTGCTACCACCAATGGGATGGCTTTCGTCAAAGTGCTCGGGTGGGCTCGAACTACGGTTTGCCCAAGGTTCATTACTCCACCCTTTCGGGCAAAGCCGGTGAAGTGCCTTACGATATCTTCAAGCGTTTGTTTCAAATGCTCGTCCAGAAATGTAACCGGCAAACCCGGCGGCACCTGAATCTGCCTAAAGATCTGCTGCTGATTGACTCTACGACGGTTACGGCAGCCAACTCCCGCATGTCTTGGGCTCCGTATAAAAAATTTAGAGGTGGCATTAAACTGCACGTTGCTTTTTCGCAGGGACAGCATTCACCCGTGAAGGTGGTCGAATCGATTGCCCGGCGTAATGACGCTCCATTTGGAGAAGTCTTGGCCGATAAGGACTACCTTTTAGTTCAGGATCGGGCGTATGGCAAAATCGGTCGATTGGATCAATATGTGCAGCAAGGTCAGTCCTTTGTGATTCGTCTGAAAGACAACCTCCATTTGGTGATGCCGCGAAAGCTTCGGCGACCGGCGGAGGGAGACACCCAAATCGTACGCGATATCACCTGTTATATTGGTCAAGGGAAACACCAATCCGCCCAGCGCCACCGCGTCGTTGAATTTGAAAATGACCGGGGTGAAGTCGTACGTGTCGTGACCGATTTGAGAAAAGAGTCCGCTCAGGTGATTGCTGAAATTTACAAAGCACGATGGGAGATTGAAGTCTTTTTCCGCTGGGTGAAACAGCATTTGAATGTCCCATGTCTATTTGGAACCACCGAAAATGCAGTATATAGCCAATTGTTTGTGGCCCTTACCGCGTATGTGCTTCTGAAATACATTTTTGATGAAATTCATCCGAAGGTACCGGTCTTTGCTAGGCTGACTCTTTGGGAATTTATGCAGTATTGGCGTATATTTAATCTTCCGCTGGAGTGGCAGATTCAGTTGAGTCTGCTCAGGCGTAAAGATCATATAGGTGTTTTTGAAATCCCATAATATAGGTAATCAACACGCCTGTATTATGGGCATGATTTTAAAAAAGAAGCGGCGTACCCTCTACCACATACTGTAAGCTAATGGAGAGCTTGTTGCGGCAACGGCAGTTGGAAGTTCTTTACTAACTTAGTTCCAGGTATAGAGATAGCTCCTTTTAGTAGAATCGCGTCCGCAGCATTGGTATACTTTAACAAAAGCTCCATCCGATCATGAATTCAATGGTTAGTTTCTTATAGCTGCCTGTTACTACAGGCGATATCAAATAGAAGTACAGGAGGTTCATTATGCAACAGAGAGTGCTGCTGATCGAGGATGATGAAGCGATCAGCGAAATGGTCCATTCTTATCTGACCAAAGAGGGCTATGAGGTGGAGATCGCATATGACGGGGACGTGGCGGTGAGCAAGTTCATGGGCGGCCATGCTTACGATCTGGTGCTGCTGGATCTGATGCTGCCGAAGCGCAGCGGCACGGATGTGCTGCAGATTATCCGCAGCGGCAGCTTTGTGCCGGTGTTGATTATGTCGGCTAAGGACAGCGATGTGGACAAGGCGCTGGGGCTGGGCTTCGGCGCGGATGATTATATTACGAAGCCGTTCTCAATGATTGAGCTGGCGGCCCGGGTGAAGGCGGCGATCCGCCGGGCGGGGTATGCTGCGGCGGGCAGCCAGGCTACTGCCGGGAGTGGGGGGCAGGATGGCGGAGACACACAGCCGGAGAAAGCGAAGGGTATCGAACTGCGCGGACTGAGCGTGGATCTGGATAATTTCTCCGTGCGGAAGAACGGGCAAGAGCTGAAGCTGACCGCCAAGGAGTTCCACATCCTGAAGCTGTTCGTAAGCAGTCCGGGCCGGGTATTCACCAAGGCGCAGATCTACAGCCAAGTCTGGGAAGAGGATTATTATGGCGATGAGAACGTAATTAATGTACATATGCGCAGATTGCGCGAGAAAATCGAGGATGATCCCTCTCATCCAGAGTATATCAAGACGCTGTGGGGGATCGGCTACAAGCTGGGGGATGTGCTGCTGTGATCATTCTGTTGCTGGTTATGCTTGTACTGTTGCTTGTGGTCATTACACTGCAGTTCCTGAATTCACGGCAGCATGCCCGCCAGTTGGACTACATTCATCATAAGCTGGAGAGCATCATAGAAGGCGGATCGCATGAGCGGCTGCTCTTGATGAGCAGCAGTCCGCAGGTTCAGCAGCTGCTGACCGATCTGAACCGTCTGCTGGATGTTAACCATCAGGGAGCGGCGCAGCGAAGCAAGCTGGAGCAATCCATGCGCGGAATGCTGGCGAATGTGTCGCATGATCTGAAGACGCCGCTGACGGTAGTGCTGGGCTATATTGAGACCCTGCTGCATGATGAGGCGATATCCAAGGAAGAGCAGGAACGTATGCTGCGGACGATTCATACCAAGGCCGGGGAGGTCATTGCGCTGATGAACCGGTTCTTCGATCTGGCCAAGCTGGAGTCGGGGGACCGGGATATCCCGCTCTCGCGGGTGGAGCTGGGCGAGGTCTGCCGCCGGAATATTCTGGCCTTCTATGATCTGCTTAGCGAGAGCGGCACGGATGTGCAGATCGAGATCCCGGAAGAGCCGCTACATATCATGGGCAATGATGAGGCACTGGACCGGATTCTGACGAACCTGCTCTCCAATGCGATTACCTACGGTAATGCAGGGGGAGTGCTGGGGCTGAAGCTGTACCCGGACGCCGGACGGGTCTGCATAGAAGTGTGGGACCGGGGCAAGGGTATCGCCGAAGGCCACGAGGATAAGGTGTTCGAGCGGCTGTACACCCTGGAAGATTCGCGCAACCGCGACTATCAGGGCAGCGGCCTGGGGCTGACGATTACGAAGCGGCTGACCGAGCAGATGAACGGCACTATTTCCCTGAGCAGCCAGCCGAATGTGCGTACGGCATTTACGCTCTCTTTTCCCAGACAGTCCTTCTGAAGCTTCTTAAGAATTAAGTAAGATTTCAGTAAGAAAAAAGCAAATTCCGCCCTGTAGAATAAATACCAGGAAGAACAAGACGAGGCTAAAGGGGATAACGGAAAATGACAACGATACTCCGGACATGGGATCTGACCAAGGTCTATGAGGATAAGGAAATTGTGAGCAGTGTGAACATGGAGATTAAGCAGGGTGAAATTTACGGATTCCTGGGACCGAACGGCGCGGGCAAAACAACGGTGATGAAAATGATCACGAATCTGGTGAAGCCGACGGCGGGCGAGATTGAATTTGCCGGGGAGAAGATGACCCACCGCTCTTACGACATGCTGAAACGCATGGGCAGTATTATTGAATACCCGGTGTTCTACGACAAGCTGAGTGCCCGCGAGAATCTGGCGCTGCATGGAGAGTATATGGGCTTTTATGATGCCAACGCGATAGAGGAAGCGCTCGAATTAGTGAAGCTGAGAGCGGTGGACAGCAAACCGGTGAAGAATTTCTCCCTCGGGATGAAGCAGCGGCTGGGCATTGCCAGAGCGGTCATGACCAAGCCGGAGCTGCTGATCCTCGATGAACCGATTAACGGGCTGGACCCGCTTGGAATCAAGGAACTTCGCGAGGTGTTCCGTATGCTAAGCCGTGATTATGGCATGACGCTGCTGATCTCCAGCCACATTCTGGGCGAAATCGAACAGATTGCCGACACAATCGGCGTAATCCGTGAAGGGGTACTGGTGGAACAGGTGGCAATGGATACGATACGGAGCCAGCAAACCCAGTATATCGAGCTGGTGACTAGTGAGTGTACCAAGGCCGTCTTCGTCCTGGAGGGGAAGCTGGGCCTCCGCAATTACAAGGTGCTTGACCCGCGGACCATTCGTGTATACGAAGATATCCCGCAGCTGGAGCTGAGCCGGGCCCTGTCCGCAGCAGAGGTGGAGCTGGAGAGTATGAGCAAGAAGCATCATTCGCTGGAGGATCATTTTGTGGAACTGATGGGGGGCAACAACCATGCTTAAGTTAATCCGTCTGGAGCTGCGCAAGAGTAAATTTACTTTTCTTAAAGGTGTGCTGATTGCAAATTTGGCCATTCTGGGCTTCATGATTCTTATTGCTTTTACGGGTATTGATGAAGGAGACTTCGCGACGTATGGCGATTTATTTCAAGGGGTATCTGTTTTTGTAAAAGCAATCTATATCATCTTCGCCTCTGTACTGATCAGCAAGCTGGTCATCGACGAGTATAAGAATAATACAATCACAGTGCTGTTCATGTATCCGGTACCGCGTAAAATGCTCATGGCGGCCAAGCTGATTATTGTCTTTCTGTTCACCTTCTTTACTATTTGGCTGTCTAATATAGTGATCAGCGGTATTCTTGCAGGTGTTGGTTATTTCCTGCCTGACCTCATTCAGGGAACGCTTACAATGGATCTGGTTATCACCTACTCTATGCAAGCCGGAATGGATGCGCTCTACGCAGCCGGTATCGGACTGATTCCGCTATACTTCGGGATGCGCCGCAAATCGGTGCCGGCTACGATTGTCTCCGCCGTCCTGATCGTGATGCTGATCTCCTCCGGCTTCGGGAACGGAAGCTTCCGCATGGGTGATCTGCTTGGGATCTCGGTTAGCCTGGCCCTGGCCGGGGTGGCTGTTGCCTACTTCTCGATCCGCAATATAGAGCATCAGGATGTAAGCTGAAGCTGCCGGAATCGTAGCCGGTCCACTCTTAGAAATACAGCAGACAGTGCGGTCCTTCTGCAGGACTCGCACTGTTTTTTCGTTGTACAGTCTGCCCCAGTGCCATGTTTTTCTGGCGACCGCTTACGTTTTTTTTGCTATAATAGGAACTAATTCAGAGAGTTCTACATAATCAGAGCGTTTTTGCAGTCTTCGGACGCTAACGATAGCATAGTTGAAGCAACAGCGGAGGAGGTGGGCTATGCTTAAAGACTGGGCTTCTATTCTGGACAACGCGCTGTCAGGCGAAAGTACGTATAGAGCGTTGTTCGATCATCATCCGGACTTCATCATTGTGCTGGACAGGCAGGGGCGGTACAGGGACAGCAACCGGATGTTAAGTGCCGAGGAGGCAGGCATACTGAACGAATGCCGGATGCATCCGCCCGGTGAGGTATATTTCGCATCTGCCCTGGCCGGGATTACATCAAGCTTCGGGCTGGAATTGGAAGCTGCGGAAGGACACGAATGGACGGGCAGAGGGGCCGGCGGTGCGCGGAATGCCGACGGTACCGGAGGTACGGAAAGTGTAGTAAGTGCTGGTGCTGGGGGTGCGGGAAGTGCTAGTGCTGGAAATGCGGGAAGTGCTGGTGCTGGAAGTACTGGTATGGGAGGTGCCGGGCATGCAGTTGTTACGGTACGCTATGTGCCGCTTCACACAGACGAAGGCATTGCCGGTGTATTCGCTATCCTCCATGATCCCGCGAACCGGCCCCTTTCCAGTCTGCTGCATAGCTGGGTGAGCATGAGCAGCAGCCTTGCGGCAGGCGCTGACCGGACTGTGCAGGGAGGAGACGGGGATTCTGCGTATGCGGATGAAATGGCTGCCACGAAGGATGACGATGAGCTGCCGCAGGCTGAATTCATCTTCGAGATGGCTGAGGACAAACGGCTTAGCCTAATTCTGAACTCTGTCTCTGCCGGAATCTTCGGCCTGGACAACCTCGGCAGGACCATCTTCATTAACCGTGAAGGGGCACAGATGCTGGGCTACGAGCCGTCAGAGCTGACCGGGCTGCCCATGATGGAGATGATCCATTCTCTGCATGGAGGTGCGCCCCGCCATTCCCTGCTGGAGTGCCCCATTGTGCTTACCCTGCAAGACGGAGTTACCCGCAGCCTGGCGGATGAAGTCTTCTGGCGCAAGGATGGAACCAGCTTCTTCGTGAATTACCGGATCGCTCCGCTGCTGGACCGGGGGATGATCTGCGGTGTGGTTATTTCCTTCAGCGATATTACGAACGAACGGGAGGTTCTTCGCGCCAAGGAATCAGCAGAGCGGGCTGCACAGGCCAAGTCGGATTTCCTGGCGATGATGAGTCATGAGATCCGCACGCCGATGAACGGAATGATCGGCATGGCCGACCTGCTGCTGGAAACCGAGCTTGAGGAGGAACAGCGCAGCTATGCCGAGATTCTGCGCAGCAGCAGCTACAGTCTGCTGCAGATCCTCAATGACATCCTCGATTTCAGCAAAATGGAGGCCGGCAAGATGCCGCTGCAATCCGAACGCTTCGATCTGCGGGAGATGATGGAGGGCATCATTGATCTGTTCACTCCGAAGGCGGAGGAGAAGAAGCTCTCCCTGCGCTGGTGGGCAGATACCAGTGTGCCGGACATCGTCACGACCGATCCGAGCCGGCTGCGCCAGATTATCGTCAATCTGGTCGGCAACGCGCTGAAATTCACTGATCGCGGCAGTGTTACCTTGTCAGTCAAGAACATCCCGCTGCCTGCCTCAACGGAATATCTGCTGGAGTTCTCGGTCCGCGATACCGGCGTAGGGATTGCCGACAGCAAGCTGAATCTGCTCTTCCAGTCCTTCTCCCAGCTGCATCCGTCCATTAACCGCAAATACGGCGGGACCGGACTGGGACTTGCCATCTGCAAGCAGCTCGTGGAGCTGATGGGCGGAACGATCTTCGTGGAGAGCGAGGAGGACCGGGGATCGATCTTCCGGTTCATGCTGCCTTTTATGAAGGAAGAGCCGGAGCCCGAATACACTCCTGAGGCTTAGCCGGGGCCGGGGCTGACGCTCACTTGTGTTCACGTTTATCGAGTCAAGCAGCTGTATTCTCAACTATCAAGCCAGATAACCCGCTCCCCAAGATACAGTGGGAGCGGGTTATCTCTGTGTGTTATATCCACTCTAACGCATGGGCAGCGCAAACCATTGGATTTTCTCCACTTGCTTATCTTCGATAGGCTCTTAGTAGGATAGCAGTTGGAAAATCAGCACTTAATTTAGGCCAATTCAGCCTAAAAGGTAAAATCATCAATTTTAGTTGCTGTTTTTCCACTTGTTGCTCCATGATCCGCTGAATCCGGCGAAATAAGCTGCGTTTTTCCATTTGCTTGCTGGCAACGGCCATCTTCTTCTCTCAGACTTCTTGGTTCATTTGTAAGAATTTATTTGGCGCAGCCGTTCTGCATGTTGCATTATAAGTGGATTATAGTAGAATCAGAAAGTGTCATTTCCAAATTCTTCTTATAAGGGGGAGTAACATGCAAGAGCAGATGTCACGTACGAATAAGGCGGCTTGGGAGACAAAAGCGTATCAGGCTTGGACACACTATCATGGTTCGCCTGGGGAGCTTGCAGTGCAGCTGCAGCAGGACCCCGCACATACGCTGCGGTATTGGCTCAAGTACACAGGCGATCCTTCAGGCTTGAAGGTGCTAAATCTGCTCGGTTCTCACGGCAGGAAGGCGATTTGCTTCGCCTTGCTGGGGGCAGAGGTCACCGTCGTGGATATCTCGGAAGAGAACCGCTTATATGCCCTGGAAGTAGCGGAGTCGGCAGGGGTGAGGCTGAACTACCTTTGTGCAGACGTCATGAATATTCCCGAAGAAGAAGCCTTGGGAACGTTCGATGTGGTGCTGATGGAGTTTGGAATTTTGCATTATTTCGCAGATTTGAATGAGGTGTTTGCCTTGGTCCGCAGGCGGCTGAAGGCAAATGGACGGCTCCTGCTGACCGATTTCCATCCGTTCGCCAGGGCATGGCTGACCACTAAGACGCTTCAGCATCCCACCGGCAATTATTTTGACGATACGCTTAGAGAAAGTGAAATTGCATTCGCCAAGCTGCTTCCTGAAGGGGAGCGTTCCGGCTTAGGGCAAGTGGTGGTGCGGAGCTGGACGTTGGGGGATATCCTGACCTCTGTCGCTTCGCAAGGGTTATCTATCCGTGCCTTTGAAGAAATCAAGAGTGCCGAGCATTCGGGATTCCCCGAATTCTACACGCTGGTTGCCGATGCTACTGAGGTGCAGTTGAGCCCGTTATATCCCGATAGGACAACATAGTACTATGTTCTAAACAAGAAACAGCAGGTCCCCCGGGAGGCCTGCTGTTTCTTGTTGACAGAATGTAATCGAGCAAGCCATGCAATCGGGGCAGCCACTACCGGACTTGATGCCTGCTACTGGCCCCACCCGCTCTAGCGCATATACATCAGACCTACCGTAGCAGGTCCGCAGTGACTCCCGATTACACACCCGGCATGAATGACAGCAATTTCCTCGACACCGGTCTGCGCGCGCAGCGCGGTCTCCAGCATCTTGGCATCCTCTTCTGCCAGCGTATGGGCAATAATGAGCAGCTCCTTGTCCATATCGGCGGCATTCGCCAGCGCATGATGGAGCATCTGCTCTACCGCTTTTTCCTTCTTACCGCGGATGCGGGCAACGGGGACGATGGCCCCGTCCACCAGCCGGAGAACCGGACGGATCTTCAGCAGGCTGCCGATGAAGTTCTGCATGCCCGAGCAGCGTCCGCCCATGTATAAGTAGTCCAGCGTATCGACCACGAATTCCGATTCCACCCGGTTACGGGCTTCGGTAATCATCGCTGCGATGTTGGCAGCGCTCTCGCCTTTGGCTGCGGCACGGGCAGCCTTCATGACCAGCAGCGCGATTCCGCCGCATAAGGTCTCAGAATCTACGACATGCACCCGGCCCTCCGGGAATTCACCCGCTGCCAGCAGTGCATTCTGATATGTAGAGGATAGAGCAGACGACAGGCTGATGTATACGATATCATGGCCGCTGTCGATCACCGGCTGAAAAGCAGTGATGAAGTCACCAGGGGAAGGGGCGGCTGTCTTGGGCAGAGCACCTTTTGCGGCCACCCGGCGGTATACTTCCTCAGGGGTAATCTCTACCCCATCCTTGAATGTGCCGTCCTCAAAGACGACATATAACGGAACAATGCCGATATCATACGTGTCCTTCCAGCCTTGCGGCAAATCGGAAGTGCTGTCTGAAAAGATTCTTACGATAGACATGAATATCTCCTTCACCGATCTCGGATGAGAATACACTAGATTAAGAAAACTATAATCCATTTATTATACCAAGCTTGTGGTGAATCTCAAAACAAAAAAATGTAACCGGACAGACATACAACGCCCCCGCCCATGCCAAAACGGCCTCACCGTCCATGTTAGACAGCGAAGCCGTTCCCGGATACCACATCCAGCCTTGCAGCTTATTTCTTCATTACCGGAATCCATACTTCACAGACATAATCCTCTGAATTCGTATCGCCGGGCGGGTATAGCTCGATCTCAGGTCCGCCGGTATGCTCGTAGCCGGTTCCCGGGAACCATTCCTGATAGATACGCTGCCAAACCCCTTGAATCGCATGCGGCAAGGCACCTTCGGACCGGAATACGGCCCAGCTGGCAGCCGGAATGACAGTGGTCTCATAACCTTGAGCATCTGTCTGAGGAGTACCTTCGACACCGATCCAATAGGTAAGCTGTTCCTTTTTCATATCCATATTCGTGCAGATGCCAAGCCATTCGCGGGAGGCGCTAAGCTCAATCAGCTTGTCGGAAGTGCCGTCCTCATTGCATTCGTCCCAGAACTGCGGGATTCTGCGGAAATTCTCCCCGTCCCGGGTAGTTACCTCTATTGATTTGCCGATGACGGTAAAAGCTGGTTTATCCACGATTTTGTAGTCCATGTCCTGATCTCCCTTCAATGATAGGTGGAATGAGATACGGGGAAAGGCTTTGAGCTGGACGCCTGACTTACGCGCAGCCGAAGGGGTAATCCCATGGGCTTTACGGAACGCCTTGGCGAAGGACTCCGGCGAATCATATCCGTATTTCAGCGCCACATCCAGCACACGGATCTTGGATACGGCCAGCTCCTGGGCGGCCAGTGTCAATCTGCGCTTGCGGATATAGTCCGCCACAGTGAAGCCGGTCAGCATACTGAACATGCGCTGGAAGTGGAACGGTGAGACAAAGGCCACCTCAGCCACTTCCTCAATGCGCAGCGTTTCAGTCATTTTCAGCTCCATATAATCCAGTGCATTCTTCATTCGGATCAGCCATTCCAAAGCTCCCCATCTCCTTCTGAAATCATCCTATCACGCCACCGCACGTATGTTCCTGTTATTCTCTGCTCATTAGTGACAGGTTTCGTCCGGCAGTCTGTCCATCTATGATGCCATGGATGAAGGGATTTGTCAGCCTTCGTTACGCTAACCGATCCGGCAGACTCTGGCCTCGTATGGGCGAAGGGTACTGCGGTCCATGGCTGCTGGCTCCTCTGGATAATTTCCGATGATCGTTTCGTTGACGGCATTCAGCTCCTCTGTAAGCCCTATAGTCTGCGGGGCATCACTGAAGTTAAGCAGGATCAGCCACTTTTCACCTTCCAGGGTGCGGGTATAGGCATAGATATATTCATGCTCCGGCAGCAGCAGATCATAATCGCCATAGACCATAATCAGATGCTGCTTACGCAGCTTAATCAACTGCTGATAATAGTAAAAGACGGAGTCCTGATCAGCCAGCGCCTGCTCCACATTGATCTCCGTATAGCGCGGATTGACCTTCAGCCACGGGGTTCCATCGGTGAATCCGGCATTGCTGGAGGCGTCCCACTGCATCGGCGTGCGGGCATTGTCGCGGCCTTTGGTATGAATCGCCTGAAGAATGGTGTCGTGGTCTGCGCCGCCTTCGGTCACCTTTTCCCGGTACATATTGAGAATCTCGATATCCTTATAGTCATCAAGCGTGGGGAACTTTACATTAGTCATGCCAATTTCCTCGCCCTGATAGATGTAAGGCGTACCTTTGAGCGTGTGCAGCAGGGTAGCCAGCATTTTGGCCGATTGCACGCGGTATTTGCCGTCGTCTCCGAACCGGGAGACCATCCGCGGCTGATCGTGGTTGTTGAGATAGAGGCTGTTCCAGCCCTTGTCTGCAAGCCCCACCTGCCATTTATGCAAAATATCCCGCAGCCCCTTCAGCGTCCACGGCACCACATTCCACTTCCCGCCCGGGCCGGAGTCCACGTCCATATGCTCAAACTGGAAAACCATCTGCAGCTCATGGCGGTCTTCGTCCGTGTAGAGAATGGCGTCCTCGACAGTGGCTCCCGGCGTCTCTCCTACGGTCATTACGTCATATTTGGACAGTACCTCACGGTTCATCTCCTGCAAATATTCATGGACCCGGGGGCCGTTCATGTAGTACTCTCCGCCGCCCGCCAGCTCGCCCGGGGCCAGATCCTCATGCTGCACCGAAGGCAGGCCGTCCACCTTGGAGATCAGGTTAATGACATCCATCCGCAGCCCGTCGACACCCTTGTCGAGCCAGAAGGCAATCATTTTGTAAAGCGCCTCACGCAGCCGCGGATTCTCCCAGTTCAGATCCGGCTGCTTGCGCGAGAACAGGTGGAGATAATATTCGCCGGTCGCCTCATCCCGCTCCCAGGCGGGTCCGCTGAAGATGGAGCTCCAGTTGTTCGGCAACGCGCCGTCCGGTCCGCCGGGACGCCAGATGTAATAATCCCGGTAGGGATTATCCTTCGAAGAGCGGGATTCCGCGAACCAGGCGTGCTCGTCCGAGGAATGGTTGATGACAAGATCCATCATCAGCTTCATGCCGCGTTCATGCAGTCCGGCCAGCAGCTCCTCCCAGTCCCGCAGCGTGCCGAACTCATCCATAATATCCTCGTAATCGCTAATATCGTAACCATTGTCATCGTTCGGCGATTTGTAGACCGGCGACAGCCAGACGACGGTAACGCCCAGCTTTTGCAGATAATCCAGCCGGGAGACGATACCTTGCAGATCACCGATGCCGTCTCCGTTGCTGTCCTGGAAGCTGCGCGGGTAGATCTGGTAGACTACGGCTTCTTTCCAAAAGGTTCTTTTCATTGGGGAACGCTCCTTCTATGGTATATTCATTTTAATAGGCTACAAGAAAAGGAAGTGATTGAACTGACAATCCAAGCGGTTCTTTTTGATTTGGATGGAACACTGCTGGACCGTGACACCTCTCTGTTAAAGTTTGTCCAAGATCAATACCGGCGCTACCCGGAACTTCAAACCGTTGATCATGAGCTGTTTGTCCAGCGCTTCATCGAGCTTGATAATCACGGTTACCTATGGAAGGACAAAGTTTATCAACAGCTCATACAAGAGTTTTCTATTCCAAAGCTGGACTGGAGCTCACTGCTCAATGATTACGTATACAACTTCCAGCAACATTGTTCAGGTTACCCGAATTTGTTAGCTATGCTTACTGAGCTCAAGAATCATGGTCTGAAGATTGCGTTAATCTCGAATGGTTATGGCCAATTTCAATACGATAATTTCAAGGCCTTGAACATCGGGCATTTATTCGATGAGGTGCTTATCTCCGAATGGGAGGGACTGCGCAAGCCAGATCCGGCTATTTTCCATCGCGCTTTGACCCGGTTGGGTGTAGCCGCAGAGCATGCTATTTTTGTTGGCGATCATCCGGATAACGATATACGTGCGAGCCGCGAAGCAGGAATGAAGGCTGTCTGGAAACGGAATGATCCGTTTGTCACAGTGGTCGAAGCGGATGCTGTCATTGATGATTTGGCAGAATTAGTGGAGCTCTTATTGAAAAAAAGCCCCGAAGAAGCCAAATATCTTCGGGGCTGATCAAATTACACCGTGACGGAAGCGCCCCCGGCACTGACAGTGCCCAGCCCATTCACCGTATACTCTTTGCCGTGAATGGTGAGGGAGGCTGGAACCTCGGTTTCGTTGCTGACGGTAACCTGTGCATCGGTCACGGTGACCTTCAGCCGCGAGCCGCGGAACATGATTTTGAACGAATAAGAGGTCCAGTGTCCCGGGTTTGACGGGTTCAGAACCAGCCGGTCATTCAGCACGCGAAGTCCGCCGAAGCCGTGAACAACCGACATCCACGTGCCCGCCATGCTGGTGGTATGGCAGCCATCCTCCGTATCGTTATTGTAATTGTCGAGATCCAGCCGCGAGGTCCGCAGGTACATCTCGTACGCCTTCTCCTTGTAGCCCAGCTCACAGGCCAGAATCGCATGGATGCAAGGGGAGAGGGAGGACTCATGCACGGTAATCGGCTCGTAGAAGTCGAAGTTACGCTTCTTAGTCTCCAGATCATATCGGTCGCCGAGGAAGTAGAGTCCCTGAAGCACATCCGCCTGCTTGATGAAGCAAGAGCGCAGAATCCGGTCCCATGACCATTTCTGGTTCAGCGGCAGGTTCTCCGGCAGCACATCCTTGACCTGGATGATCTCCTTGTCGAGGAAGCCGTCCTGCTGGAGGAAGATGCCGCGTTCCTCGTCAGCCGGATAGTACATTTTGGCGATAATCTCATTCCACTTGGCCGTTTCGCTCTCCAGCAGCTCCAGCTTATCAACCAGCTCGGCGTAACGCGTACCCTCATTCTCCTGCAAATAGGCCAGAGCCTCCAGCGTGTATTCCATCGTCCAGGCGGCCATCCGGTTCGTGTACCAGTTGTTATTGACGTTATTCTCGTATTCATTCGGGCCGGTGACGCCCAGCATGACGTATTTGTCCTTATGCGCCACATAGTTCACACGCTCCTCCCAGAAGCGCGCAATCTCTACCAGCACCTCCAGGCCGTATTGGCCCAGATAAGCCTTGTCGCCGGTATAATTCACATAGTTATAGATGGCATAGGCAATCGCGCCGTTGCGGTGAATCTCCTCGAATGTAATCTCCCACTCGTTGTGGCACTCCTCACCGTTCATCGTGACCATCGGGTAGAGCGCGCCTTTACGGTAGCCGAGCTTGCGGGCATTCTCCTTGGCCTTCTCCAGGTGCTTGTAGCGGTAGATCAGCAGATTGCGGGCAATCGCGGAGTCGGCGGTACTGAGATAGAACGGCACACAATAGGCTTCCGTATCCCAGTAGGTGCTGCCGCCGTATTTTTCCCCGGTGAAGCCCTTCGGTCCGATGTTGAGCCGGTCGTCCTCACCCGTATAGGTCTGATTCAGCTGGAAAATATTGAACCGGATCGCCTGCTGCGCCGACACATCGCCTTCAATAATAATGTCGCTTTCCTTCCACTTGTCACCCCAAGCCGCAGCCTGTTCTGCCAAAAGCGCCACAAACCCGGTCTCCCGCGCACTTTGCAGTGCAGCCGATGCGGCATCCGTGAGCTGTCCCAGCCCGTAATTGCGGGAGGTAACATTCGCAGCATACTTATAAATAACCAGCTGATCGCCGGATTCTACCGGTACGTTCACTGTACTGCCCACATATTTATCCTGCTCCAGCACCGCTGCTTCGGCCGCAACCGGCTCCCCATTCAGCAGAATGTCGAAGACGAAGGCGGAGGTGACATGGAAATCGAGCTTTTTGGTCTTCAGGGTCAAATGCCCGCCTTCTGGTCCGGCCTTCTTCTCCACCTCGTTCCAGAATTTCTCGTCATAGTTGGCATCCTTGTTCTTGATATCGCCGTCCAGGTAGGGGGTTACGGTGATTTCGCCGGAGAAGTTCAGCGGGCTGATGGAATAGCGGATCGCCCCGATCTCATGGCGGACCATGCTGACAATCCGGATGCTCTCTACCTTAACTTCTTTGCCGTCCCGGGTGGTTGCGGTGAAGCTGCGGGAGAGAGTGCCTTCCTTCATATTGAGTACCCGGCGGAACTCGCTGACTCTGCACTCTGCCAGATCCAGCGGCGTTCCGTCCAGCTCAATATTAATTCCAATCCAGTTGGTGCTGTTCAGCACTTTGGCAAAATACTCCGGGTACCCGTTCTTCCACCAGCCAACCCGTGTCTTGTCAGGGTAATAGACGCCAGCCATGTAGCTGCCTTGCAGGCTGGGTCCGCTGTACTGCTCCTCGAAGTTGGCTCTGCCGCCCATGTATCCGTTCCCGATACTAAATACGCTTTCGGATATTTCCTGGGTCTGCGGATCAAAGGACTCTTCGATAATGGACCATTCGTTGATTGTTAAGTATTGTTTCATGATTTTGGCTCCTTTAAGGGGGATGTGAAATGAACGGTGTGCTCCAGTCTTGCCGGTCCGTGCAGGCCGCTCCGAATGCGAAAGGATGTTACGATCGCTGCCGCTTCTTCACATTCCTTTCGCTTTCTGCGCTGATCACGCACCTATGAGATTTCACACACAGTTCTTTTACAGAGGGTAGGGTAGAAGATGCAAGTGCAGCATCCGTTCTGACTGATGATCTGAGATGATGAATTAAATTGATAAGTGCATACAGTATATGCCGTTTTCTGCACCCGGAGCGAATAAGCTCAGCCTCAGTTACTATTCGTCATACCGTGGCAAAAGATTCCTTCAGCGTAGCAACTGTGAGCTGCTGCAGGGAAGGGACGACGAGCGTTGCTTCGCCTAGCGTTTCGGGAGAGCCGATGCCTACGCTGCGCATACCGGCGCGGGAAGCGGCCAGGATACCGGCTGCGGCATCCTCGAAGACGACGCATTGTGCGGGAGCGGTGTCCAGGGCCTTCGCACCCAGCAGGAAGACCTCCGGGTCTGGCTTGGCCGCGCTGGTATGCGTGCCGTCAATGATGGCATCGAAGTATGGGGTCAGGCCGGTATTGTTCAAGATGGTCATCGCGTTCTTACTGGCTGAGCCGAGGGCTACCTTGATGCCGGCTGTCCGGCATTCCTTCAGGAAGTCCAGGGCGCCGGGCAGAATCTCCGAGCTGTCCATCTTGGCGATATACCCGACATAGCGGTTATTCTTCTGCTCCGCCAGTCTGGCTTTGTCATCTTCGCTAAGCGTGATACCGCCGATCTCCAACAGGATATTCAGCGAAGCGGCCCGGCTAACGCCCTTGAGCCGCTCGTTATCCTGCTCCGTGAAGACAAATCCAAGCTCCTCGGCCAGCTCCCTCCAAGCAATATAGTGGTACCGGGCAGTATCCACGAGAACGCCGTCCAGATCGAACAGGCAGGCATTGATTTCAGACATGTTTTGAACCTCCTAAAATGATTAGTGAATAAATAGATGTGGGCAACCCGCCAAATGGGCGGAATTCCTGCAAAAGGTGCAACATTCCTGTGCGAATTAGGTCCACGCTGGCGGAAATCCTGCACAAAGTACAACAATGGGTGAGAATTGCGCGCCAAATGGGCGAGAATCCTGCAAAACATGCAACAATTGTCTGCGAATCATGCCCTGGTGGCGGAAATCCTGCAAAAGGTGCAACATTTCTCTGCACAGGAGGGAGGGCTTTAGAGTAGCCTCGAACATCCCAGAGTGTGTATCAGCCCCGGAGCTACAGGCTCTGTATCAATCCCGGAGCCAGCCCCAGGATCAGCGCTAAGGTCAGCCTAGCTCTATCACCAGCCTCCGTTTCAGCGCCGCCATCAGTCCCGGGCTCTATCACCAGTATCGGTCCCGCCGCTAGCACCAGTATCAGCATCACATTAGCACAGGGGAAACGCCGCTGCCGGCAACACTCTTCTATATCAGCGCAAACGTTTGTACAAAGCTCCAAAAAATAAATGAAGCGAAGGTCTGCTTCATTCATTTTCTTGTACATGCCTTACTGTTGCTTCTACATGTCTTAATTTCCCGGAGCATGCATAGAGGACTCCCGTACGATTAGACGGTGGGGAATGACAAAACGGTTGGTATAACCGTCTTGATTATCCGGCTTCTGAATGTTCTGGATCAGCACCTGCGAGGCTGTATAGCCAAGATGATAAATCCCGATATCAATACTGCTGATAGGAGGACTGGACAGCTCGGAGAGCGGGATATTGTTGAAGCTGACAATTGCCAGATCCTCAGGGACCTTGTACTTCAGCTCGTTCAATCCGCGCAGTACCCCGAATGAGACCATATCATCCACCGCGACAAGCGCTGTCGGACGGTTCGGAAGATTCATGAAGAAGGACATCGCCCTATAGCCGCTGTCCTGCAGGAACTCGCCTTCAACGATCCATTCATCCTTCATTTCCAGCCCCTTACCCTGCATGGCCTTGCGGTAACCCTCCAGCCTGTCGCGTGAAACGATAAGGTTCGGCGGGCCGCTGACGAAGCCGATGCGTTCATGTCCCATAGAGATGAGATGATTCGTCGCATCATAGGCGGCCATGATATTATCATTGTCCACTGACAGAATATCCTCGTAGCGGTCGCTCCGTCCAACCAGGACAAAGGGATAACCGCCCGACTGCAGAAAATCGATCACCGTATCGTCTTTACGGGAATACAGCAGAATAACGCCGTCCACACGGCGTCCCTTGAGCAGACGGGAGACAGCTTCAAGCTCCTCCTTCTCGTTCGCCCCGGAACTGATCAGCACATCATAGCCGGAGCGGCTGGACTGAGTGACGATCCCGCGGATTAATTCCATAAAAAACAAATTGGAGAACAGCTCTTCAGCCGGTTTTGGAAGAATGATGCAGATACTGTTAGTGGTCTTGGATACCAGACTTTTGGCCATCATGTTCGGGGTGTAGCCCATTTCTTCCATAATCACTTTGACCTTACGGGAAGTTTCTAAGCTGATTCTGGGATGGCCTGACAACACCCGGGACACTGTGGAGGGAGAGACCCCCGCTTTCTTGGCAACGTCCTTAATGGTAACTGTCATAGAAACCTCCTAATGGAACCGTTTGCTTTACACAGTAATATTAATCGAAGTGGGGATGATTGTAAATAGTGAAACCTCGCATATGGCGCAATCCCCGCAGCTTATGCGTTCCGGGCATCGTGAAGCGTAGTTGCTTAAGCCATTCTGAGTCTGGAATTAATCCAGGATTTGCGCAAATTCGTGCAATTTTCGGGAGGTATTTGTGCAAAAAGTGTGCAAATAGATTGTGGGATTACTAATCAATCTATTGAAAATAAGTAGTTGACAATTACTTTGCCGGGAGATTAGTATGTTAACGAATTGCAGCAAGCGTTTACAAAGCTGATTTTACAGAGATTTAAGGGAGGATCTCTGGTTGATTCCAGCAATCAATACACTACACTCTTTTTTGCAAACGTTTGCGCATGTTTCGTACTGAATCAGATTAATTTGTAGCGTTTTTAACTTTAAGGAAAAGGAGGTTCATATTCATTTAGTCTGGCCTTAAGCGGCCGTACTTACAGCATTTGTCCGTAAGGAGGGAAGAGTAATTATCCCGGCCCTGCGGGCTTAGGCACCATCAAATTCTTGGGGGGATTAACGGATATGAGATTTGCTGTACGGGCTAAGAAAATGTTTACTGTCCTGATGGTTCTCGCTCTGATCTGCTCCGGCCTCGGCATTGGTCCGGCCAGAGTAAGCGCTGCGGCGGTTAAAGCGGTACTTGTTGGCGATCTGCAGACGAAGTTCGCCGGGCTGGACCCGGCGGAGACGAAGGACTGGAACGAGACCTCAACGGTAACGGAGATGACCTATAAGGGGGCGGGCTTGTACATATTCTCAGGCACACTGCCCAAGGGAACCTATGAATACAAGGTAGCTCTTAACGATAGCTGGTCGGAAAACTACGGCTACAGCAGCTATACGAATCCGAATGGAGAGGATGCCGGGGGCAATATCCGGATTTCGTTAACGGAAGAGACCCGTGTGACTTTTTATTATAATGACCTGACTAAGGCTATTGCGGATTCGACGTATTATTCCCCGGTTGCGCCGGAGCGTCTGCCACGGGTTATAGGCAGTGTGCAGACTGCGCTTGGCGATCCGGCTGAGACCTCTCCGGCGGATGCCGGGACGCTGCTTCATGATGCGGATCTGGACGGAGTGTACGAGCAGACTGCGCTGCTGCCGGCAGGTGACTTTACTTACCAGGTTTATCTGCCGGGCGCGGAACCCTCCGCAGGGACGGCTTACCCGGAACCTGCACAGGAGCTTAAGCTGCCTGCGAAGCTTCCGGTAACGTTCCAGTACCGCGTAGCGGACCATAGTGTCTCCGCTCTGTATACCGCTCCTGCCGGAGAAGGTGAGGTACAGCCGGTTCCGGCGGGCCACCTGCGGGTTCATTACTACCGTGCGGACGGCAATTATGCCGATCTGGGCTTGTGGACCTGGGGAGATGTGGCTTCCCCGTCCGCAGACTGGCCGAAGGGTGCGGTCCCCTTCCCGGCGGGACAGACGGATGCCTACGGCGCATATGTCGATCTGCTAGTCAAAGATGGGGCGAAATCGGTCTCCTTCCTCGTGGTTAACCGCATCAGCGGAGTCAAGGAGATGGAGAACGGCGACAAGACCTTCCTGATCGGCACTCCGCAGACCAATGAGGCCTGGATCAAGGAAGGCTCCAATCTGGCGACGCCTTACGAGCCGGTGTCTCTCCCGGAGAATACGGTGCGGATTCATTATTCGCGTGCGGATAACAATCAGAGCCAGTACGGCCTGTGGCTGTGGGACGATGTAGCCTCGCCTTCCGAAGGATGGCCTAAGGGCGCAACTCCGTTCGCACCGGAGCATAAGGATGCTTACGGTGCTTACGTTGACATCCCGCTCAAGGAGAACGCGAAGACGATTAGCTTCATCGTCATGAAGCCTGTAAGCGGTGACAAGGATGGTCCGGCAGGCAATGAGAATAAAAGCTTTACACTGCTGGACCGCTACAATCAGCTATGGGTGAAGGAGAATGATCCGAACGTCTACACTTCTCCTTTCGGCGAGACGCCGATTGGCCTGTTGTCTGCGGAGGTGCTGTCTGCCGGCAAGCTGGTGCTGGGCTTCACTATGACGGACGGGCTGGACCCTGCTGCGCTGAAGGCCGCTATTACCGTGAAGGATGCGGAAGGGACGGCCATTCCGGTCACAGCGGTGACGATTACGGGCGGAGGCACCCTGGAGGTGGCTACTGGTGCTTTTGACCTGGGCAAGATTCCGCTCCGTGTAACTTACGCCGGGACAACGGTATCCGCTTCCACCGGCTGGAGAATGCTCGATGAGATGTACAATTACACCGGGGATGATCTGGGAGCCACGTACCATCAGGACGATCATTCGGCAACGCTGAAGCTGTGGGCGCCGAAGGCAAGCTCTGTAACTGCCGTGGTATATGATGCAGCGGATGCTGACCGCACGGTTGGCCGTGTGGAGCTGACCCTTGGTGAGAAAGGTGTCTGGTCGGCCCGGCTGAGAGCCGCTGATCTCGCAGGTGCACCCGGTGCCGGGGATGTGAGAGGCTTTTACTACCAGTATGAGGTCACGAATGATGCGGTCACCCGGCAGGTGCTTGATCCCTATGCCAAGTCGATGGCGGTGTTCACCGTGAATACGGCGGGGGAAGCAGGCGCAGGCGGCGATACGGTCGGCAAGGCGGCTATTGTTGATCTCACCACAACAAATCCGCCAGATTTCAAGGCGGCAGATATTGCGGGTTATGAAGAGCGGGAGGATGCGGTAATCTATGAGGCCCATATCCGGGACTTCACCTCTGACCCTGCGATTCAGTCCAGTCTGGGCGGGGAGCGTTGGGGCTCTTATGCCGCTTTTGCCAAAAAGCTGGATTATATCAAGTCCCTTGGGGTGACCCATATTCAGCTGCTGCCGGTCATGGCCTGGTATTACGGGGATGAGACGCGGATGGACGAGCGGGAGCCGGATTACTCGGCTCAGGGCAATGAATACAACTGGGGATATGATCCGCACAGCTATTTCTCCCCGGATGGGGCGTATTCCCAGCATCCGGCTGACCCCGAAGTGCGGATCAGAGAGCTGAAGGGCCTGATAGACGCGGTGCATGAGGCCGGAATGGGCGTTATTCTTGACGTGGTCTATACCCATATGGCCAAGAAGGAATTGCTGAACGATATTGTGCCCGGATATTATGCCTTCCAGGATGCGCACGGTAATTTCATTGGCGGCTTCGGCAACAATCTGGCGACCAGCCACAAGATGGCCGAGAAGCTGATGGTGGATTCCGTGAAGTACTGGTTCGAGGAATATAAAATCGACGGGATGCGCTGGGACATGATGGGCGACGCCACAGCAGACGCCGTCCAGGCGGCTTATGACGCTGCGGCTGCTATCAATCCTAAGGCGCTGTTCATCGGCGAAGGCTGGATTACCTTCGGAGGAGATGCGGGTGAGCCTGATCTCAAAGGAAAAGGCGCAGACCAGAAATGGATGGACAAAACGGACAGCGTCGGCGTGTTCTCCGATGAATTCCGCAACGAGCTGAAATCGGGCTTCGGCTCGGAAGGAGAGCCGCGCTTCATTACCGGCGGTGCGCGTGATCTGAATACGATCCTAAATAATATCAAGGCCCAGCCATCCAATGTTCCGGCGGATGATCCGGGCGATATGGTGCCTTATATCGAGGCGCATGACAATCTGACACTGCATGATGTGATTGCCTTAACGCTCCGTAAGAATCCGCAAATTGCGGAGAATGAGCTGGAAATCCAGAAGCGGATCAGGCTTGGCAATCTGCTGCTGCTGACTTCACAAGGAACAGCCTTTCTTCATGCAGGACAGGAATACGGGCGCACGAAGCAGTGGATGGCGGCAGGCGTTCCCGAGCAGAAATATACTGAGGTCCGGGATGCCGGGGACCAGTCGGTCAGTTATTTCATCCACGATTCCTACGATTCGTCTGATAGCGTGAATAAGTTCGACTGGGCTGCAGCAACGGATGCAGTGAAGCATCCGGTACAGAATGAGACCAGAGCCTATACGGCCGGACTGATCCAGCTCAGGAAATCGACCAATGCCTTCCGGCTTGGCGATATAGGGCTGGTGAATGCCAATGTCAAGCTGATCCAGGCTCCGGAAATGAAGGCGCAGGATCTGGTCATCGGCTACTCCAGCAAGGCTACGGATGGAACAGGCATCTATTATGTCCTCATGAACGGCGATAGCAAGGCGAGAACGCTGACTTTGCCGGAGGATCTGTCCGGGGCAGAAGTGCTTGCCGACAGCGATCAGGCCGGAACACAAGCGATTGCTCCGGCGGAGCAGAGCGGCTTCCGCGTGAACGCTGAAACGATTACGATCGACCCGCTTACCTCGGTGATCCTGCGCAAGGAGGCACCGGCAGCGGTGTTAACCAAGCTGGCAGCCGACAAGTCTGCCTATACACTGCAGGCGGGCGGCACACATCAGGCCAAGGTGACTGCCACCTACGATGACGGAGCCTCAAGCACCGTTACCGCCAAGGCGCAGTATGTATCGGATAAGCCGGAGATTGTCACTGTTACGAGCAAAGGTCTGATCAAGGGATTGAAGGCAGGCTCGGCTACCCTAACGATTACGTATGGCGGCTTGTCCGTTCAAGTCGCGGTTGAAGTCACCGCTCCTCCGGCGGACAGCAAGCGGTATGTGCAGTTCACCTACACTCGTCCTGACAAGGACTACAAGGATTGGAGTGTATGGCTGTGGTATACCGGAGCCACTGACGGCGAGGTTAAGCTGCCGGAGCCTGAAGAAGGTTCCGCAAGCTCCAGCGTGCTAATCGAGGTGGGCAAGGAGGCCACCCGGGTAGGCTTCGTGCTGATCAAAGGCCTGGACTGGGCAGACAATAAACAGGATATAGCGGAGGACCGCTATATTGAGCTGGCGCCGGGCGAGCTTTTCACCAAAGTCTATGTCACCAGCATGGTTCAGGAGCTTAACGTGATGCCGGCTATCCGTGGTCCGCTCCTGCAAGGAGAAGCTGTAACGTTCCTCTACCGGGATGACGAGCTGTTCCGCAGCGGGGATATGTCGGCCATTACGGAAATGAAGGTGAAGGTGAACGGAACCGAATATCCGATGACGTATGATCCGGCCAAGGAGTGGTTCAGCTACCGGCTGGAAGGACTTCAGGAGGGTACTTATAAATATAGCTTCCTGGTTACTAAGGATGGTGTGACCCGCGAGCTGACGGACCCGCACAATACGGTGGACGGCGAATCGGTGATCCGCTACCACAAGCCGGAGGTGCAGATTACAGCAGAAGTCAGCCCGCCTGCGGTGAATTTCAATGAGAACGCTGTGATTACGGTAAAAGCAGCCTCTGCGGAGGAAGTGTCCTACACGGATGCTTATCTCGATCTTACTGAACTGGGCGGACCTGCCAAGGTCAAGCTCGATACCGGGCTGATGCAGCAGACCGTGTCGGTGAAGCAGGATGTAACGGCCGGACTTAAGGAGATTCCCGTGGTCCTGGTGGACCAGTACGGCAATGTGCACCGGCAGACGGCTGAGATAGAAGTTAAGGCCAGAACGTATAGCGGCGCGAAAGCGGATTTTGACTGGGATGAGGCACGGATCTACTTCGCACTGACTGACCGCTTCAAGGACGGCGACCCTGATAACAATGAGAATGTGGACACAACCCATCCTGAAGCGTATCACGGCGGCGATTTCAGAGGGATGATCGATAATCTCGATTACCTGAAGGAGCTGGGCATCAACACACTCTGGATTACACCGGTTGTCGATAATATCGATTTCAACCAAGGGGTAAGCTTCGGCGGCAAGCAGTATGCCTACCACGGGTATTGGGCGAAGGATTTCACCAAGCTTGATGAGCATCTGGGTGATATGGATACCTTCAAGGAGCTGATTGACAAGGCGCATGACCGTGGCATCAAAATCATGGTCGATGTCGTGCTGAATCATACCGGCTACGGGCTGAAGGAGAGCGACGAACAGTCTGGAGTGACGGCAGAGGACAAGGCGCGCTTTGCAGGTATGCTACGTACAGACGGAGTACAGGCAGACAAGGATGTCATCCGGGGCGAACTGAGCGGGCTCCCGGACTTCCGCACCGAAGATCCTGCAGTCCGCGAGAAGCTGATCGCCTGGCAGACCGGTTGGCTGGATAATGCACGTACAGAGCGCGGAGATACGATTGACTATTTCCGGGTAGATACGGTTAAGCATGTGGAGGATACGACCTGGAAAGCGTTCAAAAACGCGCTGACCACGATTGATCCAAGCTTCAAGCTGGTGGGCGAATACTTCGGCGGAACCGCCGATAATGACGGGGGGACGCTGCAGAGCGGCCAGATGGACGGGCTGCTGGACTTCGGCTTCAAGGAGCAGGCGAAGCGGTTCGCCGGCGGGTCCATTACCGCTGTCGATGCCTATCTCCAGGAGCGTGAAGCGAAGATCAGCAACACCCGCATGATGGCGCAGTTCCTGAGCAGCCATGATGAAGACGGCTTCCTGTCCGAATACGTGGACGGGGACAAAGGCAAGCTCAAGGTTGCCGCCGCCCTGCAGATTACAGCCAAAGGCCAGCCAGTTGTCTATTACGGCGAAGAACTGGGCCGCTCAGGCAAGAATGCGGGCAATATGGCTGAGGGAGAGTTCAGCAGGAACCGCGGGGATATGCCGTGGGATCAGCTTGCCGCTGAGCAGGGGCTTCGCGATCACTACAAGAAGCTGTTGAATATCCGTGCGAATTATTCTGAAGTGTATGCCAGAGGAACCCGCAGCTGGCTGGCAGGTAATGATGAGTCCGGGTATTTAGCCTTCAACAAGCAGTATGGCAAAACGAATATTGTGACGGTTATCAACAGCAAGGCGGAAGGTCTGAACGTGGAGATTCCTGTTCCGTATGCCCCTCTGTCAGCAGTGAAGGATGAATATAGCGGCAAGGAGTATACGGTATCTGCTGCCGGGAAGGTTAGCATTGATCTGCCGGGCAGAGATGCTGGCGGTACGGTCATTCTGTCGGCGAAATCCGAGGTGGTGGTGCCGACGCCAACGCCAACGCCAACACCGGCGCCAACAGCAACAGCAACGCCAGCACCGGTGGTAGACTCCGGGAGTACTCCGGTGACAACACCTTCGCCTAGCGCTGCTGCGGTTCCGGGAGATACCCAGGAGATCAGTGAAGCGCAGCTCAGTGCAGCCAAGGACGGCCGATTGGAGCTGCGTCTGGAAGCGGGCAAGACAGCGGTACTGCTCCCGCTCGGGGCAGCCAGTTTACTGGGCAAGAATGAGCTGGTCATACGCTCGGAGGAGATGTCTGTTACGCTCCCGAGTGCAGTACTGGCCGATGCTGGTAACAGGGTTCAAGGAGCGGATGCAGCAGGATCGCGGATTCTGCTGGAGCTTCGTCCGCTGAGTCCGGATGCGGTACAGGAGGAGGTCCGCAGGCTCAGTACAGAGAACAGATTAGCAAGTGCGGAATCTGGAATCTTCGAGCTAAAGCTGCAATTGATCAAGCAGGACGGCACGCGCCTGCCTGTTAGCTTATTCAAGCAGCCTGTAACCTTAACGCTGAAGCTTACAGGCCAGCCGGTGAAGGATTGGACAGGTGTATTTAGTCTGGAGGATGGCGGTGCGCTTCGGTACATGGGGGGAGCAGTCCAGACGGACGGTTCCTACACGGCGGCAGTTACACAATCCGGCAGGTACGCAGTGCTTGAGGTGCATACCTTATTCAAGGATGTACCGGTCACCCACTGGGCTTCTGCTGCAATTACATCGCTTGCTGCGAAGCAAGTCGTTACCGGAGTGAACGCTGAGGCCTTTGAACCGGCCCGGAAGGTGACACGTGCGGAGTTTACGGCACTGCTGATGCGGGCCTTGGGACAGTCCGGTCAAGGGCAGACAACGTTCGAGGATGTCCGTCCGGGTGCGTGGTACGCCTCTTATGTAGAGGCAGCTGCAAGCTTGGGCATCGTCAGTGGACGCAGCCGCAGCTCCTTTGCGCCGGATGCGGCCATAAGCCGTGAGGAGATGGCTGTGATGGCTGTCCGTGCCCTGGAGTTCAAGCAGGGAGAGAAGCTGGCAATGGCTGCGCCACCGGCCGGGTATGCAGATGCTTCCGGCATTCGTGAATGGGCGAAGGCTTATGTCAATGCCGCTACAGCCTTGAAGCTTGTAGAGGGCAGAGAGCAGCGGCAGTTCATTCCGCAGGGGCTGCTGACGCGTGCAGAGAGCGCGCAGGTGATCTATAACCTGCTTCGCCAGTAAGCCTGTATAAGTCGGATTCATAACGAAACAGGGTATTCCGCCAGCCTGACGGCTTCTGCGGAATACCCTGTTTGTGTTGCCGGTAATTGCCGGTGTATGGTGTATTCGGTAGAAATAAACCTCCAGCTGGTTAGCTTTCATCTTCCGCCAAATGCATTTTATCGGCCTGGATTGTGTTTGGAGCATACGTTGACTAACCAATTGCATTTCGTACACTAGAAACCTCCGAATTGGCCGTTAAATCGGACGCTATTGTAGTTCGTACATTTGCCCTCGTTCAAGCGTATACAGCAGATCCAATCCATAAATTTATACCTGACAATACCTTAGGACATCTGGGCCTGAAGTACAGCGAAGCCGTATGCCGGCAGCCGCAGTGACAGCTTGCCTCGTTCGGCGCGGAGCGCTTCGCCGGTCCAGAGATTCTCCCAATTGCGTTCCTGAACATCCAGCCGGAAGGTCTGCACCGTCTCCTCCGTATTGATCAGCACGATGATCAGATCATCGTCCAGACTGCGCTCGTAGGCCAGCTTACTGCCCCCGGCTCCGGCTTCAAGGAAGGTGAAACGTCCGGTACGCAGCGCCGGGTGGCTGCCGCGGATCTCAATCAGCTTACGGTAAAAGTTGAACAAATCGCGGTCCTGCTTCTCCGGGTCCCACTCCATGCATTTCCGGCAATCCGGGTCTCCCCCGCCATCCATTCCGATCTCGTCCCCGTAGTAAATGCAGGGCGTGCCCATGAAGGTGAACTGGAACAGCGCAGCCAGCTTCATGACATTCTTATCACCCTCTGCCACAGTCAGTAGCCGCGCAGTATCATGGCTGTCGAGCAGATTGAAGGCAACCTCGCTGGCCTGGAGCGGGTAACGGGACAGCTGTCTGCCGATCGAATGGGCGAAGCCTTCCGCATCCAGCGTTCCGTAGACGAAGAAGTCAAGCACCGCATCCGTGAACGGGTAGTTCATGACGGCATCGAATTTGTCGCCTTCCAGCCAAGGAGCTGATTCATGCCAGATCTCGCCCAGAATGTAAGCCTCGGGGTTGGCACGCTTCACCACTTTGCGGAAATCACGCCAGAATTCGTGATCCACCTCGTTGGCCACATCCAGACGCCAGCCGTCGATGCCGACCTCCTTAATCCAATACTCTGCGACCTTCAGCAAATATTCCTTCACCTCAGGATGCTCTGTGTTCAGCTTCGGCATCAGCGGCTCGAAGGCGAAGGCATCGTAGGTCGGAATATTGTTCACGACCTGGAGCGGATATTCCCGGATATGGAACCAGTTCTTATACTCCGAATCCTCACCCTTCTCCAGCACATCCACGAACGGGGCGAAGGTACGGCCCGCATGGTTGAAGACCGCGTCCAGCAGCACGCGGATGCCGCGCTCATGACAAGCATCGACCAATCTTTTCAGCGTGTCTACATCACCGAAATGCGGATCGACCTGCATATAGTCCTCCGTGTCATATTTGTGATTGGTGGTGGCAGTGAAGACAGGTGTGAAATAAATGCCCGTAATGCCCAGCTCCGTCAGATGGTCGAGATGATCAATGACGCCCTCCAGATCTCCGCCGAAGAAATTATCCGGCCGGGGGGTTCCGCCCCAAGGCTCCACATTAGCAGGGCTTATGCCGGGATTGCCGTTCGCGAACCGTTCCGGGAAAATCTGATAAAACACCGCATCCTTGACCCAGGCCGGAGGCGTGAAGACATCACCGCGGCTTATGTAGGGGAATTCAAACAGCCGGTTGGGATTCGCGGGACGCTCCTTTTGGAAATCACTCTCTGTCATCCAGATCCGGTCCTGGCCCTGCTGCAGCAGGAAGCCGTATTTCAGCCTGCGGTAGAGCGGCACCGATTCGCATTCCCAGTAATCGAACATCGCATCGGAAGTGAACAGGGTCATCGGAATCAATTCCTTAGTGGTGTCCCAGGCATATTTATCACCCGCCCAGGCGAAAACCTCCGTCAGATCCCCCTTCTTGGCCCGCAGCCGCAGGTGGATGGTGTTGTGATCATAGGCATACGACCAGTTCAGACGGGGACGATGATACACGGCTTCTAATAACATAATAATTCCTCCTAGATTTAGTTTGGCTATATAGATTGAACTTAGATGTTTAAGGTTAAGGGAAAAGTGGCGGAGGGGAATTTTGGAACTGGAGGAGCGGTAGCGCCCGCCTTTGTATTTGGATTTCTACCGCGTAGAGCGGTTTCTAATCAGGAAATCTAAATACAACAGCGGCTGGAAGTCCAAAACTTCTCTGGAGTCACGGCTAATCCCAAAACATAAAAACCAGTTATTCAATTTATATAGATTACGCACCCGATTCTGCACATGGCAAAGAGGCACAACCGCCGGTTAGATTACGCCGAGGTTGTACCCGATAAGGAACAGTGCCTTTAGATTGGTGAAGAATGGGGTGTTTCATGATGGTTTGGATTATAGCACGGAACAAAATGAGGTTCAAGAGGTTTGTACAAACAGTTGCACAAAGAATAAACAACGGGAAACCGATTTCCAAAGTCTGTAAATTGATAATATTTAGCAAATATACAACAAAATCCGTCTAAATACGACAAAAAATGCAGAAATAAATTTTGAAATTGAAGTATAGCGAAGTTATTTAAAGGAATCATGCGATAAAGAGAGTAAAGTTAAAGATATGCATTTTAAATGGCTTAATTTCATTGATTTAACTATGTGCAAACGTTTTTACAACTGCAAGCCTGCTGATGTATTATGAATTCAGGAATGAAGCGCTTTCTAAACCGGGTATAACGTATTCGGAAGAGGCAATGGGAGAAAGCAGAATTTTTTTTGAATTCTCTGAAATCGTTTGCGCAAATTGGGGAGCATCATCGTCAAGTCAAAAGAAGCATCATCGTCAAATCAAGTGATATACACACACAGGAGGGGTTAAAAGGAATGGATCTCAAAAAACTTATGGTTCTCACCGCAGCGTGCTCCATGGCAATCTCAATTACGGCGTGCGGCTCCAACAACAATACCGGGGGAAATGCAGCGGCAACTAATGCGCCTGCGGAAAGTGCGGCAGCTACAGATAATGCAGGGGCTGGCAGCGACAACGCTCCGGCAGCGGGTGAGATCGTCCCTGAAGAAGGCGCTTCCCTAGTGATCTGGGAGAGTAAGGAAGAAAGACAGTTCGCCGAAGAAATCGCGAAGCAGTTCACTGCCAAGTATAACGTACCTATCAAAATCGAAGAGGTTGCCCCGCCGGATCAAGTCGGCAAGCTTACCCAGGATGGTCCTTCCGGTCTGGCTGCGGACGTCATCGTCATTCCTCATGATAATCTCGGCAAGGCGGCCAGCGCGAGCCTGCTGCTTCCAAACGATATTTTTGCAGAACAGACCAAGGCGGAGAATACGGAGGCTTCCATCGTAGGTTCTTCCTATGACGGCGAACTGTACGGCTATCCTAGAGCGGCAGAGACCTATGCGCTGTTCTATAACAAGTCTCTGGTCAAAGAAGCTCCGAAATCCTTCGATGACGTTATTGCCTTCAGCAAAACGTTCACCGATAAAGCCAAAAACCGGTACGGCATTATGTGGGAAGTCGGCAATATGTACTTTAACTATCCGTTCATCGCCACAACCGGCGGCTACCTGTTCGGCAAAGACGGTACCGACAAGGACGACATCGGCCTCAACAATGAAGGTGCGATCAAAGGTCTGACTGAATTTGCGAAGCTGAAGGAAGTCCTGCCTATCAAGAGCGGTGACATCAACCCGGACATTAAGCGCAGTCTGTTCAACAGCGGGGATGTAGCTATGGATATAACAGGACCTTGGGAGCTTGCCGGATATAAAGAAGCGCTGGGCGACAACCTGGGAATTGCTCCGGTTCCTACCATTGACGGCAAAACTGCCATTACCTTCTCCGGGATCAAAATCTTTACCGTCAACGCCTACACGCAATATCCGAATGCGGCTAAGCTCTATGCCCACTTTGCTTCCGGCAAAGATTCGCAGCTGACGCTTAACAAGCTGATCGGTTCCGTACCAACGAACAATGAAGCTTTGAAGGACCCGCAGATTACGGGTGATCCGTTCGTATCCGCTTTTGCCGAACAAGCGAAGAACTCCCAGCCGATGCCTTCGATTCCTGAAATGGGGAACGTATGGAGCCCGGTGAATGCAGCACTTCCGGCCATCTGGGATAACAATACCGATCCGAAGGCAGCCATGGACAAAGCTGTAGAGCAAATTAAGGACTTGAACAACGGGGCTTCAGCCCAATAACTACTAAACTACACAACCATCAGCTTACCGTGGAATTAGAGTTGCCCGCCGCATAGTCTGCGGCGGGCAGTTTCCTTGAATTCCGCACGGAGAGGAGAACGGAAGGGAAATGCAGCGACACAAAGCGAGAGCTGGAATACTGTCGGCCATTTTTATGGGATTGGGACAAATATATAACCGCCAATTCATCAAAGGGCTTATGTTCATAGCTGTAGAAGCTGTGGCACTTATCTATTTCATTAGCAATCTGGGAAGAGCCTTCTGGGGGATCACCACACTCGGGGAATCGCCAAGCCGTCTGGAAAAGGTCAAGGGGATTGCCAAAATGGTTCCCGGGGACCATTCCATCGTCATTCTGATTGAAAGCCTGATTACCCTGCTGTTCTTTGTGTTATTCCTGATTGTCTGGTACATGAATATTAGGGATGCCTATAAAATCGGAGCAGAACGCGAAAACGGCCGTCCATCGCATACATTTAAACAATCCGTACGTTATATTCTGGATTATAAATTCGCCCAGAGCTTCCTGTTGCTCCCGGGACTTGGGATTCTGTTCTTCACCATTATGCCGATCATCTTTATGATCATGCTGGCCTTTACCAACTATGCTGCACCGAACCACATTCCTCCGGCAAAGCTTGTAGACTGGGTTGGATTCGAGACCTTCCGCAATCTGCTGGTGCTGAAATCATGGAGCCATACCTTTTACGGTGTACTTACCTGGACGATTATCTGGGCGGTTCTTTCGACTGTAACTACTTATTTCGGCGGGATGCTGGTTGCCCTGCTGATTAACCAAAAAGGTATCCGCTTCAAGGGCATGTGGAGAATGCTCCTGATCATTCCTTACGCCATTCCGCAGATGATCTCGCTCCTCTTGATGCGCAACCTGTTCAACGGGCAGTTCGGCCCGATCAACCAGTACCTGGGTTACTTCGGACTAGGCGGCCTGCCTTGGCTGACTGATCCGTTCTGGGCTAAAGTGACAGTTATTGTCGTGAACATGTGGGTGGGTATCCCGGTATCCATGCTGCTGATTATGGGAGTGCTGACTACCATTCCGCGCGATATGTATGAGGCGGCTGAGGTGGACGGTGCGACCAATTATCAGAAATTCCGCATCGTCACCCTGCCGATGATTCTGTTCTCTACCGCGCCTACACTGATTATGCAGTTCGCCGGTAACATCAACAACTTCAATGCGATCTTCCTGCTGACGGGAGGGAACCCGGTGAACGGGAACTACCAGTATGCGGGTTCAACGGATCTGCTCGTTACCTGGCTGTATAAGCTGACGCTGGATCAGAACAAGAATAATATGGCGTCTGCAATCGGCATCATCCTGTTCATCATTGTTGCCGGGTTCTCCCTGTACAATTACCGCCGGACCAAATCGTTCCAAGAGGAGGACATGATTCAATGATCATCGGACGCAAGGCAGCGAATTTTATTCGTCTCTTCTTAAGCTATATCGTTCTTGTTGCACTGGCGGTTGCTGCAATCTATCCGGCACTCTGGATTCTGCTTGCATCGTTCCGTCCGGGTAAATCCCTGTACAGCAAGACGCTGATTCCTGAGACATTCACTCTCGCCCACTATAAGGAGCTGTTCACCTCACCGGTCTATATGTTTGGCACCTGGTATGGGAATACGCTTAAGATTGCGGTGTTCTCGATGCTGATCGGGGTCGTGCTGACGCTGTTGACCAGCTATGCCTTATCCCGGTTCCGGTTCAAAAGCCGTAAGACTACCATGTCCACACTGCTGATTCTCGGGATGTTCCCGGGCTTCATGAGCATGATTGCCATCTATCTGCTGCTGAAGGAGTTCAATCTGCTGGATACCCATCTGGCGCTGATTATCGTCTATGCGGCCGGAGCGCCGCTTGGTGGAACGCTGATTGCCAAGGGCTTCCTGGACACGATTCCGCGTTCGCTGGACGAAGCCGCACGGATTGACGGGGCGAGCAACTTCGGGATTTTCACCCGGATTATCCTGCCGTTGTCCCGTCCAATGATCACCTATATAGCGCTGACCCTGTTTGTCGGCCCGTGGGTGGATTTCATCTTCGCCAAGCTGATTCTGCGGACCAAGGAGAACTGGACGGTTGCCGTGGGGATGTGGGATATGGTCAATACGATGCAGAATTCCAACTTCACGCTGTTTGCGGCGGGTGCCGTGCTGATCTCCGTACCGATTATGATTCTGTTCGGCTTCCTGCAGCGCCTGCTGGTTGACGGGCTGACGGCGGGGGCAAGCAAGGGATAGGAAATAGCAATTAGACAATGTATGTACGAATAACGGGTGCGGCCTTGAAGCAGTTCTGAGGGGCTGCACCTTTCTTTTGTGGAGAAATCGTGATCTGGATGATAAGGGGAGAATGTAATGCGGCAGCGGCGATTCATTAATTTCAGCTCGGTTGGCGTCAAGTTATTCGTAATTCTGTTCTGTACTATTGTCCTGTTGTCCTCCGTTCTGGGCTTAACCTCCTATTATGCGGCAAAAGGGATCATTACCGATGAGGTGGCAGCTGCCTCCTCACAGTCCATTGTCCAGGCGGCGGACAAGCTGGATTTCCTGTTCGCTGAATATGAAGCGCTCTCCAGGCAATTCGCTGTAGATCCGGCGCTAAAGGCTGACATGGAGACGGTTAATCTTCCAACCGCCGGTACGGTTGCGCGGGCGGCCGCAGAGGACCGGATACGCCGCAAGCTGGACTCCGTGAGAGGATCGGATGAGCGGCTGCTGGGTGTCCGGCTGGTCGCAAGAAGCATGGTGGACGCCGAATCCTACAAATCGACGGGGATTAGCGGTGTACGAAGTGATGAGGGCATCCTTGCACGGATGAAGGAGATCGATAACGCTAAAGGCAATCCCGTCTGGTTCCCTGTCCGGGCTAAAGGCTTCTTCGATGCGTACAGCCAGTCCGCTATGACGATGGGCCGTCTGCTGCGGAATATTCAGAACCCGGCGGCAGAGTATTACATGCTAATCGAGGTGAAGGGCCAGGCGCTGACGGATGTGCTGTCCAACCTGCATATCGGGCTGAGTGGGGAGATCCGCATCCTCGATTCTTCGGGCCGGGTTGCCTACAGTGCTGACGATGCACTGCTCGGGCAGGCTTCTTACATACATACCGGAGAGTTGAAGGCCGGAGCACAGACCGGAGTGCAGAAGAAGGAGGAGCAGAAGCTGCCTGCGGCGGGGAAGAGTGAGGAGCCGGATCTGACCGGGAAACGGGAGAGTGAGGGACAAGAGCCGGCCGGAGCACGCCAGGGGGATGACGGGAAGCGGTCCTTCACGGCCGGGGATGAGCAAGGGAGTCCGCAGCTTGTAGTCTACCAGCCGCTGAGTACGGCGGACTGGACGCTGATGGGTTACGCTCCGGTGAGTGATTTCACCCGATCGGCCGACCGGCTGCTCTATATTACCTTGCTGGTAGTCTTGGCTGCCGCTCTAATTGGTCTGGTCATCGGCTATGTCCTGGTGCGGCTGATCGGCCGACCGCTCGGCAAGCTGGCCCGGCTGATGGAAGAGGGTGAACGGGGCAATCTGCAGGTACGGACCAGCTTCAAGGGTCAGGATGAGATCGGGCGGCTGGGCTACAGCTTCAACCGGATGATGGAGCAGATCTCCCGGCTGGCCGGGCAGAGCAGCAACTCGGCTGCGGAGGTATTAGCGACCTCAGAGCAGCTCGTTGCCGCTTCCGGTGCGATTAGCGGTCAGGCCAGTGAGGTCGCAACGGCTACCGGCGAAATCGCCGGGGGAGCGGCCAGTCTGGCAGCCGAGGCCGAGAGCAGCAATGCCAAAGTAGAGCTGATGGGCGGCAAGACTAGCGAAGTAGCAGAGAACAATGCAGTTATGGCTGCATCCGCAGAGAAGGTGATGGAGGTCAGTGACCAGGGAGCGGAGCGGATGAAGAAGCTGGTATCGCAGAGCGAGGGTGTGCTGAAGCTGATGGACCTGATTCAAGAGAATTCAGCCATGCTGCGCGACAGCACGGTGCTGATCCGCAGCATCCTCTCCCCGATGATTGCGATGAATAAGCAGACGAATATTCTGGCGCTGAACGCATCGATTGAAGCCGTGCGCGCCGGTGCCGCCGGGAGAGGCTTCATTGTCATTGCCAATGAGATCAGAGGGCTGGCCAATCAATCGAGCGAGTCGATTGCCTCCGTCTCCCGGATTACCGAGGAGATCAGCGGCCATATCGAGAATACGGTCAAGGTTGTGAGTGAGGCTGCGCCGATGTTTGACAGCCAGCTGGCCTCGGTCCGGGAATCCTCGCTCATCTTCGGGAGTGTAAGGGCCGAGATGGAGGTGTTCAGCGGAGTTCTGAACCAATCCTCGGCGGCAGTCTCCGAACTGGCTGAATACCAGCAGCAGCTGGGACAATCCATGGCGAGTGTGATTTCGGTAGTGCAGCAGACCAGCGCCTCTACGGAAGAGGTAGCGTCTATGTCCTCACAGCAATTCACGGTCAGCAGGGAGCTGGTCGCCCTGTCGCACAGGCTGGAGGAGCTGGCGGAGCAGCTGAAGCAGTCGATGATTTCTTTTCAGGGCTAAAGGGACAAAAGGATAAGGGGAGCGGGTGAGGAAGCATATTGCGGGGGCCTGCGCTTTTCTATAAGATGGATGAGGTTAGATGCAGGATATCCTGAATACTGAAGGTGATGTCATGGACAAGCATTTATTTCTGAACGGGGGCGGTCCGCCGTTTACCCGTGGACTGGCACGGAGGTTCGTAAGCACGATGACAGCAGCCGCAGAGCCTGTCGCTGTGTTATTTGAAGAAGGGGAAGACTGGCCGGACTATATGGCTGCTTGCATGCAGCCGCTGGCTGACGCGGGGATAGCCGAATTCTGTTATCTGCCGCTGAAATCGACTCAGGTGAGTACTGCTATAGAGAGTCTCAGGACCTGCGGCGGGATCGTCATCGGGGGCGGGGATACGGATCTGTATGCCGACCTCATTGTGGATACCCCTATCGGCGAGGAGATCCGGCAGCGTTATGAGTCCGGAATACCGGTTGCGGGATTCTCCGCAGGAGCCTTGATTAGCCCGGAGCGCTGCGTAATTTCCGCCAAGGATAATGAGAGCAGACAATTCAAACACCGCAAGGGACTCAATCTGATTCCGGAGCTGCTGCTATCCGTTCATTTCACCCAGTGGGATGAGGAGGAGCATTTACGGACAGCGGTCCGTACCCTCGGCGAGCTGCCGAATTACGGCATTGACGAAGAGACCGGCATCTACCTGCTGAATGGACAGCCCGAAGAGATAGAGGGCGGCGGGATGTATAGTCTGGTGAATGGAATATTGACAAGAATCCACTGAGGATGATGAACGGGAGCAGAGGGCGCGGGCCTTCTGCTCTTTTTTTTGCGCCGGGAAGCCTGGGTATGTAGGGCGTAAGCAGGCTAGGAAGCGGTGGGCGGAATGTAATCGGAAAACCGATCACAATCGGTTGGCGAGAGGTGCCTGGGCGGAATGTAATCGGAAAACCGATCACAATCGGTTGGCGAGAGGTGCGTGGGCGGAATGTAATCGAAAAACCGATCACAATTGGCTGGCGAGGGGTACGTGGACGGAATGTAATCGGAAAACCGATCACAATTGGCTGGCGAGAGGTGCGTGGGCGGAATGTAATCGGAAAACCGATCACAATCAGCTGGCGAGAGGTGCGTGGGCCGGAGCGTAGACTTGTGGATGGTAGAGGGGGTCACCCCGCTGCTTGTCCTGCCTTCGCTCAAGCGATACACTTGTGCTATCGATACTGGGAGAGGGGAGGCGGGCGGCGTGGCGGAGATGAACGGAAGTCTTTTTGCGCAGGGATTGCTGGAGCGGGATTACAGTCCGCACTTTCTGGCTTACTATTACAAGCAATGGAGCAATTACACGATGGCTTACCATCATCACAATTCTACGGAGATCATGTATCTTATCTCTGGCAGCTGTGTGGTGGAGGTACGGGATGAAACGGGCGGCGATACACCCTTCCGGCTGAAGCGGGGAGAGATGATTCTGCTGGATGCGGAGGTGCCGCACCGGCTGATCGTGGAGGAGGGCTCCTCGTGCCGGATGTTGAATGTGGAATTTGCTTTTACCGAATACGGGGGCGTAGTTCCTTCCATCGGCAGCTTGGCCCGGGAGGAGGAGGTGCTGGCAGAGCTGCTGCGGCATCCGTTCGACAGTCTGGTGTTGTCAGATCAGGAGGAGGTGTTCCATGTGCTAAAAGCGCTGGTGCTGGAGCTGGATCAACGCGGGCGGAAGGGGAGCAGCATGGTGCATCTGCTTTTCGCGGAGCTGCTGCTGCGTCTGGCACGGCTGCGCATGGAGTCGCTCCCGTCCAGCCAGCAGCCTTCACAGCTCTACGTGCGGCGGGCCATCGAGTTCCTGCACCAGAATTATGACCGGAGCATCCAGGTTAAGGAAGTCGCGCTCTCTGTGAATGTTCACCCGGGCTATCTGCACCGTATCTTCCGGACGCATACTGGGCAGACCCTGACGGACTACCTGAACCAGTTGCGTATGGAGAAGGCGAGGATGCTGCTGGGACAGGGCGAGATTCCGGTAGCAGAGATTGCCGACTATGTGGGGATCAGCAGCAGGCAGTATTTTCATCTGCTATTCAAGAAGTATTCAGGCTGCACTCCTATCGAATACCGCAACTCTATCGAACGCCATTATTGGAGTGAAGAATAGCTGCGTGTCCATTCCGGGCTTGTTATTCTGCACGTAAGGTTAGGATTGTTGACAGGTTATCTGCAAAATGGTCATGATATTGGTTACGCTTCCGGCAGCCTCCTTGCTACAATGAACAGGAGTCAATAATTCATTGCCGGAGGATGATTATTATGTCTTTTAAAGTAACCTTTATCGGGGCAGGCAGTATCGGTTTCACCCGCGGACTGCTGCGCGACCTGCTGACTGTGCCGGAATTTCGTAATATTGAAGTTTCCTTCATGGATATAAACAGCCATAACCTGGATATGGTCACCGAGCTGTGCCAGCGGGATATTAAGGAGAATGGTCTGGATATCACCATCTCTGCCACCACGGACCGCAGGGAAGCGCTCAAGGGGGCAAAGTACGTATTTTGTACTATTCGTGTGGGGGGCCTGGAGGCCTTCGCCACCGATGTGGATATTCCGCTGAAGTATGGCGTGGATCAGTGTGTAGGAGATACGCTCTGCGCAGGCGGGATTATGTACGGGCAGCGCGGGATTGCGGAGATGCTGGAGATCTGCCGTGATATCCGTGAGACAGCTGCGCCGGATGTGCTGCTGCTGAACTACTCGAATCCGATGGCGATGCTGACCTGGGCTTGCAATAAATACGGCGGTGTGCGGACGATCGGGCTCTGCCATGGTGTACAGCATGGACATCAGCAGATTGCTCAGGTGTATGGCCTGGAGAAGTCGCAGGTGGATATTATCTGTGCCGGGATCAATCACCAGACCTGGTACATCTCTGCGAAGCATGAAGGCAAGGATCTGACAGCGGGCTTGCTGGAGGCGTTTGAGAAGCATCCGGATTACAGCCGCACGGAGAAGGTGCGGATTGATATGCTTCGCCGCTTCGGCTATTACAGCACAGAGTCGAACGGCCATTTAAGCGAATACGTTCCGTGGTACCGCAAGCGCCCCGAGGAGATCATGGACTGGATCGATATGGGGGTATGGATTAACGGCGAGACGGGCGGCTACCTGCGGATCTGTACCGAAGGCCGCAACTGGTTCGAGACAGACTTTCCGAACTGGATGAAGGACCCGGCGATGGAGTATATCCCGGAGAAGCGCGGCGAGGAGCATGGCTCGTTCATTATTGAAGGACTGGAGACCGGACGCGTCTACCGGGGACATTTTAACGTGGTGAATAACGGTGTCATCTCCAATCTGCCGGCTGATGCTATTATTGAAGCGCCGGGCTACGTGGACCGCAACGGCATTTCGATGCCGCTGGTCGGCGACCTGCCGCTGGGCCTTGCGGCAGTCTGTAACGTCAGCATCTCCGTGCAGCGACTGGCGGTGGAAGCGGCTGTGCATGGTGACGACAAGCTGCTGCGCCAGGCGTTCATGATGGACCCGCTGGTCGGTGCCGTCTGCAATCCGAAGGAGATCTGGCAGATGGTTGACGAGATGCTGGTGGCCGGAGAACAGTGGCTGCCGCAGTACAGCGCAGCCATTGCGGAAGCTAAGGAGCGCCTCGCTTCCGGTGATCTGATCCCGACGAAGGCGGACAACGAAGGCGCTGCCCGGCTGAAGGTGAAGACGGTGGACGAAATGATGCAGGACCGCGAGGCCGCGAACAAGAACGCCGGGGAATCCGATAAGGGCAAGGACCGCGAGAAGGTGCAGTAAGCGGAGCGGGTGGAGTAGGCATAAGCCTGGGCGAAGCGAATGTTAATTGGAATAAGGGCTGTCCCAAAGTCATGAAATGACTGCTTGGGATAGCCCTTTATTTTGGTAGAGGTGTGGGTAAGCGCGCAGGGACCGGGTGTATGTGTATGCGAAAAACCGAACACAATTTACTCAGGGTAGGCGCTTGGGCCAGATGTATGCGATAAACTGCTCTGCTTGCCGCAATGGGGGAATAGGTGGATTTTGGGCACTTGTTATCGAACCGATCGACGATACTCCGGCAAGAGTTGGAAAAACAACACTTAAATGTTTGCAGAGCGCCCCCTTGGAGCAAAACCGGCCCTAGCAGATGCTGTTTTTCCACTTGTTTACCTGTAATCGTAAGAAATTGAAGAAATAAGCAGCACTATTCCACTTGTTATCTGTCCTGTTGTTAGCTGCCGTGACACTGTCTATTGAAAGGTTGTAAACCAGCCCCTCACTCCCGAATCAGCTTCTCCTGCTGCAGCCGCGCAATCTTGCGGCGGACCGGCAAACTGAGCCACACGAAGAACAGGCCCAGAATGATAACGGACACTCCCACGATGAGGTTGATTTTGTAGATGTTAGAGGAAGTATTCAGCATAATCAGCATGATATTGAAGGAGCCGATGATCAGCTCAAGGAACGCAAGGGACAGATAGACTTTATAGATTCGCTGATAGTGTTTGATTTTGGAATCCGCATCAGTATAGATCTGGAAGGGGCCTTCCGAGGCCTTCCTTCTGAAGAACACCCAGCGCTGGTTCATAAATGCACGATTGGCCTTGGTAGGAGGCCCGGACGGCACACGCTCGGCTCCGGTCTCTTCCATGAATTGCAAGTAGCCGGCCGCCTCCTTAGGGTCCTTCTCCAGCAGCTCAATCCGGTAAATATACTCCCCCTTGGCGCTCTCCTCGAACACATAACGGGCCCAAGAATGCTCCACCAGTGCCCATCCCTTGGCCGACATCTCATTCAGCCACGCTTCTTCCTTCTCGAAATCCATGAAAAATTTGCGTACCACCTGACTCATTACACTTCGCCTCCCAGTAGCTTTCTTCCATTTGTGAGCAACTCGTCAAGCCTTGTCATTTCACTCTGGACTATCGATTTGCCAAGCTCCGTAATCTGATATTCCTTCTTGCGTGAATCTTCTCCACCGGCCAGCAGCTTGATCCAGCCCCGTTCCACCAGCGTGCTTAACGCTCCGTATAACGTGCCTGCCCCCAGCTCTACGCGCTGATTGCTCAGCAGCTTCACATTCTGCATAATGCCGTAGCCGTGCATCGGGGTGAGCAGGGACAAGAGGATATAATAGACGCCTTCGGTCAGCGCCCCGTATTCATTGTTGCCGGACAATGCCATCACCTTCCTTATCTTGCATCTTTGGGTCTCATTCCACAGACCAGGTCATTTCCTTTGTATCCTTCGGCGTTATAGCATCTGACGGTATACCATCTGTCGTTATATCGTCAACCGATATAGTTAGTATATCGGCTGACGATATAATAGTCAACAGAATTATGCGGCGCAAGTTCCAAGCCAGCACAAAAAAACCGCACAAAAACCCCGCACACCGCAAGAAGCGGCAGGGCGGGGCGGGAACTCACAGCGCAAGAATGCGCATAGCGGTTATGGCTTAACTGCTTAATTGCTCGTTGCTCGACTGACAGTCCTGAAGTGAAGCTGCTTAAGCTTCAGTAACCTTTTTGCCGAAAAAAACTTTCAGCGCCTGATACACTTCCTTCTTATCCTTAATCACATAATGCATGAACTGCTCCTGCTTCAGGTGGCGGTAGGCGGACATCAGGGTGCTGCTGCGGTTGTACTGGTTCACCTCACCGTAGCCGAACATATTGCTGCGCTTCAGCAGCTCGCCGATCAGCTTGACACAGCGCTCATTGTCGGAGGTCAGATTATCGCCATCCGAGAAATGGAAGGGATAGATGTTGTACTTGGCAGGCGGATAGCGGCTGTCGATAATCTCCAGGGCTTTCTGGTACGCCGAGGAGCAGATCGTCCCCCCGCTCTCGCCCCGGGTGAAGAAGTCATGCTCGCTGACCTCTTTGGCTTCCGTATGATGGGCCAGAAACACAATATCCACCTTCTCATACTGGCGGCGCAGGAAGCGGGTCATCCAGAAGAAGAAACTGCGGGCGCAGTATTTTTCAAAAGTGCCCATACTGCCCGAGGTGTCCATCATGGCAATAATCACGGCATTCGAGTGAGGAACCGTGATGTCATCCCAGGTTTTGTAACGCAGATCATCGGGGCTGATGCTGTGTATTCCAGGGTTGCCGCTGCTGGCATTGCGCCGCAGATTCTCCAGTAATGTTCGTTTCTTGTCGATGTTCGACATCATGCCTTTTTTGCGGATATCATTGAAGACAATCGATTTGACCTCAATCTCTTCCTTATCCTTCGGCTTCAGATGGGGCAGTTCCATGTCCTGGAACAGAATATCCTCCAGATCCTCCAGATCGACCTCGGCTTCAACGGTATCTGTTCCGGGCTGATCGCCCGCTTTATCCCCTTTGCCCGGCTGGGCCGACTGGGAATCGCGACCGAGGACATCGCCTACCTGGCTCTCCCCGTCCCCCTGGCCGACATGCTTCTGCTTGCGGAAATTATAAATAATCCGGTATTCATCCAGACTGCGGATCGGCACCTTCACAATCTGCTTGCCGCCCGACAAAATAATGTTCTCTTCAGTAACCAGATCGGGCAGATTGCCCTTGATGGCTTCTCTGACCTTTTGCTGGTGACGCTCCTGATCCTGATGGCCTTTGCGGTGAAGGGACCAGTCTTCTTTGGAGACGACAAAAGTGTATGGACCGGACGGCTGGGACAAGGATGACCACCTCCCATGGACTGTGTTATTCGGTATTGTCACTACGGAGACTAAGACGAAGCAGCAGGTTGTAACTAAAGTATATTCAGGGAGATGGGGGATATGTGAGCTGTATTATTCACTGATTTCTTCCAGGAGCAGCTTGTAGGTATTAGAACGGGCCTCGCCGGAGTACCGCCGTCCGTCGATGGTGAATAGATACAGGGCGGCCGTAGAGCCTTGAAGATCCTTGCCCATATAATCCGCATTTATTTTGACAAAATAAGTGAGTGTGGAAGTCTGCCCCGCTTCCAGCGTTCCCAGAGCAACGGTTCCGCTATACGGCGTACCGGGTACAGTGATGGCGCTTATTGTAACGATATCGGGATCAATGACGGCACCCTGTGGCACAATCCGGATCACGGAGACCTCAGCCGGATAATTCCCGCTGTTGGACACGTAAATGTTGAATTCTGCGATGCCTCCAGGCTCGACAACGGGCGGCTCTCCCTCAATCTGGATCGAGATGATGGGCGTGAACAGCAACGTGGTCACCGCATTCGAGCGGGAGACCTGCCCGACATTGCGCCCGTCCGGCAGGGAGAATGTATACTGGACCACTCCCTGATTCTGAATGGCCGGAGTCTGGCGGATATCGGTGGCACCCGGAATAGATACGAGAAAATCAATCACCATAACAGCGCCTGCCCGTAAGGTGCCCAGCGGGATTCCGTCTCCGGGGCGCACGCCCCTCTGAGGAACCCCGTCAATACGGACGCTGTCCCAGACGAACAGTACGCTGGGCGGAACGGCGTCCGTGAGCCGTGCGTTCACAGCCAGATTGCCGCTGTTATTCACAGTGAACTCGTACCGCAGATTGTCGCCGGGCGCTGCACTGTAGAGATCAACCTTCAGCCTTACCGATAATCCAGGCTGGATGACCGTAATCTGAACCGTATTGCTTGTGGTCGAGGTTCTGGTGTCGTTAGCGTCATAAGAGATTTGTGCGTTCGCCAGAATCACCGAGCCTGGAGGATTCGAGCTCACCCGGACACGGTAGGAGATCTCGGAGACTGCTTCTGCAGGGAGCGAACCCAGCCCGATGCCTGATGCCGGGTCGGCCTCAGGCTGATAAATCCCGCCAGCGATAACACTTCCGGGAAGTAAGGTGGTGCCTTCCGGAACGGGAAGCGTGACAATGACTCCGGTCAGCGGCCGGGTGCCTTCATTCCTGAGCTGAAGGGTATAAGTGACGACATCCCCAATGAAGGTTGTGGGGGTGCTGGCTGAGAGCAGGGAAGACAACTGGTAAGACAGCAGGGAGACACTAACCGGATTGGAACGGATCTCCCCGTTTACCGCTCTGCCTTCAGGTGTATTGAAGGAATACGTGCCCACCGCCCTGTTAACCAGCTCGAGTGAAGGCGGAAGCGAGATGACAATGACCTGGAAGGCGATACTTACTCCCGAATGAGGAGCGAGCAGGCCAAGGGGAATGCCGGAAGATGGAGTAACCCCCGGAAGGGGGACTCCGTCTCTAAGCACACTATTGGCAATGAACGAGACGCCCGGAGGAAGCACATCCGTGAGGGTGACAACTGCCCCGGTATTGCCGCTGTTCCTGGCGGTCACAGTGTAGACGAGCGTCTCCCCCAGGGAGGCGCTCGGGCGGTCTGCTTGCTTTTGCAGCGATAACACAGGGCCCACGACAAGCGTATTGACGGTATTGGAATAGGTAACCGAGTCGGTGCCCTCTGCTGAGCTGTACAGAACCATGGACTGATTACTTACGACAGGCTGGAGCCGTGAGCCGTCTGTCATATGACGATGACCTGGACCTGGAAGGTTACCGTTGAGGTTGCTCCCGGTGCGATCGTTCCGATCAGGATACCGGTGCCCGGATTTGCTCCGGGACGAGGAGTGCCGTCTACAGTTACGCTGCCTGTAACGAACTGGCTGCCGGCCGGGATCGGGTCAACGAGGACCACGTTGTTGACGGGAACAATGCCGTTGTTGGTGACGGCAATCGTATAAGTGATGATATCACCGACAACCGCATCGACAGCCGGAGTGCTCTTAACTGCGGTTACGTCCGGTGAAGAGACGGGGATGACCAGCGTATTCGATACAGCAGATCCGGAGAGCGAGCGGCCATCCGGCGGCGTGAAGGTAAAGGTTGCGGCGGCCTGGTTCACCAGCTGCTGCGGTGAAGGCAGGGAAGCCAGCGTAACCTGCAGGGTGACGAGCATGGTAACAGTAGCGCCCGCTGGAACTGTACCCAGGTTGATTCCGGTAGTCGGATCAGCGCCGGGAACGGGCTGGCCGTTAACCAGTACGCTGTTCGGAATGAATACAGCTCCCGCAGGGATGGAGTCTGTTAAGGTGACGACAGCCGCAAGATTGCCTGTATTGGTAACGCTGAGTGAATAGGTGACGGTATCTCCCACCGTCGCATTCGTGGTATCGGCAGCCTTCAGAATGCCGATAACCGGCTGGAATACCGGAGTGACCAGCGTGTTGGAATAAGAGGCACCCGAGAATGCGCCGGAGGTGAAACTGATGGAAGCCAGATTGCTTAGTGTGGCTGGATTGGGCAGTGTATTAACCAGGATGTTGAAGGTAACCAGAACGGTAGCTCCTGGAGCTATGGTTCCGAGCGAAATCCCGTTTGCCGGATTGCCCCCGGGCAGCGGAGTGCCGTCCACGACTACGCTGCCGGCCACAAAGGAAGAGCCGGCCGGAATGGGATCACTCAGCACGGCATTATTAACCGGTGCAATGCCGTTATTGGTGACTGCAATGCTGTACGGAACGGTATCCCCCGGGACTGCATCAATTACAGTAGTGCTCTTGGCTACAAGAACATCCGGCGATGATACCGGAATCAGATTGATGTTCGAGCTGGCGGACTGGTTGAAGACGCGTCCATCCGGCAGCGTATAGTTGAAGGCGAGGATGGCCTGATTGCTAAGCTGCTGGCTGGCCGGCAGCGTGTCGATCACTACGGAGAACACTACAGTCAGCGCTGCACCGGCTGCAATACTGCCCAGGGTGATTCCGGTAGCAGGATCAGCACCCGGAGAAGGAAAGCCGTTAATCAGCACACTGTTCGGAACCAGAGTTGTACCTGCCGGAATCGTATCGGTCAGCGTGGCTGAGGCCGCATAGTTACCTGAATTGCTTACATTGACGGTATACACAATGGTGTCGCCTACCGTTGCATTTTGAGCGCTGGAGCTCTTGGCTGCGGCGATGATCGGCTGGAATACCGGAGTGGTCACAATATTGGAGAAGGCCGCACTGGACAGGGCGCCGGAAGTGAAGCTGGCTGAGGACTGATTGTTCAGTAACCCGGAAGGAGGCAGTGCTGTAACCGTCACGTTGAAGGCCACTGTGACGGAAGCCCCGGGAGCGATACTGCCTATGGTCACCCCCGTAGCCGGTGAAGCCGCAGGGCGTGCCACGCCATCCACGAGCACGCTGCCCGGAACGAAGGCGGTCCCGGCAGGCAGAGCATCCGTGAATACCACATTATTGACTGTCGCAATACCGTTGTTGGTTAAGGTTACGGAATACGAGATGGTGTCTCCGATATTGGTTGCGGTGGTTGCGGTAGTTTTGACGACAGCCAGGTTCGGGTTCGAGACCGGCAGGGTCACGGTATTAGTGAGGGAAGAGCCTCCCAGGGTTCTTCCGTCCGGCAAGGTGAAGCTGGAAGCCACGGTTCCCTGGTTGACCAGAACCTGCGGCGATGGCAATGAAGTGATGACCACCGAGAATGTGACAGCTACAGCCGCTCCCGGAGCGATGGTGCCTGCGGCAATTCCTGTGGAGGGATTAGCCTGCGGCAGAGGCAGCCCGCCGATTAGCACACTGTTCTCCTCAAAGGTAGTCCCGGCCGGAATATTGTCCGTGACCGTCAGGCTGGCTCCATAGTTGCCCGTATTGCTGATGTTAATGGTGTAGGTCACGGTATCCCCGACTGTGGCATTGGTGGTACTTGCAGCTTTGGCTGCTGCGATCACCGGCTGGAAGACGGGGACCGCCACAGGGTTGGAGAAGGTCGAGCCGGCGAAGACACCTGAGGTATAAGTGACGCTCGCCTGATTATCAATGGAGGCATCTGCAGGTACGGAGGCGACGGTGACACTGTAAGAGACAACGGCTGAGGCACCAGAGGCAAGCGTACTGACTGGAATCCCTGATGCCGGATGGGCATTAGGGAACGGAACCCCGTTCACGGACACGCTGCCGGGCACAAAAGTGGCTCCATCCGGTGTTGGATCGCTGAGGATCACATTGTTTACCGGGTCTGCCCCGTTATTCGTGATATCGACGGAATAGGCAATGGTGTCACCGATTGCTACTGAAGTGGAAGCGGTGCTCTTGACCACCGACAGGTTGGGGGCAGAGACGGCGATGGTTACGGTATTGGAGACGGCGCTGCCGCTGAGCAGCCGGCCGTCAGGCGGTGTGAAGGTATAGGTAGAAGCTGCCTGATTGACCAGCTGCTGCGGGGACGGCAGGGACACGATGAAGACCGTGAAGCTGACCGGTACACTTGCCCCGGGAGCGACAGTTCCGACAGTAATTCCGGTATCCGGTGCAGCCCCCGGCTGAGGAAAACCGCCGACAATAACGCTGTTAGGGTCAAAGGTAGTACCAGCCGGGATATTGTCGGTTAACGTAACATTGGCGGCCAGGTTACCGGTATTGCTGACCACAACGGTATAAATGACCGTATCGCCAACTGTGGCGTTCAGGTCACTGGCGCTTTTGACAAGCGAGATCTGCGGCTGTGTGACCGGTGTGGTGGTAACATTGGACGATGAAGAGCCGGAGAAGACCCCGGAGGTGAAGCTGACGGTCGACTGGTTATTGACCTGTGAAGGAATCGGCATGGTTATTCTCACCTCGAATGTGACGGCAACGGAGGCTCCAGGCCCCAGGCTGCCGATTGGGATGCCGGCGGACGGAACTGCCAACGGCTGGGAGACGCCGCCGACAATTACGGTTCCGGGAAGGAACGCTGCATTCTCTGGCAAGGGATCGCTGAGAATGATGTTGCTGACAGAGGCAATACTGTTATTCGTCAGCACGGAGGTGAAGGTGAGGATATCACCGGTGACGGCATCAATGGCATTGACGCTTTTGACCACACTGACATTTGGTGCCGAGACGGGTACGGTAAGGGTGTTCGACACGGTGTTACTGCCAAGCTGACGCCCATCCGGCAGGGTGAACGTGTAGGAGGCCGCTGCGGTATTGGGCAGCTGCTGGTTCGGGGGGAGCGCAGTAACCGTAACAAGGAAGCTGACTACGACGCTGTCACCCGGAGCAAGCGGACCCACCGGAATGCCGGTTAAGGGACTGTACCCCGGCAGCGGCGTTCCGCCTATACTTACGCTGTTGGTCTCGAATACCGTCTGCGGCGGCAGGGCATCGGTCAGATTCAGCATGGCCGCGATATTGCCGGTGTTGCTGGCCAGGATGGAGAAGGAGAGCAGACTGCCGACAGAAGCCTGCGCAGGATTTGAGCTTTTGACAAGTCCAATGACTGGAATGAAGACCGGGGTAGACACTGTATTAGACAGGGCTGTTCCGCTGAATGAGCCGGCCGTAAATGAGGCGCTGGCCCGGTTGCTCAGTTGTGGCGGGCTTGGAATAGAGGTCGCATTAACCTGGAAGACAACGATGCTTGTTGCGCCCGCAGCAAGTGTACCGAGAGCAATCCCGGCATTAGGATTGGCAGAGGGTACGGCCGTTCCGTTCACCGTGACAGTTCCCGCTACAAAGGCACTGCCTGCCGGAGCCGGATCAGACAGCACTACATTGTTAACAGCTACACCGCTGGGGTTGGATACAGAGACGGTGTAAGTAAGATATTCGCCTACAGCCACAGAGGTGAGATTGGCATTTTTGAGAATCGTGATGTTCGGGGCAGAGACCGGAATAGTTACCGTATTGGATACACTTCCACCGGACAGAGAGCGTCCGCTGGGCAACTGATAGGTGTAGCTGCTGCTGCCCTGGTCCGTCAAGGTTGCCGGAGACGGCAGGGATTGAACAGTGGTGAGGAAGGTTACGGTCAAGGCGGCTCCCGGTGCTACGGACCCGAGCGGAATTCCGCTTACCGGAGAATCTGACGGACGGACCACGCCGTTTACGGTGACGCTTCCGGCGACGAAGGCAGATCCGGCAGGAATCGTGTCAGTTAAGGTTACCGTTGCTGCGAGATTGCCGGTATTTTGGACTTGCAGGGTATACAGCGCATTTCCCCCAACCGTGGCGCTGCCGGGGCTTGCGCTTTTGGTAATACCGATCACGGGCTGGTATACGGGAGTCAAGGTTGTGTTGGACTGTGTGATGGCGTTGAAGGACCCAGAGCTGTAAGAGGCCGATGACTGGTTAGCGAGCTGGCCGCTTCCCGGCACAGAGTTGACACTCACCTGGAAGGTTACTGTTACGCTGGTCCCTGGCGCAATGGTGCCTACGGATATCCCCGAAGCCGGATCAGCAGCTGGCCGGGCAGTTCCCGCCACCACCACGCTTCCCGGCACCAGAGTGCTGCCCGCGGGTATCGGATCAGAGAGTACAACATTCGTGACGGCGACGATTCCGTTATTAGTAACCACAGACGTATATTGCAGGGTATCGCCTACAGCGACATCCGGGAAGCTGGCGCTTTTGACAAGGGCGACATTCGGCAATCTGACAGGTATGGTGAGCGTATTGGAGGCTGCCGTACCGTTCACTGTCCGCCCGTCAGGAACCAGGAAGGTATAGGCGGCTGTAGCCTGGTCAACGAGCTGCGGAGGAGAGGGCAGGCTGTTCACCAGCACGCGGAACTGGACGGTCGAGCTTCCTCCTGCTGCGATGGTGCCGATGGCGATCCCGGCGGCGGGATTACCCGCCACAGGCGTACCGTTTACCGTGAAGCTTCCCGGAACATAGGAGCTGCCTGCAGGAATGTTATCCGTGAGCGTAGTAGTGGCGCCGATATTGCCGGTATTGGAGATTTGCAGAGTGTAGAGAATCTGGTCTCCGACGGTTGCGTTGGTAGTATTGGCGCTCTTGACAATGCCGAGAACCGGAGAATATACCGGCAGCGATTGTGTATTGGATGGAATAACCCCGCTCACAATCGGGCCTCCGGCCACACTCTGGAAGGTGAAGGCGGCGGTGGCTGTGTTGGGAACGAACTGCGGATTCGGCAAGGAAGTCACTCTGGCTTGATAGGTAACCGTTATAGAAGTGCCAAGGGCCAGCGATCCCAGCGGGATGCCGGAGGTTATATCATAAGTCGGCCTGGAAACACCGGCCACCACCACGCTTCCTGCGACAAAAGTAAGACCTGCCGGTAAGGTATCCGACAATACAACACTGGCTGCACTTGCCGTACCGGTATTGTTGACCGTTACGGTGTAGGTGACCAGATCGCCTACGATAGTACCGGCGACATTTGCGCTTTTGGTCAAGGAGATCTTGGGAGCATTGATGTCAATTTGCAGCCCGTTGGCGTTAACGACATACGCATCGCCTGAAGTAGTCAAGGTCAGGAGTGCAGAGGACTGGTTATTGACCAGACGCGCAGAGACATCCACATTCGTGATATCCCATCCCTGCCGCCCCCCGACAATGTTGGAGCCCGGACTGCCGTTGGTCTGGTTGCGGGTACCGAACGTTCCGGTCGTATTCAGATTGCCGGCATCATTGTTAATCTGTGAGGCGAAGAAGTTGTTAGCAAAGTTGTTAGGCCCGGACAAGGCGACCTGGGTGGCGGAGGTAGGGCCGAAAAGCGCCTGGTCACCCGAGCGGTTAGCATCTCCTTCCTGGGCGCTGAACTGGATACGTCCGCCTAGCGCGCCGGTAACCGGTGTGGCGAAGCCGGTAATGGTGGTGACCACCGGAGCCGAGGAGGCTTGGACAAGGACTGCGCCTGCGCGCAGAGACATGTTGCGGAAGGGCAGCGACGGATTCTGGTAGATGACGGCAAGTGTCCAGCCCGCATGGTTGGCAGTGGAATCACCAGGAATAACAATAGTCCCGACTACACCGCCAGTGACATAGGTTCCGGCACCGGAGGCTTGAATGGTGCTGGTGACATTGGCGGAACGGACATACGCGAGTGCCCCGCCACCCAGATCCACCGAATTGGCTGTGGCTGAATCGGGGGTGACACTGACCGTGTTCCCGAGCGGTGTAGTAAAGGATACAGGGTTGTTGATTGCCGCGGTGAGATTGACGGTGCCGTTAACATAGGAACCGCCCCAGATCAGCTCGGCATACAGAACCGTGCTTCCGGCAGGGAGTACTAGAACTGCTGCTGAACTGTTGCTCTGATATAAACTGGTAGTGCCGGCAGGGTAAGTGCCGTATACAGAAGCTGTATTGATCGTAGAGAAGCCTCCGATACTGTCCTGTGTACCCGGTACACCGGCAATTTCAGAGCGGCTTAGTCCCAGTGTGTTGCCTGTGAAAGTGATGGCGCCTGTTGCATTAACCGTAGACCGAACGACTAGAGGAATAATTTTCACCTCCTTTTGAATAGAAGCTCTGACAGCAAGTGGAAACGGCTTTGCCGTCCTTGTAAAGGACGGTACCGTTTCAGCGAGAAATAGAAGGATAAGTTATCATGTGAAACAAATAAATTCTTCTATTTTCAAAAAAAAAGCAGACCGGCTCCTGTGTGAGCCGATATGCCATCTTGCTTGTGTTGTATTAGCCTATGTTCCTTTGTGGGCAATCTTGTATGTCCATCTGAATTTTATAACATATATTTCCTGTTCTGCAGGCGAAGCCGGCGCTCTAGCAGCGCCTGTGGTTCAGGCAGCACCTTCCGGCTCATTGCCTCCAGTTCCTCACCCGTAATCTCCCGCTTAATGACGGCGAAGTGGTACATAATTTCATGGATGACATTGGACTGCAGCGTCTTCAGAACCTCCAGCTCTTCCGCATCATACAGATTGTCGTCATACGGATATTGATAGAACAGCTCCATCCGCAGCAGTCTGAAGTCAAACGGCGGCAGCGGTACGGGATAATCCGGGATCTCCGGGCACAGCGGACTCTGATAGGGCTGGAAGAAGCTGCCGGTGAAATAGCGGGGGGTATACTCATCGAACTTTTGCTTAAACATAGGGTTAGAGGCATGCGGGAAGCTATGGGCATAGGGTGAGAGAATGCAAACAACCGCTTGGTGCGTGCTTATTCTATAAATCTCTGACATCGCTGCAAACAGATCGTTCACATAAGGCATGACCCGGCTGGCCATCACGAATTCGGCCGTATTGTCGGGCAGGGGGATTCCTTCGCAAATATCGCAGACGATATCCACCCCGGGGTACTGTGTGCGGTCGATTCCCAAATACCCGGACTCTTTGCCGGGGCCGCAGCCGATATCGATTCTCAAGGATACCACTCCTTCAAATGCTGAATAAGGCTCTTCATGTATTGTATTAGTCCGGCGCTTCTGTGCGTACGGCTGATGCCCAGCCCGTAACGGCAAGTTTACACTACCCGTCTTGCGGGGTAATCCTTAGGTAAGGTAAGCAGCACACAACTAAGCAGAGGAGGTACACATCATGAGATTAGAGCGTACGCTACCCGGTATGACAGCAACTGCTATATTAATGTTCACCCTGACGGCTTGCGGCGGGAACAACCCGGCGGGAGCCCCCGGAGAATCTTCTTCAGCAGGCTCTTCGGGCATCCCTGTACAGACGGCGGCGGTACCTCTCGCCAGTCCGGTGCTTAAGTCTAGTCCTTCCGCAGCCGCAGAGTCGGAGAAGATTCAGGGCTCAGGCACTTACGTCGGGCAGATGGACCCCCATTCTGTGGAGATTGTAACAGAAGAAGGGCCCACAGCCTTCGAACTCGGTGCAGGCACAGAGGATGCGCCGGAAGGGCTTGAGATGGATGAACCTGTAGTATTTACTTATGTGGAAAAAATAGTCGGAAAAGATCCTGTCGTGATTCAGCGGGTCTTGTCCAGTCTGACCAAAGCGGACTGATTCGGCAGGGTGCCGGGAACCGGGACTGCAATGGCGGAATATCCCATGGGTATTCTCTGTTGCAGTCTTTTTGCCGTTTTTGGAACCGGCTCCAAAGGTTATTTTTTTGTAACCGGTTCAGAGAGAAACTTTTTCCGCCCGGCTTACGTCAAAGAGATAGCAAAATGAGAGATGTTTCCTATTTCGGGAGGGTGAGCTTGTGAAAAAGTTATGGATTTCGATTGTAGCAGGATTGTTGGTGTTCCCGATGTTGTTTCAGGCCCCTGCCCAGGCAGCAGCTAAACCCATCAAAGTTATTATTGATGGAGTGACCTTGTCCACCGATCAGCCTCCGGTAATGGTGAACGGACGGACCATGGTACCGCTGCGGGCTATCTTTGAAGCCTTCAATGCCGACATCAAGTGGAATCAGAAGACACAGACAGTAACTGCCTCTCAGAATGATACAACGATTGTACTGAAGATTGGCTCCAAAATTGCCACAATCAACAACAAGGCAGTCAGTCTTGATGTGCCGGGCCAGAATCTGAAGGGCCGCACCATGGTACCTACCCGGTTCGTCAGTGAAGCGCTAGGCCGCGAGGTCGGCTGGAATCCGGCTGCGCAGATTGTAACGATCACCACTCCGGTTCCGGCAGGTGGGAATGCGGCTCCGGTATCTGGGGTAACCGCCCAGGATATCGGCGATTATGGAGACGGCCGGGATCTGCAGGTCAGCTTCAACCGTGCGGCCGACGAATCGCTGGTGGATCACTACCGCGTGCTTATCGCCAAGAACGGCACCACACTAAATCTGTCGTCTGCACTGGCAGTAGGGTCCTATAACTACTCTGTTGCTCTGGTAACAGGAGCCAATCCTGTTGTGAAGCTGAATGCAGCCGCCAGAACGATCGACGGTGACCTGATTAAGAATAATCAGGGATATAGCGTATATGTAGTGACAGTCGGCAAAGGCAATAATACCAGCGCACTCTCCAGTGCATCTGCCGTTATTACATTGCAGAACAAGGCTGTTCCGGCATTGGGCACCGTCCAGGCAACGGATGCCAGTGATTACGGGGACGGACGGGATCTCTCCGTCAGCTTCAACAAGCTGGCCGATGAGAGTAAGATCAGCACTTACCGGATCTTCGTAGTCAAAGCGTCGAATTCCCAGGTGTTTGATCTGGGCAGAGCTAATCAGGTGTCCAGCAGCAATTACACGCAGATCAACAAGACGGGGAACAATATCAGCATGAATCTCTCCTCCGGCTCCAGAGATACAGATGGAGCACTGATCAAGACGGGTGTCAGCTACCGGGTATATGTACTGGCGGTTGACAGCAGCAATGCCGCGAATAATGTGCTGTCACCTGCTTCGGCGGCCCTTACACTCGCCAATGCAGGGGTATCCAACCTGAATGTGACCGATGTGAACGATTATAATGACGGGCGGGATTTGAAGGTTACCTTCAACCATGCCTCAGACGAGACTAACATCAGCCAATACCGCATTCTGGTTGTGCCTGCGAACTATTACAGCAGCTTCAGCCTAAGTGATGCGAATAACGTATCCAGTGCGAATTATACGGCGGTAAACACATCAGGAACGTACACCGAACAGATTCTGAGCTCCTCCAGCAGAGATGTGCGCGGTTCCCTGATCAAGAACGGCACCAGCTACAGAGTGTATGTGCTCGCAGCAGGCAACTGGAACAATTCGGGCTCAAATGTACTATCTGCTGCTTCTCCGGCGATTACGCTGGTGAATACCTCCGGCCTCAGTGCCATATCGAATCTGAGTGTGAGTGATGTGAACGATTATGGAGACGGCCGTGATCTGAGAGTATCGTTCAATCATGCCGTAGACGAATCTTACATCAGCCATTACCGGATTCTGGTGGTGCCTATGAATTATTACAGCAGCTTTAGCTTGTCAGATGCCAATAATGCGGGCAATTATACTACCGTTGGTACATCCGGGGACAGCACCAATCAGGTGCTCGACAGCTCAGCCAAAGACGTACGCGGCGCAGCCATCAAGCCGGGAATCAGCTACCGGGTATATGTATTGACTGTTCGAAACGGCAGCTATCAGGGAGCTAACGTATTGTCGGAGGGATCGGCAGCCATTACTTTATCGGCTAAGCTACCTGTCACCTCCGTGACGAATGTGACCTATGGCATGGATAACGGTAAAGTTGTGGTTAACTTCACCAAGTCCGCCCGTGAGTCGAATATCTCCGAATACCGGGTATTCGTAGTCCCTTCCAAGCAGAGCTTCGGTACAGCTGAGGCCCTTAGCGTGCAATCGTCTTACTACAGATCGGCAGTCCCCAACGGAAGCAATCTCTCGATAGCGGCTGCAGCCAGAGATATTAATGGTAACCCGATTGTCAAAGGCACCAAGTATAAGGTATACGTGCTTGCGGTAGCCAACAACTCTGGAGTGCAGAACGGCGGACTGTCCGATTCAAGCGAAGAGTTCGAGATCTAAACGTCCAGTCCTGTTTCTATAGTTGCACCAAAAAACACAGCATGTCCCGGTTAGGGGATATGCTGTGTTTGCTGTGGAGCGGTTATCAGGACGCTCCGGCATTCACGAACACAACGGATAGCAGAAGCATGAACAGAAGCAGGAAGCCGGCGTTGATGATGGTGCCGATGACAGCAAATACCTTGCGCCGTCTGCGCAGGGTCAGGCCGATAATGCCGGTAACCGTCCCGATGATATTCACTGCGACCAGGATCAGCATGGTCAGGCCCAGATACATGATCGTTTCTGCCGAATCGGCAATCAGTTTATTATGCTCATTCATCAGAGAAGACGCTTGCGCCCCTACATACACAAAGGTAATGGCATAGCAGACCAGTGTGAGCAGAGCAATTACGAACGAAGCGATACCGGGGCCGGAGTGTTTATAGTCGCGTTTGTTCTCCTGGTATGCGTGATCCGAGTTCGTGTCTTGTTCCGAAGAGCCCCATCTTGCAGACTCGGTTGCGGCGTTGTCCGGTTTGGGAGGTGAATGATAATCCATGGGCTGCACTCCTTGAGATGTAATAGGTTATTACTACCACTTCATCATAACACCGCTCTAAATGCAAGTCTTCAAGGCGCATGAGCTATGGAATAATGCGGCTGGTAAAAGGCGAAGCAGATACGTTAAGATAGGAGAAGTTCAACTCAGGGAAGGAGCTATGTATCCATGCAACGAAGATTGATAGGCTTGGGAGCCTTGCTGGGAATGCTGTCCGTTGCCATCGGGGCGTTCGGATCGCATATCCTGAAGCCAAGAATAAGTGAGCACTATCTGCAGGTGTACGAGACGGGCGTACAGTATCATATGTTCCATGCGCTGGCTCTGATACTTATCGGGCTTGCCGCAGGGCAATGGGGCGAAAGTGTCCGTCTGCGCTGGGCAGGGCGGCTGATAGTTGCCGGGGTGATCCTGTTCTCGGGCAGCTTGTATATCCTCAGTATTTCCGGCATCAAGGTTCTCGGTGCGATTACTCCGCTTGGAGGCGTATGCTTCATTGCGGGCTGGATCTGCCTCGCCTTGGAGGCTTTCTCGCGCAAGAAGTAAAGTGCGGCCGGAGCATATATTCACCACAATAACGGTAAGACGAAGAAGCACCCGCCCCCGGAACCCGGAGGGGGTGCTTCTTCGTCTTACAGAAATTCATCGATTTCATTAAGCTTGAATGTGTAGACCTGCTTCTCGTCCACATGGTATACACTCAGCGAATTCTCAGTTTCGTCAAAATTCAGAATACGGCAGGGCATGGACACCTGCTTGCCATGCCGGTTCGCACGGAGCCGGACCAGCTGGTTATTCTGAATGTACTGCCTGATTTTGCCGAATACATCAGCAGGAGTTTCTACCGGTGCTGCCGCTGGTCTCTTGGCGGCGGGCTTCTCCGCAGGCTTGGCTGCAGGAGGGTCTGCCGGCTTCTCCGGCAACTTCACCTGTACGGGAGAAATTGTCGAACCGTCATTCTTCAGAGACATTTTTGCGGACTTCAGCAGATGATCAATGGCTCTTCCAAGCTCCAGCCCGGAGTTGATGTTGAAATCCGTGACTTTGTCGCTGGCATTCAACATTTCAAGCAGGAACTGCAGCGCAAGCGGGTTCGTTCGGGCATTAATCAGGATGTCGACATTAAATAGATAATTGCCGTCGGTGTGTTGTAGTTTCTTATCCATTAATCCCCCAGCTTAATCGTTAGTCACGATTTCTTTAATTTAAATTAGTATATAAACTATACCACTAAATTAGCGGAAATTATATACCCTCCTGCATAGAAATAAGGACTTCTGACCCTCCAATTTCTCTACGAACTAGGACCATCGTCCACACGCGCTTTGAACCGTAAGCATAACCTACAACGTGAATGTGAAAAGAAGGAGGTGCTGCAAATGGTAACGTTAGAGCCTATGCAGGTGGGCGACCATGTCCTGGTGGGTGTTGAGGTGAAGCTGCCCAAAACTACACTGCTCAGCATCAGTACAGACAAGGGATATATCATGTGCGGGGCGCTGGACATTGGACTGCTGAATGAGACGCTGAGCGACCGGCAGATTATTGCGGCAAGAGCTGTGGGGGTACGCACGCTTTCTCAGCTGCTGGCCGCGCCGCTGGAGTCTGTAACTTTAGAAGCGGAGAAGCTGGGAATTGTGCCGGGCATGTCCGGTGCAGAGGCCCTGCTGCTAATGATGTAAGGCGCATAGCGATGGTGTAGTCAGCCAAGGAGCTTCCCTGCCCCTTGGCTGATTGTATTCTGTCTTTGAAGCGTAGCATTAAGCATAACCGGCGACTGCTTTGTTCATCCTACGGGGTAGGACAAAAGCTTGCATCTGGTGACGGGGATGAGGGCTTGCCCGGGGTCAAGCTTGTTTCGCCCTCCAGGCAGAAGGGTAAATGAAGAATAGACAACTGCAAGGCCGGACAATGGACAAGCAGCCGGCTAAATTCTATGGATAAGGAAGGGATCATCTCATGGCTAAAGCATCAAACAAAGTGAACACCGCTTCATTGGAACAGGTACTGAACCGTCAGGTTGCCAACCTGAACGTATTGTATGTGAAGGTGCATAACTATCACTGGTATGTGAAGGGTGAGCAGTTCTTTGCCCTTCATGTGAAGTTCGAAGAGCTGTACGATGATATTACTCTTAAAATGGACGAGGTGGCTGAGCGCCTGCTGAGCATCAAAGGCAGTCCTGCAGCAACTATGAAAGAATATCTGGAACTGGCTACCATTCAGGAAGCCACAGGCAAAGAAGATGCACGCGGTATGGTTCAGGCGCTGATTGAGGATTTCGCTACAGTAGCGGAAGAACTGACAGAAGGCATCGAGCTGGCGGAAGAAATCAGCGACCAGCCGACCGCAGACCTGTTCATCAAGATCCGCACGGATCTGGAGAAGAACCAGTGGATGCTGCGCGCTTTCCTGGGCTGAATGCCGGGTAGCGTCCAATAATGGAGAAGACGAAGCCAAGCCTCCCGCGGGAGGCTTTATTTTTTTGATAGTGGGGTTATTTTGGACTTTGATCAATTATCGTTTGGACGAATTTCAGGGAAGCCTGCAGCTCCGGCTCTGTGAAGGAGTTCATGCTCTCAAGAAATTTCTGTTCAAGGTGCTCATGCATCTTGGCGTGGATGTCAAAGAGCTGTCTGCCTTTAGGGGCAAGGCTGAAGTATACCTCTTTCTTGTTGTCGTTCATCCGGCTTCGCTTGATGCAGCCATCCTGCAGGAGCTTGGTGCTGATTTTGGTGATGCTCGCCTTGGACAGCTTCATTTTGTCCGCAATTGCAGTACTGTTAATCGGTTCGTTATTGCCGATACAATCGAGGACATGAATGCTGGTTAGACTGGTTGATGATAACGTAATCCCGTGCTCCTGCAGGAGATCAGCAAAAGTATTCTCCTCAGCGGTAAAAATTTCTTCTGATAAATGTGATAAATGGATAAAACGGTCATACAGCAGGCGCTTAAGTCCTTCGGCTGGATACATGGGGAAAGGCCACTCCTTCTTATATATATTAAATCTATTCTAATTCATAATTATTTATCAGTAAACAAATGATTAACGGATTTAACTCTTGTGATAACGGATTGACATTCCTCGAATTTAAAAATATAGTTTACTGGTAAATCATTTTATACGCCAAGCTATATTCAGGGAGGAATGAGAGTGAAGAATATGTCCGGCACCATAAGAGAACGGCGGACGATTAGGAGATTCAGCGATATCCCAGTTGAGCAGGGAATTATTGTATCTTTGCTGAATGAAGCTGCCGCTTTATACGAGGCCGAGGGAACACCCCGCTGGCGCTGTCTTTTTGCCGGGGACCCCGAGTCCCGGAATGAACTGGCTGAATGTATGATCGCGAAGGTGAAGGGAAGCACTCTCGCCAAGCTCCTTCCTGCCAAAATGACCGATCTTATGAAGAAGCAAATCATAAATACACCGGCCCACCTGCTATTCATTGCTGAATCCGGTGAAACGGAGCGCCAGCAGGATATCAATTATGCCGCAGTATGCAGCATCATGCAGAGTGTCCAGCTTTTGGGCTGGGAGCAAGGGCTCGGTATGTTGTGGTATACAGATCCAATGATGCTTAGCGAACCCTTTTATAAGAAAATTGGTTTGCGGGCAAAAGAAAGATTTGCCGGAATTCTGGAAATCGGCTACTTTGACAAAGCACCAAAGGGGCGGAAAAGAACGCCGGCTGAGCGAAGCTGGACTATCATTGGTGAGGAGGGCAGCTTGCTTGCAAATTCCGCTCTGCCTGCTCCACAAAGCGTACTGAAGCTGCTGAACGAAGCAGTCTGGGCACCGAATGACGGCATGCGGGAGCCGTGGCGGTTTATCTATGTAACCGGCGGCGAAGTTGCCCGTCAACTCAGCTCCGTAGAGGAGCAGATTGTGCTGCCGTTGCTTCTGGTTGTAGCCACAGAAGAAGCCGATCCTCATAAGCAGCAGGAGGATTATGCCGCAGTCTGCTGTCTCGTCCAGAATTTTCAGCTTCTGGCCAAATCTGAACCGTGGCAGGTACGCCGCCACATTCCGGAATGGGTGTATGAACGGGAACGGTATAAGGCACTTGGACTTCGTCCGCTGGAGCGGATCGTTGCTGTGCTGGAACTGGGCGGGTACAAAAGAGGTCCAGAATCCAGAGCTTTACATCCAGAAGTAAGAATAGAGCTGAATTCATTTGTAAAAACCGGACCTTTGTAATAAAATTAGTGAGAATCATTGATAATCATCCTGATTCACTTTATAATAATTACAATGTGATAAAAAATCTAAATGCTTGTAATCAGGGTTAACCTGTGACAATACAACTTTCTGATTTCGCAAATCGATCAATGGAGGGAATAATAATTATGGCAGCAGAATTTGTCATTGAGGGACTGAAAGCGACGATTGAAGGAAAAGAAATTCTGAAGGGGATTAACCTTCAGATGAAGGGCGGAGAAATTCACGCGATTATGGGCCCGAACGGTACTGGTAAAAGTACGCTGGCCTCAGCGCTGATGGGACACCCTAAGTATGAGGTTACAGAAGGCACCGCTGTACTCGAAGGCGAAGACCTGCTGGAGATGGCAGTGGATGAACGCGCCCGTGCCGGATTGTTCCTGGCGATGCAATATCCGAGTGAAATCAGCGGAGTAACAAATTCCGACTTCCTGCGCAGTGCGATCAACTCCCGCCGTGAAGAGGGCAGTGAAATCTCGCTGATCCGTTTCATCCGGCTGATGGAAGCCAAGATGAAGGAGCTGGATATGAATCCTGAATTCCTGCACCGTTATCTGAACGAAGGCTTCTCCGGCGGGGAGAAGAAGCGTAACGAGATTCTGCAAATGATGATGCTGGACCCGAAGATCGTCATCCTTGACGAAATTGACTCCGGCCTTGATATCGATGCCCTCAAAATTGTTGCCGACGGCGTGAACTCCATGCGCAGCCCGGAACGCGGATTCCTTGTTATTACCCACTATCAGCGGTTGCTTAACTATATCAAGCCTGACTATGTGCATGTCATGATGCAGGGACGGATTGTGAAATCCGGCGGTCCTGAGCTGGCACAGAAACTGGAAGCAGAAGGTTACGAATGGATCAAGGAAGAGCTCGGCATTGAAGACGAAACTGTAGGACAAGAAGCTTAGAAACGCTGGGAGGAGGAAACCACTTATGACGACGCAAACCATACTTCCCGTGGACGCCCAGCAGCTCAGCGCACAGTCGCAGAGCAGCGGCGAACCGGGCTGGCTGAAGGACAGCCGCTTGAAGGCTCTGGGTCTTGCCGCTGAGCTTGATCTGCCGAAGCTGGAGAAGACGCGGGTTGACCGCTGGAATATCAACAACTATGGGGAATACAAGCCAAGCCAGGCGCTGGCGGCACTTCAGGATGCACCGGCCTCTATTGCCGGGCTGATTGAAGGACAAGAGGAAGGCAGCCTGATTATTCAACGGAATTCAGGGGCTGTGTATGCCCGTCTGGCTCCGGAGCTGGCTGCGCAAGGCGTTATTTTCACCGACTTGCAGAGTGCAGTCAGAGAGCATGGAGACCTTGTTCAGCGTTATCTGCATAAAGCAGTATTGCCTGAAGAGCACTCCATCGCCGCGTTGCATGCAGCATTATGGAACGGCGGGGTATTCCTCTATGTTCCGAAGAATGTCATCCTCGAGACTCCGCTGCAGGCGGTGCTGCTCACGGATGACGCTGAAGCTGCTTTTGTACCGCATATTCTGATTGTAGCCGACACGAATAGTTCCGTGACTTACGTGGATAACTATGTATCGGATAAGTCGGAAGCAGGTCTGCATAACGGAGCGGTTGAGGTCTTCGTCGGTGCTGGCGCTACAGTGAGATACGCTACGGTACATCAGCTCGGACAGGATACTACAGATATTACTTACCGCCGCGCCGTTGTGGAGAATGACGGTACTATTGAATGGATCATCGGTGAGATGAACTACGGCGATACGGCCAGCGATACCAAGTCGGTGCTTAAGGGTAATGGCTCAAGCTCAGATGCGAAGGTCATTGCTGTAGGCTCCGGCTCGCAGAAGCTGAGCTATACTACACAGGCGCAGCATTTCGGACGGAATACACCGAGTGATATGATTACCCGTGCTGTTATGCGGGATTCAGCAACCTCGATTATTAACGGAATTACGAAGATCGAGAAGGGCGCTACCAGAGCTGACGGACAGCAGACAGAGAAGGTTCTGATGCTAAGCCCCAAAGCGCGCGGAGACGCCAACCCGATTTTGCTTATAGATGAAGATGATGTTACCGCAGGCCATGCCGCTTCCGTAGGACAGGTCAATTACGAGCAAGTCTATTACCTGATGTCCCGGGGATTATCGCGGCATGACGCAGAAACACTGATCATTTACGGCTTCCTTGCACCTGTTGTGTCGCAAATTCCACTGGAGGGACTGCGCAATCAGCTCCAATCTCTTGTGGAAAGGAAGTTAGGCCAATGATTAGCAGTCAGATCCGGGAGCAGTTTCCCATCCTGAACCAGAAGATCAACGGCCATCCGCTCGTCTACCTGGACAGTGCGGCCACTTCACAGAAGCCGCGCCAGGTCATTGAGGCGGTCAAGTCTTACTATGAATGGGATAATGCCAACGTACACCGCGGGGTACATACCCTGGGGAGCCGGGCAACCGATGCGTATGAAGGCGCCCGCGAGAAGCTGAAGAACTTCATTAATGCCCGCAGTGTGAAGGAAATCATCTTCACACGCGGGACAACGACCGCACTCAATATTGTAGCTTCCTCATACGGTCCTTCCGTCCTGAAGGAAGGGGATGAGATCGTGATCACCCAGATGGAGCATCACAGCAATTTCATTCCCTGGCAGCAGCTGGCCAAGAACACCGGGGCCACCCTGAAATTCCTGCCGCTGCAGAAGGACGGGACGATTACGCTGGAGGATGCCGAGCAGACGATTACTGCCCGGACGAAGATCGTAGCCATAGCGTATGTATCCAATGTCATGGGGGTTACCCATCCTATCAAAGAGCTTGCAGCCATTGCCCACCGGAACGGTGCAGTAATCGTTGTGGATGGGGCACAGAGCACACCGCATATGAAGGTAGATGTGCAGGACCTGGATTGCGATTTCTACGCCTTGTCCGGGCACAAGATGCTTGCGCCTACGGGTATCGGGGCTCTCTATGGCAAGAAGGCATTGCTGGAAGCTATGGAGCCGGTTGAATTTGGCGGCGAGATGATCGATGATGTCGGGCTGTATGAGTCCACCTGGAAGGAGCTGCCGTGGAAGTTCGAAGGCGGAACACCGATTATTGCAGGTGCCGTCGGCTTAGGGGCAGCGATTGATTTCCTCCAGGAGGTCGGGATGGATGAGATCCACCGCCACGAAATGCAGCTTGCCGCATATGCGGAGCAGAGGCTGTCAGAGGTCAGTGATCTGACGATCTATGGTCCCCGCAACCGTCAGGTGGGGGTAGTCACCTTCAACCTGGGTGATGTCCATCCGCATGATGTGGCCACCGTGCTGGATGCGGAAGGCGTGGCTGTCCGAGCGGGGCATCATTGCTGCCAGCCGCTCATGCGCTGGCTGGAGGTCAGCTCCACCGCCCGGGCAAGCTTCTACCTGTATAATACAGAGCAGGATGTAGACGCACTGGTTCAAGCCTTACTTAAGGCAAAGGAGTATTTCAGCTATGAACTTGGATGACTTATATAGACGCGTAATTATGGATCATTACAAAAATCCCCGGAATCGCGGCTCATTTGAAGACGACGTACTTAAGATCGAGCTCAATAACCCTACCTGCGGCGACCGTATTACGCTTCAGCTTAAGGTGGAGGATGGCGTTGTCCAGGACGCCCGTTTCAGCGGCGAAGGCTGTTCGATCAGCATGTCGTCGGCTTCGATGATGACGGAAGCGGTCAAAGGCCAGACAGTAGCGCATGCGCTTGAGATGGCCGACAGCTTCTCCTCTCTAATGAAGGGTGAGGAAGCAGATTTCGGAGATTACGAAGATATTGAAGCCCTGTCCGGTGTAAATAAATTTCCGGCGCGGATCAAATGTGCCACTCTGGCCTGGAACGCGCTTCGCAAAGGCATAGAAACGTAAAAAAAGCTCATCAATAACATTACACTCAAGGAGGCTGACACCATGGCTAAGAAAGCGCCTGATATGGAGGAATACCAGTATGGGTTCCGTGACGAGCACAAGTCGATATTTCAGTCTGGTAAAGGACTCACGGAAGAAATCGTCCGGGAAATCTCCGCGATCAAAAACGAGCCGGAATGGATGCTGGAATTCCGGCTGAAATCCCTGGAGCAATTCCGCAAGATGCCTATGCCTAAATGGGGCGGCAATCTGGACGATCTGGATTTCGAGGATATTCAATATTACGTAAGACCTTCCGAGAAACAGGGCAAGACCTGGGAGGAAGTTCCTTCCGAGATTAAGGAGACCTTCGACAAGCTGGGGATTCCGGAAGCGGAGCAGAAGTTCCTTGCAGGTGTCTCTGCACAGTATGAATCAGAGGTAGTCTATCACAGCATGCAGAAGAACCTTGAAGATCAGGGTGTTATCTTCACGGATACGGATTCCGCGCTGCGTGATCACCCGGAACTGTTCAAGAAGTTCTTCGGTACGATCATTCCTCCTGCTGACAACAAGTTCGCCGCACTTAACAGTGCTGTATGGTCAGGGGGCAGCTTCATCTATGTTCCGAAGGGTGTGAAGTGTGAAGTTCCTTTGCAGGCTTACTTCCGCATCAACTCCGAGAACATGGGACAATTCGAGCGTACTCTGATTCTGGCAGACGAAGACAGCTTCGTGCATTACGTTGAAGGCTGTACTGCCCCGATCTACAGCACGAACTCGCTGCACAGCGCCGTGGTTGAGATTCTGTGTATGAAGAATGCACGTGTCCGTTATACAACCATCCAGAACTGGGCACCGAACATCTATAACCTCGTTACCAAACGTGCGGTTGCTGAAGAGAATGCTACCATGGAATGGGTAGACGGCAACATCGGCTCCAAGCTGACGATGAAATATCCGGCAGTGGTGCTTAAGGGCCGTGGAGCAAAGGGTTCTGTATTATCCATCGCAGTAGCGGGCAAGGACCAGCATCAGGATGCAGGCGCCAAAATGATTCACTTGGCACCAGACACCACCTCTACGATTGTCTCCAAGTCGATCAGCAAGCACGGCGGCAAGGTTACTTACCGCGGACTCGCCTCCTTCGGCCGCAAGGCAGAAGGTGCGAAATCCAATATCAAATGCGATACACTCATTCTGGATAACGAGTCCACCTCGGACACGATTCCTTACAATGAGATCATGAACGATAACATTGTGCTTGAGCATGAAGCGACGGTCTCCAAGGTATCTGAGGAGCAGCTATTCTACCTCATGAGCCGCGGTCTCTCCGAAGCCGATGCCACGCAGATGATTATCATGGGCTTCATCGAGCCGTTCACTAAAGAGCTGCCGATGGAATATGCGGTCGAGATGAACAGATTGATCAAGTTCGAAATGGAAGGCAGTATCGGGTAACCGGAAGCTTCCTCCAATACTCAAACCTATAATTAGTGAGTGTCCACAGAACTTTGATGCAGGTTGGTCAAAGGTCTGTGGGCATTTTTGTGTTTTATTAGGGCTGCTTGAGTTTTTTCTGTAGTAGGGATGAGGCGGACTGAGAAGCTCTTATTTCTTCAAAAAAGCTCATATTGGTGCTGAAACGGACTGAGTTTCCCTTATATTGTCTTTAGAGATGTTAAAACAGGGACGGTCTGTGAAATAAAGGAACCTGAGTCCGTTTGCTGAGTAAATACTGCTGATTTTCCCGATTAGCGGAATTTCAGTCCTCTTCAGAGGCCATTACGCAATGAAAATACATAAAATACCTTTTATTAGGCTTCCAAAAAGCTGCTTCGCGTCGTTGAATCTTGCTATATCTTAATTGAGCAGTATTTGCGAGGAAATAGCAGCATTTAAAACGACGGGCGTCCTTTAGCCCCTGCTTAAGCCCTGTTTATTCCGAAAAAAGAGGGAAAACGGTGGTTTCTCCCCTTTGCCGCATTAAATTAGGGATGATAAACTGCTTAAAGTCACTAAATTGGAAGCGCTAAAAAAGCTGGCTTACGGTGCGATATTTAGAGGCTAAGTTCTTGCTTACGGAGCAGGTTACTTCGTAAAGCTAAGTTTATGCTTACGAGGAGGTTACTTCGTAAAGCTAAGTTTATGCTTACGGAGCCAGCTTTACTTCGTAAAGCTTTAAGGAGGAGAGATATGGATGTTCTCAGGCAACTGCGGGGCTTTTATCGGGAGAAGCTGCACTATCTGATTCTGTCGATTGTATGTTTGGCGGCCGCAACTGCAGTGGGGCTTATAACCCCCAATTTGTTAAGGAGATTGATCGATGATGTTATTGTTCCCCTAAAGTTTACTGAGGTGCCCGTACTCGCTCTCAGTGTGCTTGCTGTCATTATTGTCAAGGCGTGCCTGCAGTTTGCCCATGGATTTTTCGGCGGACGGCTGGGGAATTTCCTGGCTTACCGGCTGCGCAATGCCTGTTATGAGAAGCTGCAATTTCTGTCCTTCCGGTATTATGATACGGCGAAGACAGGTGACCTGATGTCCCGGCTGACCGGGGATTTGGAAGCAATCCGCATGTTCATCGGCTTCGGATTTGCCCAATTGCTGAATGTGTTCTTCATGGTTCTGTTCGGCTCCATTATGATGTTCACCATCAATTGGCAGCTGACGCTGGTTACTCTGATCACAATGCCGTTTCTGGCGGTAGTTGCACTCAGATTTGAATCCAAGATTCATCCGGCCTTTCAGGAGATGCGCCTGGCGTTAAGTTCCCTGACAACGGCTGTACAGGAGAATGTCACCGGGGTAAGAACGGTCAAATCGTTTGCCAGAGAGGCCTACGAAGTTGAGAAATTCTCACACCGTAATGAACGTTATAAAGATAATCAGATTTTTGCGGCCGAGCTGTGGAGTAAATTCTTCCCGTTCATGGAACTGCTGGCTTCGGTCAGTGTAGCTATTCTGCTGGGTGTCGGCGGTACACTGGTTATTAACAAGCAGATGTCGCTGGGTGAGCTGGTTGCGTTCTTCAGCCTGATCTGGTACATCATCGGTCCGGTCTGGGGACTTGGGTTCCACATCAACAACTATACCCAGTCGAAAGCCTCCGGCGAACGTGTGCTGGAAGTGCTAAATCAGCAGATTCATGTAAAAGATAAAGAGAATGCCCGCGAGCTTGTTGCAGCTGAAGTGAAGGGAGAGGTGGAGTTCGACCATGTCACCTTCGCTTACGGAAACAAAATGCCGGCAGTCAAGGATATTCATTTCCATGCCGAGCCCGGTGCGGTCATTGGCTTCCTTGGCGGAACGGGGTCCGGTAAATCCACGATTACCCAGCTGATGATGCGTGCCTATGATGTGAATCAGGGGAGTATCAAGCTCGACGGTGTGGATATCCGCGAATTCCAGGTCCGCAGTCTGCGTTCGCAAATATCGACGGTGTTCCAGGAGACCTTTCTGTTCTCCTCATCAATCCGCAATAATATCTCTTATGGACTGAAGAATGTCAGCATGGATGAGATCATCCGTGCCGCCGAGCTGGCAAAAGCGCATGACTTCATTATGGAGATGCCGGAAGGCTACGATACCGTAGTCGGGGAGCGCGGGATGGGTCTCTCGGGCGGTCAAAAGCAGCGCATTGCCATCGCCCGCGCACTGCTGAAGAATCCGCGGATTCTTATTCTGGATGATGCGACCAGTGCGGTAGATATGGAGACGGAGCATGAGATTCAGGCCGGCTTCCAGGAGGTTATGCGCGGACGGACGACCTTGATTATTGCCCATCGGATCTCCTCCCTGCGCCATGCCGATCAGATCATTGTCATGAATGAAGGTAGAATGGTCCAGCAAGGCACCCATCAGGAACTGATCGCGGTCCCGGGGCCTTATCAGGATGTGTACCGGATTCAGTACGCCGATTATTTAGCCAGGGATAACGGACGAGAGGCAGGTGATCCGGCATGAGTCTTGAGACCTCCAAGCAGACTGCTGACGGTGTATTAAATACCGACAACAGTAAGGTTGAAGAACAGACGCTTGAAGAACGTTTTATCTATAAAGACGATGATGTGATTGACAAGGCTTTTGACTGGAAGCAGTTCACCCGCTTATTCAGCTATATGAAGCCATATGCAAGACAGATGCTGCCGCTGGTCTCAATTATGATGATTCTGGGTACGATTACCAAGCTGACAGTTCCATTCCTGACCAGTATGGCGATTGATAAAGCGATTGCTCCAAAAGACGGAAACACCAGCTTGACGCTGCTCTACACATTAACAGCCAGTGTTATCATTCTGTATCTGATTCAATGGATTGCCGGCGTATACCGGATCAAATATACGAATGTGATCGGCCAGCGGGTGATTTATGACCTGCGCTCGGACCTGTTCCGGCATATCCAGAAGCTGTCCTTCAACTTCTTCGATAAACGTCCGGCCGGATCAGTCCTCGTCCGGGTGACCAATGATATCAACTCGCTGCAGGATTTGTTCACCAACGGGGTCGTCAATCTGATGATTGACTGTGTGCAGCTGTTCGGTATTATGATTATTCTGCTGCTGATCAACTGGAAGCTGGGGCTGGCCGTGATGATTACGGTGCCTATTATGTTCCTGATCTCGACCAAGCTGCGGCAGAGAATCCGAATTGCCTGGCAGGATGTGCGCATGAAGAACTCGCGGATCAACTCCCATCTGAATGAGTCCATTCAAGGGATCCGTGTCACACAGGCCTACACTCAGGAAGAAGAGAACATGCATTATTTCGATGCCATGAATATGGACAGCCGGAAATCGTGGAACAAGGCCTCGGCCATGAACCAGGCGTTTGGTCCGATCATTGAAGTCACCGGCGGCTTCGGAACGATGATTCTCTTCTGGTTCGGGGCTTACCTGATTCAGTCGGGAGAGCTTACGGTTGGCTTCCTGGTTGCCTTCAGCAGTTATGTCAGCAACTTCTGGGACCCGATCAACCGGCTGGGACAGATGTACAATCAGCTGCTGGTTGCAATGGCTTCCTCCGAGCGGATCTTCGAGTATCTCGATGAGCAGCCTGCGGTTCAGGATAAACCGGGAGCGACCCCGCTATCCAAGATTAAGGGAGATATTCACTTCGATAATGTTGTGTTTGAATATGAGAAGGGCCGTGCGGCCCTTAAGGGCATTAACCTGGATGTCCAGGCAGGCCAATCCATTGCTCTCGTAGGACATACCGGCTCCGGCAAAAGCACGATCATCAACCTGATCGGCCGGTTCTATGATATCAAGAGCGGCGGCATCACCATTGACGGGCGGGATGTCCGCGATGTTACCCTCCAGAGTCTGCGCGAACAGATCGGGATTGTTTTACAGGATACCTTCATCTTCTCGGGAACGATCCGCGACAACATCCGCTTCGGACGGCTGGATGCTACGGACGAAGAGATTGAAGCGGCCGCCAAGGCCGTAGACGCCCATGATTTCATCGTCAAGCTGCCTGCCGGCTATGATACCGAAGTCGAGGAGCGGGGAAGCGCACTGTCCATGGGACAACGCCAGCTGCTGTCCTTCGCCCGGGCGCTGCTGGCCGATCCGCGGATTCTGATCCTCGATGAAGCGACCGCCAGCATCGATACAGAGACGGAGATCAAGATTCAGGAAGCGCTGAAGCTGCTGCTTCAAGGCCGGACCTCCTTCATCGTCGCCCACCGGCTCTCGACCATCCGTCATGCGGATAAGATTGTAGTGCTGGATCACGGCGAGATTAAGGAAGAAGGCAATCATGCCGAGCTGACCAAGCATGACGGCATTTATAACGGTTTAATTGAAGCACAGTTCCGCTTCTTATAGAAGCACCTGTAGAAGCAGATACAGCAGCCTGGCCCCGATGTGGGGATGGGCTGCTGTTTTTATGTGCTGGAAAGTATAGGTGGCGCGCTGAGTTCCTTTCCATCAAGACCTTTTCCCCGGCTTCCCGCTTACCCGGACCTCCAGCAGCTGCGCGCTGATCTCTTGTTGCCACCCGGTATCATGAGTATCCGCTGCCAGCAGGGCTTCGATATGGAGACGGGCCATTTCCCAGCAGTAAACGGTGTTGACATGCAGGCAGTGCTGAAGCTCGTCTTGCTCTGCCGGAGCCAGCGGACGCTTCAGACTCAGGGTATATAACTCGGCAAGGCGCTGATGAACCGCAAGCATCATATCTCCTCCTTGGATTACTGTCTGCTATTAGCGTGGCCCTCGAGAGCCGGTTTCAAACCGGAATGAAGCCTAATATGAATATTCAGATCTTTAGAATAAATAAAGTTCTTGAAATCGCTTTTATTTATGCTACAATAGCAGTAATACAGGATTGTGACCGGTAACGCGGGCAATGCCTAAGCTGATGCGAGTATCATTTTACGAATGATATTGGGATCAACTTAGGCTTTTTTTGTACAAACTACACATCAGGAGGTGAATAGAGATGATTATCGAGAAGGTGCTGAACAATAATGTGCTCCTGACCAAGAACCAGAAGGGCAAGGAGGTTATTGTGATGGGCAGAGGAATTTCCTTCAATAAGGTGGCGGGGGATTATGTTGATCCTGCTAAGGTGGATAAGATTTTTCTGCTGAACGAGAATGAATTCACCGCCCGGCTAACTGAACTGCTGAATGATATTCCCGTAGCTCACCTGGAGCTGGCCAGCAGCATCGTCACCTACGCGAGTGGAGTGCTGCACACGGAGCTGAACGATAATCTCTATCTTACGCTGACGGATCATATCCATTTCGCGCTGGAGCGTTTTGAGAAGGGGATTCAGCTGAAGAATGCGATGCTGTTTGAGATCAAGCGCTTTTACCGGAAGGAATTCGGGATCGGGCTGGATGCCCTGAAGATGATTGAACAGACCACCGGCCTCTCGCTGGGTGAGGATGAAGCCGGATTCATTGCCCTTCACCTGGTCAATGCCAGGATGGATGGCACGGAGGTAAGATCGACGATCAAGATGACAGAGATCGTTCAGAATATTCTGAACATCGTTACCTATCATTATAAGGTGGTGCTGGACGAGACCTCACTTAACTACTCGCGGTTCCTGACCCATCTGCAGTATTTTTCCATGCGGGTGCTGAAGAAGGAGACCAATAATAGCGGGGAAGAGTTCCTGTACAACCAGGTGAGAGTTACCTATGTCAAGGCTTTCGAATGCGTAGGCAAGATCAATGAATATCTGGAGAAATCGCATGGTCAGAGCCTCAGCAAGGACGAATATGTCTATTTGACGATTCACATTCAGCGTGTAACTGAACGCAATAACCTGGAGTAACACGTAACATGTAACACATAACATACGTAAGACTACAATATTTCATATATTTTCATATCATCTGTCAGGGTGTAACTGGTTATGCAGGCAAAACCTGAGCTGATGGCAAAAAAGCGTGTACTAACGTCTTTTTTTGCCTTGAGTTCAGGTTTTTCTTGTTTGCAGAGGGGAACAAATAGAATACGCTGGCACCATTCGCCTCTGCAGCGATGCTTATATTACAGATCTCAAAAGGAGCAAACCCAAATGAGCAATAAAGACTTATCCAAACAAATTATCACACTCGTTGGCGGAGAAGGAAATGTGAATTCTGTCTTCCATTGTGCCACACGCTTAAGATTCAAGCTGAAGGATAACAGCAAAGCCAATAAAGCAGCGCTGGAAAAAACGCCGGGAGTCATTACAGTCGTCGAGAACAGCGGACAATTCCAGGTGGTTATCGGCAACAATGTCAGCCAGGTATTCGAGCAGATTATGAAGGAAACCTCGCTTCAGGATGCGGAGAAAAGCGGCGGCGACGAGAGCTCGGAGAGTACCGGCGTTCTAGGCAAAGCGGTAGACATTATCTCAAGCATTTTCTCGCCGATCCTTGGAGCACTGGCCGGAGCAGGGATTCTCAAGGGCTTGCTGGCTCTGATTCTGTCCCTGGAGTGGATCAGCGCTGCCAGCGGCACTTACATGATCCTCAATGCGGCTGCCGACAGTGTATTCTATTTCCTGCCTGTCTTCCTTGCGGTTACAGCAGCGCGTAAATTCAAGGCGAATCAGTTCGTGTCGATTGCCATAGCCGGAGCCCTGATCTATCCCGCAGTCATTGCGGCCGTAGGCTCGCCTGACCCGCTGCACTTCCTGGGGATCAAGATCGTACTGATCAACTATTCCTCCAGCGTGATCCCGATTATTCTGGCGGTATGGGTGCAATCCTATGTGGAAAAATGGTTCCGTTCGTTCATTCATGAGTCGGTGCGCAATATTCTTGTTCCCATGTTCGCACTTCTCATTGTGATTCCGCTGACGTTCCTGGCCTTCGGACCGGTAGGCTCCCTGATCAGTGACGGATTGGCTTCCGGCTACACTTGGCTGTACAACCTCAGTCCGCTGGTGGCCGGAGCGATTGCCGGGGCGTTCTGGCAGGTATTCGTAATCTTCGGGGTACACTGGGGCTTCGTGCCGATCATGCTCAGCAATATTGCTACCTTGGGACAGGATACCATGCTGCCTATTCTCAGTGCGGCCGTCCTGTCACAGGCCGGAGCTGTATTCGGCGTATTCCTGAAATCGAAGAACCCGCAGCTTAAGGCGCTCGCTGGTTCCTCCACCCTGTCGGCAGTCTTCGGAATTACAGAACCGACGATTTACGGTGTTACCCTGAAGCTCAAAAAACCGTTCATCTACGCCTGCATCTCCGGTGCTATTGGCGGTGCGATTATCGCCACAGGCGGCGCAAGAGCATTGTCCTTCTCGCTGCCGGGTCTGCTGGCCCTGCCGACATATTTCGGCACCGGATTTGTCTGGGTAGTCATTGGTATCCTGGTAGCTTTTGTACTGGCCGCTGTACTGGTATTAGTGCTTGGCTACAAGGAGCCTGAGACAGATGCTGCGGCATCCGTTAACTCAGGAGGAACTTCGGTTACGACTACACCGACGCTGATTGATAAAGAACTGGTTGTAAGCCCGCTGGCGGGAATGCTGCATCCGCTGGGCACTCTGCCTGACGAAGCTTTTGCTTCCGGCGCCATGGGTAAAGGCATTGTAATTGAGCCTTCTTCGGGCATCTTAACCAGCCCTGTGAACGGCACAGTAACTACTGTATTCCCGACAGGACATGCTATCGGCATCACTTCGGACGGCGGTGCGGAGCTGCTGATTCATGTCGGTGTCAACACCGTGAAGCTTAAGGGTCAGCATTTTACTAAAAAAGTGAAGGAAGGCGACAAGGTGGTCAAGGGTCAGCTATTGCTTGAATTTGACCTCGAAGCTATCCGTGCGGCCGGATTTGTAACGGCGACACCGGTGATTGTCACCAACTCGGCACAATACCTTGATGTGCTTAAGAGCACAGGAACAGAAGTACCTAGCGGCGAACTGCTGCTCACACTCATCCGGTAAAAGTATTGGGGCTATGACTGCTGTCATATTACTCACGAATAAGGGCTGTCCCGGCTTGGCCAATTAATGGCTCACTCGGGACAGCCCTTTCGTGTGAAAATGCTCAGGTAAGGCTACTCCATATAAATCTCAACGACGGCAATTGTGCGTTCGCGTGACAGGTCAAGGAACCTGCCTTCGCTCTGTACAAGCGGACGGAAGACATCCAGCGGGTTGTTCATCACGATCACACCCATATCTCCGGTGCTCAGCAGAACGCGCTTGCCGATGAAGTTAGGCATCAGGTGATTGATGAAAGCCTGGACCGGTTTGCCGTTCAGTTTGCCGAAGCTGAGGGAGTTGATCTCACGCAGAACGGAAATCAGCTCCTGCTTGGACTGATAGACCCGGTGAGTGGTCATAGCGCTGTAAATATCCGCAACGGCTGCGATTTGGGCGTAGGGATGAATATCTGTCTTGGTCAGCTGCTTGGGATAACCGGAGCCGTCCTCGCGTTCATGATGCTGCAGGGCAACCAGAGCTGTGAAAGGATCGTTCATGGAATTCTGTATGATTTCGTATCCGTAAACCGTATGTAATTTGATCTCTTCGTATTCTTCAGGTGTTAATTTGCCGGGTTTGTTCAGGATGGCGGGGGAGATGCGGCATTTGCCGATATCGATCAGGTATCCCGCACGTCCGATCTCATAGCATTCCGTCTTGGAATATCCAAGCCACGAGGCAAGATAATAAGAGAGCATGCCTACCTGCAGGGAATGGTTGTAAGTATAATTATCCTCCCTGTCCAGCAGCAGCAGCAGTGTCACTACATCCTTATGTTTGTCCAGCGTGGACAAGGTCGGCTGAAGAATATCATCCACTACGGATTGATTGAAGCTGCCTTTGCTGAGCGCTTCCATATATAGAGACTCAAAACCGTCAATCGTGGTATCGAAGCTGCTGGCTGCGGCCTGAATGATTGAGGTCCGGCTGGAAGGGGCGGGCTCTTCCTGTACCGCTTCAATATCTACATAATCAACGCCGTGCTGTATCAGCTTGGCGATTTCCTCCATTTGCAGCCGTGACCCCTTAGGGAGTACATGCAGCCCGCGGGAGCTGAAGGTATCCATCCGCAGATGATCACCCGGTTTAAGATCCATCACGTGTACTCTCAATGAATAGGCCACCTTACTATAGCAATTTTTTACAGCATAGCAACAAAGTCCGCAATATTCAATGGTGTATGTGAAGCTGTGCAGATTCGCGGAAGGAGAACGGTGCGGTTAGCCGCCGGACACAGGCGGAATGAAGGCCACCTCTGAGCCTTCGGTAATATCCGTATCATCAGGCGCATATTCCTGATCAACGGCTACCAGAGATACACTGATCTGCGGCGCGGCATCGGGATAGGAGGCGGAGAGGAGTTCCTTCAGCCGGCCTGCTGTTACAGGGGACTCATGGGCGTGGAAGACCAGAGTGGAGGAGCCGATAATTTCGGCCAGACCGGCGAACAGCCGGATCGAGATATGCATGCGTTCTTCACCCTTTCTGGACTTAAGCTTAGGACAGCTTATAATGATTACAATATACCATATTGAGTCTGAAAATGTTATGCTAACTCTAGAACAGAACAAGCCTGCCGCTTACTTTATAAACGGCTGTACAAGTGGGAGGGAAGCCAGCTTATGAAGCCTGGGCCGCAAAGATTAACCATTATTCATACCAATGATATACATAGCCACTTTGAAATGATGAGTCCGCTCGCGGCAGTGATATCCTCGATGAAGGCAGCGGCGGGCGAGGAGCCGGTGCTGCTGCTTGATATCGGTGATCATATGGACCGCGCTGCTGTAGAGACGGAAGGCACGATGGGACAGGCCAACATCGATATTATGAATTTGACCGGATACGATGCAGTCACCATCGGTAATAACGAAGGCCTCACCTTCTCCAAGGAGATGCTATCAGCCATATTCACAGGCTTACAGTGTCCTGTAGTATGCTGCAATTTCCTGGAGTCCGCTACCGGCGAGCCGCCGCACTGGATGCAGCGCCGCGCGGTTCTGGAGAAAGACGGGATCAAGATTGGACTAACTGGTGCAACGGCGGCGTTCACCTCCTTCTATTCCTTGCTCGGCTGGGATGTGCTGGACCCGGAAGAGGCGCTGCGTGAGCAGGTTCAGCTGCTTGCCCCGCAGGTGGATATCGTGATCATTCTGTCACATCTGGGGCTGCCTGCAGACCAGAGGCTGGCAGAGAAGCTGGAAGGCGTGCATGCCATTCTGGGCGGGCACACCCACCATATGCTGGAGCAGCCGCAGATGATTAACGGGACAGCCGTATGCGGCGCCGGCAAATTCGGCCGGTACGCCGGACGGGTGGTCTTCGAGCAGGAGCAGCCAGGCGGAGCATTTCACCTGGCCGAAGGAGGCTGCACGGCAGTCGATCCTGCCTTGACGGAGGAGCTTATCGCTCCGGCGTCAGCGATCCATCTGCAGCGCGGCCGTGAGGCTCTGGAGGAGACGGTTGCCATCAGCGACCGCATGCTGCCGCTGGATCTGCAAGGGGAGTCTCCCTTTGGCAACCTGCTGGCACAGGCGGTCCGCCAGTTCACAGGCAGCCCCATCTCACTTGTTAATACAGGCCAGCTGCTCGGCCCGCTGCCGGAGGGCAACATCACAGCAGGCATGCTGCATGCCTTATGTCCTTCTCCAATTAACCCATGCACAGTACAGCTGACAGGCAAGGATATCCGCATTGCACTGGAACAGAGTCTGATGGCAGAGTTCCGCAATAAGGTCATCTACGGATACGGCTTCCGGGGAGAGATGCTGGGCACCCTGGCTGTGGACGGATTAAAAATCTTGTACGATCCAAGGGTCATGCCTTATGATAACGGTATTGCGATTTTTGCCGGCGGGGAGCAGCTGGAGGATACCAAGGTATATAGTGTTGGTACGCTTGATATGTTTACGTTCCGAACAGGCTATGAGAGTATAGCCAATGGCCGGGAGGCGGTCTATTTGCTGCCTCATTTCCTGCGCGATCTGCTGCGGATGGAGCTGCAGCGGCCGGGGAGTCTGGATGAGTGTGAAGCGGTTCGCTGGGAGAGGCAATCCACCTGATGATCCACACCATGTAGTATCAAATTGATAGTTAACGCATTACCAGGTTTCATTGACTAGATCAGGAGGAGTAATATGGATACAATTACAGCCATTATTCTGGCAATTGTGGAAGGAATCACGGAGTTCATTCCGGTTTCTTCGACGGGACACATGATTCTAACGACTAAGCTTCTGGGATTTAACGAGCAGGATTCGATTATGAAGACTTATGAGATTGTGATTCAGCTGGGGGCCATACTGGCCATTGCGCTGGTCTACCGCCAGCGGATTGTGAATCTGCTTGGCTTCGGCCGCAGAGACAGAGGGGGCGTAATGCCGGCAGCCCGTCTGAACCTGATTCATGTGCTGCTTGGCATTGTGCCTGCGCTCGCTGTAGCTTTTTTTGCAAGGGACTTTATTAAAAGCCTCTTCGGGGCATCCACCGTCCTCTGGGCGCTGGTAGCAGGCGGTATTCTGATGATCATTGCCGAATGGGTCAACAAACGCAAGATCCGCGTGACGGCGCATGATCTGGATGATCTGTCTTACGGGCAGGCACTCTCAATCGGACTTTTCCAGATTATTTCCGTCCTTTGGCCCGGGTTCTCCCGCTCCGGCTCAACAATTTCCGGGGGGATGCTGAGCGGGGTGAGCTACAAGGCTTCGGCCGACTTCTCCTTCCTCATCGCGATTCCGATTATGTGCGCGGCCTCGGGATATGAGCTACTGGATTCGTACAAGAATTTCACGAGTGAGACCATCGGGTATTTTGTCATCGGCTTCATTATTTCCTTCATCGTGGCCTATGTGGTGGTAGTTCTGTTCATGAGAATGATCCAGAAGATCAGACCGACGCATTTTGCTATCTACCGCTTTATCCTCGCAGCCGCCTTCTGGCTGTTTATTATGCGTTGATTCTCAGCTTGGCATCACAGATAAGCAATTTTACCGTTAAAGGCAGGAGTGAGCCAAGTTGCGTCTAGTATCCGTCAATCGGCTTCAGCCGGGAATGAAGCTGGGTAAAAAAATATATAATGATGAAGGGCTGGTTCTGCTCGCGGACGGAGTGGAGCTTACCGATTCCCTGATCAAGCGGCTCGCCAGAATCGATATCGGCTATATCTATATTGAGGATTCGCTCACGGAGGATATTGTGATCCCCGGAATGCTGCAGGATGAGACGCGCAATCAGGCGCTCAAGGTGATTCGTAACCAGTTCCAGCAGATGTCCGGTGCCTCGGGGATTACCAAAGGCTTTTATCATCTGGATAAGAAGTTCTCCAAGGTGATGGATTCCATCCTCGACGATATGTCCCTGCAGGAGGACCCGATGATCATGCTGCTTGACATGCACACGGCTGACAATTATCTGTATGTCCATTCCCTGAACGTATGCCTGTATACGCTGGTGCTGGGCATTGCCCATGGCTACAGCAAAGAAGAGCTGCGGGTCATCGGGCTTGGTGCGCTGCTGCATGATATCGGCAAGACACAGATTCCTGTAAAAATTGTACAAAAGCCCGGTATGCTCAGCGAAGAAGAGTTCCGTCATATGCAGGCGCATACCGAGATCGGATACCGTATTCTCAAGGAAGAGCCGAATATTCCTCTGCTGGCAGCTCACTGTGCCTTGCAGCATCATGAACGGATTGACGGTTCCGGCTATCCGCGCGGTCTGACGGGTCCGCAGATCCATGAATATGCGAAATGGCTGGGGGTAGCAGATTCCTATGATGCGATGACCTCCAACCGGATCTACAAAAAAGCCATGCTGCCCCATCAGGCGGTAGAAGCGCTGTACGTCGGCTCAGGAACCTTGTATGAGCAGAAGCAGCTGGAGTTATTCAGAGACCGCGTGGCCATCTATCCGCTGGGGCTTACGGTGAAGCTCAGCTCCGGCGAGAGCGGTGTGGTAGTCAAGATTGATCCCAGCACGCCGCACCGGCCTGTGGTCCGGGTACTGAACGGACCCGAAGGCGAAACGGTTACCCCCTATGAACGTGATCTCAGCAAAGCCCTCTCTGTAGTCATCGTGGATGTGACGGACGGGGGAGAACCTGTAGTGAAAAGTACCGGATAGGTGTTCTGCGCAGCGAGGAGAGAATAGGGTATCTGCAGGAATTGCGGAGCTGTATTCTCCGCCTTGCTGTTTTTTTGAGTAGTCGTGGTATGATATAGCTTAAGTTATCGTTCTTTTTCTTTTGTTTTGGGTTAATAATAAGGAATAAGCATTAAAGGAGCATTAAGAAATGAGTATATTAGAGCCATCATCATCTATAATTCCTGTAAAAGAGCTGTCGCCGGAATATGATCCGTGGGACCCGATTACTTCACTCCGCGAATACGGGCAGCATGTACTGACCAGTGTAGAGATGACGGTCACGAATCTGTGCAACATGCGCTGCGAGCATTGCGCTGTCGGCGATAGCCTTACGATGAAAGAGGGAGAGCTGCTGCCTTTGACCCAGATGCTGAAGCGTCTGGAGGAGGTAGAGCACCTGCAGACCATCAGCATTACGGGCGGGGAGCCGATGTTCCGTGCCGGAACGGTGGAGAATACTATCGTACCGCTGCTGAAATATGCACGGGAGCGGGGTATCCGTTCACAGATCAACTCGAATCTGACCATGCCGTATTCCCGTTATGAGCAGCTGCTCCCTTATCTGGACGTTATGCATATCTCGTTCAACTATGTGAACGGCGATGACTTCCACGAGGTGGGCTTCGCGAACAGCGGTCACCTGGTCTCGAAGGAGGCCGCCTACCGGCTGTACGACACGATGCTGGAGAATTCCCGCCGGCTGAGCAGCGATGGAATGCTGATCTCTGCCGAGTCGATGATCAACTACCGTACACACACCAAGCTGCCCGAGATTCACCGGCTGATTGGGGACATGGGGGCAAGACGTCATGAGGTACACCCGATGTACGCATCCAGCTTCGCTTCGAAGCTGCCTGTGCTGTCGCTCCGGGAGATGAATACTGCGATTCATTCCCTCCTGGATCATCGTGACCCGGAGATGTGGATGCTGTTCGGCACGCTGCCGTTCTTCGCCTGCAGCTTCCTGGAGGAAGACCAGCAGCTGCTGAGCAGACTGCGCAGCGAGAAAAATGTAACGCTGCGTAATGATCCGGACGGAAGAAACCGGGTCAATGTGAACCTGTTCACTGGCGACGTCTTTGTAACGGACTTCGCTGATATATCCGCTTTTGGCAATATCAGCAGCGCGAAGCTGGATGACATTTTCACCGAGTGGCAGACTAAGCATCCCTTGAATCAGCAAGTGAACTGTTACTGTGATGCAGCAGGCTGCTGCGGGCCTAACCTGCTCGTAGCCGATATGTATTATCCCGGGGTCGATTTCAAAACCAGAAAAGCGATCACCTTGTAGAAATGGGGCGTTATTATAGTGCATACGGAATTTGAAATAGGAAGATTAGTGCTTAATCTTTTGCTCGTTCTGGTGCTCGTATTATTAAATGGTATCTTCGTTGCGGCGGAATTCTCGCTGGTCAAGGTCAGACAGTCCCGTCTGACCCAACTGGTCAGCGAAGGCAATAAAATGGCCGGCTATGCGCTGAAGGTCAACAAGCGGCTGGATTCGTATCTGTCGGCCACCCAGTTCGGGATTACACTCGCTTCTCTTGGACTCGGCTGGGTCGGGGAACCGGCGATCTCTGAGCTGCTGGTGGAGCCTCTGATGTATCAGATCGGTGTTACTGACCAGACGTTAATCTCTACGGTATCTGTGGTTATCGGCTTCTCCATTATTACGTTCTTACATATTGTGCTGGGGGAACTGGCACCGAAATCTTTGGCTATTCAAAAAACGGAAGGCTCAGCATTGCTGTTGTCCGCTCCGCTGATGTTCTTCTATAATCTGTTCCTGCCCTTCATCTGGGTCCTGAATGCGTCAGCGAACGCACTGCTGAGACTGTTCGGCGTGGAGCCGGCCAGTGAAGCCGAGGCTGCTCATTCAGAGGAGGAAATCCGCATTCTGATGAATCAGAGCGCGAAGAGCGGGGTGATCGACCAGGATGAGATGAAGCTGATGGATAACATCTTCGAATTCTCGGACCTGCTGGCCCGTGAGGTGATGCTGCCGCGTACCGATATGGATGTACTATACAGCAATCTTCCGCTGGAGGAGAACATGCGGATCATTACAGAAACGAAGCATTCGCGTTATCCGGTAGCCTTTGAGGATAAGGACCGGATTATCGGTTTCATCCATATCACGGATCTGTTGTTCGCCCCGCCGGAGCAGCAGAATGATCTGGCTTCCCTGGTCCGGCCGATTCTGAACGTGCCGGAATCGATGGAGATCAGCCATGCGCTCCGGCTGATGCAGAAGAACAAGGCCCAGCTGACGCTGGTCGTTGACGAGTACGGCGGAACGGCGGGGCTGCTGACCGCTGAGGAGATCCTGGAGGAGATCGTCGGCGATCTGCATGACGAGTTCGAGGATGAACGACCCAGCGTGGAACGCAACGGGGATTACATCTCCGTGGAGGGCCGGATGCTGATTGAAGACGTCAACGATCTTACGGGCGTCGTGATCGAGGATGACGAGGTGGATTCCATCGGCGGCTGGCTGTTCAAGGAGCTGGAGGGCAATCCGGCCAAGGGCAAGCAGGTGGTCGTTGGCGATGTCACCTTCGAGGTGGAGGAATCTACCCGGCTGCGGATCACCCGGATCAACATCCACCGCGAGCCCGCGCCAGAGCCTGAAGAAGATGCGGAAGGCGCGGAAGAAGATAAAGAGTAAGCGGAGTATATTCCGCGCTCTTTTGTTATAGCATCTTTGTGAAGTATTTTGGAGACTCTGAGAAACCTTGCCGATTATAGAACCGATGTGCGTCAACTCTCCGGGAATGGCAATGTACCTGGATTCTGTCGCAGTTTCTTTTTTTAGCTGCCTGGCTTGCGTATTCTTCAACTTCACGTCCAATGCCTGTACTTCTTGTTGTTGAATCAACAACAAGATAACTAATGCAAGCAATGTCCCCTGGAAGAGCTAGCTGGGGAATATAGTGCAACGAAATGCAAGCTACAACTCGTCCCTCATCTTCATATACCATTAGCTCTTCGTCAGGATGAGCGATTAACTTTTCTATATTGCCTTTAATAAAAGAGCCGGTATTAGGATATCCCAGTTGGTCAAGTAAAGAGGATATTTCCTTCCAATCATCGGCGGTTGCTTGTCTAATCATTGCGTACACTCCTCCATGCAAGAGATATTGAAACAACATCAACAATATCCCCTGAGAAAGAGTGTGTCCAGAACCACAATCAGGTCAATTTTATCGTCGGCTGGTACTTGATTAGAAGCAGGCAGAAGAGATGTTTTACAACAGGGTACATCACGCAGCCATGACAGGGCTGCTGATGTACCTTGTTTTTTTGCGCAGGGGTTCTTTTCCCCTCAGGAGCGGTCATAAATTAGTTACGAAGGTAACTGTCAAAGATCTGGAAGCATGAAGGTATGCTCTCAATAATTATGAGGAGGAATGATCATTGAACTCCCAGGATCGCGTATGGACACCGTACAGGGGACCGTTTGATCCTTGTCCGCCGGTGCCGTTCAAGACGTATGTTGTGCCGCCGAATCAATTCGTCACGTTTCAGCCCCCGAATCTGCCGCAGTTCTCCCTGCCGGAGGCGCTCAAGCATGGAACGTTATGGCCATCGCTATACAGCCCTTATGAGTCCAAGTTCAAAGGAGGGAAGTAGGCTATGGAAGCTAATCCTTGCGAGCCCCGTTATTACGAGATGCTGGAGCAGCTGCAGGTCCTTGATTTTGCACTCGTAGAGCTGAATCTGTTCCTGGATACTCATCCGGACGATGTGAAGGCGATCGAGCAGTTCAATCAGCTGACGTATGAGCGCACCAAGCTGGCGAACCAGTTCCAGGAGCTGTACGGACCTCTGCAGAATTTCGGCCGCGCCTATTCCAAGGCTCCATGGCAATGGATCGAGAGTCCCTGGCCTTGGCAAGTCTAAGACATGAAGCCGGAAATGAAATAGCCTTAAGGAGGGGGAAGTTCACGAATGTGGATCTATGAGAAAAAGCTGCAATACCCGGTGCGTGTCGGCAAATGTGATGTGCGGATGGCCCGGTATCTGATGGAGCAATACGGCGGTGCGGACGGCGAGCTGGCTGCGGCGCTGCGCTATATGAACCAGCGGTATGCTATACCCGATAAGGTTATTGGGGTACTAACGGATATTTCCACCGAGGAATTTGCTCATCTCGAAATGATCGCCACCATGATCTACAAGCTGACCAAGGACGCTTCGGTGCAGGAGCTGGAAGCCGCAGGCTTGGGCCCGAACTATGCGCAGCGGGATCATGCGCTGTTCTACAACAACTCTGCCGGTGTTCCGTTCACAGCCGCCTACATTGCGGCCAAAGGCGATCCGATCGCTGACCTGTATGAGGACATCGCCGCAGAGGAGAAAGCCCGGGCTACATACCAGTGGCTGATTGACATGACCGACGATGTGGATCTGCAGGACAGCCTCAAGTTCCTGCGCGAGCGGGAGATCATTCATGCGATCCGGTTCAAGGAATCGGTGCAGATTTTGATCGAGGAGAAGGATAAGAAGCGGGTGTTTTGACAATGATGAATACACATATAAAATAGACAATTTGACAAGAAGAGCCACAGGAGTATCATCTGCGGCTCTTTTTTCATTCAATACGAACATATGTGCTTTTTGTTATATTGAATTCCATTAAAATGGGATATGCTCACAAGAAACAGGCAAGATATAACAGGAGGCGACTAAAATCCCCTTACCGCATGATGAAGCATTTAAGAAGCTGCTGGAGACGTTTTTTCAGGAATTTATTGAGTTGTTTTTTCCTGAGCTTGATGCAATGCTGGACTATAGTGAAACCCGGTTTCTGATGCAGGAATTGCTAGTGGATATTGTTGGCGAGGAAGCGCGGGAGCTGGATCTGCTGCTGGAGATCCGCTACAAAGGGCTGGACGGTTATATTCTCATTCACCTGGAGCCGCAGTCGTATCGGGATTCACGGTTTCATGAACGAATGTTTATTTACTTCAGCCGACTATTTGAGCGCTACCGTAAAGAGCATAAGCTGATTATACCGATTGCGATTTTTACTTCAGATGAGATCAGGGAAGAGCAGGATACCTTGGAGATGGTTATTCCTGAACATCATATCCTGCGCTTTCAGTTTCTCAAGGTGGAATTGCGTAAGCAGAACTGGCGAAGATTTATTGATTCGGACAATGCAGTGGCTGCTGCGTTACTGGCCAAGATGGGTTATACTACAAGAGAAGCGAGAGAGGTGCGCCGGGAATTTCTGCGCATGTTCATGAAGCTGAAGACACGGCTCGATCAGGGTCGGCTGGCGCTTGTGATGTCAGTGGCAGATTTATATTTCCAGCCGGACCGGGCGCAGGATGAAGAGATTATAAAAGAATTGATGATACAATACCCGGAGGAGGGTGAAGCGATTATGGAACTCATGCCAGCCTGGAAGCGTTGGGGATATGAAGAGGGTATAGCTGAAGGAATAGAACAGGGAATAGAGAAGGGCATAGAGCAAGGCATAGAACGCGGGATAGAAAAAGGCCAGGCGGAGATTATTCGTAAATTACTGCTTCACGGACTCACTCCGGAAGAGGTCTCCGAAGCGGTGGAGTTACCGATGGAGAAGATTAAGAAGCTGATGTAAGCAGGGCTCCTCCAAATACTGAATAATATGCTAAGAGTGCTGCACAAACCGTCTCCAGACCCAAGCAAGGGCCGGAGGCGTTTTTTTATGTGAACTCTTTTGGTATGTTTTCATGTGATTTTCTGAAATAACCATTAATAACCAGAATATCAAAGGAAATGCTAGTATAACCTCGTTGAGGGATTGTACAAGGGCCTAGAGGTATTCGTATGTAAAATTATGTATATTTTTGAGTGTTGAGGAAACTGGTGTTTAGGCTTACACTGAATATGTAAATAAATACCAAATAATCAGACGGAGGAAGGCGATCAAGGCGGCTGAGCCGATCAAGCTAATTAAGCTGATTTAACCGATCTAAGCCGCAACGCATACTCTCTCATACATCGTGATAAATACCCGCATGTAAGTCCAATACCATTAGAAAGGAATGTGAGATTTTGTGAACAGAATTGCATTGGTAAGTCCCTTACGGACTGCAGTTGGTTCATTTAACAACGGACTTTCGACACTAAGTGCTACGGAATTAGGAGCAAAGGTGATGACGGCCTGCCTTCAGCAAAGCCATGTGGAGCCTGCGCTAGTGGAGCAGATCTATCTGGGCAATGTCCTTCAGGCAGGCGAGGGCCAGAATCCTGCCAGACAGGCGGCGCTGCAAGCCGGTATCCCCATTGAAGTTCCTGCAACAACCATCAACACCGTTTGCGGTTCAGGGCTTCATACCGTTGCTTTGGCTTACAATTCTATTCGGGCTGAACAAGGGAGTGTTCTCCTGGCCGGGGGGATGGAGAGTATGTCTAACGCCCCTTATGTGCTGAAAAATGCAAGAAACGGTTACAAGCTTGGGAATAGCGAGCTGATAGATACCGTGGTGGCTGATGGCCTGACCTGTCCGATCAATAACTATCATATGGGCATTACTGCCGAGAACATTGCCGAGAAATATCATATTTCACGACTGGAGCAGGATGAATTTGCCTATGACAGCCAGATCAAGGCCGCTGAAGCTAAACGGAAGCAGGTTTTTGCAGAGCAGATTGTGCCCGTGATGACCAAAATCAAAAAGGAGACAGCCTGGTTCGCGGAGGATGAGCATGTAAGAGGAGAGGTCAGCAAAGAGAAGCTTGCTCATCTGAAGCCTGCTTTTAAGGAAAACGGGTCGGTTACTGCCGGAAATGCCTCGGGGATCAATGATGGAGCGGCGGCTGTGCTGGTCATGTCGGAAGATAAATGCAAGGAGCTTGAGGTAGAGCCTTTAGCCTATATTAAGGGCTATTCCCTGGTGGGCGTAGATCCTGCCTACATGGGAATGGGTCCGGTAAGGGCCATTAAGTCGCTGCTTAAGGACCAGGGCATTCCTCTTGAGGCCATCGATTTGTTCGAGATTAATGAAGCCTTTGCGGCACAGGCTATAGCGGTACTGCACGAGCTTGAGCTTAATCCGGAGAAAGTGAATGTTAATGGCGGCGCGATTGCGATTGGACATCCAGTCGGGGCCAGCGGAGCCAGGGTACTCGTTACGCTGGTCCATGAAATGGTACGGAGATCATCGCATTATGGTATAGCCAGCTTGTGCATCGGAACGGGGATGGGCATTGCTATGCTGGTAGAGAACGCACGTTATTAACACAACTCTGACAGAAAGGGAGTTTAAACTCATTATGAATGCAAAAGAGGTTCTTGCGCTGCAATCCATGCCTGCGGCCAGTCCGGGTTACGGGCGTCCGCCTTACCGCTTCATTGACCGTGAATTTATGGTTATCACTTATGAATCCGACCCTGCGGCGATCAGACAAGCGGTCCCGGAACCCTTGCAGCCTGATGGAAGTAACACCGTGTCATATGAATGGATCAAGATGCCTGATTCGTCGGGCCTGGGAAGCTATGAGGAGAGCGGGATCGTGATTCCGTGTATTTTTCAGGGGGAGCCCTGCAATTTTGTAGCCCAGATGTATCTGGATAATTCGCCTGCCATTCTGGGAGGACGGGAGATCTGGGGGTTCCCCAAAAAGTGGGCCTCTCCCCGCCTGACCGTTGCAGGTACGGAGACGCTGACCGGCACGCTGCATTACAACGATGTTCTGGTGGCCGTGGGAACTATGCCTTACAAGCATAGTGTGTTGGATGCAGAGGATACAGCCAGAGCTATCACTACGACCCAAGTGAATCTGAAACTGATCCCCGATGTGGATGGGACCCCTAAGATTGCGCAGCTGGTTGCTTACACTCTTGAAGATGTTCATGTAAAAGGATCTTGGACCGGGCCGGCCCGCTTAAGCCTGGTCCCCCATGTGAATGCCCCTGTGGCCGATTTGCCGGTGAAGACGTATCGCGGCGGAAAGCATTTTATTGCTGATCTGACGCTGCCCTATGGCAAAGTCATTCATGACTATATCCAGTAACCAGCTTTTTTCCAAATAATGAACAAGGAGCCTGAAATCTATGATAAACAAATTAATCTCCGCCGAAGATGCCGTGAAGAGGGTTAAGGATGGAGACACCGTGATGGTCGGCGGTTTTCTGGCTGGAGGCCACCCCGAAGAGCTGGTGCGTGCGCTTGTCGAGACTCATTCTGCGGGTAATCTCTCGCTCATCTCCAATGATACAGGTACCCCGGAATTATCGATCTATAAGCTGGTCAAAAGCGGCCGGGTCAAGCGCATCTATGCCTCCTACATTGGCTCCAATCCAGAGACCGGAAGACTGCTGATGACCAAGGAAGCGGAGGTGAATCTCTATCCGCAGGGCACGTTAGCTGAGAAAATCCGGGCCGGAGGAGCGGGGTTGGGCGGTGTGTTAACTCCTGTAGGAGTAGGAACGATTGTAGAGGAAGGCAAAAGAAAGCTTGATATCGACGGAAAAGAATATCTGCTAGAGCTGCCTCTCCATGCAAATGTGGCGCTGATCCGGGCCCATAAAGCGGACGAGGCGGGGAATCTGGTGATCGACGGCTCTTCCCGGAACTTCAATTTTGTGATGGCGATGGCGGCGGATTATGTAGTAGCTGAGGTAGATACTTATGTGAAGCTCGGGGAGATTGATCCCAATCATGTCAACGTCCCAGGGATTTTGATTGATGCTATTGTAAAGGTGGGAAATACGCATGAATAACCGGGAATTTATTGTGAGAAGAATCGCCCAGGAATTCAAGGACGGCGATGTAGTGAATCTGGGGATCGGGATGCCGACCCTGGCGGTAGACTATATTCCCGATCATGTCCAGATTATGCTGCAGGCGGAGAACGGAATACTCGGAGTAGGCCCCAAGGCGGCGAAGTCAGAGGAAAACATCGACTGTATCGATTCTGGCGGCAGCTTCGTGACCACGATGGCCGGAGCCTGCTATTTTGACAGCGCGGTCTCCTTCTCAATCATCCGTGGAGGACATGTAGACATCACCGTGCTGGGTGCGCTTGAGGTTGATGAGCAGGGCAATCTGGCCAGCTGGATGATTCCGGGGAAAAAGGTCCCGGGTATGGGCGGGGCTATGGATCTGGTCGTCGGAGCCAAGCGGGTCATTATCGCCATGGACCATGTGAGCAAGGACGGGCAGCCGAAAATAGTCAAAGCCTGTAAGCTGCCCCTGACAGCGGTGCATGTCGTAAACACGATTGTCACTGAAATGGCGGTCATCGAGGTGATCCCGGGCCAAGGGCTGATGCTGATGGAAATCGCACCGGGTCTGACGGTAGAAGACGTTCAGCAGGCAACCGGGGCCGAGCTATGGATCTCACCGGACCTGAAGGCGATTGCTGTCGCTGTCTAATAAAATAAAATTTAATATGCTTACATTGTGATGATTCTACGAACATATTACGCCGTTATGCTGACTATTAGTACAGACAACAAGGAGCGTGAAAGTTCGTGAGTAATTATCCATTTGTAAAGAAAGTATGGAGCGGGATCTTGGCTATGACGGTTCTGCTTCCCACTCTTACCCCAGCTCTATCTCCGTTACCGACTGCCTTTGGGGAGGCCGCGGAGACCAGCGGGGTCGTGAAGGTTGAGGATTTTGAACAGGTGAGCTTAGCGGACTTAACCTTTGACAGTGCCCGCATTCATAGCGGCAGTCTGGCGCTGGAGTCGAATCCGAAATACGTACATAGCGGAGCGAAGTCCCTGCGGATTGATTATGACTTCATTGGCATCACTGATAACCCCTCCCAGGTTGCCGTTGGTCCGGCGACTCAGCTGCCGCTCACGAACAGAACCCCTAAAAGAATCGGGATGTGGGTATACGCCAATCAGGAAGGTCATGGTCTTACCTCCAAGTTCTACGTTTCTTCTACCGGTAAATCCAAAACGTATGAAATCAGGAGTGAAGAGACCGGGATCGACTGGAGCGGGTGGAAGTATGTTGAGGCGGATATAGGTTCAGACTTGACTATGCCGGGAACGCTGGCTTTCTACTTCCAGATGAAAGAAAGACAAATGAGCAAAAAGAATAAAGGCTCGATTTGGATTGATGACGTCAGGCTGATCTATGATGAACCGCTGGATGAAGATATGGATGTGCCTGTATTAAGTCCGGCGTCACCTGCTCCTAATCAAACGTTGAGCGCCCCCGTCTCTGACCTTATTCTGTCAGCGGAGGATGCCAAGTCGGGCATTGATCCGGATTCCATCCGCTTAACGGTGGATGGTCAGGCTGCGGCACCGTCAACGTATGCCTATGATCTGAATCTTAAGCAGATCACCTATCACCCGGAGCTCCCGCTGGACGGAGGGTATCATCAGGTGCTGGCGGAAGTGAAGGATAGGGCCGGCAATCCGGCAGCGGCCGAATATGCTTTTCAGATTGAGCATGGGGCCCGATTCACCTTGGAAGCCCCGGAGGAGGCTGTCAGTAATGAGACCTACCAGTTGAAGCTGAAGGCGACCGACGTAGGCGAAGCCAAGAGCTTCCAGGCCAGAATCAAGTTCGATCCAGCGACATTGCAGGCCAATGTGATTACTGCACGTTCCGGCCTCAGCCATGTGCAGACGGTCATCGACAATACAGGCGGCTATGTTGAAGTCAGTGCAGAGGGATTGCAAGGGGATCAGGCGGATGCGCTGGCAAGTATTGATTTTGAAGTGAACCGGTCTGCGAAAATGGAACGCGGCGAGACGGCTAAGCAGATGGCCATGGTAGAGGGCAGTTTCGGATATGGAAGCGGGACGCCAGTTCGTTCCTTCGCCTCTCCGTTAAGTTATAAGATCGGGTTTCCTTACAAGATCAGCATCAAAGGATCAGGCCTGCATACTCAGAGTATCATCTCGGTTACCTCCCGCGCAGGAGCGCCGGTGGAAGGAGCCGGGATTGATTTTACCGATACCAGCGGTCCTCAGACTTATGTGAATGTAACCGCCGATGGGTCCAAAGTATATGCCAAAGCCGATTCAGCATCCGCAGTGTTGCTTGCTGTAGAGAAGAACACGCGGATGTTCGCCACGGCAGGCAGTGCCTCCGGATTCATCAAGGTGTATTTGCCGGATGGCAGCAAGGCGGGGTACATCTCATCCGCAGATGTGGAGCAGAGTGATCTTGCCGCAGGAATCGGCTTGACGGATGCCAAGGGAGAGAGCCATACGCCCCTGACGAACCTTGCCATTGGCACTTGGAGCGTGCAGGCTGTCAAGGATGGCGGGACCAGCGAGAGTATCAGTATGAATGTTGTAGCGCCGTTTGGCGGGGCAGATCCGCAATATGTGCAGACCTTTGTCACCGAAGATATGAAGACGATGCTGAGTGTAGGGTGGCAGACCGCGCCAACTGTTCAAGAAGCCTACATCCAGTATATGAAAGATAGTGATTGGGTGGACAGTGACCTGGCGAATGCTCCGGCAAAAGCAGCCATGCAGCGTGCGCTCTCCGAGGTGGAGGTCATTCCTGAGGCTGCAGGCGGACCTATGGGCGAAATCAAGTTTCATCACGCATTAGTCACCGGTCTTGAGCCGGGAACGGGCTACCGTTACAGAGTCGGCTACGATGGCCATTGGAGCGATTGGTCCAATTACAAGACGGCGGAGGTTGCACCGGACAAGCCTGTTTCCTTTATATTTGTAACCGATTCGCATACCAAAGGGGACAATGGGCTGGAGACCTATCAGCAATTGATCAAGCATGCGTTCACTAATTATCCCGATACCCAGTTCGTTATGCATGGCGGTGATATGGTCGATGACGGGGCGGTTTTGAATGAATGGAACCAGTTCTGGCTAGCCTCTTCGGTCTATTCCTCCTCTGTTCCTTCAGCGTATGCCATGGGGAATCATGATGTAAAAGGGGGAGGGAAGTATATTTTCGCCAAAGGATTGGGGCTACCAGTGAATGGGCCTGAGATCCAGAAGGAGTATGCCTATTCGTTCGATTCAGGAGAGGTGCATTTCATGGTGCTGAACTCTGAAGCAGACGAAGTAACGATGGGCAAGCAAGCGGAGTGGCTTCGGCAGGATCTTCAAGCCAGTAATAAAAAATGGAAGATTGTCATGTTCCACAAACCTGCCTACCATACCGAGGATGGACGCGGCAATCTGATTGAATACACACAGACTTATTTTGCCCCTATTCTCGAAGAATTGAAGGTCGATCTGGTGCTGGAAGGCCATGACCATGTATATGCTCGGACCTATCCGATGAGCAAAGGCAAGCCACTGCCAAGCGGAGAGCAAGGAACGGTCTATCTGGACGGCGGGGCGTCCGGCTGGAAGTTCTACGATGGAAGCAAATACGAGTATCTTGATTTCATGTTTGACGAGGATGTTCCGGTCTACTCTGCCATTCAGGTGAGTCATGATAAGATCGTAATTCAAGCCCGCACTACGCAAAGCACAGAATTAATTGACAACTATACGATTGTGAAAAAGGATGAGCGGACCGTGACCTCTGTGGCTGTAGCCCCGGCTGAATTGAAACTGAATGTCGGTGATAAGCACGCGACGGTGCTCACGGCTACCTATAGCGATAACTCCACTGCCGATGTCACGAATCAAGCCATATGGACATCTTCTAATGAGCAGGCAGCTACAGTAGACGCGGAGGGTGTCATTCATGCCGTTGAAGCGGGCGAGGCGACCATCCAGGCGAATTACGGCAACCTGCCGCCAGTGAAGCTATCGGTAACTGTTCAGACAGAAGGTACGCTGCCTAAGCTGCTGAAGCTGACCGCCGATCCCGGTACACATACCTTGCAGGTGAATGAACAAGCGGCATCCGTGATTACGGCGGTATATGACAATGGAGTAAGTACAGTGGTTACAGATCAGGTCCATTGGACGACCTCAGATCCTGTAATCGCCTCGGTATCGGACAAGGGGATCATTACGGGTGTTGCAGCGGGGGATGGAGTAACGATTACAGCTTCCTTCGGCGGCTTAACCGTTGCGATTCCCATCGTGGTTGAGGGCGGAACGGTACCGGTGGTAAAGCCGACGCCGACACCAACGCCGACACCAACACCAACGCCGACACCAACACCAACGCCACAAACGGGAGTAACACCGGCAGCCACGCCAACACCAAAGCCGGCGGTAACACCGACAGCGTCACCAACAGCAACGATGACACCGGCACCAACACCGGCAATAACTGCAGGTCCCGCGAAGCCAACCTTAACCAGGCCTGTGCTGAAAGACAGCCTTGATTTAGAAAAGCTTAAGTCGATCGTTGCAAAAGGCCGGACGGGTGTTATTGTTTCATTCCAGGATGTGCCTTCCACGTTGTGGAGTGCATCGTTCATTGAACGTGCAGCCCGGATGGGGATGATAACGGGTTACACGGATGGTTCATTCCATCCTGAAGCCAAAGTAACACGCGCTGAGTTTGCTGTAATGCTCACAAAAGCTTTTAGCCTGACCGGTTCACAAGGGACCGGATTCTCCGATACGCAGGGACATTGGGCTTCTATGGCACTTGCAGCGCTTCAACAGCATGGTGTGATTCAGGGCTACGCCGATGGTTCCTTCCACCCCAAGCAGGAGATCACCCGTGCAGAAGCGGTGACTATGCTGGCGCGTCTTACGAGCTATGTTCCCGGCACACCGGCGCGATTCTCCGACCTCCCGGCAAGCTGGGCGACAGAGCCAATTAATGCCTTCGCTAATGCGGGCATTGTCTCAGGGAAAGGCAACGGAGCCTTCAAACCGAAGGATGCTGCTTCCCGCGCTGAATCCGTAGTGATGATCATCCGGCTCATGGATAAGCTTCTTGAAGCGGGTAAGGAGTAGGTTAGTTAGATAAAGCTGATGCTTCTGATCAGTCGAGGGCAGCCATTTAATCGGGGCTGCTCTTTTTTTACGGATAAAATAAGAACACATGTGCGTTTTATTATACCGAATTCCATTGAATTGGAATATACTCACAACAAACAAGTTGTATATAACAGGAGGCGACTAAAATACCCATACCGCATGATGAGGCTTTTAAGAAGCTGCTGGAGACGTTCTTTCAGGAATTTATTGAGTTGTTTTTTCCTGAGCTTGATGCAATGCTGGACTATAGTAAAACCCGGTTTCTGATGCAGGAATTGCTGGTCGATATTGTTGGTGAGGAAGCGCGGGAGCTAGATCTGTTGCTGGAAATCCGCTACAAAGGACTGGATGGTTATATTCTGATTCATCTAGAGCCGCAGTCGTATCGGGATAACCGGTTTCATGAACGGATGTTTATCTATTTCAGCCGTTTGTTTGAGCGCTACCGTAAAGAACATAAGCTGATTATTCCGATTGCCATCTTCACTTCAGATGAGATCAGAGAAGAGCAGGACACCTTGGAAATGGTTATTCCTGAGCACCAGATTCTACGCTTTCAATTCCTAAAGGTAGAGCTGCGTAAGCAGAACTGGCGAAGATTTATTGATTCGGACAATGCAGTGGCTGCTGCGTTACTAGCCAAGATGGGGTATACTACAAGAGAAGCGAGAGATGTGCGCCGGGAGTTTCTGCGCATGTTCATGAAGCTGAAGACACGGCTCGATCAAGGTCGGCTGGCGCTTGTGATGTCAGTGGCAGATTTATATTTCCAGCCGGACCGGGCCCAGGATGAAGAGATTATACAAGAATTGATGATACAATACCCGGAGGAGGGTGAAGCGATTATGGAACTCATGCCAGCCTGGAAGCGTTGGGGATACGAAGAAGGTATAGCTGAAGGGATAGAAAAGGGTATAGAGAAAGGTATAGAACAGGGGATAGAGCAAGGAATAGAACAAGGAATAGAACAAGGCCAGGCGGAGATCATCCGTAAATTACTGCTTCATGGATTTACCCCGGAAGAGGTCTCCAAAGCGGTGGAATTACCAGTGGAAAAGATTAAGAAGCTGATGTAAGCAGGCCTTCTCCAAATAACGCATGTGTACCAAAGAGACCGTCTACCCTAAGACGGTCTCTTTGGCGTGTTCTGATGCAGATCTTTTATTCAATATAGCTCTTCGTCGCTTCATACATCTGGGCCGCGTATTCGTCAATCCGGTCCCGTGACATGCGCAGACGGCTCACAGATGTACCGTATCCGATCTCCTGAAGTCCGTCAGCGAGTCCCTGGAAAATCCCATCCGTGAACGCCTCCAGCGGTTCCCCGTGCACATGCAGTCCTGATCCGCCGAGATCTGTATTTACGGCTGGCGGGGCGACCTCGATAACTTCAACGCGGGTCCCGGACAGCTGGAGCCTTAGACTCATGGTGAAGGAATGAAGGGCTGCCTTCGTTGCTGAATAGATCGGTGCGATGGCGAACGGAGTAAAGGCCAGGCCGGAGGTCACATTCATGATAGTTCCAGCTTCCTGTGCTGCGAAGAAAGGGGCAAACAGCATAGCCAGATGAAGAGGGGCTTCAAGGTTGGTGGTGATTTCCTGATTGAAATCAGCCCAATGGTTCCTCACATCCGCTGTCTGTACATTGAAGCGCTGCTGAATCCCGGCATTGTTCACCAGGACATTGACTCCGGGATAGCTTGCAGTTACCCAGTCGAACAAAGCGAGACGTTCAGACTCTACCATTAGATCACACGCACGGGTAATCAGGCCGGGGAATTTGTCCTTAGCCGACTGCAGCACCTGCTCACGCCGTCCAGTAATAATGACCGTGTTCCCTGCTGAGATGAAACGTTCAGCCATCGCCAGCCCAATGCCGGAGCCTCCGCCTGTAATCAGAATGGTGTTTCCTGAGAGCTTCATGATAAAACCTCATTTCCTTTAGTTTCTAAGTAATTCGTATACCGTTTTATTTTCTTATCAATGCCCTGCAAGGCTTCGGTCATGAGCGTGATTTGTGCCAGTACAGCCTGTTTGTGTTCTTGAAACATGGCGAGCCGCAGCGCAGTCGTGCGCTCCCCTTCCGCCATCCAGTCCACATATTGCCTGATCTGGCTTATGGGCATCTGTGTGTTTTTCAGATAGAGGATAATCTTAAGAAAAGCAAGGTAATCTTCCGTGAAAATCCGCCTACCCGCCTCATCCCGCTCCACCCGGGGCAGCAATCCCTTCTTCTCATAATAACGTATGGTAGATTCCGGAATCCCGAGCCGGGCTGCCGCTTCGCCAATGGAATAATAATTCATCTGGAGGCCTCCAAGTGATGGTTTAGGTGTCGACATTTATAGAATACGACTTAAACCATGGTTTAAGTCAACCTAATATTCAAGAGTCTGTCAAAATATTGCTATATGTTATTTTTCCATTTTGCTATAGGATGTGATTGCTTTGCAATTAATTAGAAATATCCAAAAACAGGAGGACTACCAAATGACCAAGGCTGATTTCACAGCGTACCAATGGATGAATGAGGGGAACATCAGGTTTGAGGAGGACAGTATTATAATAGAAGCGACTGCTAACAGTGATTTCTTCTGCAATAACGGGGCGGTTGCGGAAGAAGGGCTGACGCCTGAGAGCCTGACCAATGCGCCGTTCTTCTATACTGAAGTAACCGGGGATTTCGTGCTGCGGGTGAAGGTGAGTCATGACTTCCGGGACACTTACGATTCTTCTTCCATTATGATTATGCAGGATCTGTCGGTCTGGGCGAAGGCCTGCTTCGAGCTGACGGATTTCGATACCCATGCGGTGGTCAGCGTAGTTACGAACCAGACCTCGGATGATGCGAATGGCTGTAACATTGACGGCAATGAGGTATGGCTGCAGGCCGCCAGATCCGGGAATGCCTTTGCATTTCATTATTCGACCGATGGTGTACGGTTTGATATGATGCGCTTCTTTACTCTTCCGGTGGGAGATACAATCAGGGTCGGGTTGTTGGCGCAAGCCCCTACCGGCAATGGCGGGGACAGAATATACAAGAATTTCTCACTGGAACAGCGGACGGTGAAAAATATAAGAGCCGGCGTATAGCCGGCTTTTTTGAAAATATAAGAATGTATAGGTTTCACGCTATACATTATCCTTCTATTTCTCGCTGAAACGGTACCGTCTTTTAAAAGGACGGCAAAGCCGTTTCCACTTGAAGATATATTTTGGCTCCTCCGCAAAGTACCTGAGTCATCATCGAAGCCCAAAGAGGCTGTCCCATCGCTCCTTTGGGAATGGTTGGGTGGTACCTCCATTTTACCATAATGAGCGATTTTTTTAGGATGGACAAATCATTTTCCGCTTAAACAGCGGAGCGGGCAGAACGACCCGCGTAAAAGCGAAGCGTTCGCCTTTGTGTCCGGATTTTCACCGCTAAGGGGAATAAATAAAATCTGGACACAACAGCGATTGTAACAACGTTATGTTTGCGGAGCGTCCATCCCAAGTGCTCACGTTGATCCCACTCCGCAATAAAAGGCTGTCCCAAGCAGCCTCTTCATGGCTTTTGAGACAGCCCCCATTAATTCAAGAGTACTTATACACTACATTTGCTCATTTTACTCACTTTTGGTGAATTTAAGTGTACTTATACACTACATTTGCTCATTTTACTCACTTTTGGTGAATTCAAGTGTACTTATACACTACATTTGCTCGTTTTGCTCACATCTGGTGAATTCAGGTGTATTTATACACTACATTTCCAAGTGCTCACGTTGATCCCGCTCCGCAATAAAGGCTGTCCCAAGCAGCCTCTTCATAGCTTGTGAGACAGCCTCTTATTTTTCTATTCAGCTCGGACCTTTGGCCTGACGGGGCCAGATGAAATAAGTAACGGTGATGATCAGGTCAATGCCGACCACGATAGACCATACGGTCAGGATACTTGACAGCGCCTCCGTACGGGCGGCATCGTCAATCCAGATGATGAGACCATACAGAATGCCGGCAGCGAGCACAAAAGAGAGCAAGTGCTTCACCCAGCCCTTGAAATAATGCCTGGCATGGTCCATGCCGTAACGCTTGGCCGGCTTTGCCCCTTGCTTGGTAACATAGTAGCGGAAGCGTTCGTCGGCCCAAGCAATCATGCTTTTACCGAATATAAGGGAAATGGAAATATACACGGCTGCAAGCGCATGTGCTGTCGTAGCGGTAGCGCCTCGTGACAAATCCACGCCGGAGATCATTAACAGAAGGATATCGAGGACCGGAGTCATCGCCAGGAAAATCAACCCCAGTGTAGGACGCTTGAAGATATAACGCGCTGTAAAGCCTGCAAGAATAACCACCCAGAACAATACCTCACAGGTAACAATCGCCCATGCAACCAGATTCATATCGCACCCCTTGTTATAGTTGATAGTAAGTATAGCCTAGTCGAAGTATAACAGCGGATTTTAAATAATACAACCGTATTATTTAAATTGTGCTTATCCATTCGGGTATGCTACAATGTGGTCATGCCAAAAATTGTAGATCATTCCGAACGAAAATCGAATATTGCCGAAGCCACCTGGCGGGTCATTATCCGGCAGGGAATCAAAGGGGCAACAGTGCGAAATATTGCTGCTGAGGCGGGGGTATCCTTGGGTGCGCTGCGCCATTATTTCTCTACCCAGCAGGAATTGCTGGAGTTTGCTATGAATCTGGTGAAGGAGCGCGTAACAGCGAGAATTGTGGACATTATGCAGTCGGAGCTTACCCCACGGGAGCAGATTATGCGGGTGCTGCTGGAACTGATCCCCACCGACGACAGCAGCATGGCTGAGATGGAGGTATGGTTCGCATTTACCTTTCATCTCAAGACTGCCGGGGAGAAGCCTGCTGAGCTTAATGATTCGATCTATCCGCTGACTGTCCAAATTATTGACTATCTGGATCAGCAGGGGCTCCTCAGGCCGGGGCTGGACAAGGACGATGAGGCCGAGCGGCTGTATGCCTTGATTGACGGGCTGGCCCTTCATGCCATGCTTGAGCCTGACCGGATGAATAAACAACGTGTGATCCGGGTGCTGAATGTTCATCTGGAATCTATCTGTATTCCAAGTGTGACATAATAGTCTATCTCGGTATAATATTCTATTCCTGTTGTCTCAGGATCACTAGTTTCCCCCGAATTTTCCTGGTTTCATAATGATTATGTGCATCTACGATCCCTTGCATGTTAAAAGGAAAAATCTCCTCCACATGCACCTTAAGCTTATGCTCGCGTACTTGCTGGATAATGGAAGCCAGATCCCTTGGGTTCGGCTCGATATAGGCAAACTGGGCTTCGATTCCGCGAACCTTGGGGTGGGTGGCGATCAGCGGGTCTATCAGGGAAATTAGCCTTCCGTTGTCACGCAGAATCTGGAGGTTCTTCTGTTCGGTTGCTCCTATTCCAGTGTCCGCATCAACCACCGCCTCTCTCACCATATCCAGTACAATATCTACTGTGCCACCGGCAGCTTCTGCAAAATCAGTGGCCCTGTAGTCAATAACCTCATCCGCTCCAAGCTTCCCCACAAATTCATGATTATATTCCCGGGCGGTAGCCAGGACATAAGCTCCGTGCTGCTTGGCCATTTGCACCGCAAGATGCCCTACACCTCCAGCGCCTGCGTGAATAAGAATCCGCTGGCCGTAATTCAGCTTGCCGTACTGAAATAACGACTGCCAGGCTGACAAGGCCGCAGCGGGCAGGGCGGCAGCTTCCTGAAAGGAAAGTCCGGGCGGAATTCCAATAGCTGAGTTCTCTTCCATAGAGATGAAGTCTGCATAACCGCCGCCGGATCTGGAGAGCCCCATAACGCGGTCGCCGACCTTCAGCCGTGACACATTTTTCCCAATCGCCCTCACCATTCCGGCTACTTCTACTCCCAGCACATGGGGGAACTGGAGCTGCATTAACTCCTTGAATGCGCCTGAGCGCACCAGTTGGTCAGCGGAACTGACAGTTGTGGCGTACATTTCAATGAGCACCTGAGTCTCGGTGATAGCGGGAGTAGGGAGTACTTGTTCTGTGAATACTTCGGGATTACCATAATGCTGAATAGCAATTGCATGCATAGCTGAAGCCTCCGGTCAGTGTATTTGGAACCTCTGTTGATTTACGGGTAGACGTTCACTATAATGATCCTACCAGTGTGCTATAGCTGCATCAATTGCTAGAATGCCGGAATGTGTTCAGTATTGTACAGAATCTGGAGAAGTGTACAATTCAAGGCGAACGGGTGAAGAAGGGGTAATCTATGGATAGAAGGATACGTAAGTCGCAGGAGGCCATTATTGAAGCTTTTATCCAGCTGATTGCAGAGAAGAACTTCGAACAGATCACGATAAACGAAATAGCCGAACGGGCCAATGTAAGCCGGGGCACCGTTTATTCGCATTACACCGACAAATACGATCTGCTGGATCAGTGCATCAGGACACATTTTGTCAAGCTGATTGACAGCTGTCTGCCGTGCGGCGAGCAGGCGCTTTTTCCTACGGAGGCGGCTCTGCACTATACGTTCCGTTACCTCGATGAGCATGCTTCCTTCTATGCAGCGGCGCTGGCTAATCAAGGGGTTCCCGCGTTCCGAAACCGCCTGCAGGCGGTACTGATGCGGGGGTTCGACAAACAGGTGGATATGAGCGGCATTAACAAGATGATGGACAAGGGAATTCTGGTGCAATTTCTGGCTGTGGCCATGACCGGTATGATCGAACAGCTGGTTACGCGTGCAACGCCCTATTCAGCAGCAGAGCTGGCCGGGCAATTGTGGGCGCTGATGGAGCGCAACCAGATGGTCCCGCTGTCCGCTCCGCTTTCTATTTCTACCAATTTGTTCTAGAATGAATAGGTGCATATAGCAACCGGTTGGCGGGACCCGCCGGATTCAGAGAGGAGCAAGGGATTAATGAAATACCGCAGATTAGGTGGAACCGGACTTAAGGTCAGTGAGATCAGCCTGGGAAGCTGGTTGACCTACGGAGGATATGTGGAACAGGACAATGCCGTTAAGGCCATTGAAACCGCTTACTCCCTGGGCATTAATTTTTTTGATACCGCGAATGTCTATGAGAAGGGGGCAGCGGAAAAGGTGCTGGGAGCTACCCTGAGCAGCTATCCGCGCGAATCCTATGTGCTGGCGACCAAGGTGTTCGGGGTAATGGGTGACGGTCCCAATGACCGCGGCCTGTCCCGGAAGCATATTACCGAGCAATGCCATGCCAGCCTGAAGCGGCTGGGCGCTGAATATGTGGATTTGCTATACTGTCACCGGTATGATCCGGACACCCCGATCGAAGAGACGCTGCGGGCGCTGGATGATCTGGTCCGTCAGGGCAAGGTGCTGTATGTGGGAGTCAGTGAATGGACAGCGGCGCAGATGACCGAAGCTCTTGCGGTTGCTGACCGGTATCTGCTGGATCATATCGTTGTCAATCAGCCGGTCTATAATATGTTTGAAAGATATATCGAGAAGGAGATTATCCCGCTTGGCCTGCGTAAGGGTATTGGACAAGTCGTATTCTCCCCGCTCGCTCAAGGTCTGCTGACCGGCAAATACAGCTCGGTCTCCGATATTCCGGCAGACAGCCGGGCTGCCCGGCTGGACTGGATGCGCAAAGGAATTACGGAGGAGAAGATTACAAAGGTTCAGGAGCTGGGCAAGGTTGCCGCTGAACTGGATATCTCCGTAGGCAATCTGGCGCTGGCCTGGATTCTGCGCCAGCCTAATGTATCCAGTGCCTTGGTCGGCGCGAGCCGCCCTGAGCAGGTAGAGGAGAATGTGCAGGCTTCGGGCATTGAGCTGAATGAGGATATACTGGCACGAATTGATGAAATTATCGGTTAAGAGAGAGGGAGGATACAGATGAAGGTTCTATTTATCGGAGGAACGGGGCTTATCAGTCAGGCGGTTTCCCGGCTGGCAGTGGAACGGGGAATAGAACTGTATCTGTTCAACCGTGGAGAGCGCAGCGGCTTCGTGCCGCAGGGTGCACAGGTGATACACGGTGATATCCGTGACAAGGAGCAGGCAGCCGAGGCGCTGAAGGGTTATGACTTCGATGTTGTAGTCGACTGGATTGCCTTCACGCCAGAGCATGTGCAGACGGATATTGACCTGTTCAGCGGCAAGACGCGGCAGTATATCTATATTAGCTCGGCTTCCGCGTACCAGAAGCCCCAGCGTAATTACCTGATTACCGAAGAGACCCCGCTGGTGAACCCGTACTGGCAGTATTCCCGGGACAAGATTGCTTCCGAGGAGCTGCTTCTGGAAGCTCATCAGAGCAGCGGCTTCCCGGTGACGATTGTCCGTCCTTCCCATACTTACGGAAACACTGCCATTCCGGCGGCGCTGACCAGCTGGAGCCATCCATGGTCTCTGGTGGAACGCATCCGCAAGGGACAGCCGCTCGTCATTCATGGCGATGGCACCTCTCTATGGACGTTGACGCATAATACTGATTTTGCCAAAGGCTTCGTTGGTTTGCTGGGACTTCAGGAGGCCATCGGAGAAGCGGTTCATATTACCTCGGATGAGGTGCTGAACTGGAATCAGATCTATGCGGCCATCGGGGAGGCCGCAGGCCGTGAGCCGAAGGTGGTACACATGTCTACGGACTTCATCGCTGCGAATACCCCGGCCGGAACCGCGGACGGGCTGATCGGGGATCAGGCAGTCAGCAGTGTGTTCGACAACAGCAAGATCAAGCGTCTGGTGCCAGACTTCCAAGCCACCCTGCCGTTCGCGGAAGGCGTGAAGCGGTCGGTTGCCTGGTTCGAAGCCCGGCCGGAACGCTGCACCTCAGACCATGACTGGTCCAAGATGCTGGACGGTTTGCTTGCTAAACATGGCGTCGATGCGAAGCTGCTTAGCTATTATGTATAAGTAGATTTTACAGATACAAGTCCTATAGATTACGCTGAACAGGTGCTGTCCGTTAACGGGTAGCGCCTGTTTCGCTTGCGGATCGGTCTACCTTGAATATTAGGGATTGAGTAGGACGTTACGTCACAGTTTATAATAAAAAACACGGTACTTATAAATCTATAACGGTAATACAGGGGGGGGATCATATGGAGCTCACGGTGGGCAAATTCGCCAGCGCTGTTAATACGACGATAAGGACACTAAGATATTATGAGAAAATCGGACTTCTTGTTCCTGAGAACAAAAACGGCGCCAATCAGAAAATTTATAATGGAGATGACCTCAAGAAATTCTATAACATACAGCTGCTCAAGAGTATGGGCTGGCCGCTAACCGAAATCAAACGAATGCTAGAAGAGACCGCGTATTCTTTTGGAGAACTGATGGAAATGCAGGAGGCAGTGCTTCTTGATAAGCGGAAAATAATAAACGAATCCTTGGAAATGATAGCCCGAATCAAGAAACTAATGAATGAAACGGGCGAGTTGAGCAATGAAGATCTGATGCTGCTCATGAATGCGATCCGGTTAGAAGAAGATCAAAGAACGATTTTACAACAATACTTCCCTGCAACCACGGTGGATAAAATTATGCCCAAAAATAAACAACAACAGATAGCATTCGATCGGTTAAACCGGAGGTTATTGTCTTTTTTTCAGACATCCATTCACCGCGGACTGTGTCCTGATAGTCAAGAGGTACAACGAGAGTTACAGGAAGTTTTAGCCGTTATTCCGGTATCTATGAACGAGCTGTTTCATTCAGACCCGGCCTTGGACAAACCATCGGAGCTTTTGAAGGCTTTATTGCCTGATGATATGGCGGAATTTTTCGCTGAAGCGATTCATGTCTTTTATAACAACCAGTTTGAAGGCAGGGGGAATAGAAATTGAGTGAATTAAGTAACCGGCAGCATAATAAATGGCTGCTCCAAATTGTGTTAGGTCTAGTGCCGTTTTTGGTGTTAGGCGCAGCACTCATTGCAATTTTCCGGTGGGGTGAAATCATTCCCTATATCCAGTCCTTGTTTGTTCCCGGTGGGAGGTCTTTTCTTAAAGTTACCTTACTGGGTCTGATCGCCGGTACGATTATAGTGCTTATTTCTGTGGGGCTTATCATAAAAACAAAAACGGTGCTTCCTCAGTCGGAAAGTACGGAGCTTATACGTAATATCATGAGAACTCCAAGCGGCATTGCCGTCAGCTCACTGGGCGGAGGAATTGTAGAAGAATTTTTCTTCAGGGGCGTATTAATTGGACTGTTTACAGGTTATGGCTCTTTCCTTGATGGAGTTGTGATTGTCATAAGTACTTTTTTATTTTGGGTTATTCATATCCCCCAGTATAAAGGGGTACGTTTGGCTTACGGATTAGTATTCATTAATGGCCTGATATTTGCTTTATTATTCTACTTTACGGATTCGTTGATTCCATCGATTATTGCCCATGCCATTTATAATCTGGGTATAGGAATCTACTTTATGAAGCTTACGAAATAATCCCCATGTCAGGCTGCTGCGAGGTTATAGCATGAAACCGGGATTCGTGAATATACTCTCACTACCGAAATCCCCACGAGTAAAGGAGTCCTGGCCATGCCGACACATCCTTACGTCTCCCGTTTTTTTGTAAATACCGATGCACGCCGTGACAAGCTGGTTTATGATTTGCCGGAAGCCTGGTGGAGCCGTCCGTATGAATACGAATGGTGTACGCATTTCATCTCACCGTATGATGTGGTACTGGACGCAGCCTGCGGAATTTCACACCCGCTTAAATTTTATCTTGCCGAGCATAGCGCTGAGGTCTATGCCTGTGATAAGGATGCCCGGATTCTGTCGCATGAAGCGATAATGGAGAATATCACCGAGGATGCCGGAGCAGCTGCAGCCCGCCAGGTGGAGGCCGGACCTGTGAACAGGCTGCATCTCGCCCAGGCTGATCTGACCTCACTGCCTTATGAGGATGAGAGCTTTGATACGGTTTTTTGTATCTCGGTGCTGGAGCATCTGTCTGTGCAGGAAGCAGTACTGGCTGTCCGTGAGTTTCATAGGACGCTGAATGGAGAAGGACTGCTGGTGCTGACCTTTGATCACCCTACAGTCAACCTGCCGCGGATGAATGAAATTCTGCTGCAGGCCGGCTTTCAGTATTGGGGCGAGACGGATTTCAATCTTCCGGCAGATGCCGTGCGTACAGATCAGTGGGGCGGCCTAAGCTGCTTCCGGGCAGTGCTCAAAAAAGCGCAAATCTAGCAAAGTTCATCCATCATTTGGTTGTTTCCTTCCATTGTAGTAGAATAGCTTCAAAGGCAGAAGAAAGAAGGAGACAATCTCATGGGGATGATCAGCAATGATCTGGCTGTACATGCTTAACTGCTTCAGTCATTATTATATTACATTAGAAAAAGGAGCTAGAGCACTTTGCGCAGATATGCTGTTATATTCATGATTCTGCTTCTGCTGGTCCCTGCCGCTGGGATAAGCGCCAAGGGGGCTGCCCCGCAGGAGGAGATCCGCCTTGCGTTTGCCGGGGATATTCTGCTGGACGGCTTTGTCGGCGACCAGATTGCCAAGTATGGCGTTGATTTCCCGTTCGCCAAGGTAGCACCGGTGCTGCAGAAGGCAGATATGGCTTTTGCCAATCTGGAGACTCCGGTCTCTGTGCGCGGAACTGCAGCCAGTAAGACGTTCGCCTTCCGCTCCAAGCCGGCGGCACTTGCGGGATTAACCAAAGCGGGGATCGACGGTGTCACCGTAGCTAATAACCACATTCTGGATTACGGCCGTAACGCAATGCTGGATACGCTGATTCATCTGGATAAGAACAACATTGGGCATACCGGTGCGGGTGCCAATATTGAGGAAGCCTTCAAACCGTATGTCAAGACCGTCAAGGGCAAGCGGATCGCCGTTCTGGGTACAAGCCGTGTGCTATCTGACCCCTCCTGGTATGCAGGCAAGAACAGCCCGGGTGCAGCTTCCGCTTATACGGCAGAGCCGCTGCTGAGTGCAATTAAGAAGTCTGCCAAGGATAATGATTATACGGTTGTATATATTCACTGGAATCAGGAATTCAAGGATTATCCTGAAGCGTATGCCCGCAAGCTGGCCAAGCAAATGATCGACAGCGGAGCAGATATCATCCTGGGTGCGCATAGTCATTGTCTGATGGGCATTGAATATTACAAGCATAAGCCGATCTATTATTCACTGGGCAATTTTGTGTTCAACCGTTCCACACGGGGCGGAGACAAGACCCTGCATTCCATGCTGGTTAATTTCACCATTAACCCGTCAGGGGTAACCAGCAGCATTACACCGGTCAAAATCATTGGCGGCCAGCCGAATTTCATGGGGGATGCCTACAATAAAGAGACCATCAAGAAGCTGAACCAGCTCTCCTTCAATGCGAAGATTGCAGCGGGCGGGGCGGTCAGCGAGAAGTAGTGAGGCAAGCTGCGCATGAAGCAGCTCAATCTATATGAATTCTTATCCTATAAGCCCGGGGAGCCGTTTCCTAATTCTCTCCGGGCTGTTTGGCGTCTTTCCGGTATTATTCATTTTGTGCTATTCATTCTTAGCATTGTGCTAACCGCGCTGAGTGATTCTACTCTACAATAGGAATATTAGTTCTGCCAAGGAGGATGACACATCAGTGAGAACGGGAATCGCAAGAAGCAAAGTGAATTTTGACGGGAACTGGGGCTTCTATCAAGGGGAGCTTCATATTCCTTATGCCGTTAAGGGCGGAATGACCGGCGGTATTACAGATGCGGGCTCTCTCCGGGAGGGGGAGTGGCTGGATATCGCATACCATGATAAAGGAATGAGCGAGCAGCCGCTGGAATGGACGGGCGTCAGCCTGCCGCATGACTGGTGTGTGGAGCAGGAGTATGTCCGCGATGAGGGCCTAGGCTCCAGGGATGGCAGCCATGGATATCTGCCCGGCGGGACGGGCTTCTACCGCAAAACCTTCGCGCTTCCGGCAGAAGCTGACGGTTCCAAGTGGAAGATCCGCTTCGACGGGGTATCGGGCACCAGCACAGTCTGGGTCAACGGGCATCTGATCGGCTCGCATCAGGGCGGATATATCGGGTATAGCTATGATCTGACGGATGTGCTCCGCTATGGTGAGGAGGGCTTGAATGTCATACTCGTCAAGGTGGATGCTACAGAATGCGAAGGCTGGTGGTATGAAGGCTGCGGCATTTACCGGCATGTCTGGCTAGAGTCAACGGACCGCCTGCATGTGGCCGAATACGGCACTTATATTATCACACCGGAGGTAATAAAAGAACAGGCTGCGGTTCAGCTTCGTACGCGTATCCGCAATGATTACACCGAGGGGAAGCAGATCTCTCTGCGTTCCGTTATCTATGATGCGGATGGAATACAGGTCGTCGAGGAGACGGCGGAGGCCTATGCGGACTGGTATGCAGAAATAGAGCTGGAGCAGAGCTTCAGCGTGGAGCAGCCGAAGCTCTGGAGCCCGGAATCTCCTTATCTGTATAGGGCGGAGACGGCTGTTATTGTTGACGGACAAGAGCTCGACCGGTATGAGACCGTGTTCGGTATCCGCAGCATCCGCTTCGATCCGCAAGAAGGCTTCTTCCTGAACGGGGAGCCGCTGCTGATCAAGGGGACTTGCAATCACCAGGATTTCGCCGGGGTCGGCGTAGCATTGCCGGACAGTCTGATTGAATATAAGCTGAAGCTGCTTCAAGAGATGGGCTCCAATGCCTACCGCAGCGCCCATCACCCGCCAACACCTGAGCTGCTGGATATCTGTGACCGGATCGGTATGCTGGTGATGGACGAGAACCGTAAGCTGGACAGCAGCCCGAATGGACTGAGCCAGCTGTCACGGATGCTCTACCGTGACCGCAACCACCCGAGCGTCATTATCTGGGGTCTGGAGAATGAAGAGGTGCTTGAGGGAACGCTGACGGGAGCCCGGGTGCTGAAGACACTTGCGGACTGGACACGCCGCATAGACCCGACCCGGCCGACCTGTGCAGCGATGAACCACGGCTGGCATGAGAACGGCTATAATGACGCTGTTGAGATTACAGGGTATAATTACGGGCACAGGCAAGACTTGAACATCGACCTCCGGGATCATGAGCGGCACCCGGACCGCCTCATGATCGGCAGTGAATGTGCCAGTTATACTGCCACTCGGGGCATCTATGAAGATGATCCGGTTAAGGGTTATTGCTCTGAATACGGTACGAATATCCCTTCATGGGGCTGTACTCCGCAGCAGGCATGGAGCGATCTGGTGCAGCACCGCTTCCTGACCGGCGTGTTCATGTGGACAGGCTTCGATTACCGGGGGGAGCCTACTCCCCATCTCTGGCCCTGCATCAATTCGCATTTCGGGCTGATGGATACCTGCGGCTTCCCGAAGGACAGCTATTACTACATGCAGTCCGTATGGAGGGAGGAGCCGATGGTCCATGTGCTTCCGCACTGGAATTGGCCCGGGTCCGAAGGTAAGCCGGTTGAGGTAAGGGTGTTCGCGAATACCGATACGGTCGAGCTGAGCCTGAACGGCAGAAGTCTGGGGGAGCAGCAGGCGGATATGAACGGGTATTTGTCGTGGGAGGTTCTCTATGAACCAGGTGAGCTGCAAGCCGCCGGCAAACGGGACGGCCGTGTTATCGCTGAGAAGACTGTGGTCACCGCCGGCCAGCCGTACCAGATTGCCTTGTTCCCTGACCGGTTAGAGGCGCAAGCGGATGGTTCGGATACAGTTCCGGTTCGTGTAGCTGTGCTGGACAAGCAGGGCTATGTGGTTCCGGCGGCGGATCACGAGATCCGCTTTGAGGTTGCTGGCGCAGGCAGGCTGCTCGGCGTTGGCAACGGCAATCCAAGCAGCCATGAGCCGGATAAGTCGGTGCTGCGGCGTGCTTTTAACGGCTGGTGTCTGGCGCTGATTCAGACGGCTGCCATAGCGGGCGATATACAGATTCGGGCTGTCTCTCCTGGACTTGCGTCTGCGGAAGTGGTGCTGCGGTCCGTTTCAGAATAGAATAGCTATAACGAATTCTATGCAGAGGATGTCAGGGAATGATGCCCAAGCTTAAGAAGTACATGCCTTTCACCTATAAAATGATGATTCCGTATCTGCTGCTGGTTCTGCTTACGGATGTGTTCATCGGCTATATCTCCTATTCGATGCTGACCGATTCCCGGACAGAGATGGCCGAGTCCAACATCCGAACAGGCATGGAGCAGTCGAGGAACAATATCCGCTATCAGATGGATGAAATACAGCGGATGTCGGACAACCTGTTCGGCAGCCAGCCGTTCCAGCGTGCGCTCGAAATGAAGGGGACCCCATTTGAGATCTATCTGACGATGCTTGACGAGATTGTCCCTCAGATTACCGCACCGCTGCAGCTGTTCGGGAACAAGATCCGCTTCATGCTCTACACCCCGAACGCTGATCTGAACATTGTGTCAGGCGATAATTTGGATGACCCGATCATTACCAGTGATTACTATATTCTGCCCCTGGACGATATTACAGGCAGTCCATGGTACCGGTCACTGAAGGATTCCAAGCGCGATAATTTGTGGCTGCAGATTGATACGGATCAGAAGCTGGGCAACCTCTCGCATGTGCGCAGACTCGTCAACTTCAGTGATTACAAATCGCTGATCGGTTATGTGCGGATCACAGTATCGCTGGAGGATCTGTTCGGCGGCTTCGATACCTTCCCGCTGGAGGAAGGGATTACGCTGCGGCTTGTGGAGGAGACCACCGGGGATATTCTGTTCCAGCGCGGTCCCGCCAACAATAGCAGCGGACAAGAGAATTTCCTCAGGCTGCAGGAACCGATTCCGGGCAGTAACTTCATTATTGAAGCCATAGTTCCGCATAAATATCTCACCCAGGATGCCGGACGGCTGCGCCGTGTGATTATCGCGGTCTGCAGTCTGAGCTTCCTGGTTATGACCTTGATCGGGTATGTGGTGGCACGGATATCCGGCCGCAAAATGAGCCGGATCGTAGGCCTGGTGCGTTCCTTCCAGGACGGGAACTTCCAGAAGCGCATCCGCTTCTCCGGCAATGATGAATTCGTGCAGATCGCAGACTCCTTCAATGATATGGCCTCCAACATTCAGGGCCTGATCAACAGCGTGTATGTGCAGGGAATTCAGAAGAAGCAGGCGGAGCTGGAGGCCCTGCAGGCGCAGATCAATCCGCATTTTCTATACAATACGCTCTCCACAATCAGCAGCCTGGCTAATCTCGGGGAGATCGGCAAGGTCACGGAGATGGTCCAGGGGCTGTCCCGGTTCTACCGGCTGACGCTCAATCAGGGCAATGTCTATATTGAGCTGGAGAAGGAGCTGGACCAGGTGGCTACGTATCTGGAGATTCAGCGGGTCAAATACGCGGATGCCTTCACGCTGCACGTGGATGTGGAAGAGGAAATTCTGCATATGCAGGTAATTAAGCTGCTGCTCCAGCCTTTTGTGGAGAACATATTCAAGCACGCCTGGTTCGGTGAGACCATTGCCATACGGCTGACCGGCAGGCGGGTGGGGGACAATATTGAACTCAAGGTTATCGATAACGGGATCGGCATGCGCCCTGAGGGAGTCAAGCGTATGATGCAGGGTCCGAGCCAGTCAGGCGGTTACGGTGTGAAAAATGTGGATGAGCGGATCAAACTCAGATACGGCGAGGCGTACGGGGTTAGTATTGCCAGCTTCTATGGAGGCGGGACAACCGTGCGGCTGCTGCTCCCTGCCGGACTTCAGGATCATGAGGAGCTGTAGAAGCCAGCCTTATAAGTACAGGAGGACAAGATTGCGATGAGTATCAATGTATTGCTGGTTGACGATGAAGCGATTGATCTGGAATGGCTGCGGCGCAGAGTACTGGCCAGCCCGCTGGATCTTGCAGTGGTAGGAACGGCGAACAGCGGCTTCAATGCGCTTAAGATCATGGAGCAGGAGCGGGTGGATATCATCCTGTCAGACATACGGATGCCTATTATGACGGGGACGGAATTTGCGCGCCGGGCGAAGGTACTGAATCCGAAGGTCAAAATTGTTTTCATCAGCGGCCATGAGGATTTCAGCTATGCCAAGGAAGCAATTGAGATCAATGCCTCCGGTTATTTATTGAAGCCTGTAGAAGACAAGGATCTCTACGAGATGCTGGAATCTCTGTCTGCCGCTCTGGAGCAGGAACGGGAGAAGAACCGTTCCTTCACTGAGGCGTTGTCTCTGGTTAATAAGGAGCTGATTCTGCGCTGGTTCGAGGATGCATCGCCTGAACCTGCGGAGCAGCATCTGCGCAGTGCCCTGAGTCCGCTGCTCATGAAGGGGGCGGCTGCAGCGATTATTGAGATCGATGATCTGGAATGGAAAATGCGTGACCTGTCCGAGGAGGATGCGCGGGTTAAGACGCGGCAGATGGCCGGACTGATTAGAGCGTTCGTAGAGAGCAACCAGCTGGGAACGCTGATTCCTGTCCATCATCACCGGTTCGTCATTCTGTGCAGCCTTCCGCCGGACAGCTTCCTGAGTCTGCTGGATGAGCTGATTAAGCAGATGGCCGTGAGCTCACCCTGCACCTTGACCATCGGGGTCGGGCGTTACGCCCAGGATGAGGCGGGGCTGCATGAATCCTACCAGCAGGCAACGGCAGCACTCAGTGCAAAGTGGCTGCTGGGCAAGAACCGGCTGATCCGCGACAATCTGGAGTCCTCCCCGCGCGGAACGCCGGGAGCAAGAATTGAGCAGACCGTTGTGCAGCTGCTGGAGGCTATCATCCAGTACGATCTGGTGGCGATTGACGATCATCTGCTGGAGCTGTTCACGAGTGCCGGCAAGAAGGATGTCTATGAGCTGATTATCCGTATCACCTCCAAGCTGCATGCGGACCTGCAGCAGCAGAATGAGAATCTGTATGAGCTGCTCCAGTGGGAGTCCCATCAGCCGGATATCCTGTTCCAGTTCGAGACGATTCACGATATCCTGTCGTGGATGAGACGGAGATTCTTCGAGCTGTCGGAGCTGCTGTATGTGAAGCGGCAGCGGCAGAAGCGCAAGCTGATCGACGAGATTATGAATTATGTCGAGGAGAATCTGGAGAAGAAGATCACCTTGAAGGAGGTAGCCGCCCACTTCGACTTCACCCCGAATTATCTCGGCTTCCTGTTCAAGGAAGAATACGGAGTTCCCTTCAGCGAGTACGTTAACGAACGGAAAACAGGCAGAGTGTTCGAGCTGCTCAGTGATCCGACGCTTAAGATCTATGAGATAGCCGAACGGATGGGCTATAAGAATATCATCTATTTCAACCGTCAGTTCAAGCAGATCACCGGCATGACGCCGGGGGAATACCGCAAAAAGCAGAAGATATAAGCTTTATTTTAAATATAGAATTCCCACTTGCCAAACGTTGCCAGCTCTGGTTTTCAAATCAGAGGCAACGTTTTTTGTTTTTTTGGAAAGTATATATATTTAAACGGATCGTTGAAAAAGTATTAGTTTTAGTTGATAGCCCTAATCCACACCGGATGGACGCTTATTTATAATAAGGCTATAGAGAAATGGGAATGGGAAAGGGGATTCAAGATGAAACAGAAACAACACGGATTCTGGGATGACGTCAAGAAATACAAATCCTTGCTTCTTATGCTGACACCGGCAGTATTGTTCTTTCTGCTATTTGCTTATCTGCCCATGTCGGGCATTGTGCTGGCATTCAAGCAATTTGATTATACGGGCGGGGTATTCGGCAGTCCGTGGAACGGGCTGGATAACTTCAAATTCTTCATTGATTCCGGTGACGCCTGGCGCGTAACCCGAAATACAGCGCTATATAATATCGCATTCATCGTTGTGAACAACGTGCTTCAGATCTTCGCAGCCATCCTGCTGTTCGAAGTAGCGGGCAAATGGTTCCGTAAATTGACCCAAACGGTATTGTTCCTGCCTTATTTCATTTCCTGGGTTGTTGTGGGCGCGATTGCGTACAACCTGTTCAACTTCGATGTAGGTACAGTCAATGTGCTGCTGAAGGGACTGGGCATGCAGCCAATCGATATTTATAATACGGCAGCCTACTGGCCGTTCATTCTGGTCATCGTATCCGCGTGGAAGACACTCGGCTACGGAACGATTATGTATCTGGCCGCGATTACAAGCATTGACACCGAGATGTATGAAGCCGCCGAAATTGACGGCGCGAATATTTTCCAGCGTATTATGAAAATTACGATTCCGAACCTGATGCCGACCGTCATCATTCTGGTGCTGCTGGCGATCGGTAATATCTTCCGCGGAGACTTCGGGATGTTCTACAATATGGTCGGCAACAACGGCCTGCTGTTCTCGTCCACCGACGTAATCGACACCTTCGTCTTCCGCTCGCTGACCACATCCAATGAAATCGGGATGTCTGCGGCAGCCGGCTTCTACCAATCTCTGCTCGGCTTCGCAACCATCATGCTGGCCAACTACGCAGTACGCCGATACGATAAGGATCGCGCTCTATTCTAGGACAAGGAGGTAATGCCCGATGAGTTCAACCACTGCTAATATTCAATCACCGGAAGTACGCAGAAAGCCTGCAAACCGGGACAAAATGGTGCTATCCGTCATCGGATACGTAACCCTTACGATACTGGCCATATTCTGTATCTTCCCGTTCATTCTGGTGATCTCTTCCTCTCTAAGTGAAGAGAGCGCGATTATCGAGAAAGGGTTCCAGATCTTCCCGACCGCCTTCTCGACAGAAGCGTACAGCCTGCTGTTCAAGTATCCGGCTGAGATGCTCAGAGCGTATGGCGTGACGATCTCCGTTACAGCCATCGGTACGATCGTCGGATTGTTCCTGACATCAATGACAGCCTACGTGCTGTCCCGGAGAGATTTCAAATGGCGCAGCCGCTTCTCCTTCTTCTTCTTCTTCACTACATTGTTCAGCGGCGGCCTGGTTCCATGGTATCTGATGATCATCAACTACCTGCATCTGAAGGATACACTTCTGGTACTGATTCTGCCGATGATGATGAACGTCTTCTATATTATTGTCATGAAGTCCTTCATGGGCAGCATCCCGGATGCGATTACAGAATCCGCCAAAATTGACGGAGCCGGCGATTTCCGGATCTTCATGCAGCTGATTGTGCCGTTGTCCAAGCCCGCCCTGGCGACCATTGGTCTGTTCATTGCCTTGGCCTACTGGAATGACTGGTATAACGCACTTCTCTTCATCTCCAAGTCGGAGCTGATGCCGCTGCAGTATTATCTCTACAAAATGTTAGGCAACATGGATGGAATGCGTAAGGCGATGATGGCTTCCGGTGCGGTAGTCAACACGGACCTGCCAACCGAAAGTCTGAAGATGGCCATGACGATTGTGGCTACAGGGCCGATCCTGCTGGCGTATCCGTTCATCCAGAAGTATTTTGTAACAGGACTTACGATTGGTGCAGTCAAAGGATGATCACAGGGTAACCTGGTTATCAATATAAGACTTAGGGCAACTATTACTTAAGGGGGAAATATCGGTCATGATGAACAAGAAAAAGAAACTTACAGTAACGCTTGCAACGATGATGGCACTAGGGACGGTCCTCAGTGCATGCGGCGGCGGCAATAATAACGCGAATACAGGAGCGGAGGCTACTAAGGCTCCAGCGACATCGGAAGGAGCAACCAATTCAGGCGCTCCGGACACCTCCAAAGAAGTAAAGCTCAAAATGATTCTGCTCGGGCCACAGCCTGGGGATTATGATAAGGTCTTCGGAGAGCTGAACACCAAGCTCAAGGAGAAAATCAATGCTACTGTAGAAACTGAATTCCTCGACTGGTCCGACTGGACCCAGAAATACCCGCTGAAATTCGCGGCGAACGAAGATTTCGACCTCGTGTATACTGCAAACTGGGCCTTCTATAACGATCAGGCGCTGAAGGGCGGATTCCTGGAGCTAACGGATGATATGCTGACCAAGTATATGCCGCAGACCTGGGAGGCTATGCCGAAAGTAAACTGGGCGCAGGCAAAGGTGGACGGCAAGCTCTATATGGTTCCGAACAACAATGTTGAAGTAACCGACAAAGTGGTGCTGTACCGCGAGGATCTGCGCAAAAAGCTGAACCTGCCGGAAATCAACAGTCCTGAATCGTATGCGACTTATCTGAAGGCGATTGCCAAGGATGAAAAAGGGATTACTGCCTTTGGAGCCAAGCCGGCGGACGGCTGGAAATTCCATGAGCTGGATCAGACGCTGCTTGAGCAGAACAACAACTTCAACCTGGTAGATGCAAGTCTGCTTCCGCTGGCGTACAAGCTGGATGATGCGTCCGGTAAAGTCTTCAATATCTATGACACACCCGAATTCACTTCCCTGCTTAAATATTACAAAGACCTGGCCGATAACGGCGCGTGGTCCAAGAACGTAGTCAGCAACAAAAATGATGTATGGCAGGATGTCAAAGCAGGCAAGGTATCCTCTTATGCGCATAACCTGGGTACTGTAGCTGCTAACCTGGCTGAAATGCGCCGTGACAAACCGGATGTAGAGCTGGGCATTGCAGATCTGACCCCGGACAAAAAGAAAATTGCTGCGATCTCGACGCAGAACGGGATGTCCGTGCATGCAACCTCCAAGAATCCTGAGCGCGCCCTGATGCTGCTCGATTTACTGCAGAATGACAAAGAAATTCATGATTTGACGATGTACGGTATCGCCGGAAGCAACTACAATCCGGAAGGCGACAAGAAGTTCACCGCCGGTCCTGCTGCCGCTAACTACACAGGCTTCTCGAACTGGGGCTGGAACTCCCCGCTGAACCGTCAGGATGCAGCTTATCCTAAGGAAGCGGACGATATGTTCAACACTTGGCAGTCCAGCATCTATCACTTCCCGCTCGAAACCTTCGTCTTCGACACTACACCAGTGAAGAACGAAGTGGCTAACATCGGTAACGTAATGCTGCGTTATGCCATTCCGCTGGAATACGGATTGATTGATGATCTGGCTAAAGGCCAGGCTGACCTTATCAAGCAGCTGAAATCAGCAGGTCTGGATAAAGTACAGACTGAAATGCAGACACAGATCGATGCATTCCTCGCAGCGCAGAAATAACAGCATAAGCTTACGGGCTGCTCCAAAGCATTAGCTTTGGGGCAGTTTTTGTGAAATTATAGGTATAGGTTGTACATGAATTATACTTTTCGGCAAAGGAGCAATTCTTATGAAGTATACGATTCAGGCTCATGTGTCTCCCAAGAATATCTACCCGTCTACGCTGCGGCTGGGCGGAACCAGCCCTCAAGGGGATGAGCTCAGCTTCACCAATTATTATATGGAACTGAATGGCAAGCCCTATTTCGCCATCTGCGGCGAATTTCATTATTCCCGTTATCCTGAAGCAGACTGGGAGAGCGAAATCCGCAAGCTGAAGCTGTCGGGAATCAATGTGGTGGCGACCTATATTTTCTGGAATCATCACGAAGAGCTTGAAGGCGTGTTCGAATGGGCGGGCAACCGCAATCTCCGGCGGTTCGTGGACCTGTGCCGGGATAATGGCCTCTACGTCATTCTGCGTGTGGGTCCGTTCTGTCATGGCGAGGTTCGTAACGGCGGATTGCCGGACTGGCTGTTCGGGCGCGAATTCGCGGTCCGCTCCAATGATGAGGGCTACCTGAAGTATGTGGACCGCCTGTTCCGGGAGATTGGCACTCAGGCCGACGGGCAGATGTTCAAGGATGGCGGCCCGGTGATCGGTATCCAGCTGGAGAATGAGCTGAATGCTGCGGCTGCACTCTGGGAAGAAACTGCCAAGCAGGGTGATGAATACCTCAGCGGCGGTGTTAGCGGTGAAGCGGGGTCAGAGCATATGCGTCTGCTTAAAAAGTATGCGGTGGATTCGGGTCTGATCGCTCCGATCTATACCAGCACCGGCTGGGGCGAGGCGCCGTTCCTGGAGGATGAGGTGCTTCCGCTGTATGGCGGGTATGCCTATACTCCTTGGAGCATTAGTGATCCGAATCAGGTCCAGAAGCCAACGCCGGAATATGTATTCGTGAACTTCCATGACGACAAGGCACCGGGCGGCGAATTCAACCCGCCGTACCCGCGGACGAAATACCCGTTCGCCTGCTGTGAGATGGGCGGCGGCATGCAGACCTGGTATCTGTCCCGGTTCCAGGTCGAGCCGGAAAGTGTCATCGCCATGACTTTAATGAAGCTTGCCGGAGGCTGCAACTTCATCGGGTATTATATGTTCCATGGCGGAACGAATCCGGTGGGAAGAACGGGATACCTGAACGAGAGCACTACCCCGAAGCTGACCTATGATTTCCAGGCGCCGATTGGCGAATTCGGCCAGATCCGCGAGTCGAATCATCTGCTTCGTCCGCTTCATTATTTCCTGCGCCGGTTCGCAGACCGGCTGGCACCGATGGCGACTGTGCTGCCCGAGGGGGCAGAAGCAGTTACGCCGGAGGATGCGCATACGCTGCGTTATGCCGTCCGCACAGACGGCAAGTCGGGATTTGTGTTCGTCAATAATTATCAGGACCATGTGGAGATGGATACACACGAGGAGGTTGTATTTGCGGTAGAACTGGGAGAGGAGACGCTGAGCTTCCCGCAGCGGAGCAAGCTGACGGTTCAGCCCAAAGCTTCCTTCCTGCTGCCGTTCAACTTCGCGCTGGATGGTCTCAATCTTAAGGCTGCCACAGCTCAGCCTGTAACGGTGATTGAAACGGAGGAAGCAGCCACCTACTTCTTCTCTATGCCGAAGGGTGTCGACGGTGAGTTCCAGATCGATGCAGCTTCCGGCATTCTTGATGTGACTGTGGATGCCGGGGACGTAGGAGAGAACGGCGGCTACAATGTGCTGATTCCGCATGACCAGTCTTCTATGATTGTGATCCGGCGGGAAGGAGCCCGGGAAGTCCGTATCTATGCCATGAGCGCTCGTGAAGCAGCGACCTTGTGGGAGCTTGAAGAGAACGGCCGCAGCCGCCTCATCTTCTCAACGGTTCCTCCGGTTCAGACCCCGGGCGGGATGGAATTCATCAGCCAGGGGCAGCATGCATTCACCTTCCGTGAATATTCAGGCGGCGCTGAAGCGGCAACGCAGTGGAATACGGCCCAGGCGGATGCAGTTGTCAGCGGACGACAAGAGGGCTGGTTCCAGGCTTATGATGTGCTGGTTCCGCAGAAGGAAGTTGCGGTTACCATGCGCCGGATTCAGGACCACAAGGTTGTCCTCCAGCTGCCTGAGGATGTCCTCGAGAGTATGGAAGAAGTACTGCTGAGCATCGACTATACCGGAAATGTAGGCTATGCCTTCGCTGCCGGACAGCTGTTCCACGACCATTTCTATAACGGCTTGCCTTGGGAAATCGGCCTGTCGCGGTTCCGTGAGGTGCTGCGCCGGGGCGAGATCGTACTGGAGACCACGCCGCGCCGCACCGGTGCCGTCAAGCTGGCTGACGATGCCGCCATGGCTGTGGAGAAGGTATTCGAGGGCGAAGCTGTTGCCGTGTTCCATAGTGTGACTGCAACGCCGGTGTACCGGATCGGATTAACAAGATAATGCAAGTAGGAAGCACTGTCCAGGAACCTCCACTGGATGGTGCTTTTTTCTGCTTGAGTATTTTGTGAGATTTTTATAAGTGTATTAAGTTAGAATGAGAACATCGATGTTTTGAACTGGAGGCTGTTTGTGAGAAAGGTAAATATCCGCAGACTTGCGGGAATCGGCATATTTTTCTTGATTGTTTTTTCTTTGATCTTTATGATCTTCTCACTGACCCGCCCTCCTCAAAGTAAGGTAAGAGTGGAGAAGGGAATACTGGATCTGTCCAATTGGAATCTCAAGCAGCAGGGAGTCGTGAATTTGGATGGTGAATGGGAGTTCTATCCGGATGAGCTGCTGGGCCCTGCGGATTTCCGGCAAGGCCAGTATGATTCTCCGCCTGTCTATTTGAAGGTTCCCGGCACCTGGCGAGGTAAGCGTCCCGATGGCGGGATGAGCAACAGGGGGTCAGGCACCTACCGTCTGCAGATATTATTGGAGGATACCGATGAAATACTCGGCTTGAAAATAAGAAGCATACGCATGGCCCACCGTCTGTTTATTGGTGGACAGGAGGAGGGGGCCAGCGGTCTTCCTTCCACCGACAAAAGCGCGTTTCAACCAGGCAACACACCCTATTCGGTATTTTTTCATCCGGATGCCCGCAAGCTTGAGGTTGTGATTCAAGTCTCTAACTACAATTTTGTCACCGGAGGAATTGTGAACTCCCTCACGCTTGGAGCACAAGAGGACATCACCCGTCGCAATATGGTACAGATCGGTGCGGATATCGGAGTCATTTTGATCTTGGCCATGTTCGGTGCCTATCACCTCAGCTTCTATTTTTTTGGTCGCCAAGAGAAGGAGTATCTGCTTAGCGGAATTTTCTTATTGTTTCTGGCCCTGCAGAACTCCTTGTATGGAGAAAAGATGTTTCAGCGTCTCCTGCCGTCTGTTCCCTTTGATTTTTCGTATAAGCTGCTGGATGTCAGCCATTTTCTTAGCGCGATACTGATTATTGTGTTCTTTTGTACCGTAGAGTCGCACCTGATGTCGCTGCGCAGGCTGAGGCTGATTCTTACCCCGTTTATGGCTTATCTTGTTATGGTTGTTCTTTTGCCGTATGGGGTGCATATTCGTGTGAAATATTTCTTCATATTATATCTCTGGATCGTTATGCTCGGCATTGTAGCGAGAATGGTCTATTTATATATCCGCAGGCAGAGTCAAGTGGAAGATCGTGCGGAGCTGATGCTGTTCATTGGCGGAGCCACTGCGCTGATGATCTATCTGATGAATGACGGCCTCTATTCCGAGAATATTGTGCAGAGTAATTTTACAGGAAGATGCGGGGTTATTGCATTTATTGTGCTCATTAATATCCTGCTGGCTGTAAGGTTCTCGAATGCGTATGCCAAAACAGAGATTCTATCGCGCAAGCTATGGACGGCGAACCAGCTTAAGGACGAATTCCTGACGAATACCTCTCATGAGATCAAGACACCGCTCCATGGAATTATGAATATGACCTCTTTTTTACTGGAGAATCAGGAAGAGAATCTGCATGCAGGCCAGAAGCAGAACCTGTGGCTGATTAAGGATACGTCTACTAAGCTGTCGATGCTGATCCAGGATCTGATCGATGTCAGCCGGCTTAGGCACGGAGAACTGCGGCTGCACCAGACCGCCGTTGATCTGAGAGTGGCTGTCCAAATCGTATATGATATTCTCCGGTTCGAGCTGGCGGGCAAAGAAGTGCAACTGCTCAATCAGGTGGAAGCTGGTACCTGGGTACTCGCGGATGAGAGCAGACTGCGGCAGGTGATGTATAACCTGGTTCATAACGCGATCAAACATACCCGTCAGGGATCGATTCAGATTACAGCGAGATTAGCCGGGAGTGAGGTTTTCATTGAAGTGGAGGACACCGGAACGGGGATATCAGAAGAGAACCATGCGGCGATCTTTGAATATTTCGAGCAGGTGGACAGGCTGCTGCCGCAGGACGGATATACCGGAATGGGGGTAGGTCTGTATATCAGCAGGAAGCTGGTGGAGCGTATGGGCGGCGTGATTCGGGTGGCTTGGTCCGAGAAGGGGAAGGGAACCCGCATGGTATTTACGCTGCCCGTAGTGGACCCTGTTCCCGAAGATCAACAGACCGCCGAACCTTACGCGCTGCATACCGATGTTGATTATACGGTGCTTGATGTACTGAACCGGGAAGGGCAGACCATTCTGATTGTAGACGATGAGGCCTCCAACATCCATACACTGCTGAATATTCTCCGCCGTCATGAGTATAATGTGCTGGTAGCCTTTTCCGCTAAGGAGGCATTGACCAAACTGCAGGAATATCAGCAAGTGGATCTTGTCATTCTGGATATCATGATGCCGGGTACATCGGGGATAGAATTATGCCAATCACTGCGCAGCCGTCACTCTATACTGGATCTGCCGATTCTGTTCGCCACCATCAAGGATGCACCTTCCGATATTGCACTGGGCTTCCGGGCCGGGGCGAATGATTTTGTGACCAAGCCCTTTGAGAGCGAGACGCTGATGGCCCGGATTCATAACCTGCTGGCCATGAAATCGTCGATTCAGGAAGCGATCCGGCATGAGCATGCGTTCCATCAGGCCCAGATCAAACCGCATTTCCTGTATAATGCGATGAGCAGTATCATCTCATTCTGTTATACCGATGGCGTCAAGGCAGCTTATCTGTTAACCATGCTCAGTCAATATATGCGCTTTATTCTGGATATGGACCGCTCCACACTCGTCATTCCGTTGTACCGGGAGCTGGAGCTGATTCAAGCCTATGTGGAAATTGAACAAGCCCGCTTCGGGGAGAGGTTCGACTATAGCAGCCAGGTGGATGATTCCCTGAAGGCAGTGAATATCCCATCCCTCTGTATCCAGCCGTTTATTGAGAATGCCATCCGTCATGGACTGTTCGAGAAGGAGGGGCAAGGCAAGGTTGCCTTAAGGATTCAGGCTGGAGACGGATACATGAAGATCTTAGTCGAAGATGACGGTGTCGGCATTCCCGCTGACCTGCTATATACATTGAACAGTCAAGGAGCGCTGCAAGGAAGCATCGGTATTCAGAATATCCGCAAGCGTCTGGATACGATTCCGGGAGCCAGCTTAAGCATTCATTCGGAAGCAGGCAGCGGGACGAAGGTTACGATCTATCTGCCGCTCAGCGGCTCCGGGCAAGGGGCTTCTGAGGATTAGGAGTAAATATGATTCTGCGTGAAGGAGGGGGTTTCTATGTTTCGGACGATGATCGTTGAGGATGAACGGCCAATCCTGGATTTAATGAAGGTACTGGTTGGCCAAAATAGCAATTATAGCATTGTTGGAGCTTTTACAAATCCGGTAGAGGCCTTGGCGAATCTGCAGGAGCTGCAGCCGGATATCGTGTTCATTGATGTGGAGATGCCGAGGATGAACGGGCTGCAGCTTGCCGTGCATCTCCGTGAACAGTTGGGTCAGGCAGAGATTGTGTTCACTACGGCTTATAAGGATTATGCGCTTGAAGCATTCGAAGTAAGTGCACTTGATTATATTCTCAAGCCTGTCACGCCGCAGGCGATTCAGCGGGTCACCGGGCGGCTGTTCAAGCACCGGTCAACCCTCATTCCCGCAGAGACCCTCAAGTCCAGCTTCTCTATCCGCTGCTTCGGTGAATTTGAAGTCCTTAATCCGGACGGACTCCCGGTTCACTTCCGAACCCGCCGGACCGAGGAATTGTTCGCTTATCTTCTGTGCCACCCTGGCCGGTATATCAGCAAGTGGAAGCTTATTGATTTGTTATGGCAGGATGCGAAGGGTGAGCGGGGATTATCCAATCTGCATAATACCCTGTACCTGCTAAAAAAAGTCCTGAAAGAGAACGGAATTCCGATGAGCATACAGAAGCTTAATGACGGTTACATGCTGGACACAGCAAATAAACAATATGATCTCCTTCTGTATCATCAATTGCAGCAGGTCCACAGTGAGGGCAGATTGACTGCAGAGCAAGCCGAACAACTCTGCTTGCTGTATCAGGGGCCGCTGCTGGAAGGCAAGAATTACTTATGGAAGATCCCGTTAGAGGAAGCATATTTCAAGCAATATACAGCAATGGTCAGGGAATTGGCGGCGGCAGAGCTTACGGCTGGAAATGAAGCGGCAGCGGAATTACGTCTGGAGCAATACTTGTCGCTGCATCCGCTGGAGGAGGAAATGAACCGCCTGCTAATCGGTATGTATCGGAGACGCGGCGCAATGGAGAATATCAGCAGGCTCTATAAGCAGTTTGAAGCGGCTTGTACAAATGAGCTGGGGCTTGAGCTGCCGCCGGAAATCAAGAATGAATGGCTGCAGACTCATTAGGGTATCCCGCGGCAAAAAGAAAAGGCGTCCCATGTAGCCGTTACGGCTTACAGGACGCCTTTTTGCATGGTGCTAACAGGGATCAGCCCTTAACCGCCCCTGCGACAACACCCTTCACAATGTATTTCTGCAGGAAGATGAATACTACGATCGATGGAAGCACCGCCATTACCATAGCGGTCATGGCATACTGCCAGTCCGAGGTATACTGGCCTACGAAGGTGTAAGCCGCCAGCGTTAACGTCTTCGTCTCAGGTGAACCATTGACCATCAGCAGCGGGAGCAGGAAGTCATTCCAGATCCACATGACATCGATGATCACAATGGTCGTGGTGACCGATTTCAGCAGCGGAAAGATGACGCTGAAGAACAGGCGGAAGCCGGAAGCGCCGTCAATCGTCGCGCTCTCATCGATCTCTGTCGGGATACCCTTCACGAAGCCGTGATAGATGAACACTGCCAGCGGAGCGCCGAAGCCCCAATACAGGAGACCCAGTCCCCAGGTGCTCTCCGACAGGTTGAGGTTTTTGGCGGTCTGGAGGACCGTCAGCATGATCGACTGGAACGGGATCAGCATCGGCATAATGCACAGGAAATACAGGACACCGCTCCATCTGGTTTTGGTCCGGGCCAGCTTATAGGCGGCGATGGAGGAGATGAATACGATACCGAGCAGGCCGACACCGGTAATGATGAAGTTGTTCAGGAACAGCCGCGGATAGTTGATGAATTCCCAGACATAAGAGTAGTTGCTGAAGGTCAGCTTCTGCGGCAGGGCGATGACATCGGTCATGACCTCGCCGAAGCTTTTGAGCGAATTGATAATGGTCAGAAACAGCGGATACAAGAACAGCAGAGACAAGAGGACCAGAATAACCTCCAGGATGATCTTGCCTGCCTTGTTGTGGTTGGTTGTCATTAGGCCTCCACCTCTCTCCGTTTGAAGACGGTCAGCTGGATAATCGTTACGGCAAGCACAGCAAGGAACAGAATGAGCGCTTTGGCTGTACCATAGCCGTACAGGTTGTTCTGGAACGTATCCCGGTAGATATCATAAGCGATACTATACGTAGTTCCGCCGGGACCGCCGCCGGTCAGCGACAGGATGACATCGAATACCTTGATCGAATTGGTGAGCGCCATGAACACAGAGATCGTGATCGATGGGGCAAGCAGCGGCAGCGTAATGCCGAAGAATTTTCTCAGCGGTCCGGCACCGTCTACTGTAGCAGCTTCCTTGAGATCCTCAGGCACAGACTGCAGACCGGCAATGTAAATGACCAGATAGAACCCGATCGACTGCCAGATGGATACGCCCAGGATGGAGATGAAGGCCAGTCCAGGAGTCCCGAGCCAGCTTAGATCAAAGATTGCCCAGCCGGTACTCTCGCCCAGCGAGTTGAAGCCCTGCATGAAGATGAACTTCCAGATGAAGCCGACAATAACGAGACTGAGGATATAAGGGATGAAGAAGGCTGCTCTCAGCCAGGAGGTGCTTCTCAGCTTCATGTCCAGCAGCACCGCCAGCAGAATCGCCAGCACGTTGACTATGATAATGTAGAGCACCGCGTATTTAATCGTGAACCAGGCAGCATTTGAGAAGTTGGTATCGCCGGAGAAGATCTGCTTGAAATTATCCAGCCCGATGAACTTGGGGTGCTTGGAGATCCCGTTCCACTTGGTCATCGAATAGCGGATGGTCATGGCGAAGGGAATATAGAAGGCTACAGCGATACAGATCAGAACCGGGAGAGTGAAGATTCCGAATTCGAATTTCTCGCGCCATCTTTTGCCGGGTGTTTTTAACATGGATGCACCTCTTCTTGAGTTATAGGGTGGGAGTATTAGGCTTGGCTTGCCACACTTAACCATTCCGGTTAGTCTATATTGTGTATTATAGAGCAGACCCGTATCGTCAAAAATGGATTTAAGAGTACAGTTAAGGGTAAAAAGGTGAACGGACTGCGGAGGCCGGACAAGTCCCCAAAACCGGCAGCGGAGAGAGCGGAGAGCATCATGAGAAAAGCGTGGGTTAAGCTAATTGAGCCTTTACTGGCGCGGGTGTCCCGCCGCCTGGCTAACAAGCTGATTCTGTTATTTACGATTATCATCATCCTGGTGGTCAGTTCACTCACCTACATATCCTATAGCATGCTGCAGCGGGAATCGGTCGATAACAGCATTGCCAGTACAGGCAATAACCTGCTTCTGGTCGGACGGAATCTGGAGAGCTACCTGAGCGGGATTGAGCAGCTGTCTCTGCCGCAGATCTCCTATGATGAGTTCAATTATGCGCTTTTGCATGAATCGGAAGACTACAGCTCCCGGATGTACTTGGAGGATTATCTGCGGAATTTGTATTTTTCGCGCAATGATCTGGAGGCTGTATACCTCTATGTAATCAAGGAGCAGAAGTATTATTATGTCACCAAGGAGAACTATAACATCACCGTCCGGGTATCCGAGCATCCGCCTGTTGATGACCTGCCGTGGTATAAGCGGGCGCTTAAGAGTCCATATAACCGTTCCTATCAGTCGTTCGTGGAGGAGCGGCCGGCCAGCGTGAACAGTGCCGATTACCCCGTTAACCGGGGCAAGGTATTCATGGGCTACCACCGGCTGATCCGCTCCATCGTGTCACGCGAGCCGCAAGCGGTATTATCGCTATATCTGAATTCCTCCGTGACCGATGAGATTATGCGGGATATCCCGTTCAGCACCGGAGAGCATCTGATGTACATCAGCCCGGACGGCGAGCCCTTCAAGGTGGATGATAAGGAATTCTACGAGGAGAGCAGGGAGGCGGGACTGGCGAAGCTGCTGACACCGGAGCAGAAGGGGCGCGTAACCTGGTCCGGCAAGGGGCAGAAATACCTCGTAATTTACGATATCAGTCAAAAGGAAGGCTGGAAGCTCGTCAAGCCGATCCCCTACACCCAAATCTATGAGGCGGCGACAACGACGCGAACGTTAAGTGTGGCGATTGGCCTGCTGTTCCTGATCGTCTCTGTGGTGCTGGTCAGCTTCACCTCGAACCGGATCACCCATCCGCTGAAGAATCTGTCGCTCCAGATGCAGCGGTTCAGCACCGGGAGCTTTGATGCGCAGGCGACGGTTGCGGGCAAGGATGAGATCGCCTACCTGTCGCGCCATTTCAACAAGATGGTCGAGAAGACGAATGAGCTGATTAATGAACGCTATAAAATGAAAATCGTTGAAAAGAACGCCGTCCTAAAAGCGCTGGAGGCCGAGATTAATCCCCATTTCCTGTACAATGCGCTCCAGGCGATCTCAACCAAGGCGCTCAAGAACAACAACGATGATATTGTTGAGATGGTGGACAACCTGGCCCTGACCCTGCGATACTGCATTAGCGGCAAGGATGTGGTGCAGGCAAGGGAGGAGCTGCGGCATATCGAACGTTATCTGGCCCTGCAGAAGGCGCGGTTCGGCAGCCGGATGCAGGTGGTGTACGCCTGGGATGAGAGCCTGATGGAGCTGAGAATCCCCAAGCTGTCGCTCCAGACCCTGGTAGAGAACTGCATCAAGCATGCGCTGGAAAAGGTATCGAGTACGGTTACCATCACCATTGAGGCGCATGTTACCGGCACACACAGCGTGATCTCCGTGTTGGACGACGGTCCGGGCATCAGCGGAGAACGGCTGGAGCAGGTGCTGAATTCACTTCAGATCCAGTGGGAGGACCGCGCAGCGGACACGGACGAAGAGGACGGCATGGAGAGTATCGGGCTGAAGAATCTGAACACCCGGCTGAAGCTTTTGTATGGAGAAGAGTCGGGGCTGGTCATTCATAGCACGGAACAGGGAACACGAATGGAGATGCGGCTGCCGCGGGGAGGAGTGGGACAACATGTATAGAGTGCTGATTATTGATGATGAGGAGCCGCTGCGCGAAGCGATTCATATCCTGGGGGATTGGGAGGGCCTCGGTGTAAGCGAGGTGCGGGAGGCGATGGACGGGAAGGCGGGCCTTGAGCTGCTGCGCCGCGAGCGGTTCGATCTGGTGCTGGTTGATATGAAAATGCCGGAGCTGAGCGGAGCCGAGCTGCTGCAGATTGCCGAGCAGGAATTCCCTGACCTGCTGCTGATTGTGATCAGCGGTTATAATGATTTCGAGTATACACGTCAGGCCATCCGCTCGAAGGTGGTGGATTACCTGCTGAAGCCGGTGAACCGTACAGATCTTAACCATGCGCTGCGCAAGGCAGTGGGGGTGCTGGAGGCCAAACGGAAGCGGGAGAGCGAGTTCATCAGCCGCAATATTACACTGAATATGTCGCTGCCTAAGCTGAAGGAGAAGATGTATCTGTCCATCATAGACCGGAGCTTCAAGACCCAGTCCAATGAGGCCTTTCTCCCGCTGATCGGGGCGGACGGGGCGGCCAGCCACTTCGCTGTCGGCCTGCTGCGGATGCTTAATCTGGAGCAGGTACGTAAGGAAAGATTCCATGGAGACCGGGATTTGCTGCATTTTGCCGTAACGAATGTGATGAATGAGAACACGGACGGGCAATTCGAGTCGTTCAGCTTCGCCAGTCCTAAGGGGGAGCGAGAATTCATTGCCATCTTCACCATGAAGGGTGGTTATGAAGCAGATGCGGCCTTCCTGTCGCTGCACCATATGAAGAAAGCGGCCTCTACCTTGAAGGAGCTGTTCGGAATCCTCTGTGCAGGCGGAATCGGGGAGCCTTGCCGCGATTCGCTCAGTATTGCCGCCTCCTATGAGCAGGCCAAAGCCTCACTAGATACGATTGACCTGCTCAGCCTGAGGGGCAGCCTGATTGTGCAGGGCATTGTGATGAATCCCGCAGCGAAGGAACTTCCCTCCCTGACCGGGCGGATGCCGCAGATCCGCAGCGCGCTGGAGAGCGGGAATGTGAACCATGCCCGCAGCATCCTCAGCGAGTTCATCCGCAAATGCCAAGAGACGGAAGGGTTCACGCTCGGGGAGGCGGACCGTACGCTGCAGGGCTTTATTTTGCTGCTGGGCGAGATTGCTGCAGAGCTGGATGCTATGTCGCCGCAGATCCGCAGCGGGAAGGACAGCAGTCTGGCATCTCTGGGCATTCTTAGCGACTTTGCCTCCTTTGAGCAGTTTGCGGGCGTGCTTAACGATATCTTCGACCGTTATGCGGGCGAGATCAGCCGGACAGTAGCCGGAGACCGCAGCAGTGTGCTGGAGAATATTAAGGCGTATATTGATAACCATTATTTCGAGGATATTAAGATATCGATGTTCACGGAACAATATTTCCTGAGCAGAGAGTATCTGATGAAGCTGTTTAAGGGACAATACGGCTACGGCATTCATGAGTATGTGCAAAAGGTAAGGATGGACAAAGCCGCAGCACTGCTGGCCGATCCTGCCCTCAAAATTCAGGATATCTCTGAAATGCTGGGATACAAGGACAAGAACTATTTCAGCAAGGCGTTCCGCAATTATTATGAGTGCTCCCCTTCTGAATTCCGGCTGCGGCTGCCAGGGGTAGAAAAGTGAAACGGTTACATGGACACTTTTTTACCCTCAGAAGTTCACTTATGTACATTCTTATCCTTTTTCTTTTTATTTAGAATGATGAGCAAGACCACAAGATGCAAAAGGAAAAAGGGGGCAACATCATGTTAAAACGATTCATGGCATTATCTGCGAGTCTGCTGCTGGTGGGCGGACTGCTGGCCGGCTGCGGCGGTAATAACACTAATAATGCCGCTAACAACACGGGTGGAACAGCCGGAGCCGGCAATACACCAACGGATTCCGCCAAGCCCGTCACCATTAATATGTTCACCGCCTCTCCCGAATACACAGATGCCTTCAATGCTTATATTGCGGAATACAAGAAGGTGAAGCCGAACGTTACGATCAATCTGGAAATCATGCAGGCAGACTACAATACAGTGCTGAAATCCAAAATTGCCGCCGGCAGCACACCGGATGTGTTCCAGACCACGGCGGGCGGGGATATCGATACTTTTGCCGAATACAGCGCTGACTTGACCAATGAGCCGCTGGCCGCAGCGATGACGGATGCCGTCCGCTCCAACATGAGCTCTACCGACGGCAAAGTCCTCGGACTGCCGGTGAAGGGCAACCTGTTCGTCCTGATGTACAACAAAAAGCTGCTGGCGGATGCCGGCATCACCGAAGTGCCTAAGACAACTGCTGAAATGGATGATGCGATCACCAAGCTTGAAGCCAAGGGCATCACACCCTTCGCCAACGCCTACAAAGAGTGGTGGGTATGGAAGCATATCTTCCAGCACTTCGTAGACGCCGCAGCGACCGATGCCGGAACGGATGCCAAGACGCTCGTAGCGGACTTCATTGCCGGGAAGACGACCTTCAAGGATCATCCGGTGCTGAATGACAACTTCTTCAGCTTCATTGATACAACGGTTAAGCACGGAACAGACAAGCCGCTTGAACGCGACAGCAATGCTGAGGTCAGTGATTTTGCCCTGGGCAAAACAGCCTTCATGACCGGCAAAGGCGCGTGGGATGAAGAAGCGATTAAGAAAATCACCCCTGACTTTGACCTCGGCATCGCCGGATACCCTGTCAGTGACAAACCGGAGCAATCCCAGATTATCACCGGTGCTGACCAGGCACTGCGGATCAATAAGGATTCTGCGGTAGCCGCGGAAACGATTGAGTTCTTCAACTGGCTGTATACTTCCGATTACGGGAAGAGCTGGTTCTCTAACGTAGCGAAGGTCATTCCTCCAATCAAGGATGCTCCGATGCCTGACCTGCAAATGCCTAAGGAAATGGAAGAAATCCTGAAGACGGAGAAATCCGGCGACCTGTCGGTGAACTACTCCCTGGATACGTTCCACCAGAAATTCGGTGAGCTGATGCAGGCTTATATCGGCGGCAGCAAGACGAAGGATCAGGCAATTGATGAAATTCAGAAGGCTTGGATTCAATTCGGGTCTGCGGAATAAAAATAAGGTTTAATGATGGCCTCTGAGGATTGCTGAGAGGCCATCTTTCTATGTAACGCGGATTTTTAGGCGGGGCGGGGGTGTAAGTGGCTGGACGTAACTGCATGAGCTTTGGATTTCCGGCCGCTGTTATGTTTGGATTTCCCGATTTAAACTGCTCGCCGCAGTAGAAATCCAAACAGCCTATGCTTCCGAAGCGAGCTTTCCTGCGGAAAGCTTTCAGGCGGTCGCTACCGCTCCTCCAATTCCAAACCTCCCTCCGTTACTTCGCCACTTACACGAGCACCACAGGAAATCAGCAGTTACGAATAGAAGAGATGGCCTCCTAATCAGGGGAGGCAGAAAACCAAGAACCCAAGAACCCAAGAACCCAAGAAACCAAGAAAAACATCCTTTATAAGGGAGGCCAAATCAGACATGGACAGCAGGCTCATAAACATAGCCGAGAACGGGCTTTATCTTACGATTGAAATTACCGGGGAGCTGGATGTGCGGCTGCTGCATTTTGGTGCAGCGCCGCTGGAAGCTGGGAGCATTGAAGCGAAGCATAAGGCAAGCTTCCGGTTGCTGGAGCTCCAGCTGTCGGGGGAAGACCGGGCGGAATATCACGGGCGGACGCACCGCGCGTCCTATCCCGGGTTACGGATGGTGTATAGCGGGCATAGGGACACGGTGAATCCGCTGGGACGGAAGCTGGAGCTTACGCTGGCTGACCCGCTGACGTGTGTGAAGGCAGTACAGCATTATCAGTTCTATACCGGTGTGCAGATTGTCCGTTCCTGGACAGTGGTGAGTAATGAAGGCGATGAGGAAGCGGCTGTGGAGTATATCTCTTCATTTGCACTCACCGGAGTGGACAAAGAGGGCAACGGCGACCGTAATGACAAGATTGAAGTGAGTATTGCTCACAGCGGGTGGCAGAGTGAGCTGCAATGGAAAAGCTACAGCCTGCCAGAGCTGGGTATGTCCCATCTCGCTGACCGTGGCTCGAAGCGGATTGCCGCCAGCAATACCGGGTCCTGGTCAGCGGCGGAGCTGCTGCCAATGGCTGTGCTGCGCAACCAGGAGAGCGGGAGCAGCCTGTTCTGGCAGATTGAACATAACGGCTCCTGGCATTGGGAGCTGACGGATCAGGCAGATCAGCTTACACTGCTGGTCAGCGGACCTACGGAACATGACAACCACTGGTGGCTGAAGCTTGCTCCCGGCCAAGCATTCACCTCTGTGCCGGTGGCCGCAGGTGTAGTAGAGGGCGGATTCGGAGAGGCGGCAGAGCAGCTCACTGCATACCGGCGGCTGATCCGCAGACCGAATGAGGATAATGAGCTGCTGCGGGTGATTTTCAACGACTACATGAATTGCCTGTGGGGAAGCCCGACCACGGAGAAGCTGCTGCCGCTGATTGATGCTGCTGCCGAAGTCGGCTGTGAATATTTCTGCATCGACGCAGGCTGGTATGCTCCCGGTGAATGGTGGGATGGGGTCGGGGAGTGGGAGCCTTCGGCTGAGCGCTTCCCGCAAGGCATCAAGTATGTGCTTGATGTGATCCGCAGCAAGGGGATGATTCCGGGTCTGTGGCTGGAGCTGGAGGTGATGGGCATCAACAGTCCGAAGCTTGCGGAGACTGACGACAGCTGGTTCTTCATGCGCCATGGCAAGCGGGTCAAGGACCGCAGCCGCTATCAGCTCGATTACCGTAATCCGGCGGTCATCAGGCATGCCGACAGCGTGATTGCCAGGCTAGTCGAGGAATACGGCGTCGGATACATCAAAATGGACTATAACATCAATGCAGGCATTGGTACGGAGACCGATGCAGACAGCTTCGGGGATGGTCTATTGCAGCATAACCGCGCTTATCTGGCCTGGCTGGACAGCATCTTCGCCCGTTATCCGCAGCTCGTCATCGAGAACTGCTCCAGCGGCGGGATGCGGATGGATTACGCCATGCTCAGCCGCCACAGCATTCAGTCCACCAGTGACCAGGAGGATTATGTGAAGTATGCTGCCATTGCCGCAGGCTCTCCGGCTGCACTGACTCCCGAGCAATCGGCGGTCTGGTCTTATCCACTGCGCGAAGGTGACGATGAAGAGGTCATTTTCAATATGGTCAACTCGCTGCTGCTTCGCGTTCACCAGAGCGGCCATCTGGCCGAGCTTACGCCAAGGCGCCGCGCGCTGGTGAAGGAGGCGCTGGATTATTACAAGTCTATCCGCGCCCACATTCCGCAAGCCTTCGCCTTCTGGCCGCTCGGTCTGCCTGATAGTGGAGGCGAATGGGTCAGCTTCGGGCTGCGTCATGGAGACATCCGCTATATCGCTGTATGGCGGATTGCAGGAGAAACGGCAGCGGTCAAGCTGCCTGTTCCTGAGCTGAGGGGGTGCGACGCGGAAGCACGATGTGCATATCCTGAGGTGCACGGGTCGCAGTGGAGCTGGGACGCTATGGAAGGCAGCTTGACCGTTACCTTGCCCGCTGGCAAGACTGCGAGGCTCTTCGAGCTTCGTTCGCAGGGCCCGCTTCGCCCACCAACAAGAGACTGAACAGCTGATACGGGATACGGGGGTAGTTGCATACAAAAAGGGGTATTTCTGCACCGGAGAATGGCTGCTGAAATACCTTTTTTTGAAATATAAAAATTTATATGTTTCACGCTATAACTTATCCTTCTATTTCTCGCTGAAACGGTACCGTCCTTAAAAAAGGACGGCAAAGCCGTTTCCACTTGCTACTTGATGAAGCTTAGGCTTTTCAGCAGCAGACGGCTTGTGTAATAAAAGGACAAGAGAAGGAGGAACGCGAGAACCAGGCTGAAGGGCAAGCTGAGAAAGACCGGGACCGAATAGGAAGGGGGCAGATTCATCCCTATGGCACTGACTCTGAAGGTCCGCAGTAAGCCTGCGATTGGAGCGATGATGGCACAGATGAAGCTCCCGGCCGTCCAGACGCCCAGTACGGGCAATGCAAAGAGGATGACGACCCCTTTTGCCAGATAGTTCAGCAGGTTGGGCATTGCATCAGAGGAAGAAGATTTCATGTCGTGTACCTCCATCGTTATGTATTCATCTGAATAATCTTGCCTATCTGTGAAAGGGGATGAATGGTCAGCGTCTCCAGGTAACGGATCTCCCGGATGGAGCATCCCGGTCCGAGTGTAACATTCTGTCCGCACACAAGGTCTGCCTGCGTCCGGTACAAGGTGAGGTCAGCCCCTTCAATGACCTCGCAGCGCAGCTTGCGGAAAGGGCTCAGCGGAACAGGGAGCAGCCTGGAGGAGGGGGACACGATAATATCACCTTCAGAGGTCATATGTCTGATCTTGCACAAGGCCCCCAGCTTGATGCGGATGGTGCCGATGCAGGACAAGCGGTCTATACGTACGCAGCCCTCAGCCTTGAATTCTTCTGCGGCAGCCTCACCGGTAACAGCCAGGTATCCGTTGGACGTGATGCTCACGCCCCTGAGTTCAGGAACACGCAGACTTCCGAAGCTGCTCAGCTCCTGTGTATTGCAAGATAACCCTATGGAGCATTCTCCTCTAAGCCGCAGGCGCGCTGTGGTCAAGCTCCCGCTGACATGCAGGTGTCCCAGCACCTCCACATGGGAGGCGTTCATATCCCCCCGGCAGATCCGGGAGCCGTTGATTTTAAGAGGTTTATTGGATTCAGGTGTCGGGTTCAGTGCAGACATAGGTTCATTCACCGCCGTTTAAAGTATTTTAGTAACTATAATATATATTAAATGAAATATATAATCAATATATGTTCTTGACAAGTGGAAACGGCTTTGCCGTCCTTTCAAAGGACGGTACCGTTTCAGCGAGAAATAGAAGGATAAGTTATCGTGTGCAACATATAATTTCTTATATTTACAAAAAAACTGCACTTCCCTAAGGGAAATGCAGTCTGTCCGTAAAGTATAGCCGTCGGTGCTACTCTAACATTCCGCCCACCAGCTCATCAATTCTCTGGAGGACCGCCGAAATTTTGTCGAGGTCAGTGAGTGCAAAGGTGTCGAACAGAGAAAGGATGTGCTGCTTGCCTGATCCGGTGAGAACAATATTGACGACTCTGCGGTCTTCCTTCGTACGTACTCTCTCGATGTATCCCAGATCCTCCAGCTTATCGCACATGAACGAAGCGGCTCCCGGCGTAATGACTAGCCGCTCTGAGATATCCGTAATATTAAGGGAGCCGGTGAGCTGCAGCAGGAACAGCAGCATGATCTGATTCTGCGAGAGTGACCCTTTTTTCGTAATCCGGTCTATGAACGCCTGTGACTTCTGCTGCACGCTGGCCATATGCTCCATGACGGTATAGACGGCTTGCTCTTTCTCAGCTTCTTTGCTCATGGAAACACTCCAATATAGTATATTACGTAAAATATATAGATTGTATATCTTTCTTGTCAAGTAAAGGAAGAGCATAGTTCCAAAGGAGCAGCCGTAAGCTAAGAGGAGAACCGCATCAGCCATGCCCCCGCAGAATATCGGGCAAAAATTGAATGAAAAGAATAAAATGGATATAAAACGGTTTCGGTTATAGATTTGTCGAAAAAACTCTAAACTTTGTCGAATTTTTTGTCGATAAATATCAAAAGATGTAGAAATAAAATTGACAGGAAAGAAATAGCACTTTACAATGCAATTATAGAGTAATCATTTCTACTTATTAGAAGCTTTGATAGCTTTTAACACGCAATGATGATCCAAGTGTTATTTCAAGGGAGGATGCATAATGATGAAAGCAACTGGCATAGTAAGAAAAGTAGATGAACTGGGACGTATTGTGATTCCGATTGAGCTGCGCAGAACAATGGGAATTGACATAAAGGATCCGCTCGAAATTTTTGTGGACGGCGAAAAGATCATTCTCAGAAAATATGAACCTACTTGCATCTTCTCCGGAAGCTCCGAGAACCTGATCAATTTCAAGGGTAAAATGGTCAGCAAAGATGTTCTTGATGAACTGATCTCAAGCTTCGACAACGTATAAGTTAAGGCTCTGAGGCAGTATGCAGTATGAACAGAAGGGATCGCAGTGTAAGCACTCCATGTGTTTGCACTGTGGTCCCTTTTTGTAATTAGGGGTTCGTAGACAACATCTGCTGCTTCCTATATCATTAGGGCGTGTGACCGAAGAACAATGAGAAGGGATGATTCACCTCATGAGCAACGAAGAACAGACACAGGCGGGGAACAGACCGCTGCCGAAATTAAACCAGCCGGAAGCCATCGTGTTTGATATGGATGGTACGCTGTTCCAGACAGAAAGCCTGTTATTGCCCGCCTATCATAAAATGTTTGATATTCTGCGGGAAGAAGGCCTGCATTCCGGCCCGACTCCGCCGGAGGAGCGCATCCTCGGCAGTCTTGGCATGCTGCTGGCGGATATCTGGAAGAACGTAATGCCGGAAGCGGATGAGGCGGTGCACCGCCGGGCGGATGAGCTGCTCCTGCAGCTGGAGATTGAGGGGCTGGAAGCCGGAGGGACGGTCCTGTACCCTAAGGTAGTTGAGACGCTGCGTGCCCTGCACGCGCGCGGAGTGAAGCTGTTCGTCGCCAGCAACGGGCTGGAGGATTATATTCATAGCATCGTAGTCGTGCATGAGCTGAAGGACCTGTTCGAGGGGCTGTACAGCGCAGGCGGCTCGGGCACGGCAACCAAGACCGAGCTGCTCGGCCTTCTGCTGGACAATCACAAGATCGGCAGCGCCTGGATGGTCGGGGACCGTTCTTCGGATGTCCAGGCGGGCAAGGGCAATGGACAGACCGTTATCGGTTGCGCCTATGCCGGCTTCGGGCGGCAGGATGAGCTGAAGGGCTCGGATGTCATTATCTCATCGTTCGATGAACTGATTGAGCTGTACGATAACAGTACCGCACAAGACCTGTAATCAGGTAGGCCAGTAATGTAATCTTTATATACCAGGCAAGCAGAACCGGGTGTCCTTTTCGCCTTTTTTTGGCGTGGTGGGCATCCGGTTTGATGGCTTAAGCAGAGGGTACGGATAAATCTCGAAATTTCATACCTTTTCTCGAATGGGGACCGTTTCTTTGCCGGTGCTCAAATTTTATACTGGTACTGTAAGCGTTTTACAAGGAGTGAAGCTGAGAAGCTTGGCGGAGCGGGTATGGTGGCCGGAATGCTGGATTTGGAGGGGATAGTGTTGCACAAGCTGTTTCTGGTGGAGGATGAAGCTCTGATCCGTTCGGGCCTTAAGCATTTGATTGAGAAGGTCATCGGCGGCTATCAGGTGGTGGGGGAGGCTGAGAACGGAAGGCTTGCGCTGGAGGCGCTCAAAAGCGTGAAGCCGGATGTTCTGATCACCGATATCCGGATGAATGAAATGAACGGCCTGGAGATGATCCGGCGGGTCCGTGACCAGTACCCTGAACTATATATCCTGATTCTGAGCGGATATGCCGACTTCGAATATGCAAAGCAGGCGATTAAATACGGCATCAGCGATTATCTGCTGAAGCCGGTGGACCGCACGGAGCTGGCTCAGGCCCTGGGGGAGTTCAAGCGCAAGCACGGAACCGGGGGCGGGCTGCCGGGCCAGCCGGAGGAGGGCGAAGCGGAGCAGAAAGGCAGACTGTTGATCCGTAAAGTGAAGGAACTGGTCGCACTGCGGCTGGATCAGGAAATATCACTTCAATATATGGCCGAGCAGGTGCATCTGAATCACCAGTACCTGTCGGTGCTGTTCAAGTCGGAGACCGGCCAGAACTTCACGGATTACGTCTTACAGTGCCGGATGAAGCGGGCCAAGCAGCTGCTTAAGGAGACGAATCTCAAAATCTATGAGGTCGCCAAATTATCCGGCTACCTAAGCTCGAAGCATTTCATGGCAGTATTCAAGGACCATACCGGCTGCACCCCAACGCAATACAGGGAGCAGCAGTAATGTAACCGTTCACTTTAGAGGAAGAAGGAGGAGCAAAGATGCGGAAATATGAAGTGGTTGTGGCGGGAGGCGGAGTTTCCGGCTCCGTGGCGGCCATCGCGGCTGCAAGAGCAGGCGCCCGGACGCTGATCATTGAGGCAGGGGGCTTCCTCGGCGGAACGCTGACCGCTGCGGGTGTGGGGCCGATGATGACCTTTCACGCGGGGGATAAGCAGGCTATCCGGGGAATTACCGATGAGCTGATTCAGCGGCTCCGGGCGCTCGGCAAATCGCCGGGGCATATCCAGGATGCAACGAATTACACCTATTCGGTGACACCGTTCGATGCCGAAGCAATGAAATACGAGCTGGATCTGATGCTGCAGGAGAGCGGAGGCGAGGTGCTGTATCATACGATGCTGGCCGGTGCTGAAGTATCCGGCAGACGCATTACATCGCTTACCTTGTGCAATAAAGCCGGGCTTAGCAGGATCACGGCGGATGTGTTCATTGATGCTACGGGGGATGGCGATCTGGCGGCCTGGTCCGGCGTCCCATTCACCAAGGGGCGCGAATCCGACGAGCAGTCGCAGCCGATGACTCTGAAGATGAAGATGAGAGGAGTGGACACGGAGAAAATCAAGGCTTATATCCGTGAGCACCGCGAGGATTTTCCGCGCATGAATCTGGATATCACGGTGATGGACTCTGCGGCCAGACTCTCTGTCGTCGGCTTCGACAAGCAGTTCCGTGAAGCGAAGGCGCGCGGCGAGATCAGCATTCCGAGAGAGGATGTGCTATTCTTCGAGACGAGCAATCCCGGTGAGATTATCATGAATACTACGCGGATTCTCGGCAAGGACAGCACAGACCCGTGGAGCCTCAGCGAGGCCGAGGTAGAGGGCCGCAAGCAGTGCCGCGAGCTGGAGATTTTTCTGAAAAAATATATTCCCGGGTTCGAAGATTCCGTGGTGGTCTCCACCGGCCCGTCCATCGGCGTTCGCGGCTCCCGCCAGATCAAGGGCGTGTATACACTGACCGCACAGGATATTCTGTCGGTGAAGCCCTTCGAGGATGTGATCGCCCATTCCGGGTATCCGATTGATATTCACAGTCCGGACGGCGAGGGAACGGCAACGGATCATCTGGAGTGGGGGGCAATGTACGGCATCCCTTACCGCTGCCTGGTCACAAATGAAATCGACAATCTGGTTATGGTTGGCAGATGCCTCTCGGCCACGTTTGAAGCCCAGGCGGCCGTGCGGACGACACCGACAGTAGGCGCAATCGGGCAAGCGGGTGGTACAGCAGCGGCGCTGGCGGTCCGTGCAGGAGTTCCTGTGCAGCAGGTCGATGTTAAGAGCGTGCAGGAGACACTTATAGCGCACGGCGCTTATCTGGAAGTATAACGGGCGGCGCGCCATAACTGTAATATGTGCATCTGTACCTCACAAACGTTCAATAAACTTGGAATTAATTCTTATAACAACGTAAATTCAACAAAATATTAGGAGGAATTGGTTTGGAAACCATGCAAATTATCGGGATTTTACTTGTATTCATTGTGTTTGTGGGTCTGATGATGACCCGCAAGCTGACCACGCTGCTCGCGCTGCCGATGATGGCGATTCTGCTGGCGGCGATTGCAGGCATCCCGCTTCTGTCTGACAACCCGGATACCTTCACCATCACGAAGGGAGTGCTCGCCGGCGGGGCCATGAAGCTGTCCACCGCGATTGCCGGACTGATCTTCGGCGCCTGGTTCGGGCAGATCCTCAGCAAGGTCGGCATCACCAAGACCATTATCCGCAAGGCGGCTGAGCTGGCGGGTGATAAGCCGCTGGCGATTGCCATTATCTTTTTCCTCGCGGCCTCTGTTATCTTCTCTGCTGCCAACGGTCTGGGTATGGTCATTCTGGTCGGAACAATCGCGATTCCCATCATGCTGACGGCTGGGCTGAAGCCCTTTGTAAGCGGCCTGGTGGTGCTGCTGGCCAATGCGGTCGGCGTGGTGTTCAATGTCTCTACGTGGGCCATTTATACTGATGTGCTTAAGGTGCCGACGAACACCATTGCTTCCTATTCCCTCGTCTGTGCCGTTCCGCTGATTGTCATTGCTTTGATTATGATCGTCTACTATACCCGCAAAGACGGCAAAGTCCGCCGTGCCTGGGCGATGCCGCTCAAGCCGGAATTTCAGGCCCAGGACAGCAAGAACGTAAGAGCGATTGCGCTGATCAGCCCGCTTGTTCCGGTACTGCTGGTCTTTTTCCTGAAGGTAGATATTGTGTCTGCGGTGTTCATGGGGGCGCTGGTCACCCTGCTGCTTGCCACACCTAAGCGTCCATTCCATGTGTTGTCGAGTGCGCTGGTAGAAGGGATTCAGGATGTAGCCGGTGCGCTCGGCCTGATGATCGGCATCGGGATGCTGCTCAGTGCGGTTACTGCGCCACAGGTGGCCGCGTTAATCCAGCCGCTGATCGAAGGCATCATTCCAACCAGCCCGCTGATGTATATCCTCGTCTTCACGCTGCTGTCTCCGCTGGCAATCTACCGTGGACCGCTTAATGTATGGGGACTGGGCAGCGGTATCGCTGCGTTGATCGTGGCCGGAGGCATGGCGCCTGTTGCTGCGATGCTGGCTCTGCGTATCGTGAGCAATCTGCAGGCGGTCAGCGATCCGACCAACTCGCACAATGTGTGGATCGCCGATTACACCAAGACGGATATTATTGAGACGCTGCGCAAGACGCTGCCATGGATGTTCGTTGCTGTCATGATCTCGATGATTATTGCGGGAATGATCGCTTTTTAGGCAGCGGCAAGGGACAGTAGCGTCTACAGGATATATGCAGATATAAGCTTCACGGAGAGGAGAACCTGCTATGAGCAATAAACAAGTCAGAATCGGCATCGATGTCGGAGGAACCTTCACGGATGCCGTAGCGATAGATAATGAGACCTTCGAGGTGCTGTCCAAGGTCAAAATGCCCACCACGCACCACGATGAACGCGGAGTAGCCAGCGGGATTGTCCAGATTATCCAGCGGATCATGAGCGAGAACGGCATTCTTCCCGGCGATATCAAGTTCATCGCCCACGGCACGACACAGGCCACCAATGCTCTGCTTGAAGGGGACGTTGCCCGTGTCGGCATCGTAGGGATGGGGACGGGGATGGATGCCCGCAGTGCCCGCTCGGAGACCAATGTGGCGGATATCGAATTGGCGGCGGGTAAATACCTGACCACGTATCACAAGTTCATCGATTCCAAAGAACTTACAGCAGCCGCGATAGACGATGCGATTGATCAGCTGCTGGCTCAGGGGGCAGAGGTCATCGTCGCCTCGGAGGCCTACAGCGTCGATGATCCGGCCAATGAGCTGAGAGTGATGGAGGCGGCCCGCAGCCGGGGAGTATATGCTACCGGCGGACATGAGATTTCCCAGCTCTACGGGCTGAAGACCCGGACGCGGACAGCGGTCGTCAATGCCAGCCTGATTCCCAAAATGATGGAGACCGCCAACATGACCGAGCAGGCGGTCAAGGAGGCGGGAATCACCTCCCAGCTGATGATTATGCGCTGCGACGGCGGGGTCATGAGCATCGATGAGGTGCGCAAGCGCCCGATCCTGACCATGCTGTCAGGGCTGGCGGCCGGGGTGGCCGGCGCTCTGATGTATGAGAAGATCTCGGACGGTATTTTCTTCGAGGTCGGGGGCACGAGTGTAGATATCTCCGTAATCAAGAACGGTAAAGTCATGATCGAGAACGCCCAGGTAGGCGGACACAAGACCTATCTGCGTTCGTTGGATGTACGGACACTGGCGGTTGCCGGGGGCAGTATGATCCAGATCGGCGGGGGCAAGATTACGGATGTCGGTCCGCGCAGCGCGCATATTGCAGGACTGGAATACGAATGCTTCACCGGCAGGGAGAATCTGGAGCAGCCGTCTATCGGCCTTGTCCGTCCGCGCGAAGGGGACCCGGATTATGTTACGGTCCGCAGCGCCGGAGGCCATGAATATGCGCTGACCCTGGCGGGAGCGGCGAATCTGCTGAACCATGTGCCGGAGACAGACTATGCCCGCGGGAATATGGAGAGCACACGGATCGCCTGGCAGGCGCTGGGGGCCCATCTCGGCATGTCTGCGGAGGATGCGGCCCGGGCAGCGATGGACATTGCCATCCGCAAGGTAATGGCGGTGGTGAATCAGATGATCAGCGACTATGAGCTGGACACGGGCTTCATTACATTGGTGGGCGGCGGCGGCAGCGGAGCTGTTCTGGTTCCGGCCATGGCGGCGAAGGAGGGCTTCAAGCACCAGATTGCGAACAACGCGCCGTACATCTCCACGATTGGCGTCGGGATGGCGATGGTCCGCGAGCAGATCGAGAAGACGGTAGTGGGTGCCACAGAGCATGACATCAAGCTGATCCGGGCGGAGATTGTGGAGAAAATTGTCCAGTCCGGCGCGAACGAATCCACCGTCGATGTTACGATCGAGATCGATTCCCAGCGCAATATTCTGCGTGCGATTGCCACCGGCTCCACCGAGCTGCGCTCCAAGGATCTGGCCAGCCGCGAGGTGCCGGTGAATGAGCTGATGCTGACGGCAGCGGATGCGCTGGGCCAGCCGGCGGACAAGACGGAGCTGAAGGCAGCCTCCGGCAGATGGTATCTGTTCGAGTCCAGCGAGATCAAGAAGTCGCTGTTCGGGCTGGTGAAGAAGAAGCTAAGCCATGTCAGCGTGCTGGACCGCGAGGGGGTGGTGCGCTTCAAGAAGACGAATGCGTATCATCTGGCTTTTCTGAAGAAGAATATGGCTGACCGGTTCGCTTCGTTCCTGGAGGAGAATACGATCTATTCGGACGCCAATGCTACGATCCCGAAGACGTTCATCTTCTATAAGGAAAAAATGCTGGATCTGACCGGGATGCAGACTAAGGAGCAGCTGTTCTCCATTCTTGAGGTGGAGACCCAGCTGCTTGAGGACAACAGCGAGCTGCTTGCTGTCGTCTACCAGTAGGAGGTGCACAGGATGATGAAGACAGCGGAACATACGCTTCCGGGCGATGAAGTGCTGGGGTACGCCGAGCTGAAGAACGACCTGCTGTTTCACCGGATACCGTACAGCAAACGGCGATATTATGTGGAGCGCCCGCTTGCGATCGGCAGGGAACAGGCGCTGGCCTTCAAGGCCCGTTACGGCACCGATGTCGGGGCCATCTGCCGGAACCGCGGCATACGTATTGATCTGAATCTGCGAAAGGGCACCATCGGGCAGATCCGCTTCCGCGCCCAGATTGAGCTGTCCGCCAAGGAGCGTGTCATCACGCTGTATCAGTCATCCATGGAGGAGCTGCGGCAATCTGCCGGTGTACTGCTTCCGGGCCATTCCTTCAGCCTGAAGGAGATTACAGACATTCATCTGGCCCATGAGCTGTTCCACGATCTGGAGTTCACGGAGCTGGGGTACACCAACAAGCGGCTGGATGATATCAGCAGCCTCTCCCTGGGTCCGCTGCGCATCCGGTCCAGTGTGACCCGAACCTCGGAGATCGCTGCACATGCCTTCAGCCGCTATCTGCTGGATCTGCCCTGCCTGCCGAATCTGCTGGATTATGCTTATATGATTCACAGCGGCACGCTGACGGCTGCTGAATTCTGGAGACAGACGGAGATATGGGCGGGGGAGCTTGAGCATAGCTGAGCCACAGCTGAACCACAGGCCCTGAGCGGCTGCCCTTCCGCTGGTAAATACACATGGCGAACGGCTCTGACTTCATCCGCAAATTATGCTATGTTGATGTAGGGAATGAGAGTCAGGGAGGCTGCTTCGCATGCTGTTCAGAAAAGGGTCGAATCCAAAATCAATCTATGTGCCGCTGCGCACCAAATTTATTGTCTTATTTTTTCTGCTGATCACGATTCCGTTTCTGATCATCGGTACGATCAGCTACCGGAAATACACCGCCGGCGTCGAACGCAGTACGGTGGAGCTGTCCAATCAGGTGGTGAACCAGATTAATATTAATCTGGAGCGTTATATTAAGGAACTGGACCGCCTTACCCTTACGCCGCTGTACGATGAGGATATGATGCAGATTCTCCGCAAGCACAGGGGCGCAGGCCCGGCCGGCACCTATCTGAGTACGGATGAGACGCTGAAGATGAACCTGTTCATCTCTTCGCTGGCTTTTGACCGGGGGGAGATTGAGAGCATTCTGGTGTTCACCAATGACGGCGGAATTTTCAGTAATCTGGACCAGAGTGTAAGGAAGCGGTGGGACGGCAGCATGGCAGACTGGATGGAGCCTGTGGAACGGGAGGACGGAGGCCTGACCATTCTTCCGCCGCATACCGCAGCTTATTATACTGAGGGGAAGCACGGAATGATCTCGGCAGCCAGGGTGATCCGTGAGCCGTATACTAATGCCAAGCTGGGAATTGTCAAAATAGATCTGACGCCGCGGGGCTTCGGTTCGATTGTATCGACGCTGCGTTCCAGCGGAAGCGGCCTGCTGCAGATTACAGGCAAGGATCAGGTGGTCCTGTACTCTGAAGCAGACAAGCTGCCCGACTCGAGGGAGTCCTATATTACGGCTTCGGCGGAATCCACGTACACGGGACTGAAGGTAACCTCCCTGATTCCGCGCTCACAGCTCCGCGAGGACGCCCGTGAGTTAACCAACTCTACGCTGGTGGTCTCCATTGTGGCCCTGGCGGCGGCGTATGCGGCGGCGATCCTGCTGTCGAACCGGCTGATTAAGCCGATTGCCCATCTTCAGTCGAAGATGAGGCAGGTGAAGCGGGGGTTGTTCCTCGAACGGGCGACGGTGACCACCAGCGATGAAATCGGGCAACTGACCGAAGGGTTCAATACCATGATCGGTGAGATCGACCGTCTGGTCAAAGAGGTGTATGAGACCCGGCTGAAGGAGCGGGAGGCTGAGCTGCAGGCGCTGCAGAGCCAGATTCATCCGCATTTTCTGTACAATACGCTGGAGATGGTGAACATGCTGGCCCTTCAGGGCAATACCCGGGAGCTCTCCGGCGTGGTGACCAGTCTCGGCAAGCTGCTGCGTTATACGGTCGGCCACCGGGAGCAGATGGTGCATGTACTGGATGAAGTGAAATTTGTGGAAGCTTACTCGCGCATTCAGGGTATGCGTCTTGGTGACAAGCTGCAGGTTATGATTCATATCGATTCTTCCTTCGATTATTGTGTGGTCCCGAAGCTGATTCTGCAGCCGCTGATCGAGAATGTTATTGAGCATGCTATGGGGCAGGAGCCGCTGCACCTTATCCTGACCGCTTCTGTGGACGAAGAGGATCTGGTGCTGTCGGTTAAGGATGACGGTCTTGGCATCAGCGGCGCACGGCTGCAGGAGCTTGAACAACAGCTATATGGCAGTCAATCCCGGCCTGCTGCGGATGCTGACCAGGGAGGCTTTGGCCGGATTCAGAAGGGACTCGCGCTGCGTAACGTCCATCAGCGGCTCCGGCTGCTCTACGGAGAGCCTTACGGCCTGAGACTGGATAATACAGCAGAGCGCGGGGTAACGGTCTCGCTGCGGCTGCCGATGAACTGGGAAGCGATGAACGATGCCGTACCCGCAGGGGACAGGCAGGAGGAGGAAGAATGATACGGACAAGGCTGTTAGGGTTTATGGCAGCGCTGTTACTGGTCTCAGGCTGCACACCGGGTGCAGGAGGCGGGGGAGCTGGCGGGACAGACGACAGCGGAAGTGCAGGCCAGGGTACGGCAGCTGTGCAGGAGCGTGTGAAGCTGAAGTTCAGCCTCTGGGGCAATGATGCGCAGAAGGCGATGGTGGAGGGGCTGGTGGATGAATTCGAGCAGCTTCACCCCGGGATCGAGGTGGAGATTATGACGATTCCCTTCGCCGATTATCAGCAGAAGCTGTCGATCATGCTGGCCTCGCGTACCGCGCCGGATGCAGGCTGGCTGGCGGAACGGATGATACCCCAGCTGCTGGAATCAGGTCAGCTGGTGGATATTTCCGCTGAGGTGAAGGAGGACCCTGAATATCATTACGCAGATATCTATCCGTCCACACTCGACATCTTCAAGCGGGAGGACCGGCTGTACGGCATCCCGTTCTCCACGCCTCCGGTGCTGATCTATTACAATAAAGACCTGTTTCTTGAGAAAGGCCTAAAGACGCCAACGGAGCTGTATAAGGAAGGAAAATGGGATTACGATGAATTTCTCAAGGCAGCGCGGAGCCTCACCGATCCGCAGCGCGGCATCTACGGTGTGAAGCTTGTCCGCGACTGGAACAACTGGTCGGATGCACTGCTGCCGCTGTTCTGGTCGCACGGAGCCGAGCTGTTTGACAGCAGCGGCGCGTCGTTTGCGCTGAATTCCCCCGCAGGGAAGGAGGCGCTCCAGCTCTATAGTGACATGATGTTCAAAGACAAGGTGCACCCGCTGCCCGGGGATGAGCTGACCTTCGACAGCGGCCGGATCGGCATGTACACAGACCGCTACAGCTATACCTCGAAGGCCCGTGCGGTCACTGATTTCGCCTGGGATATTGCTCCGATGCCGGCAGGCATCAACGGGACAGGCACCTCGCTGGGCTATGCGGGAGTGTCCGTGTTCGAGACCAGGCATCCGGCGGAAGCCGCGGAGCTCCTGAAGTTCATCACCAGCGCGGAGGCGATGAGCGTGACTGCGCAGTATTTTGTCCCGTCGCGCAAGTCTGTTCTGGAATCCGATGTCTTCCTGCGGGCGGCCTCGGAGCCTTCTGCTGAGAGCATCCAGCTGGCCGTGCTCGACCAGATCGCTACGGCGCGGATCGCGCCCGGCCATAAGAACTGGCAGCAGATTGATACGAAGATCCAGATGCTGCTGGACGGTCTATACACGCAAGAGTCCACCGTTGACGAGTTGCTCGGACAAATGGAGCAGGAAGTTACCCCGCTTATGAAATAAGCGGGGTGTTCGTGTGCTTGTCCGGTTCGCCCGTCCAGCCGAAACAACACTGCTTAGCTGTTATTGCATGCGCACATACCTGCATGTGCCCGCAGCCTGCACACAGTGCATGTGCGCTCCGCACACGCCCGCCTGCTCCTGTAAGCCCCTCGTATTTGCACTAATTAACCACCTTGCCCGACTACCCTAAGGGAGGGCGAAGGTAGTCTCATGTTGAAGCTTAAAAATCCTGCACATAATGCAACATTTTCCTCAATAAAAGGGCAGTAATCGTGAAATGTTGCACAAAAGGCAGGATTCTCCTACCAACCAAGTGGTTATGTGAGAAGAATGTTGCATTTTCTGCAAGAAATCTACCTCACCCCTGAGTATTCAACAGCCCAAGTTGCAAATTCTGCAACATTACTCGGTTGCCCAACCCAACCCAACCCAACCCAACCCAACCCAACCCAACCCAACCCAACCCAACCCAACCCAACCCAACCCAACCCAACCCAACCCAACCCAACCCAACCCAACCCAACCCAACCCAACCCAACCCAACCCAACCCAACCCAACCCAACCCAACCCAACCCAACCCAACCCAACCCAACCCAACCCAACCCAACCCAACCCCATTAAACTTACTCCAAGTTACTTAGAATAAACTAATCAAACATACTATCTTGCAGGGCGGAACCCGACCAAACAGCTACAGAAACAAATCGGGCAATCCCTGCACAGGCTCATAATAACAAATGTACGCTGCTTGCATCACCGGGCGCAGCAGGCCTTTGCGGACCAGCTCCTGAAGCTGCTTGCGTGCCGTCCGAAAGCTTACGTTGTATTGAAGCATCACATCTTTGGGGCGTACCCCCTTCTTTTGACTCAAGGAGAGTCTAACCATCTCTCTCTCCAGCGGTGAAAGAGAGAGTCCGGACGGAACCCGGAGCAAGGAAGGGGCAATGACCATTTGCAGCAGCATGCGGCAGATTTCCGGACGGTTCTGCACATCATCGAAGGAGAAATGGATGATCCTCCAGCCCAGCCCGTTCAGGTAAGTATCCCGGTTCAACGAGTAGCTGAACCTTTCCCGGTCCATGTCCTTCACATGACTCTGATAACCATCACATTCCAGGCCGAATTTGCCGTAGGACGGGAGAAATGCAACATCCAGAAATTGCGATTTGCGGTTCCAGTTGTACACTTCATATTCCGGATGCAGGTCATCCAGATTGCCGAACAGCGGCCACCAGACATTGCGCAGCAGCAGCTTCTCGGCATACTGGTGCCCCCGTGACAGGCGCCCTCTGCGCTCCCCTGTTCGGACAGATAGATGCCGGTCCAATAGCAGCTGATGCGCTTTTTCAAACTCCATATGTATTCCCTCCTTCATGTTGACAAAAAAAAGAACGCCCCCTCTGCCAGCGATGGCTTGGGACGTTCTTCGTCTGGCCTAATTATACGCCGGCACATGGGCGAGCGGCAATAGATGCTTTATAGTCCATCTCCAAGAGGATATTTGTCCCAAGATCGTTTATACTGAGTTTAAATAAATAACGTAATTTAGTATCTGCACACGCAAGTGCAGAGATGGAGGTTTGTCCGATTGGAATTATTTGAGTATATTCTGTTGATGCTGGCAGCCGTGTCACTGTCGAATCTGGTGAACCGGTTCATCCCCTCGCTCTCCGTGCCGATCATTCAGATTGCGCTGGGCATGGCCTTAACCTGGCTGCCCCTGCATTTCGAGCTGGAGCTGAACCCGGAGCTGTTCCTGCTGTTATTCATTGCCCCCTTGCTGTTCAATGACGGCAGGCTTGCCGATAAAGTGGCTCTATGGAAGCTGAAAAAGCCGATCTTGCTGCTGGCCCTGGGACTGGTCTTTCTGACGGTAGGGGTTCTGGGATACTTCCTGCACTGGCTGCTGCCGGTCCTGCCCTTGGCGGCTGCATTTGCGCTGGCGGCTGCACTGGCTCCTACGGATGCAATCGCCGTAGGCGCACTGGAGCAAAAAGTCAAAATCCCGCACCAGACCATGCAAATTCTCGAAGGTGAATCCTTGATTAATGACGCATCGGGTCTGGTGTCCTTTCAATTTGCGGTTGCTGCTATGGTCACCGGCGCCTTCTCTTTCAAAACGGCGAGTCTGAGCTTTATCTCCATCTCGCTGGGCGGCGTGGTGCTGGGCCTTGTGCTCACGCTCATTAAATACGGGATCGTCCGCTGGCTGCGCAGGCTCGGGATGGAGAATGTCACGTTACATATGCTGATTGAGATCCTGACGCCGTTTGCTATTTTTATGGCCGCTGAGGAGCTGGGGGTCAATGGAATACTGGCGGTTGTCAGCGCCGGAATTGCCCATTCCTTCGGATATAAGCAGATGAATCCTGAGGTGGCTAAGCTGAGCATCGTGTCCAAAAGCACCTGGGCCGTCATTATCTTCGTCTTGAACGGTCTGGTCTTCCTGCTGCTTGGTACCCAGCTGCCGGAGATCATTAGAACGGTCTGGAGCAACCCGGATATTGGGAATGTCCAGGTTATCCTGTATACCCTGCTATTAACCGCTGCCGTCCTCGGCCTAAGACTGATCTGGATGCTGATCATGGATATCCCCGAAGGGGAGGAGCCGCGCGGACCGTGGAAGCTGGAATTCAAGAAGGCGCTTATTCTGACGCTGTCGGGGGTGCGGGGTACGATTACCCTGGCGAGTACGATGTCACTGCCGTTTTTCCTGGATGACGGTTCCTACTTTCCGGCGAGGGACCTGATTATTTTCCTGGCGGCGGGTGTCATTCTGTGGACCCTGCTGGCATCTAACTTTCTGCTGCCGCTGCTGCTTGACTCAGATCATGAAGCGGAGCATAATGCCGAGGAGGCCGAGGCCAAAATCGAAATTCTGCGCAACGTAGTTGCCGGACTACAGGAGCAGGCTACAGATCAGTCCCAGTCCCGGATGGCTTTGAATCATTTGACCGGCACCTACAATGCCAGAATCCGCATGCTGAAGAAGAATGAAGAGGCCGAGGAGATGGAACGGAAGCTCGGGGTGACAGCCTTCAAGTGGCAGAGAGAATACACTATGCTTGCGCTCAAGCAGCACGAGGTGAACCCGTATACGGCATACCGCTTCCTGAACCGGCTGAACCGGCAGCTATTCATATACACCCGTGATCCGCAGTACAAGAATGACCTGATTCCGTTCAAAAGCTGGGAAGAAATCACAGGTGTCATTCAGCAGGTCCGCTTAAGCGCGCAAGAGCGGCGTGAGGAATCGAACCGGCTGCAGTCCGGGATCTTCACTTATGTTCTTGAGCGGCTGAGAGAGCTGCAGAATACGGGAGAGATGGAGCCCGAAGTGATCAGCTCCCTGATTCTGCGTTATGAGCGGGGGCGGTTAAGGCTGACCCGTCCAGAGTCCATATCTGCTACGAAGCAGGAGTTCGAAGAATCGCTGCAGGAGCTGTCCCGCGCGGGAATTCAACTGGAGCGTGACCACATTCAGCTGATGTTCGAGGCCGGACGGATTTCCAGAGCTAGCATGAAGGAAATGAAACGTGATATCCTGTTCATGGAGCATGATCTGCGGGAAGAAATGGGCTGAATTCCAGTTACAAGGAGATGAATCTATACAATGAAGAATAAAATGGTGGCGGGTACCTGTGCGGTTATTGCAGCGCTGGGCATCTACCTGTACACGGGAAGCGGGGGACCGAAGACAACGGAGGTTGCCACGACTCCCGGCAGCAGCCGGGCTGCCAGCCAGGAGATCAAGCAAATGGTGGCTGATTACAGCTCACGCACCTTGACGGCAGAGTCCGCATCTATTACTTCGACCCAGCTTATTGTGGACAGCGGCGGTCCTAACGAAGCAGTCTACGGACTGCCGGAAGATGAATTCTTCCTGTCGGTTGCCCCGTACGTGCAGAATACCCATCCCTGCGCAACGCACAGCCTGACCGGCTGCCAGGGGGAGATGGTCGAACAATCCTTCGGGGTAACAGTCGTAGACACGGACGGTAAGGAGATCATGAACCAGACCGTCAAGTCCCAGCCAAACGGCTTCATCGACCTATGGCTGCCGCGTAATCAGAACTACCAGATGACGATCACGCATGACGGCAAAGAGGCCCGGTCCGAGATTTCCACCTTTGAGAGCGATGATACTTGCCTGACTACTATGCAATTAAGTTAAAAGTATAGCAATTGTGTTTCTGCTTGTGCCGTTTTCGCTGGGGCCGTATTTATACACGGCTCCTTTTTGCCGTTCTTGGATATACATAAATCAAGAGGGAAACCCGATATTTGGTGTAAAAGGAAAATAAATAATCGCGGGGGATATAAGTTGAGTGAGAAGACGATTATTAGGATTAAAGGATTAGCGCAGGTTGTAGTGGTGAGTGTTATTCATTTGATAATTATTTACTTTTTGAATTTAAAAATGGGTGCGTGGGAGGGAGTAGGGGGTCTGGAAATTGTATTGACCTATTGCGCTCCGGTTTTTCTGTTGTATGCAACATGTGTCAGGTCGTTGAAGACGAAGAAAATCAGATATAATGTGGTTTGGCTACTGACCAGTCTGCTTCCCAGTGCAGCCATCCTCTTCAAAATAAAAGAAATTACAGGCGCGGAGCCGGGCGAACCTGTATTTATTGAATTTCATTTTGAACAGGGGTATATGGAATTGATGTTCTTCTTCCCCATCGTCTATTCAGTGATCCAGTTACTACTGTGGGCTTCAATGTGGTTTATGATATTGTCCAAAGAATAATCAATTGTGGTCCTGTTAACGTTCCATTCACACTACTCTGATAATCTCTATAATTGTTAGGCGGATGAAGTTCAACCTTAACTATATAGATGATGCGGAGGGTAAACATGTTAATATTATTGAAAAGAAACCTGATCGCCGGTATGGCCCTGCTGGCTGTGCTGGGGTTAGGCGCAGGCCTTATATTTCCCGGGACATATGCCAAGGCGGAGACGGGGCAAACCGCTTCACCGAAGTCCCGGATTGAAGCTCCTGCCAATCTGGAGGATACCGCAGGTCTGACTGTCTTCGTGGATGGTATGATGGAAGAGTATATGAACCGGCTACAAATTCCGGGAGCGGTAATCTCCATCGTCAAGGACGGCAAGATCATTTTGGGCAAAGGGTATGGCAGTTCCAATCTGAAGCAAGCAGCACCGGTTGACCCTGCAACCAGCATGTTCCGAATCGCTTCAACGACCAAGCTGTTCACCTGGACGGCTGCGATGCAGCTGGTGGAACAGGGGAAGATTGATCTGGATACGGACATTAACACCTATCTGAAATCCGTGAAGATTCCTGCCACTTATCCTGAGCCCATCACCATGCGTCATCTGATGACCCATACAGCAGGCTTTGAAGAGGGCGGAGTCGGTTATCAGATCGTCACGGATCCGGCCAAATTGCCCGTGTCCATCTCGGAAACACTCAATAAACATATGCTGGCCCGGATCAGACCGCCCGGTGAGATGAGTGCCTATTCCAACTATGGAGCCACGCTTGCAGGGATGATCGTGGAGGATGTCAGCGGGATTCCTTATAATGATTATATTCAGAAGTACATCTTCGATCCGCTGGACATGAAGCATTCGACGGTCGTTGAACCATTGCCGGAGTCATTCATTCCGAACCAGGTGATAGGATACAATAGTGAGAACGGCAGCTTTATTCCTGGCACACCTACGTTCGAGGGCGGCTTTCGTCCTGCCGGCTCGGCTACCGCATCCGCTGTAGACATGGCGCACTTCATGATTGCACATCTGCAGAACGGGAAATATGGCGGCCGGCAGATTCTAAAGCCTGAGACCGCAGAACTGATGCATTCAACGGCATTCCAATTTGATAAGCGTCTGCCGGGAGTAGCCCTCGGATTCGCAGAGAAGCGGGTGAACGGGGTAAGATTAATCTCGCATGGCGGCTCCGATCCCATGTTCAATACAGAATTCTATCTTGCACCTGCCAAGCACTTGGGTATTTTCTTATCCTACAATGGCGGTCAAGGCAGCGAAGCTGTTGCCAATCTGCTCCAGGCCTTGTTCAACCGGTATTATCCTGCTCTGGAGGTGGAGCAGCCAGAGTTCGCCGCTTCTGCGGAATCCGTGCAGAAATATGCCGGCTCCTATCAATTTACACGCCGCAACATAAGTGATATTGACAAGTTCTTTAACTTTTTTGCCCAGCTGAATGTTACGGCTGTGGATAATAAGATATCCTTGGGAAGCGGCAGTGAACAACAACTGTACAGAGCGATCGCACCTAACCTGTTCCAGCTGGAGGAAGGGACCGATCAGATCGGCTTCCTTACGGATGAGTCCGGCAAAGTTACACATATGCTTTTGGACATAGCCCCGGAGATGCCGCTGGAGCGTACGCCGCTTTTGGATCAGAGTAAGTTTTGGCTTATCCTTGTGGGTGTCTCGGCCTTCATCTTCCTCACGGCATTACCCGGCCCCGTCTTCTTCAGACGCAGGTTCAAGGCGATGACACTCCCGGAAAAGCGGGCCATCCGCTTATCTGCGGGAACTGCCGGTTGGGGGATGTTATCTTTTATAACTCTGTTTATGGTTATAATGTCCATGGACATTATGCAGAAGCTCAGTGGCATCAGTCCGTTGCTGTCTGTCCTCTTAATTATGCCAATCATTATGACGGGCTTGACCTTAGCCCTGTTGGTCTCGGCTATACTGGTGTGGAAAAATAAGTATTGGACCGCCATTAAGCGGGTGCATTACACGTTAGTGGCGCTTGCGGCTGTCGTACTGACGATCTTCTTCTACTATTGGAATCTGCTCGGCTGGCAGTTTGGATAACGCTTAAGAGAGAAGGATGATCGTGGCTACTATACTGATCGCGGATGATGATGATAATATCCGGAAGCTGATGTCTCTATATCTGCGCAAAGAAGGGTTCAGCCTCGAAGAAGCCGGGGACGGCACCAAGGCCTTATCTCTCATAGAGGACTCGCAGATCGACCTTGTCATTCTGGATATTATGATGCCGGGACTGAATGGCTGGGAGCTGTGCAGGGAGATCAGGCGTTCGGATGCCAATCTCCCCCTGCTCATGGTGACGGCCAAAGCGGAATCCGCCCACAAAATCAAAGGGTTTCAGCTCGGAACGGATGATTACCTGACCAAGCCGTTTGATCCGGTGGAGCTGGTGATGCGGGTAAAAGCCTTGCTCAAGCGCTCACTGGTAGTGACTTCCCAGTCTGTGCAGCTCGGCAACGTGGTGCTTAACCGCCGCACCTTCCAGGTTACACGCAGTGGAGCACCGGTCACGCTGCCTTTGAAGGAATTTGATCTTCTGTTTCTGCTGGTCAGCCACCCCAGACAGATCTTCACCAGAGAACAACTGATTCAACAGGTCTGGGGACTCCAGTATGAAGGGGACGGGCGCACTGTAGATGTACATATCAGCCGGTTGAGGGAGAAGTTCAGCGGCAACGGCGAGGGTTTTCAAATCGAAACCGCCCGGGGCCTGGGCTACCGGCTGATCCCTGAGCCATGATCAAGACCTTGTATGTGCGGATCATTCTCACGTTTCTCGGCATTATTGTCTTTAGTCTGATCTGTTCCTTTTTCATCGGCTTGTATGTATTTCAGAAGCAAATAAGCTATGAGGGACAGAACGAGATGATTACAGTAGGCAGGGAGATCATTCACCGTTATGATGACGCCAAGCCTACAGATACGGACGAGTTCCTGAATAGTATGGTTAAGGTATCGGCGCATCCTATCCACCTGTATCATCCGTCTGGAGAACATACCTTTTACGGGCTCCCGGATAGTCCGGCTGTGACCATCACCACCGATGCTGTCCGGCAAGTGCTGCAGGGAAAGGTCTATCGTTCCTCCACGGAAGATAATGATACGTTTATCGGAATGCCCTTTATGCTCAAGGGGGAGTGGCGCGCGATGTTCCTGCAGTACTCTGCCGAGAACGAGCATATTGTCAACCGGCTGGTACTCTTTGTGCTGCTGCTCGTGCTTGTGCTGGGAAGTATATGCATTGTTGTGGCTGCCAGATATCTGGTGGAGCCGATCAAGGCTTTGACGAATGCCACCAGAAGACTGGCCAAGGGAGATTTTGAAGTGGATCTCCGAATGAACCGTGTGGACGAGATCGGGGAGCTGACCCAGAGCTATGTGGAGATGGCGGGGGAACTGAAGCAGCTGGAGAAGATGAGACAGGATTTCGTCTCCAATGTCTCCCATGAAATCCAGACACCGCTTACCTCCATATCCGGTTTTGCCAAGGCGCTGCACAGCAATGATTTGATTGCGGAAGAGGAACGCAAGGACTATCTGGATATTATCATTGCGGAGAGCGGACGTCTGTCCCGGTTAAGTGATAATCTGCTGAAGCTGGCTTCCCTGGATTCCGAGCATCACCCCTTTAGCGCAGTCTCCTTCAGGCTTGACGAGCAGATCAGAACGATTGTGGTGACCTGTGAGCCGCAATGGTCCGTCAAGAACCTCAACATTGATCTGGAGCTGCCGGAGGCAGTTAATATGACCGGAGATGAAGATCAGCTTAAGCAGGTATGGATGAATCTGTTAAGCAACAGCATTAAGTTCACGCCTGAGGGCGGGAAGATCCGCATCCGTATAGACCATAGTGCAGCAGAAGTTGCGGTCACCATCAGCGATAATGGCATCGGAATCTCCCCGGAAGAGCAGGGCGCCGTATTCCAGAGATTCTATACCGTAGACAAGTCGCGGAACGGAAGTAATAACGGGAACGGTCTGGGATTGGCAATTGTCAAAAAAATCGTCTCCCTGCATCAGGGCAGTATTGAGGTAGACGGTGCGGCAGGAGAAGGCACGACGATTATCGTCAGGTTGCCCGTACGCCAGACATAATGAACTCCTTGAATTGCCGGTCCGCTGCCCGGTCTTCCTCTGTAACTATACCGCCCCGCTGATGAGCTAGAATAACGGCTTTTTGCAAATACATGAAATACAGGTGGGTGGACTTCTGCAGAAGGTCCAGCCACTTCTTTTTATAATCCTGATCGACTGAAGCTGTCTCAAGGTTGATGTACCGGGAATACCAGACCTCCATCGCTTTCTGGAAGTCAGGCAGCTCCGCCGGATTCTTCGCTAGAGTACTATAGTACACTCCAAAAATAGCATCATAATAAATCAACGCCTCCTCATGCTCTCGAAGCGCCAGATATTGATCCAGAATCTTCTCCAGGGACGGAACAGGCCTGGCAAAATCAAAATCAAACAGCAGCCTGCCAAACATCCGCTCCAGATTATCCACATAGAGCCGGGCAGCTAATGCTTCCTTGTCCTTATAATGAAGGTACAGCGTGCGGCGGGAGACACCGGCTTGTCCGGCGATCTGAGCCATATCCGTCCGTTCAATCCCCTGAGCACAGAATAGGCCCAGCGCGGCCTCCTTAATGAGCTCTTTAGTCACTAGCATCTGCTTTTCACGTAAATTCAATGAGCTTCTCTCCTGTCTTCATGCGAACATACTACTGCCGGACCTACTCCTGAGCGGTTGCCGGCGACTCCAGAAACTTGCTGCCTACCGAATAGTTTTGCTGCTGATTAACCGCATCCCCCAGCCACTTCACAAGCTTCACCCCATCCTGCTCCGCCTGATAGAAGGTCTCCCGGGTGGAAAAAGTGTGCGGAGTTGTCCCCTGATCCGCATTCAGCCCGTAGTCAGTCAGATAGTAGTAATAATTAGGAACCGAGGCAGCCAGAGCAGCTACCGATTGCCGCATTTCCTCCGACCATTCCTTAATGAGCTTCTGATTCCTTGGCCCGTTGTAGCCGTTAATCTTGTTCTGGAAGTGGATCAGAATCTCATCATATACCGAATAGGCTTGTAAAAGCACCGTACCGGCAGGCAGCAACCGGCCATTCGCACGAAAAGCAGCCCCGATGATATCTGTCTCCGGCGCATACCCGAAGTTTGCAGTGAAATCCGAGTCCCATTCCTGCTCCATCACCTGCGGCCACTTGTCTGACTTCAGGAAGGAACTGTCCGCATATTGAAAAATCTCAGCATCCCGGTAATGTGAAGCAATCTCGGGCGCCCAGAAGGCTGACCCGAATCCGCCGGCGCTCTCGCCTGCAATCAGCAGTTTATCGGGCTTAGCCACGTTCGCATAGATCCAGTCAAGGCTGCTGCGCACATTAGTACGCCCATTATACCGCATGGTGAAGGTGCTGCCGTCCTCCCGTGGATACGTAACAGTGCGGTTACCAATGTGGAAGTCACCTGTTGAATAAGGGAGGTAAACCACATTCCAGCCGTGAAAAGGATTATCCGGGTTGTCCGTATCCATCATCCCGCCCAGCAAAGTCAGCATATAGAACGGAATGTCAGCGAAATAGTTGCCTGTATCTCCACCTTTAATAAAGTTCATAAGCTTAATAGGATGTGCAGCGCTCCGGGCATCCCAGCTGACCCCGCCACCGGAAAAGAAGATGATCCAGTTGTTGCTCTCACCGCTCTTAGTCCACATGAAATACTCCGATCCATCACTGGAAAGGGTATTCCCGCCCAGCTTCACTTTATTCCACTCGTAGGGCTTCACTTCTGCGATGACAGGGGTTGTAGTGACCGGTCTTTGAATTACAAAAGCATTGACCGCAAGAACAGCGATCCCAATCAGGCTTAGCAATCCTATCCCTGTGATTAACGTGATTCGCTTTATTTTTCGCATATCATCGCTCCTTTAATTTGAGTATACAATTGGTATATTGGTTATACAAGGTGTGTAATTATATGATTGGCAATTTCTTTGTTTCTACATCCTAAATAAAGTATTTTATGATAGTATTATCTACATGAAAAAACCAACTACATATGCAGTTGTATCCTTTGTTCTAGGTCTCGTGCTGCTGGCTATGGCTGGCTGTAGCAATAACCAGAACATTCCTAGGGAACAGACTGATGAACAGACCGCCGCCGGTTATATTGAAGCGCTAGGCTATACCATCGTTGCCTCTGAAGGGGTGAGTTTAAGATATACACTGGAGCCGCAGAGGCTCGAGAGTCTGGATGATATGCAGCTCTGGGCAGTACAAGAGCAGGAAGCTAGCACTTACTTCGGGAAGGAGATCACAACCTATCAATTCATAGTGGAGAATCATCCGCTGGCGCAGGAATATCCTGCAGACGAGTACAAAGTATTTGCCAATGTGATGGTAGTGGATCACGAGGTTATAGGAGGCAGCTCTGCGCCGCTAAGCACAACCAAGAATCTTGTGGTGGCAGGCGGCGAGTATTCGATTGAAGGGAAGACACTGGAAGAGATCAAGGGGTTGGAGTATTCGCAGTGGCTTGAGCATTGGAAGGAGACGTATGGCCCCGAAATAAGCGTAAGCGGCTATATTCCAATTAATGAAATAAAGAGCTTATCCGAAAAAGCAGCCTCACTGCATTGGAAGGATTTTGACCAGTATGCTTTCGAAGATATCGGTTCAGGAGTGTATATCAGAAAGTATGAAATTGAAGGAGAAGGGCAGCTTGTAGTGAGGGGAAAAAGTCTGGAGAATCCGCCTGAGCAAATTACTATGGTTGATGCAGAGGGGAAGGAGCGGGTATTTAATCCTGAGAGTTTGAGTGAACTGCTTAAGTAAGTGAAAAGAGAAAATGGGAGGTGCATACAGTTAATGAACAGAGATGAATTATTTTCTCATGTCCAAAAATTTTCTGAAGACCAGTACTCCAACGAAAACCGCTTGAATGCAAGAATACAACTGTATCAGTATTGTGAACATAAGAAGGATTGGCATGAATGGGTATTTGAGCATTTGGGACTTACCGACGGTCTGAAGATTGCAGAAATCGGTTGCGGAACCGGTGTGTTGTGGGCGAAAAAACTGAGTGAAGTTCCACATAGATCAGAAATTGTCTTGACTGATGCCTCAAGAGGGATGATAGAAACGGCAAAAGGGAATATTCATGATCCGCTAGGGCGGTTTCAATATGAAATCGTAGATGCAGAGAAGATGCCTTGGCCGGACCATTCATTTGAGGTTTTGATTGCGAATCACCTGCTGTACCATTTTCAGGACCACAAGAAGATTTTCTCTGAAATCAACCGCGTATTGGTTCCTAATGGAACGGCCTATGCCTCAACTGTAAGCGCCAACAATTATAGAGAACTTTTGCAGCTGATACTGGAGTTTGACGACAGACTGTCTTTTTTTAATGAAGCCGTTAAGAATTTCAACCTGGAGAATGGCCAGGATATCCTCAGCAAATATTTTAAGGTAACAGCCCAATACGTATTGCAAAATGATATTGTCATACAATCGGCCGCGCCGCTCATTTTATATGTGGCATCCTATTTTAGTGAAGATCAGTTACGTATCCTAACCGACAGGTTCAATGAACTCTGCGATTATTTACAAGAAACTCTTGAACGTTCGGGAGCAATGCGTATCACCAATCGAAATATTCTATTTCAATATCAAAGAGTTTAAGGTCTTTCACCATTAGACGAAGTAGGCTTCATTAGTTCAACAGGATAGTCAGGAGCAGGATGATTTTGAAGCTCGGCTTCTGTTCCTACAAAAAATCGCTGCACCGTAGGCCCCTCGATTTTACCGGAATTACTAACCGACTCGCCGTTGCCTATAGTGTGACGGTGGATCATTTGATCGGTATCTAATTTTTGCTGCTTATTTTGTTCATCATAGTAGTAGAATTCTTCGAAAGATATCCCATATTCAACATCGGGAGTGGATGTTTTTAATACTCCAGATTCAGGAATGGTAAAAATATTTCTTCCGTTATCCTGTTCGATAGCCTTAAACCCCTCTTGATTATAAATAATTTGCACCCAACCCACATAATTGTTTGGAATAAGATAAAGATTCGGATTGCGTTTATTAGTGCTGCAGAATACAAGGAGCAATAATAGCAATGGTATCAGTAGGAAAAGTGTCTTTTTCAATTTGTTCACCTCCGGAATTTAACATTAATATACACGATTAATAGGGAGAATCCGATAATTCTAAGTGAAGGGAAAAATTTCAATTAAAGCCTAATAATTGGTTGGCTAGTAACCTCGCCAAAGGAGAATACCATGAAAACGAGTTTAATTTTTGTTGCCTTAAGGAGACAATTTCATAATTCAAAACCCTTGCTATATCTGGTTTTTTTGAGCATAGAAAAAGGAGTACCTCCCCAAATTCTCGAAGTTATAGGCGACGAAACCAACACCCGAGAAGAAAAGAGGTAATCCCTATCTATTCTATTCGACAAGAAGAACTGTTTTCCTTTGAGGAATTGCTCCAGATGGCTCCGGAAGATAAATACAGCCAAATCTTTGAACACTTACATTTAGCTCCAGTTCTATTCGCACTGGGGAAAAAGAGCCATCGCGGACGGCCTGAAAAATTAAACGTACCTGCCATGATCTACTCGCTGCTGATTGCTAAAATGGAGAACATCGAGTTTGTCTCTGCCTTGGTCCGGCGATTGAATCATAGCAACGAATTTCGAGTCCAGTGCCGGTTTACGGGCTCGGACAACATTCCCAGCCAGGCCTCCTATTCTCGTTTGATTCATGCGCTGGAGCAAACGGGAATGCTGGAACAACTGCAGGATCGCCTAGTCACATCTGCCCTAGAAGAAGGGTTTGTGAGCGGCACCCATCTTGCTGTGGATTCCTCCATGGTCGAGGCGTGGGATTGCCAATTTAGCGAATCGGCCTCCAAGCGTCGTGCGGCTCGCCGGGAGCAAAAGAAAGGTGAAGCTCCGGTGGCTGAACAACTTCAGCTCGAACATTCCGAGCCTGAGCCGAAGACGGTGAACAAGCCGCTGAAGAAACCCAGGTATAGCAAGCCTGGTCGTCCGTCCCCGGCGGAAAAGGAACGTCGGCGCGAGGAAATGGAAGCTTATGAACAAAGTCTCGGACCGTTCCAGAAAACCATTGAAGCGATGTTGCCCTACACGTACGATGAACTGCTGACCGCGTTGCCCCGGCATGCTGCGCGTTGTGACAAGAAAAATACGAAGGGCCGAATGACCAGCTATTACGGGTTCAAGGCGAATCTGCTGGTCGACACGGACAGCCAGTATATCCTAAGCGGCCTCTGGAGTTCAGCCCATCCGAATGACCAGCGTATGGCGGTCGTCCTTCTCAAAGGCCTGCTCCTGAAGTTTCCCATGCTAAAGGTCAAGCATATCTTGGGCGACAAGGGCTACGACTGCGCGGCAATCTACCAGTTGATTCATTCGCTCGGCGCCTATCCTGCGATTTCTCTGATTCACCACAAAGACCCGCCTGCGGGAATGAATCTGGATTACACGCCGGTGTGCGCTCAAGGGCATGCGTACCGTTACGACAGTTTTGAGGCCAAATATGAGACCCTGAAGTACACCCGGCCTAGTGAATGCCAAGGCTGTGCGCTGTCCGGTACCTCTTGCCAAAAAGTGTTTAAAATTCGCATCCAAACGGATTTGCGTTTGCATACCTATCCCGCCAGAGGCAGCGAAAGTTTTACCACGCTATACAACAAGCGGACGGCCGTGGAGCGTGTATTTGCCTATCTCAAAGAGTATTTCGGGTTGAAACGCACACGCCACCGCGGTGTCCGGGCAAGTGTCGATTTCCAGCTCAGTACGCTCGCGTACAATTTGAGCAAGTTTGCGTTAGACAAGTTGAACCAACAGTTGAAAGACTCCCAGCAAGTAGCCTGATTTTTTAAAAATTGATTTTAGATTTTGGCCAAATCTTGCTATTTAGCAAACTGAATTATGAAATTGACTCTTAAGTGCAGCCATTGGTGTAGGTATTTGGTTTTTGGTTATAGGGATTGCCTTTTCTATTGGTGGTGGCAATCTATTTACAGTAACTCACTATGATTCTTTATTTTTTTACGCTACCCTTTTGTTGTTATGTATCATAGCCTATCTTTTTTTTGCAAAACACCTATTAGAAAAAGAATTACCACTTTTACTTCTTATTTGTTTCGGGACTACGTTTCTCTTTTTTTTCCTTGCACCTTGGATCATCGAATCAAAATCCTTAGTACAGCGTGAACTTTCTAACATTAGCATTTCGAACAATGACAAGTTTGTTGAAAAAGTAGAGGTAATGTTGGAACAAGAAAAACTACCGTATTCAGTTGATGTTAATAAAAGTAGGGAAAGGTTCAAGGAGATAAGAAATATTAACGTTGTCGTAGTGAATAAAACTACCAATGAAGAGATTAAGAAAAAAGATGTCGACAAATTACTTGGTTTAACATATGGAAAAGATGTCAGGTTGAAAATTTTCGAAAATAGTAATGAAAGATTGCTGATAGATTTCGTAATAAATATAGATAAAAGCGTTAGCTACTGTGAACCTTATGAAATATGTGAGTATTTAGGGAAGGATATTAAATAATTAATTACATAAAAGAGGTATTTATAGTGGCCGTTGTAACGCTGCTCTGCAACCACCTCTACGGCAGCATCCTGAATTAACTTTTCACACCAGAGGATTTGGCCCTTACCGCGTATGTGTTTCTGAAAAATGTTTTTGATGAAATTCATTCGAAGGTAACAGTCTTTGCTGAGCTAACTCTTTGGGTATTTTGTAATAACATAATATGGGTAGTCAACCCGCCTGTCCCGAGTATTGGGTTTTTATTTTTTTTAATGAAAGCAGAGAAAGAGAGACTGAAAGTTCCAATTTTATAGATTTGAAATTTGACAGTTGCTCTATTGTATTGATAATATCACTGCCTGCTTTTTACTTAATTGTCCAATTAATTTTCGTTATGGCACTATAGTTACTAAAATTTCCCGAGAAATAACTATATTAGGGCTGATCCTTATAGGGATTTTCAGGTGAGGACAGATCATGTCCTTTACGTTTTCGCTGTTTGACCCGAATCGGTTCGCTTATCTTTCAGTTACTTGTTGGACTTGAGTATGGAGACGATTATAGTACTCATTAGTGTGGGGATTGAGCGGTCTCAAGCAGATGCGGCCGGAACCGGCTTTTCTGGGAGAAGGTCTGGTACACCGTCCATTTGTTGCGTAACAGGCGGTTGCGGAAGGTCAGATTGCCGAAGCGCAGGATCGGCTGGAAGCGCTGGCTGCGCTGAATCTGGCAGTGGTCATAGACCATGGTATGGATCAACTCCTTGTTGGTGTGTACATCGGAAAGAGTGAAGACGACAAAAGTATATTATAAACATGGAATGAGTAATTATAAAAAGAAATATCCTAATATAATGAAAAGAAAATACAAAAAAATGGTGTCTTATTTCTCTCTCATCTATTCCTGGGAATTATTCTCATTAACTCGGAGTTATACTCTTCAATTTATCCTTCACATTACCGATGATTACATTAAAAGGATATTTACCTTTTTAGTTCAAATTATTGAAGGTTAAATTTTGTGAGTAAATGAAAATTTGGGGAACTGCACTCAACGAAGGGCGATGATATTGAGTAAGCATATTGTAAAAAGGAGAGGGCGTTATGCCATGCTAATGCTAGGTTAGTCCGACGCTGTGACATTGCTCCGCTTAAATTTGGGGTGCTATCCTCAGCCTAATTAGCTAACCTTTTGGCGAAATAGTATCAAATCTTCACCAAACCTAGTAGTCGAGATGGAGGCTTTTTCTCGGAGGCTAATGCTGTCACAGTCATTTTGGAACGTGTTTCTTCTTGAGAGTCATTAAACGCATATAGCTTTAATGGATGGTATTAATGGTGCTGAGAGGTAATGAATTTCCAGATGTCAAATCTTGCGAGGTGGAAAATTTGAATGAAAAAGCAGATATCAAGTTAAAGGTATTAATCCGTGTTGGTTTAGTTGTATTGTTTCATATAATAATATTTTACTACTCAAATATTAGAGTAGAAGAGTCAATAGAAATTCAAAAAATATTGGTTTCTTACTTTAGCCCAATTATTTTGTTATGTACAACTTGTGTTATGTCTCTAAAAGGAAGAGCGTGCAAGTATAATCTTATATGGACCATATGCAGCACCTTTCCTAGTATTGGTATATTGAGATATTTTAAAAACTTGACCGAAAATAACGAGAATGTTGCTGGAATGATTGATATCACTTATCTAAATTTAGACAATAACCGAATTTTAGTGTTATTTTATTTCCCCTTAGTATTTTCAATCATACAAATAATATTAATGCTTGCAATATGGATAATGAAATTAATAAAGGAAAAATAAGGAGTGAAATCGATGGGGAAACTTATTAAGTATTTAATGTGCATTATAATTCTTTATCCTTTAATTAATGCATATGGCGTAGGGGTTAATGCGGATGTATATGCTGATAGTAATAATTCAATTGGAATATTAAGTACTAGTATGTATCCGGATTCAAATATTGTAAAGTTTGGAGAAGAAATATACATAAATTATAGTTTTAATGATTACGCACATCCAATATTAATGAGAATATACAAAAACGATGAATTGTTACCAGAAACTATTTCTAGAAGCTCAAGTTGGGGTGGGAAGATTTCTTATAAACCTAAAGATGAAGGTAAATATCGTTTTGTAATAACACCTACTGATGCAAGTAGTTATACAAATGAATGTACAGTTACAGTCTATAAGGACAGAATTATATTCTTACATGGAACGATGGGAAGCGAATTATTTATAGGTGAAAATAAAATATGGATGCCTAACAATAGTCCAGGTGCATTGGTTGATATTTCAAAATTGCAAATGAATTCTTCAGGAGAAAGTGTTTTAGATGTTAAAGCAGGTCACAGTCTAGATGAATACTACAGTAATATAATATCTTTTTTAAGCGATAAAGGTTATAAAGTAGTTGATGCAGCATATGATTGGAGAATGTCTTCAAGTAAAAATGCAGTGAATTTGAAACAAATAATAGAAAAAGAACGAGCTTTATATCCTTACAGTAATTATTATATTATTGCTCATAGTATGGGAGGCCTTGTTGCTACAGAATTTATTAGACAAGGAAATGGTCACTTAATAAAAAAAATGATAACATTAGCAACCCCTTTTCTTGGTACGCCTCAAGCAGCGTATATGTTTGAGACAGGCAATATAACTGGAGACTCTACAAAAGATTGGTATATACATAATAGCATTAAAGATATTGAAAAAAATATCCCCTCATTATACGAACTACTTCCCTCAAAAAAGTATTTTGATTTTCAGAACAACGGTTATTTGCAACTGAAGCTTCTGGAGGACCCTAATCACAAAAGAGCTCAGGTTGTAAGACAATACAATTATGATGAAACAAACAAATTTTTTAAAAATAACCTAGCTTGGTCCAATAATAAATTATATGATCAAGCAATTAATTTTCATTCAGATCTCAACCTTCTTAATACCCTTCAACAGGTGGATTCTTATTATTTCGTAGGGGATCAAAAGAAAACTCTTGGGAAAATTACTTATCGAGTTTACTCTCAATATAATCCTTATATTATTTTTGATGATGTTTCTAATATTCAAGGTGATAATACTGTGCCAGTGAGTAGTGCAACCATAGGGCGTAAGCTTGCAAAAGAACGTACCTACTTTGTAAAAAGTTCGCACTTAGGTATAGTTAAAAACAATGATGTTCAACAACAAATTTTAAATATATTAAATGGAAAGCCTAATGATCTTGTTGGCAATATACGCAGAGATACAATAGAAACAGATACATTAAAATTAAAAGCGGAATGTCCAGTAGAACTTCATGTTTATGATTCATCTGGAAATCATACAGGACCCATTTCACCGAATGAATTTGATTCAAATATACCTGATGGAAATTATTACACTGATGGAGAAACTAAGATTGCCCTAGTAAATGCTAAAGAAGATTATAGTGTTCGGATTAAAGGAACGGGATACGGAGAATTAACGTTCTCATTGATCTGGGCTGATTCAAAAGATTTAGAAAATAAAACTTTACGTTTCGACAACATCGCAGTCACTCCAACCTCAATATTTAAAGCAGATGTTAATCAGAGTGGGCAAGTTGTACTTCAAATTGATCAAAATGGTGACGGTAACTTCGAAGGTAGCATTAACCCTTCTGTAGACCTTGATCTTGGGGGAACCCAAGATGAAACAATTCCTACATTAGCTTCTCACGTTACTGGAGTTAAAGGTGTAAATGATTGGTACGGAAAGAACGTTCATTATAATCTAACTGGGGAAGATAGTGAGTCAGGTGTTTACAAGTACTTCTATGACCTAAATGATTCAGAATACAAAGAATATACTGAACCAGTAGCCTTGCCTAATACAGGAATATATAATTTCAAGTCGTATGTTCGAGACAAGAATAGAAATGACTCTGAGGTACTAACCGAAACCGTCAAGGTTGACACTACCAATCCTACTGTACCCGTAATGACAGTCGATCCAACAACATGGACGAATAAATTTGTCACGATTACATTAGACGGTGGAACCGATGCAGATAGCGGTTTTCAAAAATATCAATACAAGATCAATTCAAACGGGGAATGGAAAGACTATACTGCTCCTTTTGTGATCGATTCAGAAGGTCTTTATAATGTTTACGCAAGATCAGTGGATAACGTATTTAACCTTAGCGCAGAAGTAACTGGTGTGGCTAAAGTTGATAAGACCAATCCGCCTAAACCAACTATGACAGTAGTACCGTCAAAATGGACGAATCAATTGGTTACTATAACTTTATCCGGTGGGGCTGATACGGATAAGGGTTTTCCGAATAGTGGATTTCAAAAGTATCAATATAAGATCGATAGTGGTGAGTGGAAGGATTATACCACCCCTATTGTTATCGATTCTGAGGGCCTATATAAGGTTACAGCCCGTTCAGTAGATATTGCTTCTAATCTCAGCGGAGAAGTTTCTGGGGAAGCGAAAATTGATAGAACTAATCCGCCTAAACCAACAATGACAGTAGAACCCCTAAAGTGGACCAATAAATATGTCACTGTTACCTTAACTGGTGGAACTGATACGGATAAAGGGTTTCCTAACAGCGGATTTCAAAAGTACCAATATAAGATCGATGGTAGTGAATGGAAGGATTACATTCAACCAATCATTGTTAGTGAAGCAGGGTTGTACAATGTATATGCTAGATCAATAGACAATGTAGGTTTAATCAGCGATGAAGTATCAGGTCAGGCAAAAGTTGACAAGACTAATCCTTCTATGCCAACTGACTTTAAAACTCTTTTGCGAAATTACGATCAAATCACAATATCCTGGAGCCCTTCAATAGATAATATTGGTGTTACAGGGTATGACTTATATCAAGATTCTGTATATAAAGGGACTATAGTTGGCACTGAATATACGTTCACTAATTTGGAAATAGATACTAAATTTCAGTTTAAAATAGTGGCCAGAGATGAAGCTGGTAACTCATCAAATGCTGGAATTTATTATGATAAGACTCCATTAAGTCTGATTAGTGCTGGCATGGCGCATGGATTATATATTAAACCGGACGGAAGCGTATGGACGTGGGGAAGAAATACTTATGGGGAGTTGGGAGATGGAACAACAACATATAAAACAACTGCTACCCAAGTGTATGGAATCGATAATGTAATTTCAGTGGCAGCAGGAGACCATCATAGTTTGGCACTAAAGAGTGATGGTTCTGTTTGGGCATGGGGAAATAATGATAGCGGTCAGCTAGGAACTGGTAGCTACATTTCTTCAGTGCTTCCGGTAAAAGTAGTGGGATTAAACAATGTGATTAGTATAGCTTCTAACAAATATACAAGTTATGCATTACAGAGTGATGGGAGTGTATGGTCTTGGGGAAGCAATTTGGAGGGACAATTAGGAGTGGGTTATGGCGTAAATGTAACTCCGACGTTACCTTCAAGGGTATTGAATCTCAATGGAGTCATAGCACTGTCAGCTAAGAGCGAGACTGCGCTAGCTTTAAAAAGTGATGGGACAGTATGGGGATGGGGGTACAATAATCAATTTCAATTAGGTGGAAATTATACTGATTCTGTGTATGGAGCTCGCAAAATTGTTGGATTAAGCGGAATTACACAAATTGCAGCAGGAAGAGAATGTAATTTAGCGTTAAAAAATGATGGAACAGCATGGAAATGGGGAAGATTGGTCTATGGACTAAATGTAGATATGACACCAGTGTATGTCTCAGATGGAGTCAAAACTATAGGAGCTGGAATTGAGACAGTCATTATCGTGAAAACAGATGGAACTATACAAGTAATTGGATCAAATAGCGATGGCGAGAATGGAAATGGTGACACCGGATATTTGGGTTCTGCGCCTGTGAAAAATTTGACGAATGCAAAATCTATAACAGGTGGACTTGGCTTTGTAATGGCTTCAAAAACAGATGGAAGCGTCTGGACATGGGGGAGAAATGGCCAAGGACAACTAGGGGATGGAACATTAACGGCACGGTTTGAACCTGTGCAGTTATTAGAGAGTGCTCCTCCTCAGGTAAGCCTTATTTCACCACATGGAAGTCAGATATCGCCTGAAAAGGTGAATAGCACACGTCCCTCTATCTTGTGGGATCAAAAAGATGCAGCCTTGACGGTGTTTACGGCTTATCAAGTGCAAGTGTTGAGTGTAACAGGAGAAATCGTCGCAGACTCTGGTGTAATTGAACAAGCGGTAACGGCACCGGATGCAGAGTGGACGATAAATAAAGATTTGCCGGCGGATGAAGCATTACAGGTCCGTGTAAAAGTAAAAGATGAACGGGTGTGGTCCAATTGGTCTGAAGCAGGCTGGCTGGAATATAGTTCTGCACATATGTCAGGAAAACGACTTTCTTTATCAAACCATGGGATGTATGTCAAAGCAGATGGAAGTGTCTGGACATGGGGAGGGAATTGGAAAGGACAAATGGGAGACGGAACTTTGACGGATAAGACTACAGCAGTGCAGGTGCCGGGGCTGATTAATGTGATTGCAGTGTCTGCCGGTGATCTTCATAGTATGGCTTTAAAAAGTGATGGATCTGTTTGGGCATGGGGAAACAATTGGTCAGGACAATTGGGAACAGGAGATTGGAGATCGACTACAACTCCCGTCCAAGTGTCCGAATTAAATGATGTGATAGATATAGCAGCAAACAATGCAAACAGCTATGCGTTGAAACAAGATGGAACAGTCTGGGCTTGGGGGTACGGAAATGGTATTGGCAATGGAACTACTGCAAGTGAAAAAATCCCGGTACAAGTACAGGGATTAAACGGAGTCAGATCTCTATCAGCCATTGATGGGTTTGTATTAGCTTTAAAAAGCAATGGAACAGTCTGGGGCTGGGGTGAAAATAAACACTATCGGCTGCGTGGGGGAGGTACGGAAACAGTAGGCCGGCCGCGTCAAATTACAGGAATAGGGACAAATATTACAGAAATTTCTGCAGGTAACGAGACGAACTATGCTCTTACAGAAGATGGTTTAGGATGGAGATGGGGGGGGGTGAGATTTAATTCTTCCGGATTATCCGAAGAAGACCCTCCAGTACATTTAAACTTTAGTAGCGGGGAGATAACCTCATTTGGAAGTGGAGTGGACACCAAAATAGTGTCATTCACAAGTGGGCAAGTACAGGTTTATGGATCAAATGAATATGGCCAATATGGACGGGGAACAGCAGGAGGATGGACGACTGCAGGTCCGGTAAATAATCTAACGGATGCGGTAGTGGTAGCAGGTGGAAATCGCTTTATGGCTGCTGCCAAAGCGGATGGAAGTGTGTGGACGTGGGGATACAATGACTATGGTCAACTAGGGGATGGAACAGTGACGGCACGGTATGAACCTGTGCAGTTATTAGAAAATGCTCCTCCCCAGGTAAGCCTTATTTCACCGAACGGGGATGAAGCTTCACCTGTAACGATGACTATAACTCATCCATCTATCTTGTGGACTCAAAAGGATGCTGATTTAACGGTGTTTACGGCATATCAGGTTCAATTAATGAATGCAGTAGGGGAAATAATAATTGATTCAGGTGTATTAGAAAAGTCTGCAACCAGCGCAGAAGGACAATGGATCGTGAATCCAGAATTACCGTCAAATGAAATTTTGCAGGTTAGAGTTAGAGTTAAAGATGAGGCTGTATGGTCTGAGTGGTCAAGTCCTGGTTGGATAAAAACAATGGCTACAACACCAACTCCAACAGCTGTGCCAACACCAAGTGCAACAGCGACTCCAACAGCTGCGCCAACACCAAGTGCAACAGCGACTCCAACAGCTGCGCCAACACCAAGTGCAACAGCGACTCCAACAGCTGCGCCAACGCCAAGTGCAACAGCGACACCAACAGCTGCGCCAACACCAAGTACAACATCGTCACCGACAGCAACGCCAACACCAAGTGCAACAGATGCTCCAATAGGTACAATAGAATCTGTTGTCACTGATAATTCAATTCAATACATCTTAGCATCTAATCATGCTGTTTTTAAGGTTGCTGAAGGAAAAGCAACAAGGATACTTGAAGGAGTTAAATCATTAGAGTCATTTGATAACTATGGAAGAATTATAATTGCTGTCAAACAAAGTGGGGATGTTTATGGTATAGCAGCAAATAATGGGGGGTTAATTGGCCTCACAGATTCAAGCGCTGTTACAGAATTTACAAAGCTTCCGATAGAAAATGTTAATAAGGTGTTTTTGGATGGAAACAATGTATTTTACTTGAAGAATGATAAGACACTTTGGGCATCGGGGTTCGAGATGAGCTACAAGATGGGAGTTGGAAATAACCCCGCCATGGGATTAATAGCCCCCGTTTTGAATCCAAACGGGGTAGGGGCTTTACAGAATGTATTGGAAGCTTGGATTTTACCAGCGAATTCATACATTCAGACCACAAATGCGCTTTACTCGGTAGGGACTAATTATAGAAATTATTTAGGTAATAATACTCTTACTGCTAATCAATCGACTAATACTCCAATTGCAGTTATGGGAATTCCAAACCTCTCGGGAAAAGTTGCAACAATGAGTGGTTTGCAGAATGGAAAACTTCATTATAATTTGTCGGGAAGCCCCTTCACACTAGTATTTCAAGTTGGAGCAGATTATTACTACTGGGGAAAAGATCCATATGTTGATAAGCGAGCAACATACCAAGCCACTGCAAAAAAAGCAACGCAACCTATCGCTGGACTCACTGCACAAAGTATTAATTTGTATAAACCGAATGTTTCAGATCTTACTAATTTAGTTCGTGCGCAGGACCACTATAGTTCTTTGCAAAATGGTACTCTGTACACGTTTGGTGTGCCAATCATCTACTTTCTATCACCTACTGCTTTACCGGGATATTCACCGTATATTGTAACGCCTGCAAGCAGGATATCTGGCGTAAAAAAATATTACCCGGTAGGACAATATAATGTTGTTTTAAAGGACGACAACACTGCATGGTTTATTTATGATAATTTTGGAATCGGAAAAATTGAAGGTCCATCAGGTGAGTTAAAGAATGTGAAAGATATCATAGCCACTTATCATGATGGGATGTTCTATCAAAACTTATATACTAATGGTATGAGTGGTGCTTATTATATTTGGGAAGGTAATACAATACAAAAACCGGTATGGTTTTTAAAAGAAAATGGGGATGTATGGGTCACATCTGGATCGTTTAATTCTTCGGAAATCAAATTGATGTCTGGAGTAGATACATTATCCACAGATGGATACTCTGTATTTGCCCAAATGTTTTCGGGTGAGATTTACAATATATCGCAAATTTCTGGGAATTCGTATCAAACTCAAAAAATAGATGGAATCGATTTTTCACCTAAGATCCTCGAAACCCCAATCTATACTTTGTCTAAAGACAAATATAGTCATCAGGTTGTAACTCTAGATTTTGGGAGTGATCCAGAAATTCAGTTAAAAGAATACAGCTTGGATAATGGAGCAACTTGGGTTCAGTATACTCAGCCGATTATCCTCACAGATCCTGGTGCCTATAAAGTCCAGGCAAGGGCAGGAGACGGTGGAGGAATCTATAGTGAAGTCCTCACTATCGATGGAGAAAATAATCCTATTATAATTGATTCAGGGTTTCCCAAAATTATTATTACAGAGGATGGAATCACAGTTGAAACGGGAACTGTTCATGTTGATGTAAAAGCTGAAGTGAGAGTGGACGATGGCGAGTGGGAGCAGTATACTGGTCCATTCCTTCTAACGGAAGGAAGACATGCCGTTGAAGTGAGACTTATTAATCCTATCAATGATGTGTTAGCTAGTTATAGTGAAACCATTGAGGTGCCAGCTCCTGTTTCAATGAAAGGTGCAACGTCGTCTCCAACAGTAACACCAAGTGCAATTGCATTGCCGACAGCAACACCAAGTGCAACAGCGTCGCCGGCAGCAACGCCAAGTGCAACAGCATCACCGGCAGCAACGCCAAGTGCAACAGCGTCGCCGACAGCAACAACAAGCGTAACAGCGTTGCCGACAGCGACACCAAGTGTAACAGCGTCGCCGACAGCGACACCAAGTGTAACAGCAACGCCAGATGTAACACCGTCTCCAACAGCAGCACCAAGTGCAGCTTTACAAATTTTATTTTTTAAGCAACGAGTAAAAACAAATGAAACTATTCAATTTATGAATGGGAATTCTTACTGAATCTTATAACATGAAGGGTTCTAATAGTCACCTTGTAAAATAAAGAACCGCCCCCACAGCAGCCTTGGGGGCGGTTCTTTTACGTCAGTATCTAACTTCTACTCCTCAACCACCTTAGACGAACTAGGCGTGTTCTTATTCTTATACACCCACATTGCGTACTCCAGCGGGCGGACCAGCGCTTTGCGGTAGGTGCTGTTGTCGCCGGAGCGGGCGAAGACCTCGCGGGCGGGCTTGGGGTTGACCTCCAGCACGTAGATCTTGCCCTCGCGGTCGATGGCCAGATCCAGGGCCAGCTCGCAGAGGGCGCCGAAGCTGTCTTCGAGATAGGCGGCAGCCTCGATCCCCAGCTTCTCGGCAGCGCGCATGGCCTTGTCGGCTCGCTCTTCGCTGCCGAGCCACTGCTTCAGCAGCGTCTCTGCCTTCATGGCATGCCCGCCGCCATGCAGGTTCGAGGTGACGCTGCGGGCGGCGCCCACCCGGCCGGCCATGCCGGTGAACTCCCAGTCACCCTGGCCGTTCTTCTGCACCAGCATCCGGTAGTCGTGGAACCGGCCGCTGGGCAGCCGCAGCGGGATGCCCTGCTGCACGAGGAACTTACCGCTGATGCACCACTGGCGGACGATGGTCTCCAGCCGGTTCAGCGACACCTTGCGCGGGGCGATAATCTGGCGGCTCTGGCGGCGTCCCTGGATATCGAACAGGGACTTGCCTTCCCGCTGGCGTTCGATCCGCAGGATGCCGCGCCCCCCGGTGCCGTTGATCGGCTTGACGTAGACGACGGGGCTTACTTTCAGCATCCGTTGCAGATCGGCGGAGGACTGGTAGAGCAACGTCTCCGGCATATGGGGCCGGAAGCGGCTCCGCTGGGAGAAGGTCTGGTGCACCGTCCATTTATTGCGCAGCGGGCGGTTCAGGAAGGTCAGATGATCGTACCGCGCGCGGAAGCGCAGCAGCTGCTGGAAGCGCTGGCTGCGCTGAATCCGGCAGCGGTCATAGATCATATTCGGGAAGGAGCGCCACTTCCGCGACCATACGCCGCTTTTGACATCATAGACCATGGCATGGATCAGGTCCTTGCTGACATGTACATCTGCCGGGGTGAACACAATAACACGTGTATCATAGACGTGGATATAAGAACAGCTCAAACTGCTCTTTATACTGACCAGGGCCTTTTTTGTAGACCACTTTATTAAGCACAGATTTCAAAAGGGCGTTTCTGCTCATGGGATTATCTGTCTGGTAATACGATTTCACTACAGATTCTGCAATCGGTATGATCTTGCTTCTAGCTTCTTTACGGGTCAATTCCAGATCAAGATCTTTTTGAATGATGCCGATCTCTTCACTGGTTACTGTTATTCGTTTAGAGATATCTTGCGATCTCTCCATAAATACCTCTTCAGAGTAAACTCCTCTTTCCAAGAAATCGAATAACTTAACCCTTTGATTTTCCAGTTCTCTTAGCTCATTTTGCAATGAAGTAAGGGCACGTTCGCTTAGCTTTAGCTCGTTCTGTGGCACGGTCTGATTGCGCTTGCCCCATTTGATCTTGTACTCGTTCAGCCAAATTTCAAGTCCTTCAATGATTCTGGCCTCCACTAAGTCATAACGGCTACTACGCGAAGGGCAACCGCCGGTATTACAGCGAAAGTGAGCTGGTTGATTGCTATAAGAATATGAGCGATATACCATAGTCAATCCGCATTCAGAACATTTTACAAGTCCGGCCAAAGCTGAAGTAACTCGGGGATTACCATCAATATCCGATTGGTGTGGAATATGATGATGCTCTGAGAGCCTCTGGTTCGCCTTAAGGAAGGTTTCTTCATCAATAATAGGTTCATGCTTCCCTTTGACATCAACCCACTCCTCGCGGCTCCTGCGCCGTGAGGTGCGGTGTTTGCTTCCATCCTTGCTTTTCTTTTGTTCTTTCTTCCCCCATTGAATTCGTCCAATGTATACTTCGTTTCTAAGCATAGTTAAGACAGAGGAGGCTGACCAACTCCCACCTTTATAAGTGGGGATTTTGAGCCGTCTCAATTCCGAAGCGATTTTACCGGCCCCCATTTGTTGCTGAGGATCTTCATGGGTGTACCAAGAGAAAATTTGTCTTAAGATATCAGCTTGTTCCGGATGTGGTTTTAGAGTACGACCTTGTCCATAAGGAAGAATCTCGATTAAGTAGCCAAATGGAGGTCGAGTACCTAAGAAATTCCCTTCCTCTGCAGAACGCTTTCTTCCCCCCTGCATACGGCGGGTTATAATTTTAAGTTCTTTACGGGCCATAAAGGCTTCAAATTCACTGTATTCCTCATCGAATTCATCCATAAGATCATAGGTCTTCCGTGGCGTTATGATCTTAGTCTTGGCTGAGCGAAATGTCTCCAGGATTAATCCTTGCTCCTGCATATTGCCGCGTCCAAAACGGTCAATATCCATAACCAGGACAGCATCATATTCACCTGATTCTACCTCTTTCAGAAGTTGCAACATTTCCGGACGGTGGACTAATGTTTCACCACTTACGATTTCTTCACGGATACGTACGATATTTAGTTTTAATTGCTTAGCAAGTTTGAGCAGGGCGGTCTTGTGTTTAGCCAGCGTCTCACCTTCGCCTCGCCGTTCAGCATCTTCATCTGCTCTGGATTTTCGCAAGTAAAGAGCTACATCCATTATGTACATCCCCTTTGTGTTATAGGAAAATATTTATGGATGTATTATACGGGGAAGGGGATAAAAAAACTACTGAAAGTCGTGGGAAGTGAAGAAAGAAGATTTAGCATTAGGCTGGAAACAAAGCCCTTGACTGTCCTGAGTATGAATCCAAAGGATAGATTATTGGAGGGTTCTTATCTTTAAGTTTAATGAAAGAAATAAGAGATTTATCTAATTGCTGCAGAATTATCTAATGGTTTATTATGGGTTCTGGGGAGGAGAGGTTGTGCAATAAGGTGTTTAGTAAAAAAGAAAATAACAAAAGTAAAGGTGGCTCTTATGATTAAACTTAGGTGGCTGTATATCGGAACACTCATGGTCTTCATTGTGTTTATGGGTTCTTTGACATTTGCACATAATGCTGAAGCTGCGGATCAACGAGTGAGTATTCAATTTGATTTTATTGGTGAAACAGGATCGACTACAATAGTACCAAAAGTTAGAGTGAACACAATAGAACTCTCTACAGGGGAACGAAAGGAAGAGGTGTTTTCTTTTGAAGACCAGGCATTTAATCTGCCACAGGGCTTTCAAGTGAAAAACTGGTTTGAAGCGGAGAAGAACAAGAAGGATTCATCTCCAGAAGTAATTTTTAATTATGGTGCTAAGAGTTACACTGTCAACTCCTCTAAGGGAATAATGGGATACGCTCTTTATAACGGACAATCCTATGAAAATAAGGTAATAGATGAATGGCATACTCTTTGGGAAAACAGAGTTAATCGGAAAAGGTTATATTCGTTTGATTATGCAACTCATACTTTAACATTATTAAAGGAGGCAACTCTTCAAGAGAAGTTACCTCCGATTACCTATTCGTATGTTACTGACATCAGAACTAAAGAAAAATACAAGACAATGGATTATTGGGAATATATCAATACAGGTACAAGCATAGGAGAATTATTTTTAGCTGATGATTTGTATGAATTCTCGGACCAAACTTCCAAAACTACGAAATTATTCTCTTTATCTAAAAATACATATGTTACAACTATTCCGTTCAATTCAGAAGGGTTAATTACTGAAAAAGACTTTCTGTTATGTGAGCGAGGCAATCATTGCTTCCAATCGGATGAGAGCACTTCGTTCAATGATAATGTGGTATTTATGAAAGGAGGAAAGTTTTATGAAATCCTGAAAAATCATTCCATAAAAGAAATAAAGAAAATGAAATATGATTGGTCAGAGTACCAATGGAAAATTACGGTCAATAACCGGGTATTCGGAAAAAGAAGGATTGATGGCTGGGACTATGTTATCAGCACGGACGGTGACAAGATAAAGAAAATATCTGAACGCTACACTTTTGTACGAGATGTAACTGTTTCGCCGGATCATAAATATATGGCTATCTTTGAAGCAGCTTACAATAAAATAGAACATAAGTATGAAAAAGAGCAATTACGTATTTATGATATTAACAAACAACAAGTGGTCCGGATTATTAAGCTGCCTTATCGTGATATGGCGCCTCAGGACATTATGTGGCAGTCGAATACTGTCCTTCAATATAAGCCATTCGCTTCCAGTAACGCGGCCTATATTCGAACAGTCAACGTAGAGATTATTTCTGGAATTATCTCCAAGGACCTGTTGGGAGCTAACGATTCTAAGGATGAATATATCATTACTGCATCCGATAAAAGCAATTACTTTTCCTTTGTAAGACCACTGGAGATACGTTATCAAGGAAAGCCTATAAAGTACTCCAAACAGCATTCTTTTGAAGGTGAGAATGGGCTAGTGTATTGCTCAGTGAAGGATTTGGCTGCCGGGATAGGCGCACAGATTAAAGTCGAACCTGGTGCAGTTAAACTTACTTTAAAAGCAAAAACAGCAACCGTTGACTTAAAGGATAAACAAATAATCACATATGCAGGAACAGTCTACGCACCGATTAAAAGCATAGTACTAAAACTTGGTTTGCAATATAAACGAGAGGATCAATTTGCACCTCAAATTAATCTAGAGTAGGCCTATGCGTTTATCAAATCGAATTCACATGACAAAGTGGGTGGCAATAAATGAATTTTCTAAAGTTTCGCCTTTTATATGGGATAATTATGCTGTCTTTAATCTTTTCTGGCTGTACTTATGCGAAAAAAGAGAAGGTTGCTGAAGGTGTGGTTGGAAAGCAAGTTGCGACAAATGAGATAAATAATGTTCACTCCACTATTACATCACGTGAGTATATTCTAAAGGACAGCTCGAACTCGGTGCTTACACCGGAAAATATCGGCAGTCTTGATAACCGTATTATGGAGTTTGCGCGCAACGAGATATTTGCAAGGCATGGGTATGTATTCAAGCGGAAGGATTTGCAGGACTATTTTGCCGCCAAGCCATGGTATCAGCCAGACGCTACTTATAAGGAGCATCTTAACCCGGCGGAGAAACAGAACGTTGCGTTACTCCATGACTACGAAGCCAAATACGCTGACTATAAGCTTGAACCTGCCCATACAGATGACGTCCATTTACGGAGTTACATAGGCGATTCGAGCTTTAAACAGAAGAAGATGATAGTGGATCTGAACGGAGATGGCCGTGAAGAAGAGATTAAGTTAATCCCTCCTGAAACGGAATTAGGGGCTTTCAAGTTGAAGGTGAAGGACATCACGATGGAGTTGGGCAGTGAGCTGCTTCCTTATCTGGATATTGTCGATTTGAATATTGACGATCCATATTTCGAGATTGCACTTCAAATGGATTCGCAAATGGATTTTCTACGATCAACATCTTTCTATGTCTATGACGGTGAAACCCTCAAGCGGATAGGTGAACTTCCCGGTTTCTCGGCACACAGCTTGATGTTTGATGGCCATGGGCGAGTGGTCAGCGCAAAAGAAAGCAAGGATTTTCAAACCTGGTTCCGTGATTTGGTTTTTCGTCTAAATATCGATCATTCTCTTCAGGAAGAGCACCAGGATTTTTATCCGATGGACCCCCCAACGCTTTTATCGATTAAAAAGGAAATTACTGTGCAGTTTCATATTGATGATACGGACGAAGCCTTTTCGCTGGAACCCGGAGACAAAGTGAAATTTATGGGTGATGATAAACTCGGCCATATCAAGTTTCAGACCAGCACGGGTAAGGAAGTCTGGTACACAATGGGCGATGAGGATGTAGACTATAGTGATTTTTTTGATGGGTTGATTTTATATGATTAGACGGAGGATGACGTTATGGACCTGTTGTAAAAAGTCGGTTTGAACACTTATTTATTCTCACAGGTGGTAGAATTAACGAGTAATCAATCGTTTAAATAAAGAGGAGCTTTAATACAATAATGCGGCAGTCTAGGACTTTTTCAGTTCAAGGCTGTTTTTTTATTGGAGTCCATTTACTGCTTTTTCTCAGGTTATGATAGTTCTATTATTCATAAATCCGTATAGGTCAGCACATCAGTCATTAACTTTTCTCCGAACAGAACATGTTTAAGAAATTCACGAAATCCGCCCCTCATAGGTCTAAAGTTTTACATTCAAAAGGAATTCTATTCCTAAATGGAGAATATTGAACTATGAAAGTATGATTTCGGAGGGATATTATTTGGCAAGAAGAAAAAGCAAAGCTAAACAGGAAGAAGAATTTTTTCAGGGATTAGCTGGTTTAGCAGCAGTGGGGTTGGCATTTGGAGGCTATTATGTAACGAAAACTATCCAAGGTGCTGTAGTCGGAGCAATAATTGGTATTGCTGTAGTAACGGTAATAATGATTATTATTGGACAAAAACGTGCTGAACGTCTGAAAAAGTCAGGGATTGCCGACATTGACAAGATGGAAGGAGTTCAATTCGAGAGATACTTAGGCCATGTATTCCGATCTCAAGGTTATAAGGCCGAAGTAACAAAGGCTGCTGGAGATTATGGGGCGGATCTGATTATCCAGAAGGATAATAAAAAGATTGCTATTCAAGCTAAACGCTACAGTAAAAATGTTGGCATCAAGGCTGTGCAAGAGGCGCAGGCATCTATTGCTCACTATGGAGCGTCAGAAGCCTGGGTTGTATCCAACAGTGATTATACAACGGCTGCTTATGATCTGGCGAAATCCAACAGAGTAAAGCTAATTAACCGTGAGTCACTGATTGAGATGATTCTTGCCATGAATCCGGGAGCAGCACCTTCACCTAGAGCAGTAATTACTGAGGTGCCGGTAGATGAATACACCTGTCCAAAATGTGGGAGCAAGCTTGTTCTGAGAAATAGCTCAAAGGGTCAATTTTACGGCTGTAGCAGCTTTCCAAAATGCCGGCATATCAAAACGATAGAAGTAGTATAGCTTGTAGATAAAAGCAATAACTTTTCGTGAAGGAAGAAATAGTTGTCTAATCGCTCTAAAAATGAGCGTTATTATTAAATTAGAGGTGAAAATCAAATTGTGGTCGAAATAGAAAATTGGGAGGTGTAGTAATGCAGATAATAATTCCGATTGAATCATTAGATACTGAAACTAAGAGAAAGATTTATGAAGTACAAGGTAAACTGAAGAATGAAACAGCAGAATTGTCTGACATTGGAATTATCATGAATGTAGTTCAGAAATATCCTAACGCTTTGAATTCTTATGGGATAACTTTGGTAGCAAGAATTGCAGAAGTTCACTTTAAACATCCAGAATACGTGGATTATGAGTATACTTTGGAGAATTTAAATGCGGCATCTGGACTTGTATGAATTAATGTAATAAGGGGGTATAGAATTCTGCCCGCGCTAGGAAATCAGGCAGAATTCTATATTCTTTATGAATGTTTGTGTCTGTTATTCATAAGTTATTTTTTTTAGTTGTTCCAAGCCCGCAGGCACCCCGTATATAGCCGCAGCTTCTTGTACCGTGAAATTCTTATGTTTAGATTCATACAGCAATTCATCCGGCATCAACAACTCCACAGCAAATTGATTCGCTTCCCGTTCTATCCGATCCACAGAGTAAAGAGTATGTCTTCGGAGAAATGGAGTATTCACATTTAGATGTAAAATGACATGCCCTAATTCATGAGCACATGTAAAACGTTGGTCCTGCTGAGAAGCAGTGTTGTTAATATGTATCATCTGTAATCGACGACTCGAATTATAGTATCCTAACATGTCACCCAACAATTCAAAAAGAACCAGGATGTTTTTCTGGGATGCAATTTCAAAGGGGTCATTGGTTCTGTGTTTCTTGATCAGTTGGGTTACAGTAGTTTTGATCATGCTGTATCCCTTTCCTAACTAATCTCTGTATTTATTTGGAGTAAACTTTTGCTTGGAAAGTTCTCTGGCTAATCGCAAAGAATTTTCCAGCGAAATCGCAAATAACCGCTTCGTTTCCTCATCCATGGGTTCTCCATTAAAAGCCAGTGCCTCATTGGATTCGAGATCAGCAAGCACACGTTCAAGGTCTTTTCCAATGTCTTTTTCGTCTTTATCTGTGAGTTTGTAGTAGGGATCGATATTGTTAGTTTCTTGTTTCTCTTCTTCAATTTCCTTTTTTCTACTTGGTGTTTTATCGTCAGTCTCACCTAACAGATAGTCGGTAGATACATTAAAGAAATTTGCCAATAAGATAAGACGATCCCTTCTAGGGATTGAATTTGAAGCTTCTAGTCTTCGGATCGTTGCTGAAGGAATATCTAATTTAATAGCTAATTGATCTTGAGTAAGACTGCGTTCAATTCGGAGTTCTTTTAATCGATCATTAAATATTGACATATTGTTCACCGCCTATTTTTAGCATAGCCTAAAATGTTCGTAAAATAAACGTTCACTTAATGAGCTTTTTTATATTGACACGCTCGTTATACGAACATATAATGTGATTATTAAAGTTCGTAAAACGAGCAAATGAAAGGTGGGGGGAAAGTGAAAGAAAAGCGTGAGAATCTTATTACTGCAAGAAAAAAGAAAGGATGGACTCAAGAAGAACTTGCAAAATCGGTAGGGATATCAAGGGCTTACTTAGCTAATATTGAAAGAGGAGAGCATGATCCCTCTCTGAAGGTTGCACAGCTAATATCATACCAATTAGAGTTAAGTGTGGATCTTATTTTTTTTCAAAGTGTTGCTCGTTAAAAGAACTATTTTTTTGGTACACCTTTTAAATAAAATTTCTAACTATAATTATGTAATTAATGTTCGAAATACGAACAATTTGATGAGTATTATTCATTTTTTTAAAATAAGTAATGGGAGGTGAAAAATCATGGTTGTCCCTCGATCATCCCGGCATACACATAATGCCAGGGGGGATGCTGGCATGATTGTTGCAACCTACACATTTGGTGAGACAAAGGTTCATATCTGCGATGACCATCTGGTTACAGACCCGGATGAACGGGAGAGAGTGGAGACTGCGATTGCTGATGCCGCTTGGGTATGCCTACAAGACACAGCAGAACTGGAATGAAGCAAACATTATCATTATAGCCTTTGTAGAGTGTTTATATAAGGAACTACTTCATAATTTAGAACTCATTCACTTTTAAATAATCTGATGCAGAGCATGGAATTTACTTGAATGAAGAACAGGAGCAAGTGGCATGGGGAAATTATTAAGCATTGCTCAGCGGCTGGTGAACAAGTCACAAGAGATTGAAGCAATAAAAGAAGAACGTCATTCTTTGTTTTCAGAAATAAAAGCTAATGAAGAACAAATTATTGAAATGCATTACGAAATGGAGTTCAAAAGGCTTGAATGTATGTACTTAAAGCAAGAGCAGATCAAAGTATTAAAAAATCATACAGATGTATATGACATGCAGGTCTACCAACAACAACTGAAACGTCTGGAGTCCATCATAAATCGTTGCATATCTTCTATACTCAAACGCCTTTTTGAGGGAGGGTATGGTCAGGAATTAAAAAAGCGTGGACTTATCAAAGAGTTCATAGAAGTAAGTCCACCTCTGGCTCATCAAGGGTGTGTGATTCAAGGTGAATTCGTTCACAAAAGTTCTCTAGTACGGAGAGTTCCAGATGAGTGAGTGGGACAAATTGGAGTTTGCCGATGCGCTGTCCGTCAGATTTATGCAGCTTACCGTTTTGGTTAATGCGACAAATGAAGATCCGAGTCGTGAAGAGGCGGAGCAAGAGCTCCACCTTCTACGTACCGTTATTCTGGATCTTCCGAAAGACATTTTGGATTTAGTTAGGCAGCGTATTTCCTTATAGAGTGGGACAAGCCCAGTGTTCATACTGAACGCAATTTTGCACTCAGTTCGTTGTGAGGAAAGGACTTCGGTATTCCTAATTACTCAACGCAAAATTGCGTTAAGCCCAATCATTAGAATGGGGATGTAGATGTGCGCGCTTTAGTTAACGATAAGCCATTAGTTAAAAGTATGGTTGGGGAACGGATTTGGGCCTTGAAGCCAGTGGATTCAGTGGCGTTCGATCAGGAGCTTGAAGCGTATTTTGAAAGAGGTTATCCAGGATTCAGGGTTATATCGTATGAATACCCTTATATATTCTTAAGTGATGAAAGGGAAGCAAATAAAGCGAAATAGATGAAGATTGTTAACCAAAGGAGGACGGTAATTTTGCAAGAGTGGAGCAACAATGCATGCCTTGGTTATGTCCGTGCAGCTTTGTTACGCAAAGGCTGGGCTGAGGATCAGATTAGAGAAGTCGTTCGTGCCGTATATTTTGAATTTGATTTCAAGACCATTGAGGAAGCGGCCAAGCTGTATGAAAGATCATTTGATTAACAGGCATATAAGGAGATGTGGCAAGGGGATCTCTTGTACATGAAATATGAAAATCAGATAACAACGGAAGGAGTAAATAAAAGTGGGGAATACAAACTTATTGCCGGTGATCACGGGCAGGGCTGCTGCAGAATACCTGCAGGATTGGCTGTACATCTCTGCAATAGTGAAGGTTGTGTCTGACGACCGAAAGCATCTCTATTTCAGAGGCAAAGATCAGATTGGAAGACGGATGGAATATCGCGTGGAGACGGTGGCTGAAGACGATTATCACAATATTTATGAACGACCATCAAATTCCCAGCAACCGGAAGAATGGGAATGGGCTGATGCGATCTCAGTGAAGAGGCAGGGCTGATGGAGCTGACCCATGCATTATGGCTGCGCTTATAGCTTCATATGATGATTGACCGCCTGATGATGGCTGGGGGGATACCAGCCGAAACCTACCGGTCAGTGCCGGGAAGGTCGCGGAATCCGCCGTAGTGGGAGGAATACTCCATCCCCTATGAATGAAGGTATTTAACTCATCAGAACTACATAACGAAGGGTGGATGTTAATGACAAACGGACTTACAGTTCAATGGCTTGATGCAAACCAGGAGGAGAACGGCCATTTTGTCTACGTGGAGAATGGACAAGCCATGACAGACAGCCGGAGCATTGCGGACAAGTTCGGCAAACGTCATGCGGATATTCTGAGAAGCATTAAGACACTCGAATGCAGTCCCGAATTTACTGAACGCAATTTTGCGCTTAGTGAATATTCGGATAGGTCGGGCCGCAAGAATCCCTACTACAAGGTAACCCGGGACGGCTTTGTATTCCTGATTACGGGCTTTACCGGCCGTGAAGCGGCGAGATTCAAGGAAGATTATATTGCGGCCTTCAATCAAATGGAGAGCCAACTACAACAACAAGACAGGCTTGATTCGGGACCACCCAATCCTTTGCTCATTAGCGAAGCGGCGTTTACTCAAATGAAGGAACGCGTACAGGAAGTAGAGCAGCGGCTGGACGATGTTGTCAAGGAAGTCACACTCAAGACTGTGGAGCAGAAGAAGCTGCATGCGGCTATAGGCTGCAGAGTAATCTTGTTTGCGAATCAAGCAAGTCAGAAGCCGCGATTTTACCGGCAATTGTACCGGGCTATCTATGCCGAATTTCAGGTTACTAGCTACAGAGATATCCGCAAAGAAGACTTGGGGAAGGCACTGCAATATGTAGAAGGCTGGAGACCACTAACTTAACGCGGTTCTGCGCTCAGTTGTTATTCACTCCACCTAATGAGCGATTCTCTGCGTTCAGTGGACTGAACGCAATCTGTCATTAAGCGAATCTAATCCATTTTGGGTTAAACGCAGTATTGCGTTCAGTAATTACAGGACAGTGAACGCATTCCTGCGCTGAGCTAGGCAGAGGGGCTGAACGCAATTTTACGCTCAGTGCTGGGGCATAAGAGGGAGGTGAGGAATTCATGCAGGAAGAGATGACGTTACCCTTACTCGCAACCATCTGGTTTGAACGTAATCCGCTACAGCATCATGTGCTAGTCAAGAACATTAGAAGGAGTGAACAACAAAAAAGGTACATAAGCACCGCAAATGCTTACGTACCTAGTCTAACATGCTCAATTATCATCTCATAAAATATTCAGCAATGCAATTTCTTCACTTAGCGCAATTTTGCGTTCAGTGGACCGGAGTAACAAGGGGGCCATGCAATGAAGCATATCGAACAAATGGATCTGTTTGATCTCATCGATGTTCAGGTTGAGCATCCGCCAGAGGTCTTGAACGGAATGTACTACGAGCAGGCCACCGGCTTATTTGTGTCGTTCGTATGCGGACGCAGACATTATGAGATCCCCGCCAAGGGCTGCGGTCTGAACCGGGAATGGCAGGAGAGAACGAAGCGACTCCGGGCGATCTAGGCCCGACAGAATACAGGAGGCGATGCCGTGGATTCCAGTGTTAATCCTCAGCCAACGGATGCTCACATCAGAATATCGCATGAAATACACCGAGAGCTGATCCGGCGGAAGTTTTCTCAGCGCCAGCGTGATGTCATAGATTTTATCCTGACGCTGAGCTGGGGGTGCGGGAAGCCATCGGCGATCATTCCGGAATTGAAGGATTTTGCGGAGACAGGGATAGGTAAAAATCATATCCGTGGTGTCTTAAACGAGCTTCTTCAAGGGAATGTCATTCTTTGGGATAAGGAGATGAATACGTTTCAGCTGAATAAGTATTACGATCTCTGGAGCATAGAGACTGTAGTCAGCGCAAATCCCAAACGGTTCAAGGAGCTAATCAATCTCAATCTGGCGAGGCCATCACCTAATTTACTGAAGTCTACCGTTCCCGAAAAGGGAACTGAGTTCCCTAAAGGGGAACCGAGTTCCCAAAAAGGGGATCGAGTTCCCAAAAGAGGAACCGAGTTCCCGAAAGAGGAACCGGGTTCCCGAAAAGGGGACCGAGTTCCCGAAAAAGGTACTGAGTTCCTGAAAAGGGAACTAGTCAGTTCCCAAAAAGGGAACCGTCCAGTTCCCAAAAGGGGAACCGTCACACGCAATTATCCTAGTCGTATCATGGGTTCCAGCGTTTCTAAAGCTAGTATTAAAGCTATTAAAAGATTTAAAAGAACTACTACTACAATAACAACAACAATGAGTACTAGTGCTGACACGCTAAGGATGAATCCTGAGCTTTACTCAATCCAGAACATCAAGTTGGACTACAAAAACAACTTCATCGCTGGCGGCAAGCTGACCTCATTTGATGAAAATGACTTAGAAACTCTACACGGTACATACGGAGGGGAATGGTTACATTCTGCGATGAGAGCAGCCTATCGGCTAGGGATAGATAAGCGGAATTTAGCTTATATACAAGGCATACTTCGGGGGTACCGTGAACGAGGCGGTATGGACAAACTGGAATCCAAAATAAGCGTAGTAGCTTCAGCCACACCACCTTCTCCAAGGAGTAATGAACGTTCTCGCAATCAGGGAGGAAGAAGCCGGAAGTCGGAGATTCCCATTCTGACCGATTATGGCGGCGGGGCAATTCCCAGTGCGGATGAGATGGCTGAGTTGATGCGGAAGGCACAAGAGATCAAGGAAACCAAAGCTTTGGAGAAGGTAGAGGTAAGTAACCGGTAACTTAATTTCAAGGCAGCTATCAGAAAGGTTGGGAAGATAATGATCACGGAGAATCACTTGGATAAGAAAAAGAGCAGAGGGGTACGTCCTACACGGCGTCAAAAGCAACTGATCAGTCAGCACCGCCTCACTCCTGCTAATTGGTTGGTATTGAGTGTAACGCCAGTGCAATTACAATTGCAGCACAAGAAGAACGGTACCACACGAGTAATTAACTGCCTGTAGGGCTGAAATGATAGAGAAGCAACTTGGGAGTGTTAGGGTTTCCTAACAGGCACAACCAGGCTTCAAAACAGAACATACGCTCTCAGTATTGCTATGTGAGTGTTCAAAGGAGAATCCATATGAGTCAACTCTCCACTAAGCCGATCCATCCCGGTGCTATGGATATGATTAACAGGGCCATCCGGCCCTTATTATCTCCAAGTAAGGGGTGCAGCATTGACCGTCTGAAAATATGCGTCAATCCACAAGCAGACATTGCAGAATATGAGTCGATCCAAACCTCATTCGGAGCTCTGCGAGTGAGTATAAACCCGTATGTTACGAAAGGTGTGGCTTATGTGGTGGAAGAACCAGGGCGCGGTGAGATCGCTTTTGCCTGGGTAAATCGCTAAGCCTGATCCATCAATGATAAAGAAAAATACGATGTGGAAGGTGACTTTATGAAGGTGAAAATCATTGACCCAGCTCATCCATACTGTGGGCAGGAACTAGAGGGTGGAATTATTTATTTGGATATCTATCATCGTGGAGGTAGGCCGGATCTGTATGCGGTGAAATCTCCGGAAGGAAAAACAGTTGGACTGTTAACCCATCAAATTGACGAAGCGCACTATGAAGCTCAGGAGCTGAATCAGAAGATCGAGCGGTTAGGTGCTAATGTTGGCGATACAGTACTTATTATCCGTTCTGGTAGCGGTGGATGTAACCTGGATTTCGATTGGAAGGCTCCTCATGTCATTACAAAAATTGATAGTTCGGGTCATGTTGAATTTGATAATAATGCAGCGTATGGATTTCGGCCTGATGTTCAAGTCGTTAGCCGAGCTCAAGAAATCTGATGCTTGGAATAGAGCATATCCAAGGGGGAGTGGCAAGTGATTTGCCTCCATTGCGGCAATAGATGCCATGAAGTAGGAGAGAGTGTCTTCCGCTGCAGTGTCTGTAATAAAGACTTTGAACAAAGTTCATGGGATTTCGAGTTGGAAGAAACAGAGAGCTTATCCGGGGGGGAGTGTGGAACATTGAAGAATTTTCAAGTCACGGAGCTTAATATCTCATTGGTGCCGGTGGATTGGTTATTTGCAAGATACCAGAAGTTAAAAAAGTCTGTGAAGATTACCGCTAGCGGACAAAAAGAACTGATGGTCATACGTGAGTACTTGGAGAAAACAGGTAGAACTGCTGTCAGTTCTTGTGATGAAGAAGTGGAGCAGATTGAGATGGATATTCCTGTTGCGATCCGGCAGCAATATGTATCTATCGTGGAGTACCGGCTCAAGCAATACTATCAGGCAAACAAGCGGAAGCAATGGTTAAACGCAGAACTTCAGACCGTTAGGCCCAAGGAGCCTAAAGTTACTGCCGGTATGGAGCTTACGGGTGTGAGCGGACGATCAGGTATCCCGCACTCTTCAACGGAGCAAGCCGTCATGAGTATGTTTGATAAAGCTGAACGGCTTCAAGACGAAATCTGGGAGGTGGAGGACCAGTTATACCCGATGGAGAAAGCCTTGCGTTGCCTAGATCCTGATCAGCTGAAGCTGGTTGAAGCAAAGTATTTTTGCCGGGAAGAAGAATTAGACGAGTACCTTATGAACAGTTTTAACTGGTACCGTGCGAAGTACTATCAGGTGAAGAAGACGGCGCTTATTTTATTGGCGCAGTCCCTGCGGATCATTTAGATACCGTTCGGAGCTTGCATACATCTCAATTCAAGGACAGAAAGGAAGAATTTTATGGAATCTGATGATCCCTTCTTTAATGAAGCTCAGATGCTCAGATTTGTACATGGGGACATCTATCTTCAGTTTATGTATGATCACATGTTGGGGAAAGGGCATAATTCTGAAACAGCGTTAGAAGTCTTGTTTAACGCTAATGTGTTGGGTGACTCAGGGATGACTATTGCGTACGAATCATTTGCAGAAGAAGGAGATCAAAAATAATGCCATTGGAATACAAACGCCGCCAATACACTGGTGACTTGTTTGAAGGAGAAATTCAGGGTCTCTATGTACAAGCAAAGATATTCTCAGAGCCATCCTCTTATGGAATATCTTAGGGCCGAATCTGCAAGTTGACCGTGTATCCGAATCGACAAAAAGATTTTCGGTATTGTCTCGCAAACTATGATCGGGGCTGGGATGGGAAACCTCCAGAAGATAGCAAGATTCGTACAGTGATTGAAATGGCAGTTCGGCAATTTGATCATAAAGCTGTCGATTGGGAGGCTGAGGCTTCGCGTTGAATTGCGAAAAAATCAATGGGCAAGGGGGTGGGAGTTTATGCAACTTGGTTTGTTTGAACAAATGATATTGTGTCGTGCCTTAAGTGATGCCGGTTATGAAGAAGTTCATTATGCACATTCGAATGATAGATGCCATGTGTTTCAAACGGATGTGGGATTGGTCCCAGTTGATAGAGAGGCCGGGAAATTCGATTCTAAGGATTATAGACAGATGTTTCAAAAGTAAATTAGCAAATGGAAATCTGCGAGGAGGGGAAATTCAAATGAGAACATATGACATCTATTCAAACGGTGTACGTATTGGTGCGGTCATGGCAAAAAGCAATAAAGAAGCTATAAATAATGGGTGTAGCAAGTATCAGCTCAAACCAAAGAAAGATAATGTAACTGCAAAGTTACAATAAGCTGCAGGTCCGTTGGGTATTTACGTATAAGAAGGGTAGGGAACCCAATGTATGATAAAGGGAAAATGTTAGAAAAGTTAAAAGGGTTAAAGGCTCTGGCAGAGCGTGGAGTTGCTGGAGAAAAGGAATCCGCGCAGAAGATGCTCGAAAAGCTCATGGAGAAATACGGAATCAAGGAAAATGACATTGCTGCCGAAACCGTAGAAATGGCATGGTTCAGGTACCATGACGATTCTGAATTTCGTCTACTGAATCAAATACTTTACATGGTGTTGGGGGATTGTGATTATTACAACAAGTTAGGGGCTTCAAAGAGGAAGCACAAAGTATTAGGGGTTTATTGTACGGCGGCAAAGCATTTAGAGATAAAACTGAATTTTGAATTCTATAAGAGGGCTATGCAGGAAGAATTAAAGCTATTCTATAGCGCATTCATGAATAAAAACAAGTTGTTCCCCTCAGATGAAAAGCCCAAAGCAAAGTCTACTGGTAAGGATCTGTCGCGAGAAGAAGAACTGAGGTTTTCTTTCATGATGGAGGGTATGGAACGACGCACTATGACAAAAATGATTGAGCGTGACTGATGAATACAGGAGGCTACTCATGGAGTGTACGATCTGCCGGACATCTCACCTGGTTGAGTTAAGAACTGTTTATGATGATAAAGAACCTGTTTGTTTGGCTTGTTGGCTGGAATTTTATGCTTCTGATGATGATAAAGAGTTTCTGAAAGATTTAGAGTAAGACGCTGAAAGAGACCATAAACGCTAAACATATAATAGCCGAAGGGCTTGAACTATGGAGGGAATTAACGATGAAGAGCACATATGCCTGTTCTTTTAAAGGATATGCAATTCACCAAGTTTTACGTGCGGATAATTCAAGGTACTACATCATTATCAGTAAATTATTCGAGGGTAAGGTTTATGCTACTATAACTGACTGTGAGTATGCCATACTGTCCGCCTGACGATGGCTCCAGGATAGGAGCCGAAACAGTTCCGCAGAGAATGCGTGGCTGTCGCGGAGATCCGCAATACATTGAAGGGGAATTGAAGTATAGCGACAATCAATAATCTGAATGAGGTGGGTTGCACGGAGCAATTTAAATTAGGCGGATGCCTTTGGCCGAAGTATTTAGTCTGAGTGTATTGGATAACTGGCGCATGTGACGTAACAGAGGAGCAAAATAAGGCGTGAACAAGTAGGTAGAAATCTCCAAAAAATGTTGTGAAGCAAGAAAGGATGGCAACCTATCTTTGATATTGGTTACTGATTTATCACGTAGAGCAATTCACAATACTACTAAACAAGATGCATATCATTTCTTTGCACCAGAAGTTTAATCGTACTCAAAATAGTATCTTTGCTTCAGCTTAAATTGTTTGGTGGATTCATTTTTGTCAAAAGGGCCATAGCCATAATCTTCGTTTAATTCTTTTAGAAGCTGTGCATTAACTTCTGCTATATATGCTACTGAGGAAATATACACTATTTCAGTTCCGTTATATTCGAATGTAATCTCTCTATCATGTGCGTTCGTAAAAAGGCCGGTAAATACTAAGGTGTAGGGACGTTTTTTTGAAAACTTTACTGACAGCAGGTGTACCACATAATCATACATTGAGATTTCTCCTTATTTTGTTACTCAGATTGAAGATAGTATACCAGATATTTCAATTAAGGTGCCATTTTTTTAATGAATAAATTTAAGGGCTAAAAGAAAATAACATCTTCTGTAATCATCATGATGATTCAGAAGAAAATATAAAACAATAGAGAATGGTGGTAGAACTGAACAGACAAGGTTATCAGAAGAGAATTAGTGAGTAATCCGAAGATTAGAACAATAAAAACGCTTAATAAGATTATTAAATTTTACTACACCATAAGATAAATGAAGGAATGATTTAAGTGAAGATAGCTATTTCCACAGGAATCAAGGGTATGGGCATAAGACATCATGGATTTACAACATTTGAAGAAATAGAGAAGCGCGATGACAAAGACAAGGCCAGAATAATTATTTCCAAGCTTAAAGAAAAAGGGATTTGTGTTCTTCCAATTAAGGGAAGTGTTGAAGCAATATATTATGAAGTGATTACTGAATCTTAAGTGGCAATGTAATAATAGTTAGTTCCAAAAAGCATGCTTTTTGAGACAACGGAATAACTGCTTATTACATCGTTTCAAAAGACCGAAAAATCAGTTTTGGAACGTCTCAGTGATTCAAGGGATCATTTGAGACGTTTTTTCTATTAGGAGGGGTCCCATTGAAGATCGCATACGGAAGAGTTTCAACAAAGGAGCAAAATGTAGAGCGTCAGCTTTTGAAGTTCCGGGAATTAGGGATTGAGGAACGGTTTGTTTTTGTGGATAAGCAGAGCGGCAAAGATTTTGATCGTCCACGTTACCAGGCGATGCGGCTCATGCTGCGGGAAGGGGATCTGGTGTATGTGGATGCCCTGGACCGGCTAGGCCGGGACTATGACGGCATCATTACGGAGTGGAAGTATATCACGCGCGAGATCGGGGCAGACATTGTATGCCTGGATAACGAAATACTGTTCGATTCCCGAAAGTTTAAGACAATGGGCGACTTCGGGAAAGTCATGGAGGATCAGTTTCTTAGTCTCCTGGCATACGTGGCGGAACAGGAACGGAAGAAGAACCGTTCAAGGCAGGCAGAAGGCATTGAGGTAGCTAGGACGGAAGGGGTCACTTTTGGCAGACCCAAACATGAGATTGATAATACATTCATTGAAGTATATGAGGCGTGGAAATCTGGAGAGTTTACTGCAACGGAAGCGATGAGAAGGATCGGGATGAAGAAGCCGACTTTCTATCGAAGGGTGAAGGAGTATGAGAATACTTTATAATTAAAGGCTATATTGAACTCTATGAAGTTCAATATAGCCTTTTACGTAGAAATACGTTGTAAATCAGTTTACCCAAACCATGTAAAGAATTTGTCCATCCGAATGCTCTTCATCAGCAAAGATATTTTTAAAGCGTTGGTTCAGTGTGTTTTCTCTTGTAAGATTAAAAAGTAATGCAAAGGCTAGTTTAGGGTCGCTAGTTACATAGCCTTCAAATTCAACACCTATTTTATTATATGCATCTCCGTTATAAACCCATTCTTCTGCCTCTCGTAAAGTGTCAAAATGGACCGTTTCTCTGAACCAACGAATGTTTTTTTGTTTTGCCCCTTGATTTTCTTCTTTGATGAAGTGGTAAGAGGAGTCGTCTTTATTATAGCTATCGACCAACTCAATCCCCCCTGTACTAATTTATTATATTTTTATGGAACTATGCATGATACTGATACTAATCCTCCTGCTCTTGCACTATCAATTTTAAAATTTATACCTACTGTGTCACCTGACTCTAAACGTGAAGTTCCGCCAAAACTACTAGGATAGGTTGATATACTACCATGAAATGAATAGTTAGAAGACTGAGTATGAGGAGCGTAAATGTTTGCTCCATTTATAAAATGTGTTAATCCAGCAGCTGTAGTAACGCTACCGTTTACTGCTGATACTGTGACTTGTGGTCCAAAAGCAGCTATTCCTGCTGGTGTAAGTGACAATCCCCAAGAAAGAACCTTATTAAAGGAATACTGCGATATAAAACTTGTGAGTCCAAGATTACCCCAAGTACTTGCACCGCATGATTTTATTTCATTGACATTAAAATTTTGTGAAGGCAGCAAATCATTTTCTTTATTATTTAGTATATCAGAAGTGGGATTCAATGTTTCAAAGTGTGTTCCTGTTTGTTCGATTGGGTCTGCTGCAGCTAAGAGGCCAAATGAGGAGAAGGCAAGTACCAGTGTCAAAAGTAGTGAAAGAAAATGCTTTTTTCTGTTCATGTAATACCTCCAAAGTTTTTATTTGTTTCCTTGTTATGGAAACATTGTGGCATATATAATACTAAACTTCAACAATATTTGATAAAAATAGGACATTTGTCACATGAAAGTTGATTATTAAATATTTTTAAATGACAAATAAAATAGGGAATTTATGTTCCTGTTATCCGTATATAGCAATGTAATAAAAACATCTTGGGAGGTCTCTGACAATGTTATATTTGGATAGCTGTATAGAAGGTGCCCAAAAGGTTATTGCAGATGAAACTGTAGATTTAGTAATTGCGGACCCGCCGTATAATTTAAAATTTGGAGGAACAAATCAGACCAAGAACAAGTAAACCCGTTTTCAGATTTTCCCCAATGATAACCTGCCGTTTCCGGACTATCGCAGATTTTGTCTTACTTAGCTCAAACAAGCCTATCGCATTTTGAAACCAGGTAGCCATATCTACATTTTTATCGATTGGCATCATATCCGGATATGTCTCGATGGCTTAAGATTATCGGCTTTACGATTAAAAACTGTATAGTATGGGACAAAAAGAATATGGGTATGGGATGGCAGTACCGGTATCAGCATGAGTTTATCATTATGGCAGTAAAAGGGAAGAAGAATGTCAAACGAATTTGTTCACGAAACCAGACAGATGTATGGCAGATCCCACGAATTTCAGGAATCAAACGATTCATCCGACAGAGAAGCCAATAGATATGATGAAGCGGATCATTGAGACAATAGTGAGGAAAGGGAATATGTTGTTGATTTCTTTGCAGGCAGTGGAGTGGTGCCTGCAAAGAAACTACTCTTAATCGGCGATGGGATGCTTTTGAGATAGACTCAACTTGGTTTTCGATTTCAGCAAATCGTATAAAATGGGGCTTGCTTATAAATGAGACCTTGCCATAAATAATTCCTTTCAGTGTTAACTAAGCGGAGAGAGAGAATATTGTAAACTTATTGAAGCTACTTTTAGCCTAATAGGTAGCTTTCTTTTTACGTTTATAGATGAGAAACATATACTTTAGAAAGCAACTATAATCAAACAAATGATTCATTATAATTAATAATTGAACCGTTTTCAAAAGTTTGAGTACAAACATTTTTAGAATTCGGTTCATTTATGACACAAAAATAAAACTATTTACATAATATTAATAGCATTTAAACTATTTTAGACATATAAAGATATATTTCGACAAAATACCACTATATTCAAATATCTATTTTTGTCGTATGATGCAAAGTAGAAAGTAGAGGCATGACTTAAAATTCTCTTTAACTTAGCTGAAAAAAGGGGGGGAAAACTACTGAAATAGATTAATAGAATTATTAAACTTGGTAGTGTAAGTAAATCAATCGAATTTTTAAATTGGCTACATAACTGTTATTGCTATTTTTTCCTTGTATAAGGGAGGCCTCTTTTATTGAATAACAGGTAACAGGGATTAAATGAACATTTAAGTTAGTATACAGTAAACATTAGCAAGAGCTAAGAAGTGTAGAAATTACATCATAAATAATTAAGGAGTGGAACTCAAGTGAAGAAACGAAGAACATTATTATCAAAGATTTTTTTGATTGCGATCACTTTTTGTTTGATTGTACCTTTTATTTCTATGCCTCTAATAAATGAAGTCAGTTATGCAGCTGTTTCTCCATATGGTTCGATTGAGATTGAAGGAATGTATACGGTTGTAGAAAGTGACGGTACGACTATTCGTATGACTCAAGATGTGCAAGGTAAGGGTTATATTGATTATAGTTTAAACTATAATCAATATCATTATGTGTTAACAGACACTTCGATGTCAGGGACAAATCCCATTCGATTAAAATCAGTAGACAAAGTCTCTAATACACAATTTGTCATCCACTATACACGAAAAGATGGGTCATCCGCATCAAGAATAGTATCCTTCAATTATTGTGACGCAGATGGCAGATTTGTCTCATTTAGAGAACCATATGGAGAGTTAATTGATACGGATGGAATAATATATAAAGCTCAGTTATCTCCTTGGGGCGATGTATCTTTAATTAAAAACGGAGCACTCGTTCAAACGATTAATGTACTTACTACCAAAGAAACAAATTGGTTAGAACAGCTTGTTCAAAGGGATTTCTATGTTAATGGAAATCAGTTTATGTTGGATTTGTATTATGAAGGTGGAGATGGATCACATTATAATAGGTCAGCGTCTATTGGTGCATATACTGCGCCTGTGTATACGAATCCGCTTGTTATCTCACTCTTGCAAACCCCCGATACACCTACAAATGGAAATGTAATGGTTAAAATATCGACAACTGGTGGAACAGTCATCTCCACGAAGTTTGCGGTTGGTAATCAGCCCCTTAGTTATTTTGAAAATGCAGGAACTGTTCTAACAGGAAATTCATTTACGGTTTCTGAAAACAATACGTACACTGTCTATACTAAAGACAACGTAGGCAACAAAAAAATTCAAACGATTACTATTAGTAATATTGACAAAACTCCCCCTGCAAATGCTACTTTCTCAATATTCCCTGTAAACTCTACTAATGAGAGAATAAGGATTTTTATCACATATCCAATTGACGCGAGAATACTTGAGTACTCATTTAATAATGTGACATGGATGGAGTACAAGTACAATAATGATCTCGTGGTGACTGCTAACGGTACAGTATATGCTCGCTCCAAGGATGCGGCAGGCAACATCTCTAACGTTACGAGTTATCAAGTGAAGAATATACCACCGATGCAATATGATCCATCCACTGGAAGATTAAATTATATTCAGCTTCCTTCAGGACAAAAATATAAATACATCTATGATACGAATGGAAATCTTTTAAGTATCCAACTCCAGTAAATATTGCCAACAATAATACTAGTGCAGGGTTTCAATAAAATGATCAATCAACCATAATTACAGATATCTAAGGAGGAACAAATGAAGATATATCCAAAAATATCAATTATTCTATTGTGTATGGCATTACTACTATCTGGACTGGGCATAAATGAAGATGTGTTTGCCAATTCCCAAGATTCAACTCCTTCAGAAACACATGCACCGCCAATCATTCCAGCACCAATTAGCGAAGAACCTGTCACTCCTTCCTACTATCCTGCTCCCGAGGTACAAGCACCAGATGATTTACAATTTGTCCAGCAAACTAGTATTGAGAAGAACAGGTTATCCCAGTCTAGAGCGAATGTACAATCTCAAGTGTATGAAGAAAAGGATTCGAGCGAAGAACTTTTGCTGCAGAAGATTGCCGTCATTAAATCAAAGTACACAAAAAACTTAGTAGGCAGAAACAGCATTCTTAAAGAGCAGGAGCCCAATCTCGGCAAGGAAGACATTCGTTCCTTGTTAGTCTTAGGTGCTTCTATTGAAGATATCTATGAAGCAGCCTATTTAAGCCAGGAATCAGGAATTAATCCGCTCGAGCTTTACAAGACAAAGAAAGAGAAGGACAAGGGCTGGGATGATATTCGTTTGTCTACATCCGGTCAGCAAGCATCTCTTTCAACAGTTAGCAATGAGGTGTATAACGTAACGACAGAGGTTTACGGTAAAGATCAGCTCCCTTATTTGAGGGACTATGATATGACAAACCAGAGAAGCATAACAACTTCAGGAAACACAATACTTGCACTGACTAACACTGTGATCTCGCAAGCACAAATGCAATCCATGAATCAGACCAATAAACCTCAGTACTCCGACCGCCGTTCCAGCAGTGAACTGGTTGATCCTTCCTCTGGATCTCTGACGTGGAAATCAAATCAGATCAGCTTACCAGGCAGAGACGGTCTGGACTTAAATATCGGCGTGATGTACAGTTCAAGCCAAAGCAGTACGATTCCAGGAGGTGCAGAGAATTTCCTGGCAGATCGATATGAGCTTGGGGTTGGATGGGGATTTCGTTTCCCCTCTTTGCAGAGTAACGATTGGGGCGGGGAGTTATACTATCATAATGGTGAAGGTGGAGTTTATCAGGTCGATTTTTCCTCTCCACAAGGTTTGAAGGATTATAAGAGCAAAGATATGCGTTTTGCTCAAGACTATAGATCCTTTTCGAATGGGCAAGACGTCTCAAGTTATTATATTGAATATGCGGATAAGAAAAGAGAATATTTTGCAGAAGATCTAAGACTTCTAGGTATCGTTGACCGATTTGGGAATGTAATCAAATTCAATTACTCCTCAATCGATAGTACCTATCATAGCATAAAATTATTGACCAGTATTACGGATACAATAGGAAGGGAAATCAGGTTTAAGTATGACCGTTTAGATAAACGGTATATCGAGAGCTATGAAAGCGTTGCGGATGAAAACATAACAGTTTCTGTCCATGATTTGCAAGGAAATGAAGTGAAGAAAGTCACATATACTCGCGGGAGAAGCGGATATATGTTGTATTACATAAATTACTACACCGGTCTCCCTGATAGTGTTTGGTGGGGAGTAACCACTTTATCACTTAAAACAATAACGCAAAATAACGAACAAATTCAATTTGCGTATGATCGAGCTACTTTTGACACACAATCAAGTCAAAAAGGATTCTCTGAAGGTAACGCGCCAAATATTAATCATAATCAAGCGTACCAACTTAGAACTGTAACCTATCCCCATTCTCAAACGGTATATAATTACACAAATAAGTTTAGGAATTTTGGAATCCAGGGGAGCATGAAAGATTTTGTTATATCGTCCCGCTATGACCGTGTCATTCGGAATGGATCATATAGTGGGGAGTATAACAAGGTAAACTATGATTATGTGGATAGTCATGACGGTTATCCTACCTATTATGAGAACAAAACGGATGCTTATCAATATTCAACCTCGGCTACAACTGCGGCCAATAATATGAAAGTAACGTACTTGTATAATGGAAAAGGGCAGTTGCTGTCGACTACGAACCTCTCTGCAACTGGAGAAAAAAAGGTTCAGAAGAACACCAGATTTTACCATGTTATTGATACGTTACCAACTACATCTGAAACGCTGGAATATGGGGCGGGAGACAATGATACTACGGCGAACAAGCTAACCATCATCACGGTTTATGATGAATATGGGAGTCCCTTGTCAATGACTCGGCCATTAACAGAAGATCAGCGTAAAAGCGGAGTATTGGAGATTAAGAATACAACAACCTATACGTATGAACCAACGTATCATTTGCCCCGTACAACTTCATGGTATCCAAGTGAGGAAGCTTCCACGCTTCTGAGAGAGAATTATGAATATACGGCTCAAGGCCGAGTCCAATCGGTAACCAATGCTGCAGGAGAGATTACAAATTATAGCTATGAGATGTCTAGCGATGGTAACAATCGTCTATTTAAAGTTATCTCGGAAAAAGTGTCTAAGGGAAAAACAGTAGCTAAAAACGCAGTGACCTATGGATCAGATACACAATATTCGTATCCTACACTAGAGGAAGCCTATTTTAACGTGGGACAACCCAATTCAAAAGTGGTTCGGAAAATTACGGATTATAATATAGGTACCGGTCTTATTCATACCGTAAAAGATGGCAATAATCAAACGACAACCTACAGTTATGATGCCTTGGGCAGACCAGAACTAATTGAGTATCCGCAATTTACAAATCAAGATGGTCAAAAGTACTCTATAATTGAGAAATATACCTATAAAAACAATCAAATTTCAACGAACTTTGATGCGGAGAATGCAGGAATCCATAGTCTTGCTGTGGATTCGTATCGTACCATCAAGCGAATATCTAATGGAGCAGAATCAACTACACATGGGATTGCGTTTTACGATGGATTCGGTCAATTGCTCCTTGAAGAAAAATGGGATGGCTACAATGGAAAGTTTGTTAAAACACAGTATCATTATGATAGTCTTGGGCGCCCAATAAATTCTGTAGATGAATCGAACAATACATTAAAAGTCACTTATGATGCTTGGGGGAGACAAGATAGCGCTCAGGATGCCAAAGGAGATATCTATAACAGTGTCTACAATCTGAAAACACGAACGAACTACAGTTTTCTTCAGGGCGAAACAGAACAATGGAATAATGTGTATACCAAATACGATGCCTGGGGAAATAAAATTGAAGCCACTGCATGGCTATCAAGTACAAAGAGCATTAGTGAGAAATATAAGTACGATTCCGCAGGTAATTTAGTAGCCTATACCGATCCGAATGGAAACGTCAATGATGATGGGGTGACTACCTCTTATGTTTATGATGAATTAGGTCGATTGTCGAAGGTCAAGGATGCTTTAAATCAGACGACCCGATATCAATATGATGGAAATGGTCAAATCTCTAAAGTGACGGTTCAGGCGAAAAATGGTATAGAGCAGACCTTAAACAGTAAAGACTTCAATGAAATTGGATTACTTCACTCGAAGCTTGATGGGGCGTCCCAAAGCGAGACTTATGATTACAATGCTCTTGGACAATTGGATACTAAGACGGACCGTAACGGTAGTAACTTCACGTATGTGTATGATGAAAGTGGAAAATTGAAATCTTCCAAGGTAAGCCGCTCAATCAATGGTAGTGTGCAAACGCAGGAATCACGTATTAACTTTGGTGAGAGTGGACCGACAAATCATACCACGAAGACCTTTACGAATAATCAGCAAACGGGGTCCCAAACTCAAACCCTAGACACACTTGGGCAAGTACGATCCACCTATTCGATATCAGGGAATCATTCGGCGAATATCATCAATCAATATGATGTTCTAGGTCGGCTAACTAGCGTACAGGATCAATATTTCGGCCTTTACACGCAATATCAGTACAATAAAATGCAATTGCAAAAGGTCCAGACAAACGGCAGCTCAACAATTACGGATAACCCATCGGTTAATGTAACCTACAGTTATTATCCAAATAATTTGGTGGATACTATCACATACCCAACGTTGACAGATGGTACTGTGTTGAAGACAAAGTACACCTACAACAAAGTGCTAAACTGGACAGAGAGCATGGAAAATACTAAGGGAAATGAAGTGCTCTCAAGATATAGGTATGAGTATGATAATAACGGAAATCGAATTGCTGTGCATGAATTACGCAAAGGAGATCTTACAGAAAAAACCACACGATACAAATATGATGGGTTAGACCGCTTGATTTCCATCATACGTCCAGACGGCAGCCAAACGATGCATACGTATGATTTGCGGGGCAATCGGCTAACGTTATCTGATACAAACGCAGTGAACCTGAATCTCGCGGATACCAGCTACACGTATGACCTACAGAATACCTTGACGAGCGTCACTAAGAGCGGTGCCAGCACCAGCTTCCAGTACTATGCTGATGGAATGCGGTTCATGAAAACCAAAGGGAATACTGAGACACAGGTTAACTACAATCTCAAGGGTCAAGTGATCTCGGAAGAGAAACTCGTGAGCGGCAAATACGTCGAGCGGGCGAACTATGTTCGAGGTGACCGGGTGCTGGTGAAGAAGGATAAAAATGTTCAGACCAATGCAGTCAAGGATTATTATTACCTGTACAATGGACATGGTGACGTGGTGCAGATCGTTGATACCAGCGGAGTGATCGTGAATTATTACAACTATGATGAGTGGGGGAATATCACCAACCAGGTGGAAGGAACGTCCAACTCCTTCAAGTACACGGGAGAAGTATATGACGCAGAGACCGGATTGTACTATCTGCGGGCTCGTTATTATGATCCAAGCATGGGGCGATTTCTAAATGAGGATACCTATGAGGGGCAGATTGATAATCCTCTGAGTTTGAATTTGTATACGTATGTGCATAATAATCCGTTGATTTATAGTGATCCTACGGGGCATTATACAGATGCAGGTGGGGCATCAGGAGGAGATCCTCTATATAATCTTTCTAACACGGATGCTACTAATAAGGTTATCTTAGCTCGGTCTTCCAATGCAACAACTCAAACTAAGATTCTTAAATCATTAACGAAAGAATATAAGTACGGGTTCTTTGGTGATGATTCTGGGGGGATGACAAAAAATCAATTTGAATACTTATATAAATTAGCAACTTCAGCAGGATTAGAGAACTATGATAAGGCTATATGGGCTATAGCACAATTAGATGATTTTTTCTATAGTGGGGCTACAGATAAAACGACCGCTATAGCAGCTACTGTTGGAGCTATGGGTGCAGGCATGATATCTGGAGGGGGTGGGAAAAAAAATCAAACTACTCTCTGGGATATAAAAACAAATGCAAACGCAAAAGTCACTTATAATTTCAATGGACAAAAGGTTATAGCTTATCAAGACAACACCCAGAGTGGCTATTGGTGGGCAAAAGATACAACTGGACATGGGGGTTCTGCATATAAAGTTTTTGAACGAAGAGGTAATGAACTACACTGGATCACCGATGCCGATAAATATGGTAATTTCATTACTGGAAAACATAAAAGCCAAACCGGTACTGTCATTAAGCTGAAATAGAAAATAAAATAATATAGCCGTAAAGTAAACATTTTTCTTTACGGCTATATTTTAAAGGAGAAGCAACTTGAAAAATAGAAATTTAGATGATTTACTTTTGAATAATTTTGCTGGAATTGAATTGAAGAACCCTCTTTTTTACAACGCCCCATTTGGCATTAGATTTGAAGCAGGGGGAGAGGTTAATGTGATGGAAAAAAGAGTTCAACAGATAAAATATAGGGCTGTGACTCTATATAATGCAGTCAATCACGAAAATGATGATATATATTTAGTTATATTTATGGACAGCTGGGAGGAACATCCAGTAGACTATTTTGAAAAAGATGTTTTGAAAATATTTGAAAGTTTTATTATTGGAACAGATTCAAGACAAATTAATAAGAAAGAACAGGAATACAGATACAATGATCCGGATGAGCAAGATAATACAGTAACCATTCGATACTGGGTAAAGTTAAAATCGAAAGAGCTGAATATTGATAATCTACTTTATGCAGTTGCAAATCGAGCAATTGGCAATGATGTTAATGGAATTGTTGGAGATTTATTTTTAGTTAATGAGACTAGAAAAAGTATTTTTTATCTTTATGACGACAGAGGATTGGATATTGTTGCAGAAAATAAGGAGATCTTAAGACCGATTTATGAGCAGTATAATGACTGGATTCTAGATTTTGATCGTGAAAGAATCAAGAAGATGTTTGGTAATTAATTTGGCGAAGGGGAGACTATCTAAATTTCATTTTTTGTTCAAAGTAAGCGTCAAATACCTCTCCCCTTCAAATAGCTCAAGGTCCAATCAATTAAAATATTGGCCCTCTAAAAGAAACTTGAAGACCTCCGGACTACCGTCCCTGCAGTTTATCTTTCTCTGTCCACACCTCCAGTTTTCTCGCCAAACTCCTCCCTATATATGGCGGTTTCGTCCTAATCAAAGTTATCTCCGTCTTCGATCCCGACCTGCTGCGCGACTTGGTTCGTGTCATGGAGTCCCCGTGCTTAGCCTCCGTCCTGTCCCTCAGGTCTATCTCGCCTGCGGGGCACGAATTTAACTAAGTGGCTTTTTGGCTCTACTACCGCCGCTGGTGCAGGGAGCCTTAGCTTGGCCGAAAGCGCCTATGCGCATGTGATTTCCCGGCGGGAACTATGCTGGCTGCTTGATGGTCTTTCACTACAGCAAAGATAGTCACATCTTTAAATAAATGTCGAGCACTAGCGTTGCATTAACCCTGACATGAGTTTTGTTTATTATCGGATTTTTAACAGTGATTTTACAAACTTTTTCTCAAAAGCTAAAAATGGAAGGGAAATAGATATAGGACAATCATCGTTAATTTAAACCATGTGTACATTCAAATAATTTTTTGGTCGGCCGGAGTTTTCCTGCATTTGATTTTGAAACTTTCGGCTTCTGCTTGGCTCCAAGCAGTTTTACTTTGGATGGCCTTCGCGGATGTAACAACTCTTGTTTCAAGCATGCCGCAGTAAATAGAGATAGACCCGTATCATCTTAAGTAAGTGCCAAGGCGATTTTGCGAGCTATAGAGGCGTAAGGGATATTGATACTAAGAGATATTGATACTAAGAGATATTGATACAAAAAAATGAATGTGGCTCTAAAATCCATACTTTTTCAGAACATTCTTCACACGTTCAACTTGCCTTCCTGGGATATGATCATACGGTAGACATATTCTTTAGAGGAGGTAGGACATCATTGCATATTGTACTTGTTGGCGTAAAGCCAGAAATCAGTGATCCCCATTTTAAATTTCATGTATGCAGTACATTTGAGGAAGTTAAAGAGAGTGCCTTGATCTTGATGCCACAATACGTCCTGATCCATGAGAAGGAGGCCCGTAACCTCTTACCGTTAGCAGAGGAGATCCCCGTAAAGTTTGTCGTGATTATTGAGACTTCCAGCCTATCAACGACAGCAATACGAAGTTGGACGGCGCTAGGTGCCTCGGATGTATGGCTGGGCAGTAGTTGGCAAGAGAAGCTGCTTGAAGCTCATATTCAGGTAGAGGCGAAACCTCAACAGATTGAGCTGCCTGAAATGAACTTCAGTCGAACAGGGGAAAGAATCGTTATCGCGGTAGGCAGTGTGTATGAAGGGGCCGGCAGCACGCATACAGCGCTGCTCATTGCCCACTATTTGGCCCGGTATGCAAAGACCAAAGTAGCGGTGTGGGAAGGCGGGAATCATCCATGTTTCTCTTTCCTGGAGTATATCAAAGAAGGCGATTTCTCGGATCATCCCCGTTATGAAATAAATAATGTGGCTCTCTATAAGGCAGAGGTATCCGAGTACTGGATCGGAGCGCTTATGAGCGACTACCGCTATACGGTGCTGGACTTAGGGAGTTTACAGAGCAGCAAGCAGGCTGAAATATTTGTACAAGCCAGCGTACCGGTCCTGATCGGTTCCGGCAGTGAATGGCGGGTGAAGGAGCTGATCTCCTTTTGCCGGGAACATAGCCGGGTACCGCAGGAATACTGGCGGATTGCCTTGCCGCTGGCAAACGAACCGAATCGGGAGATGGTGGCGGGATGCTTAAGCGGCAGGCCCGTTTTTGCCGTTCCGAATCATCCAGATCCGTTTCATCCCCAGGCGAATACCGATGAGTTGCTGGAAGGCCTCTTATCTCCGATTTTGCAAAAGCAGAAAAAGCGGGGGTTTGGTCGTTTTTTCTAACGGAAACTCAATTTAATCATTACAAGACCTGAACTGCTTCAAGCTTTGAAGCGGTATTTTGTGCTGTCCGGAAAGGGGGTGAAATCAAAATGAATCGACAAGGACATATAGGAATGGCGATTCTGGCTGGTTCCGCAGTGCTCTATGTTTCTCCAGAAATATCCATCCTACCTGCTGTCGGATTGATTGCCGCTGCTGGGATTGGCGGGCTGCTGCCGGATTTGGATCATAAGACCAGCACGGTCAGTAATAAGCTCCAGTTCTCGGCAAGGACGCGAAAGAAACTGAAAGGATTGTCCGCCCTATCGTTGGGAATGGGAATCTTGTGGTTTGTCCTGCAGCAGCCAATGCTTTGGCTATGGGCAGCGGTAGGCCTGATCCTTGCCCTAGCCTCTCGGCTACGCATGCTCCTCCTAAGCGGTCTTGGACTGCTGCTGCTTGCAGGATATGAACTATATACCCTGCATTGGCTCACGCTGTTTGCCGGTGTTGCTTTGCTGGTGATACCTTTTGTTAAGCATCGCGGGATTATTCATAGTCCGGAGTTCGCCGGTGCTTTGAGCCTTGGCGTAGTCTCTTTTACCGCGACTCAGCCGGTTCTCCTCCAGGCGCTGGGTTTAGGCTTGTTGGCAGGATGGTGGTCGCATTTGGCCGGGGATGCGGTAACGGTGGAGGGCATTCGGTCCGTGCTGATCCCCCGGATGAAGGTGGCACTGAATCTGCTGCGAAACGGTGGGGCAGCAGAGCGGTGGATCGCAAGAAGCTGCTGGCTCTGTAGTATCGCAATTTGGCTGATTATATTCTATTAATAGTAGAAGGGAAGAATAATATGAAAATTAGGAAGACAGGGACCCTCATCATGATGGTCCTATTTAGCATGTTTATGTTACCGATGCTGGCCTACGCCGATGACAATCCAATTACCAAAATCAAAGAAAAAATGAAATTCAACTGGAAAGTACTCGATGGATTGGATTTTGTATTTACGCCGATTGGACTCGTAATATCCTTACTGACAATAGCCACACTAGTATTTGTTATCATTAAAGTCATCATCAAACTGGTCAAGATCAGTACCGGTAAGGGGACCATTAAGGATAAGTGGTTTTGGATTGAAGCAGGTCTGCTTGTATTTATTGTATTCCTCTTCATCAGCGGAGCGTTCTTCAGCTTCCTGGAAAATATCTATAACTGGACTTCTAAGCAAGATATCGGAGGCACAACAACAACGTTCATCCAGATGGTGGATCAGTACCGTAACTGGTCCTAGTGGATAAATGATGAAAGACAACGACTATATCTCGAAAATGAAAAAAATGTACACTGTTGACCCAGGAGTGGTAGATGATTTGAACTGGTTCTTGGTTCTGGCCGGAGCAGCAGGGACGATACTCTGTGTATTAGCCTTAGCCTATTGGCTGATCCGATTTTTTGGGTTCCTGTTTTCGGTTAGCCGAGGAGCAAGAAGCTTGAAAGACCCAAAGTTCTGGAAGCGGATGGCGTTGGCGCTCGGCCTGATACTGTTATTCATGACCGGCTCGGTATTTACCCTGCTGTCACAGTTTTACGATTACATGGCGATTTGGGGGTGGGGAGGTTGAGACAACGATTTCGGGTGTTGGCAGTTCTACTGATACTTTTGCTTGGTTTCACGAGCAATCTAATGACGATACCGGTTCAAGCATCACCAAGCCAAGCCATTGCTATAAAACAAGCAGATGTGAAAATCGCTTCTGCATTGCCCAACCCGACCACTGTACCGTCAAACACAGAAGTACCTGCTGAGCGGGAAACAAGCTGGTACATTCCCGGCTGGGTCGATGATATGATTCAGAAAGTCGATGAGATGATTCAATCGTTCAAGGATCTCATGTCCGGCAAGCTGATCAAAGATGCGATTGAAGGGCTTGTTGTTCTGCTGGTGGACGAGCTCATGTCCCCACTCTATGATGCCTTTGCCCAAAGCTACTTGTTCACGCCACAAATTGCGGAAATCGCAATGGTGCAGTCAGGCTGGTCACTGTTTATGATCATTGGTCTGGTGCTGTTGTTTATCGGGATTTCGTGGTTAACCTTTAAAATTATCCAAGGCAAAAAGGATCTGGGCAGTTTGCTCAAGGTCTTTTTAGTTTGTTTTGTCGCTACGTATTTCTCACTCACGGCGCTCAACATTGCCAATGTCGGCATCAACTGGATCGCCAGTAAGATGTTTGAGGGAATCATCGGCACGAGCGGCATTGCCTATGAAGGCTTAGAGGGACAGCAGATTCTGAAAGCGATGATAGTCGGTGCCGATGGAATTACAGATGCTGCGTATGCCGCCCAAACCCTCGGTGAGTTGACCGTGTCTACCAGCGGCGGGATTTTTAATCTGCTCAGTTATTTGTTCCTGGTCGTATTGCCCCTTTATGTGGTTGCTGTACTCAAGACGCTGGTGCTCATCTTTATGGCCATCCTGGTCAATATGTGGATTACCCAATCGGCTTATACCGGGAAAATGGAGACACTGCTCGGATTTGCCAATCTCTATCTGCGGACGCTACTGGTCGGCCTGATCTGCGGTTTGCATTGGGCGATTTTTGTGAAAATGCAGACGGATTACGGCGAGGGAGAAGGGTTTTGTGCGGCGTTAGGCATACCGCCCATCATTTTTGCGATTCTCAGTGCGCTCGCTTTACTCGTGTTCTTCTTCTTTTTCTGGCTGAAGCCCCTGATGAGAGCCGTGCAGCATCCGGTGACACTGAACGGAGCACAGGTACTTGATTCCGTGGGGAAATGGGGAGAACGGACGTCAACATCTCTGGATTCCATGGGCAAGCGGATGGGCTCGGAAGGCGTACAGAAGAAGGCACTGAGCATGCAGGAAGCCAGTAAGCGGATGCAGCAAGCAGCAGATCGGATACGTACCCAGCGCAGCGTAGGCAAGGACAAATTGGCTTCCTCGCTCAGTGGCGGGTTATCGGAATCAGTGCAGGGCATCGCCTATCATGAGCCGGAAGATTGGCTTCAAGAGGGTGGTCAGATCCATGTGGATGCTCTGCAAGAACTGGAATTTGGAGAGTCAGAAATCAAATCTTCGGCGCTGAATATATCAGAGGTACTGGGAGACGAAGGGTTCCGCAGTGTTTCCTTATTAAAAGCGCCTGTGGCCCAGCGTAAACTGCTGACAGAGAAGCTAAGTACCCTGAAGAAGGAATACCAGGAAGATGTGCAGTGGGATGAGCGCACCGGTGAATTGATTCTGGCCGGGCCGACCCTAGATATGCTACCGCAACTGGAGCGGGAAGGATTCGATGTCAGTGCGGTACGTGAGGGGATGTACAAGGATGGAGCGTTCGTGGATCTGAATGGTACAGCACAGATATCACTACTCACCGACTCCAAGGAGGCCGAACACGCAGCAGAACAGATTAAAGAAGCCTTACCCCTCTATACGCAGGCGAAGTTGCCTCAAGGTAAGGCTGCATCGGCCTACCACGCGCTGCAGGAACGTGCTGATGAATATCCATGGGCCAAAGATCTGCTGCTGGAGCAGGATGTGTTATGGTTGCCGGATGATCACCTGGAAGAGGCTACGGAAGTGCTTGAGGGTATGCTGGCCCAGACGACTCGGAAGATCCGGGTGAACTTCCCGCGTCACTCCCGGTTTGCGGCCAGCATGATCGCGGATTGGGAACGTTCCGGTACAGTAGAGGAGCTGGCAGAAGTGCTGGAGCTGGCTAAAGATGAATCCCATGCCTATATTCCCGAAGAACATTACAGTGAATTTCATAAGAAATATGAGAGCTACCGGAAAGACCGCATACCTTACTGGCGTGCAAAAGATGGTGCGGTCTATGTCATTAAAGACCGTGTGCCGGTTAACTATGGACAACCGCCGCTGGATGGTCTGGATATGGGCAGTTTTGAACAACTGCAGAAAGAAATGTTACATCGTCATGAGCGGCAGCGGAGCAAGGAAACTCAGCAGGCGAGCACGGTGAATGCCAAAGGGCAGGTGAAATAAATGGATCAGGAACAGCAGGAACGGGAAGAGGAGCTACTGCGCGCAAGCTTTATGGGCGATATCCGTGAGGATGTAGAGTTTCTAGGATTATCGCTAAGAGATATTGGCTGGATCGTAGGAACCACGCTTGTAATTGGGGGAGTCCCTTTTATACTCCCCTTCCCGGTATTGTTCAAAATGATTTGGATTGTGACGATCTTCATGGGCAGTACACTGGGACAATGGCTCAAATGGCCGTATCGTCTGAAGCGCTACATGCATGATGCACAGCAAAAGAAGGAAGGAGCCGGGGAAGACCTTGGTTCCTTCCTTGGCGTGGAGGAAGATGGCTGGCTCTACCGCAGCGGGAAAACCTTGCATGTAGTGTCTTCGTTATCGGCATCCCCGTGGAAAACGGCGGAGTATGCACAGAAACGGATGCGGATCGGCGGCTTTGAACAGTTTCTGCGTGCCATGGTGCAGGAAGGCTTCTCGGCACAAATCTCAGCGGAGCAGATCCCGGATGTTCGCCTGGAGCTGTGGAATCAGAAACGAAACCATCCGGCAAAGAGTCCAGGCATCCAGGCGATGAAGCTGAACCGAATCGAGATGTGGGAGCGACTGGCCAGAGACGGAAATGCGCTGCGCAGTGAATATACGCTGACCCTCACGACCTCGGAATCGAAAATCAAGCTCAGGGAACGGGCAGATGAACCGGCAGAGCTGAATCCGGAAGCGCTGAAACGTTTCCGGCTGCTGAGTGAGCTGCAGGAGAAAAAGGATCGTGTGCTCCATACGCTCACTTCGCAGGGTGGGCATAGCACATCGCTATTATCCGGATTTTCGTTGCCGGAGATTGTGGGACGCTGGTGGGACCGGACGGCATGGGAGGCTTGGAAGATGAATGGAGACTCATGGGCTGAATCCAGCCCATATGAAGTGTCCGAAAACTCGGACCCGTTAAATGAGCAGGAGACAGAGCAGAATGTACTGGAAGCGCAAGGCCAAGAACCTGATGAGAAGCGTTCGCTATTCAGTCCATCGCTAGTCAAGTTCATTCAGGACGATCCACCTGTAGAAGACCACGTGGAGAATGAAGCCATGCCAGACATTCAAGAGGAAAAGGTCCCCGCACCATTGGTGATCGAGGATGTGGTCACAGGGTCGTCCTGGCGTAGCGCGCTGCAGTTTGGGAAATGGCCTTTAGCCCGATGGCTGCGAAGCGGTAAACAGGGAATCTCCTTTCTTCGAACAACCTGGAGTACAAGGCTTCTCCCTTGGCTTGGCAGGGTGATACGGAATTGCCGTGCGGGCTGGAAGAATATTCGTGCTCGAAAGGTTGAACCTCCAGCAACTACGTTAGAGTACACGCCGGATAAGTTAACCGAAGAAGAAATTCTGCCGCCAAAGCTTCCAACACCCGGAGCCAATCAACTTCAAGGAATTGTACTGCTGACCTCTCCTACACCCAGCGGCAAGTCTTTTCTGGCTGCGAATCTCGGAGTGGCGGCAAGTCTATCCGGTATTACCGTAAGCATCGTAGATCTATCGCCGGATCAGGGGACCCGGACGGTACTGAATCCACTGCAGCAACCTTCGGAACTAGAAGCCTGGGATACTTGGTCCGGGAAAGCAGCAGACTGGCTGCTGTTTACCCCTACACGTTATCCCGCCTTGCAGGAAGTGGAGCAGCTGCTTCAGCGCCGGGCAGCGGAAGACAGACTGGTCATTGCCGAGATTCCCTGGAACTACCCTGAACGAGAGGCGCTACAGCAGCGATATCGTTCCATCGCAGTGCTGGATTGTGATTACCACTATTGGCTGCGCTTCACTCAAGCAGCCCCGCGCTGGGAAGGGGAATTCTGGCTGAACCAAAGTACCCCGGATATGGCTCCACGGATGGCCTCCCTGCTTAAGGAGCAGTATCAGCAGACCTATACGGCGGTTTATCCGTTCATTCCATCTGCAGCCTACAGTTTGTATCAGGGCCGGCCACTGGCGCTTGATCCGGAGAAACGTAGCTTACTGAACATACACGGAAATAGAGAGGAGACCAATCATGAGCCTGCTCAGACATACGAAGCGGTTAGTTAAACAATGGAAGAAGCAGTCCCGGCAACTGGTGGTGAACATGGTAGACGGCAAGGATGGGAAGACCGGCCATTATGTGCGGGTCCTCATGGTTCAAGAGTATCCGCCAGAGATCATCGCCGGGTATCTGGATCAGCTGGATGGCATCGTTACGCATGCCGGTGCTACCTTACGCAAAACGATCCGGTATGCGCAAAGCGATATCAAATTCAACACCCGAATGAAGTACAAGCTGAACCGGTTAACAGCCAGTATTCAGGATCAGAGTGAAACAGACCCGGCACGGAATGCAGAGATTGCCGCGAAGGAGACCATTCTTGCCTTGCGGGATTCCACGCTGTCCAGTGATCATAAGCTGGTTGAGGTGCAGACCTTCTTAACGTTATCTGCACCGAAGCTGCATCAGATTGAGGCGGCAGAGGCAGGGCTGAAGCTGTGGTTCGACAACATGTCCGGGAAACTAAATGAACTTAGGCGTGAGCAGCAAGAGGCGATGCGGCAAACATCACCGGCCTTTGACCCCTACAGTGATCACAGTGAATTTTTCAACAAGACGCATTATGGGCGGGTCACGACAGATTCTGTCGCGGCACGCACCTACCCCATGACCCGAGGCTCGTTCTCGGATAGCGAAGGACTATATTTTGGTCGCCGGACCGAGGACGGCGGCTTTTGTTTTGTGAATCTATGTGATCCGGATGATCCCCGGGCGCAGAATGTGACTGTGTTTGGCAAGACTGGCGAAGGCAAAAGTTACTTTCTGAAGGCACTGGTGGTCTCGCTGCTGGAAGAAGGCGTACATGTATTTGTCTTTGACCTGGACGGCGAGTGGCGGGAGCTCTGTGCCTATGTGGGCGGCGTGTATATTGACCATACCACCGAAGAAGGACGTTATTTTGAACCGCTGACGATTATGCCTGCCATCACGGAGATCGATGAGGAATGTGCGCAGTATAATCGCTCCCGGTACAAGATGGCCGAGAAAAGCGGCGTGCGCACTTTCTCGCTGCTCGGGGAGAATCTAACCCGCCCGGAAATTTTTGAAGTGGGCGAAGCCATTCGGAGAGTCTACCGTGCCGCAGGGATTGAGAAGCAGCAGCCGGACACCTGGAATGCACCTACCGGACCGAAGCCGACCATTCATGCCGTGTTCGCGGAAATTGAAGAGGCAGCTCATAGCAATGCCGATGCTAAAAGCTTGTATGACAAAATCAAAATCTATTTCATCGGGATCTACGATGATATTTTCCAAATCGAAGAGGCCTCTAATTTTGATCAGAAAGCACCGCTGGTTGTCTACCGGGTCGGCTCCGGCGAGGAGGACGAGTCCAAGAAGGATGAATCGGCGAAGCAAGCACAGATCAAGATGTCGATGGCCTTTGAACAGGTCAATGCGAACATTCATCTGCTCAAAATTGCCGGAGCTGACTTTTCTGCCGTTCTGGTGGACGAGGGGCAGCGGCAGTTGCAAAATCCGGAGCTGCGCAGTTATGTCTTCACCTGGTATACGGCGATTCGCAAGCAGAACGGCATGATGATCCTGGCAGGCAATTCTCCGGCGATTATGCTGGATACCGCAGCTGGGGTAGGCATGTGGGAGAATACCAGCGTGCGCGTGTACTTTTACATGGAGCAGTCCGCAGTACGTTTACTCTCCTCCCATGCGGATCTGCCCAGCGAGATTCAAGAGCTCATTACGCAGAATGAAGGCACGCAGCGCTACATCCTAGAGAACCACAAACGCTACGATGAACTGATCATGCATGTCCCTCCGGAAGAGCATGTCCTGTACAAAACACGGGGACTGAAGACTGCAGGGTAGAGGAGGGAAACAGGTGGAAGTCAGTAAAAAGGCCAGGGAGATGAAGAAAATCATCGGGCTGCTTTCAGTGCTTAGTTCCCCCGGGATCGGTTTAGTGCTGATTTTTCTTGGATTGGCTGCATTGGTAGTAATGTTTGTCTTCTTGCCATTCATGATCTTTTCCGATGCCGACAGCTATAAGCCACAATCCGCAGGCCATTATGCTTCGTTGGCCCCTGAGCTAGATGTGGATGGAACGGTATATGTCTGGCCGGTACCGACCATTGACCGGATCTCTTCAACGTTTGCTTTGCGTGATTTGTTTGGCACTATCCGCATGCATAAAGGGATTGATATTGCCAACGGTCCTGCCAATACGGAGCTACAGCCCATCTATTCCATGGCTGGAGGGACAGTGACGCTCGCTGGAGCAGCTAGTGGGTATGGTCAGGCGATTAGGATCGATCACGGCAATGGGCTAGTTACCACCTACGGACATTTATCCGCTCAGATGAACGTATCGGTGGGCGATGTGGTGAGCAAAGGACAGTTAATTGGCAGAATTGGACAGGGCATTGTCGGACGCTCTACCGGACCCCATTTACATTTTCAAGTGGAACTGAGCGGAGTGCCAGTTGATCCATTAAAATATGTCTTTGCTCCAGGTACGGAGCTGCCTACATTGCCAACTGAGCTGGGGTACCGGTCTTTGAACATTCCATATGTGCTGCAATTTCTGGAGAAGCGAAAATCAGCGCTGGCGGATCATAATCTGCTGCAGATGATCGATGACGCGGGGCGAACCAAAAATGTCTCTCCTTATCTGCTGATTGCCATTACCGGCCAAGAGCAGTCGTTTGTGCCGAAAAACAATAACCATGCCTCGGAGATTATCCGTAATCCATGGAATGTGTATGGATGCTGGTGCAAGGGGAAAGGTGCGGGGCTCTCAACCGGTGAGGCTGCGCAGATTGCGGCGAATACGATCATTAAGCTATCTCAGGATCTTCCGGCCGGAAGAGATCCCATCCAGTGGTTATCGGCCAAAGATAATCCCCGAGGCTACTATGCAGAAGATAACGGATGGTGGATCGGCGTATCCAAGTACTTCAAATTGTTAGTTGCGGGGAGTGGTTGAAATGAATTTAACAGTTGTCATTATCGCAATTTTGCTGTGGGTGTTTTACAAGAAAGGGAGCAATGGCTTACCGACCTGGTTAGTCAAAGCATTGGGCGTGTTTTTGGTGATCATGCTGCTGCGCAATCTGAATGAAGCCTACCACTTTGTATTTGATGAGTCCGATGCGTGGTGGCCTCTCGTGAAAGAAAATGCGGCGCGGTTGAATCAGCAATTGAGGGACTTATTTCAAACCATGATGAAAGGAAGTTGAGAACACAGTGAGCACTCCAGATCCACCGCCAAAAGAATCCTTTGGACAGTTCGTGAATCGCCTGACGGTCTTGGCTGCGCTGGGAAGTGTAACCGTATTGTTCCTGGAGCCATCGCCAGAACTTAGCCATTTGGCACAAACGGTGCTCCGGTATGCAGTCACATTATGGCTGGGTATTGTGGGTGTACCCCACATTGCGCGAGTGGCTTGGAAGCATCGGAAACGCATGGGGCCATGGCTTATCCAGTTACAGCAAAAGATTCGAAACCGGGAATGGAGACTGGGGCCATCCCCAGCAGATATTTCGCTGAGCAAGCTGCCCAATGCCGAGGGTGTGGAATCGATGCCTTCCGTACCTGAGCGGGGCGAACCCAATCATAGGCCGGTTGTGATTACAAGCGAACAGAGTGTTCAATCGGGACATCATGCGCTTTTTCCACCGAACCCTCGGCCCTATTCTTCTTCTACGTTATTGGCAGAGCAGGCATCGGAGCTCATCTTCAATACGGTCCAGTTGGCAGGACTGAAAATGGAGGAACCGCCAGAAATTCTGTCCATCGATGCGGGGCCAACGCTACAAACCATCTCCTTTCGCTTACCGGCCCGGCTGCAGCTCAGTGATCTGGTCAAAAAAAGAGATGATCTGGCGAACCATATCGGACATGACCGGAGTTTCGCGGTGACCTCATCCCCGTTTTCAAGCGCAGCAGCCTTTATATTGCCTCATACCGAACGGGCATTTGTATATATGAGTGATATGACACAAGACCTGAAGGTGTTTGCTCAAACGGCTGAACTGCCTATGGTGTTCGGGAAGGATATGTTGGGGAAACCGATCCTGGTGGACTTAGCCAAATTACCGCATTTGCTTGTGGCAGGGGCAACCGGTTCTGGGAAATCGGTGTTTATCAATGGGCTGCTTACATCACTTGCTTCAACTCGATCACCGGAGCAAGTTCAGTTTCTGCTCATTGATCCAAAGATGGTCGAGTTTACGATGTATACCGGCTTGCCGCATCTGATCTCCCCGCCTGTGACTGATCCGAAACGGGCAGCACTGACGCTCAAGAAGCTAGTAGTAGAGATGGAAAAGCGGTATAAGCGTTTTTCGGAAGCCGGTGTACGGAACTTGCCGCAGTACAACCGGAATCATCCGGGGGATCAGATGCCGTATATCGTCACTGTAATTGATGAATATGCCGACCTGATGGTTATTGCCCGAGCGGATGTGGAGGAAACCGTGCAACGCCTGACTCAAATGGGACGGGCTGCAGGACTCCATCTGATCCTGGGGACTCAACGTCCCAGCGTGGATGTGGTGACCGGTGTGATTAAGTCGAACCTGCCATCCCGGGTGGCGTTTCATTTGCTGAGTGTCTATGATTTCAAGACCGTAATGGATACAGGGGGTCCGCATTTGCTCGGGGGTGGGGATGGGATCTGCATGCTGAATGGTGGAGGGCAGAAGAGATTCCAGTCCGCGGCGATCAGCGCAGATGATGATGAGACGACCCGGTATATAGAGGAGTTGAAGCGCTATTGGCGGAATGAACTACGGTTGCGGAAAGCAGATCCAGAAACAGCAGCTGCTACAGATTCTTCTTTGCTTGCTCTCATAGACGGTGAGGAGGCCAACGATTCATCAGAAGCTGGGAATGAGCCTGTCGGTCCATCAGCATCAAACATAGCTCCATTTGACGAGTGGGCTGATCAGGAGGAAGAGGAGCCATTACAGCTGGATGAGAGTATGTACGATCAGGTTATTCGCTTGGCGCGGAAGCACAAAGGTGTATCGGGCAGGCTATTGCAGCAAGCGTTGAACATTGACTACATTACGGCAGCGACCTTTGTGGAGCAGTTAAGCAGAGAAGGAAAGGTGGCTGCTGAGTATGATCCGGAAACGGGGTTGAAGCCTTGGTTAGCAGTTACCAAAGAGAGTGATGAAGAATTACTACTTAGAATTCAGCGGATAATTTGTGAGACGAAATCCACACGTTCCACCGACATTCAGCAAGCCCTTGGGATTCGCAAGGAGAAGGTGCTACAACTGATGGGACAACTGGCGCAGGTGGGTTTTTTGCTGCCTCCTACAAGTACAAAAGGAGGTTATATGTTGGCTTGGGAAGAGGAACAAATTCAACAATTCTTAGCCAAAGAAATGCGATAAGAGCTGTTAGTGATACTTCTAGTTCCCGTTTCTGGTTCCCATTTTTTTATTCGAAAACCCCTGCGGTTATGAGTATTTTTTATTTTAAGAATAGCGTTATCAAACGGGAACTAGAAAATCGAGTCTGAATTTAATCTGAAAAGGAGAGTTCGAATAAAAACTAATTGTTTACGTGACATTATGTTGATCCTACATACTGTCACCATCAAACATACAGTTTCTACGATCCTTGAAACTGTGAATCATATTCAATACCTTGATTCCAAAATATAGTATAATATAGTGGTAATAAGAGTAATGAAAGTGTTTGAAGTAGAAGCAACTTTGATAATTAAACTTAGGTTAGGGGGATTGTGATGTGAGTATTTCTATAACTGATGTAGCTGAATACATAGTTAAGTACATACAGGCTTACAGGACAGAATATCGTAAGTTTATAGATGGCGGGTATCCGGACATTAACTTGTCACCATATCTTAATTCCAAGGAATTACATTGTTATTTATCTTATGATGGTGCTGTTATTGCTGATTCCTCTAAAGAACCAAATTATCGATGGGAAATTGCAGGTGGTCCAGCTCTAATGGTTGATTATTCAATTAGTCGGACACCCAATTCAATAATTGAACTTCTAAAAAAAGAAGGGATATATGGAAAAGATATTGGGATATCTCGATTGGTTTCTAAAGAGCCTTTGTCGAATGAAGTTTGGAGGGGGCGATTACCTCAACCCATTAGTTTGATTAAGAAACAATATGATGAAACCATCATATATGTATATCAATTTGACATTTCATGGACTCAACTTATTGAAATATTAACATTTGGAGCATTTTGCAAAATTATTAACATTAATTTACCTGATATAAGCGATAACTTCTGGAATCCAATAATTATTAGGAATCTAGGATTCATTCCTGCTGACAGGAATAATAAAAGGTTTTTTAACTACTTAGAATTAATCCGTCATGTTGAAGAGGCTGCATGGGATTCAAGAAGTATAAAAACTCGTGTGTCATATGATCTTAGGAGAGATTTTGCGCTTTCAGTAGTGAGAACTGAAGATGGAATGCTTTCATTAAGCTACGAAGAACAGATACAGCCATTTTTTGATAGGTTGAAAGAATTAGAAAAAACTATTTCGTCCTTTGAGCAATTACTAAATGAGAAAGAGGATGCTCACGAAGAGGTATTTCATGAATTTATAAAAAAAAATCCAATATTGATTGATGTATATGGTGACGCTATATCTAAACCCAAACTGAGGTATCCTTCTATTGAAGAGTCACCTTTAGGAAAAGAATACGTTGAACCAGATTTTATTATAAGATATCCATTAAATCATTACAGATTAATAGAATTAGAAAAACCATCAAAAAATATTGCTACAAAGTCAGGACAACCTAGAAGTGAAGTAACCCAAGCGGTATTTCAAATATCTGAGTGGAAAGCTTATATTAGAAATCATTATGAGTTAATTAAAGAACAGTACCCTTCAATTAACTTTAATTGTTATAGTTCAGTCATAATTAGCAGGACAACGGAAGAAAGTTTTGTTGCGGGGAGAAATAACAGAAAATATAGAGAGCTTTTGAAAGAACATTACTCAGGAGTAGACGAGATCATAACTTATGACGATTTACTTATTAAAGCTAAAGATGCGTACCATAAATTAATAAATTTAGTATACAAGTAAGTAAGTTAGGTTCTAAACAAGGTAACATGTTACAACCAATGATATGCCCTCTCATAAATGTTCATCCCCAAAACCATACTTTAATCATACTTTTTGAGTACTTTTCTCTTTTAAAAATGAGTTATCCTTATATCATGCAAGAAATCAAAAAGAGGCCGCCCCGGCAATCCAAGGGGCGGCCTTTGCGTTGAGAGAGGAGAGTGCCATGCAGGAAGTTGGATTCAAAGAGGCAGGAGAACTATTGAATACGCCGGTCAGCACCTTGCGGCGCTGGGTCGTCTTGTTGGAGGAGCAAGGGTACACCTTCAACCGGGACGGCAAGCGTAGGCAGCTGGACTGGCAGGATGTTGGCGTGCTAAGGGAAGTCAAGCTCAGTCTGCAGGAACGAGCGCTGGAAGAGGCAATTCAGAAGGCCATCTTTTCAGTGGCAACACAGGAGGGACTCCATCAGCAGGAGACACTGTCCTTGATTAAGGGAAGCGAGTGGGAAACCTTTGAATCCCACATAAACGGCCTGAAAGAAAGCTTGTTTTGGAACGGTCAGGAACAAGCAGTGAGCACTTTGCTTACGGCTTGGCGAGCACTCCAAGAGACGATAGGAGGGGAGTAACATTGGATAAAAAGCACAGCCTGGCTGAGCTGCAGGCCTTACCCACGCTGCAACAATCACACACGGATAATCTGAAAAAGGACACCGGCAAAGAACGGGTCTGGTTGTCCCGATTGACCGTTGCGGACGGTATGCCTTACAACCATCAGGTCATAGTGGAAGTGTTCTCGAATGGTAAATGGAACATCGTAGATACGTACCAGGCACAATAAGGAGTGAACATGAAATGATAAAGACTTATGCAAACTGGGAAGGAGATTTGGAGGATTACCTTCAGATCGGTGATGTGGTAGATGAGGAGATGGCCGATCACTTTCTGAATGTCCTGCCTCCGGCCTGCTGGACGGCGAAGATCATCCAGATCGGGGAGCCGAATAGCCATGTTGGGGGCAAAGCCACCTACGCCACCTTGGAAAAAACAAGTCAAGGCTGGGTGTACCGGGGCAATTGTCACCGGAGCGAGACGGAGGGGCGATCATGACCGGCAAAGCGCAGGTGATCGCCTTCGCCAATCTGGGCGGCGGGGATGCCGTTCAAGGGGTGATGAAACTGATCCGCACCTATCCCAAGGATCAGCGCGTGGTAGTCGCGGAGTTACCTTGTGTCGGGTTGCCGCGTATGGCCTACACCTTCGATCAGCAAATCGCCGAACTTCACAAAGAACGCACCATGGATCAGTTCCTGCTCGACATGGACCGCCAAGCCGTGAAGCCCATCCAGGAGTACATGGTACAGCGGAGTGGCGTGGACTATATGTTGGTCAATCCGCGTTCTCAGCCGGAAGCACCCGTCATTCGCAAATTGACATCCAATCAAACGTTAATATCGGCATCGGTGGTGCTACGGCAGCAGCTGGAGGCTTCCTATGATGTGATCATTCTGCTCACACAGGGGTCGTTCATCCAGCCCACAACTCATTTTGCACTACGAACCGCAGATGCAGTGGTACTCTACAGCGCAGATGCTATTGATTTTGTCGGCAATTATACGCATTACCGCAGGCTTCTCGAAGTGTTCAGTGTGAAGTCGGAGCGATTGTATCTGTTCAGTGCAGATACCAATGTCAAAATTGATGAAGCACCTGTGTATACCAAATTCAGTGAGCTAATCAAACGCTGGAAGACGCTTGAACCGAACCAGATCCCCGTGCGGGAAGGACAAGCTGCTGGGCGTGACAATGAAACGGTAGGGATCATTGAACCCCTGGAATACTTGGATGTTCAGATAACCATTCAGCCGGTCAACAGTGAATGGTCAGAGGGGGATGCCAAGAAACTGGAGGGGCTGCTGAACTTCGTCCGTTACCGGCTACAGGAGGAACACCTGGATGAATATGTGCAGTCCCTAACCCATGAACCTTCGCGGCAAAAGATCCGTTATTACATCTCGGATTTGATCCGGGAACAGAACGAGTATTCCTTATCGATTCCTCTGAATGAAGTGGTGGAATGGGTGCAGAAGGAGATTACCGAGCTTGGGGTGCTGCAGGGCATTTTGGATAATCCTACGGTCAGTTCGATAGAAATCAATGGTCCGGAGCAAGTGATCATCGAGCAAGGCGGTCAAGATATACACCGGCCAGATATCAAGTTTCAGAGCGTGTCTCACTTGTATGAAGTAATTAACAAAATGCTCATGCCGATCGGCAAACCAATCTCCAGCACCGATCCGATTGTGGATGCCAATTACCGAGGCTTCCGGATCTGTGTCGTTGCGGATACGAAAGAGTACCAGGGGGTTAGCGCGAATGCACCGCTGATCAGTATCCGCAAGTTCCCGCCGGATGTGTACACGGATGAGCAGTGTATCCAGTATGGAAACATCTCGCCAGAGATGGCCGAATTCCTGCATTTCATTGTTCCGAAGGGTGCCAATCTCGTCATTGGCGGTGGAACCAACAGCGGGAAGACCACTCAATTGATTCGTCTGCCAATGTGCATGGAGCCCATTACCCGTATTATCTCCATTGAGGATTCGGAGGAAATGATGCTGGCCAGCAAGCTGCAGTATCTGCATTATCCGAATCTGCCTTCCCTGCTAGTGAAGGAGGTCGAGGATGAGAAGAAGAGCTATGGCATCGCCAAGCTAATCAAAGCTTGTCTGCGGCTCAAACCAGAGGTGATGTGCATCGGGGAGATCCGGGATGAACCGGCAGCACAACAAAGCCTGATTGGGATGAACACTGGGCACACCGTCTGGACGACCATTCACGCGAACAGCGCGAAAGAAGCGGCGACCCGGTTCCTGCAACTCAACGGGAATACCATGGCTGCGGCCAGTCAGATTTCTGGATCAATTGACCTCATCGTGTTCCAGAAGAAATTGCCGAATGGAGTCCGTGTGGTGACCGAGCTGTCAGAGCTGATTGGCTACCGGGGAACCGAAGAGCCGGTGCTCAATCCGATCTTCAAATACGATTACAGCCGGAAACGGCATGTTCGGGTCGGCAAGATCCAGTCTGAGTCATTGATGGAGAAGATTTATTTGAAAGACCCTGCGCAGGAAGAAGTCCGGCGCTGGTGTGAAGGGAAGGAGTTGAAGGCTATATGATGCCCGTTCTGCTGCTCTCAGCAGGGCTTTTGATTTCCTTTGGGCTGTTTTCGTTGCTGCCTGCGGCGAGTAGCCGTTCCAGGCAGCTTCGTATTGCCTTTGGATTCGAACAGACTCAAGCTGAGGCGAAGGCGGCAGGTATTCATCTGGAATGGCGTAACTTTGTGCAGATCCTTGGGATCTCTCTTGCGATAGGTGCATCGGTCGCTTATTGGACAGCGAACATCTGGTTTGTGGGTGTGGGCGTGGCGATGGGAGTGATTGTACCCAAGATGATTATTTCGGCTGTGAAGTTCAAACGCAGGAAAGAGGTTCTCCTGAACTTGCCGGGGAATCTGCGGCTACTGTCCTCCAAGTTCCGGGATTGCAAATCCTTGCAGAAGTCACTAGAGATGTCTTTGCCGGTAATGAGCGGGGTGACGGTTCCGTTATTTGAGCAGATGTACTCTTCGCTGCGGATCGGGATCGATGTGCCTACCGTACTGGAGCAAATGAAACAAGCCGTCCAGTTCAAGAAATTCGATGATTTCTGCGAGAAAGTAATGGCTGGGAATAAAGACGGATTTCATGCTCGTTCGGTAGATGGGATTCGGGAGAGCATCTCGGACATTGCTTCGGATATGCAATTGCTGCAGGAGATTGACATCGAGAATGAGAAAAAGCGGATGGAACCGTTCGTGGTGTTCGGGATCAGCCTGCTCTTCCCATTCTTGTTCGGTTATCTGGAGAGTCAATTGGTCCAGGAATTTAAGGCGGCAACGACCCTGCAGACCGGGTTCGGCAAGCTGCTGCTGGCCAGTATGATTGTGGCCGTGTTAATCGGACTCTGGAAGAAGGACTCGCTGTTGCGACTCAATCTGGATGATTTGTAAAGGAGGTGAATGATGATTACATCCATATTGCTTGGTTTAGCCGCTATGTGTATTGCCATTCCTGTCCTGCGGATCGCCATCCCGGGCTTTCAGCGCCAGAAGCAAATTATGAATATGGCAGCGCTCGTCAATCAGTCAGACGCGCAGCGCCTGCGGCTGCAGCAAAATGCGGTGGTCCGGTCACTTGCGGACCGGCTATCAACAAGGCAAACCAAAGGGAAGGTCAGCAAGCAGCGCGAGATGTACAACATGCTGGGGAATACGATGAGTTATGAAGTGTATCTCGCCAGAGCCATTATCCAAGCTATACTGCCGGGTGGGTTTGCTCTTGTGTTGGCGGGCATGGTGCAGCAAGTCTTTTTTGTGATTGCTGGACCCATCCTATCGTTCTTATTTTATTGGCTGCAAATGCGCAGAATCAAAGAGTCTTATCAAAAACGGCAAAATCAGCTCATTGCGGATTTGCCGTTTTTAATTAGCAAGATGATCACAGCGCTGGAGGTCGGTAAGCCGTTAAATGTGATTTTTCAGGAGGTGAGTACCCGTTGTGGTCCCACGTTATCCGCGTTGCTCAAGCGTCTCGTAGCGAATATGGGGACGATGCCGCAGAAGGATGCGTTGCAAATGTTTGCGAAAGAGGTCCATGTGCCTGTCGTATATGATTTTGTATCTGTCGTTAATGTCGTGGCGGAGAAAGGCTTTCATGAAGCTGAGGATGATCTGAATGGTGTTAAAAATGATCTGCGTACTCTAAGCAAGCTTGCCTTGCGGGAACGCACGCGGGGGAATCCCGGAAAGATGAATCTGTTCTACGGAATGGTGATCTTCCATGTGGTCGTGTTCTTTTTTATGATGCTGATCAAAATGTTTGGCGCATTTAATTCCCTATAAACCTAAATTGAGAGGATGTTACACGAATGAAGAAGCAGATGAAGAAAATGGTTGAAGGTACAAAGCAGGCAATGATTAACGCTCCAGCATTCCTGGCAGGAAGGCTAAATCGGTTTCGGACAGAAGAGCGCGGAGATGCCATGCAATGGGTCATTGGTATTTTGATTACGCTGCTCTTGTTCATCGCCGTGTATCTGTTGTTCAAGGCACAGATCAACACCTTTGTGGTGGACAAAATCTTCGGCAAAATGAACTCGCTTGACTAAGGAGCTTGTCATGCGCCGCAGATGGAAACAGTTTATCCGGAGCGAGAGAGGAGACGGTATCATATCCTTCTTCTTTCTGATGCTGATCGTGTTAACGATTGCTTTGATTACGGTGAGCATTGTGCAATATGTGATGATCCGTTCCAATTTACGTACAGCCGCAGGGGAAGTGCTGCAGATCATGAAGGTGGAGAATGGGGCAGACCATGCAACACGGACCCGGCTGGATGGTTTGCTCCAAAGCATGGGCATGAATCCGGCCATGGTATCGTTCAGCGCTACCCCGAAGCCGGTCCAGCGCGGAGATCTGCTGGAAGTAACGGTGGTTCGGGAGTATAACGTATTTGCCCTGAAGGCGGTGGGCGTTTACTATACCATACCGATAACGGTTCATGTCTCTGGACTAGCGCATAAATTCTTCAGGACGGGGGATTAGCATGTGGATTAAGGTCTGCGGGGCCATCCTATTTGGTCTAATCCTGATCGTCTTGGTGATGGATTTACTGGTGGTTGATAGTGTGTATGACTCTACGGGCAGAGCTGTGGAACACGCGATTGATGCGGGCATTATCCGTTCCGGCATCGTGACGGATGCGCAGCAGGGGCTTGTACAACTGGAGCAGAATGCCTTGCGTTCAGCGACTCGGAATGCTTTTATACAGAGTCTGAACTTAAATGCTGCAATGGAGAATCCGGTGATGAAGAGCAGCACCTTTGAGCTTCATCTAACGTATGATTCCGGGGATGTCCCCTGGATCGATGTGGTCTTTCGCACACATGTCTCCTTCGCGTTGCCTGGTGTTTCATATCCAGTAACCGTTCATCGCAATATTCCTTATGAGAGTATTTATAAATAGTGAGGGAGGAAGGTCAAGCCTTTGAAGAAGTTATGGAATAAGTATACCCGTAGCGCATTGATCGTCCTGCTTGGACTGATCCTTGCGCTGGTTGCGTTTCAGTTCAACAGCCGGAACATTGCGCAGCAGGTGAAAACCAAAAAGATCATTGTCGCTGTCGCCAATATTGATCCGTATATGCCAATCACCAAGGAACAGCTCAAATTCCGCGAAATAGTGCTTAGCGAAGTGCCGGAAGATGCAATACAAGCAGCCGATGAGCTAGATTTCAGCGATGCCTATGCTTCCAAGTATGGATTCATGGCCGGTACTCCGATTCGCAAGTCACTCGTGACCACCGCAGCGGCCTCTGGTATGGGAGCTGCGGTCTCTTTACAAGAGGGGATGCGGCAAATTGGGGTGAAGACGGATCTGGTCCTGTCTTCCGGGGATGAGGTCAAGCCGGGCATCCTGGTGGATGCCTATGCCTTCGTGTCTGATGCGACCACGGGGCAATCGAAAAAAATGATTCTACCGGAGTTGTCGAAGCTGAAGGTAGTGAAACGATTGAATGCGGAAGGGAAAGTTCCCGATCCGGCAGAGGGTGGAAGCCTGATTCCCTCCGTGATTGTACTTGAGGTAACCCCCCAGCAGGCTGCGCTGCTGATGGAGGCCCAAGAAACCGGGAAGGTCTACCTGCTGCCAGCAGGCACCCTTCATCCGTGAGGAGGGCTCATATGAAGCGAATAAGCTTATGGTTAGGACTGACCCTGCTGTTGGCAAGCGCTCCGGTAACTCATGCGGAGCAGAGCGGGCCTGAAGAAGCGGGATCAAGCACGGTTATGTCAGCCACCTATGCGGTCTATAATGAGCCCCTTGGTCGTCTCCGAATGGCGGGTCAGCCAGCGTACCTTACGCTGAGCGCCTCTGGAAATCTACAGTTTAACCAGTCACTAACCCTTATGGTTGAGCAGCAAACCGATGCCAGCTGGCAATACGCAGTTTCCTTAAATGACTTCACCGTCCGGCATAAGGTGCAGGAAGGAAGCATACAGGCGAGGATTCCAGCGGGGAATGCATCATATCAAGTATCCGGGCTCGTTGCAGAGGAAGAATCTGGAGGGTTGACAACCGGTACAGGTGTATTTTCTTCCGGATCGCCCCAGATCGTTATGCAGGCAGCAGAAGGTTCGGGGCGCGGGAGTTACAGCGCTGAACTTCTCCTGCAGGTCGATCTCCCCGCCCTCATTGAAGTTTCAGAAGTGAACAATACCGACCAGGTCTCCCCGGGTGAACAGGTGGGGCTGCTTGCCGGTGAGTACCGGGCCAGCCTGACGTTTACCCTGGTCAACGGGCTATAGAGAATATGAGAATTGAGGTTTGAGGATGAAGATAGGATCAATTCGTACAATCATGAGGGTATGGGTACTCGGGTTCATCGGCTGTCTGTGGCTGTCTACGGCTGTCCATGCGGACAGTTCTTTTGTCCTATCCCCGGTCAAAGCTGTAGAAGAAGGCCGGGGGTATTACATGGATCAGGTGAAGCCTGGAGATACGCGGGAGTATACCTTTATCGTTCGCAATGCCAAGGATACGCCGGTACAACTCAAGCTGTATCCGGCGGATGCCCTCCCCGCGCAAAATGGGGGTCGCAGCTTCTCGGAAAAGGAGCAGCGACTTCGCTTAGTGGGGTCTTGGCTGGAGCCGCAAGGCGTGAAAGCAATTACGCTGAAACCGCAGGAAGTGCGCAGTTTGAAGTACACCGTGAATATACCGGAGGATCTCCTCCCCGGCCAGTACGTGGGAGTGATCGCTGCGGAAGAACTGATCAAGGCAGAAGAAGCGGCTGCGGGTTCAGAGGGGCAGCAGGCTTCAGTGGCCATCGATGTGGTCAACCGCAGCGGGGTGCAGATGGTTCTGGAATACAAGGCTGATCAGGCGAAGCATGAGATGAGTATTGATGAGTTCAAGCATGATTATGTCAGTACGGGCCACTCCCGGTTAACTATTAAATTGAGTGATCGCGGAACGATCTTGGAGAAACCCATCGGTAAGATCACGGTCCGTGATGGGCAGGGCCAGATCAGGTATGAGCAGGATTACACAGCAGACTCCATTTACGCGGGAAGCACAGCGGATATGGTCTATATTGTCAATGACCGGCTGCTGCTGCCCGATGTCTATGAGGTCAACTACAGCGCTTCGTTCTCCGGCAAGACGATTAACCGAACATTCACCTTCAAAGTCACGCCTGAGCAGGCGAAGGCTTCTGAGGTCTCGCTAAAAGAGGCTGGGAAGATCGAGGTGACACAGTCGTTTGGGGATTGGTTGGAGCTACATCTATGGATTGTAGTGGTCATTATTGTAGGGATCATCCTGGGTTTTGCTTTATTGTTCTGGCTACTGCTGCTGCTATGGAAACGGAAAGAGAAGCAAAAGGAAGAAGAGAAAATTGATCGAGGAGGAGCAATATGAAGAAAGTATTAATAGGCCTTATGCTGCTGATGATCTTAGCGGTTCCTGTGTCTGCCAATGCTGCAGATACAGATGAGTCTGAAGTGGTAGTACTGGGGGCGGGGCTGCAAATGACCCAGACGAAGCCGATATTCTCGGATATCACGCTGGATCTGAAGCAGCTTCAAACGTCAGCAGCATCCAGTAATTTGTATGTCCTGGATGCACGCGGTACGGCAGCGGGGTGGGGAGTGGTCCTGCGGGCTACTGATTTCAAACTGTCCAAGATGGTAGGAGGACAGGCCGTTGATTTTATTATTCCGGCATCGTCTGTTTCTTTTTCCACGCAGTACAAGACGGCCATTACAGGAACGCCTATAGATTTTGCAGCAGCCAAAGGAGAACTGGCCAATCATCAGGTTCTCTCCTCCGGAGACAGCCGGATTGTGGGTGTGGTCCCCTCAGAAGGTGCCGGTACACATCAGTTTGGAATTTCCTATACGCTGAACGTTCCTAAGCTGATTACCGGTAGTAACGGTCAGCATGTTGGTTTATTACAAGGCACCTATACATCTACTTTTACCTACACTGCTACAGCGGGATTATAAGCAAATTAGGGAGGAATGATCAAAATGGATATAGCTTTAGTGGGCGACACTATATTATATGTATCTTATACAAGTTGGAAAGAGAGCATTGAAAAAGGCAAAGTGGTGCGAAAAGATTCAAAAGGAGTTCATGTAAAAACGCCTGAAGGATATGAGGTGGTTGTTCAGGAGAGGGATGTATATAAAGTTATTAAAAGAAAATGAATGAAAATTATTGTATATATGGGGTGAAAAACAGGCAATTACGAGTATATGTAGAGGATTGAACAAATAAGGAGGATTGAGTAATGAATAAGAGCAAATCGAACAAAAAGGGGCTACGTTCACTGTATGTAGCCTTATCATTGGTTCTTCTATTCCCTATACTGCTATCGGGGAATGGAAACAATGCAGAGGGTGCTGCCTTTACTACCATAGACAGCATTACCTATGATCATAACGATACGACTTACGGCACTGTGTTCAACCTCTCTGACGGGACTAAGGTACTGCAGAACTACATTTATCCAGTGCAGTCGATCACCGCCGATAAAGTCCGGATGTATTTTGAAAACTATGATACTGAAGCAGGTAAAGTGTATTTGCAAGGAACCACAATGTACTCACAGTTAAAAGGCAAAAGTGTTGTAAAGCTATTAGACCAGGTTTCTGATTTTCAGGTCATCGAAAATGGCTATTCGTGGTCGATGGCGACTAGCTACAGTTATTTTGCTCTGAAAACGGATGGAACCGTATGGTCTTGGGGGAAGGGGACCAGTGGACAGTTAGCCATCGGTGGTGCAGCCGATAAAAGCATCCCTACTGAAGTGCTCGATCCGTCCGGAGCAGAGTTGTCAGGCGTGAAGAAGTTGTTCTATCTTTCAGACAGTTCGATTCTAATCGTGAAAGATAATGCTGTGTACCTTGTCGGAGAGGCATTTGGAAAATCGTCTTTCACCACCCCGACCTCCAAGGTAGTCGATGTAACCTCTATCTTTCCGGCCTTCAGTTCAGCAGACAACTTTGATATGAAATTTTTGAATGGACAGAATCATGCGGTCATAAACACGCGTCCAAGTGGAACTGGATACTCCGATATTAAAGCTAATGTATCTTCTCGCATTTTCACAATCAATGGATCATCCTACACTCTTTCAAACTGGTTCACCTATAGATACCCAACGGATATATCTAATGAGTTGACGAGCAATACCTTGATCCCACTACCCAGTAACATCAACCTATCGAATGTACACAGATACATGTCCCCTTGGAGACACGGTGCATCTGATTATTTGCTGCAAGGCTATGTGTCTATTCAAAATGGTGATCTGAGTTACTGGGGTACATCATTGTCTGAATTCTATACCTCAGTTTTTTCACCTATGAATGTTATTGATACTGGGGTTACGACTGTAACTTCCGATTCCAGCGGTACTTTTTGGTATCTTAAAAATGGAAAAGTGTATGCAGTGGGGTTGAATTATCTCGATAGAGCTGGAGTTTCTGGGGGTTCATTAGCAACCCCTGTCAGAATAACCGGACCAGTCAACCAAATCGTGAACATAACCGATTTGGCTGCTTCAGCAGAAGGTTACACCTATGCGTTAGCAGCTGATCACACGGTAACAGGCTTTAATAAGGCGTCCTATTTCTTTACAATGCAAAAAAAGTTTCTTAAATTTTATTCGGTTACGACTCGTAATGGTGCAGCCTATGTATATGGTATTACAGAGGACGGGGTTCTAGAAAAGCTTAACGGCAATAGTAGTTATCCTGTTGATGGAGGATTTCCAACAGTATATCCACCTGACTATGTCGCTCCAATTGTACTAGATTTGCCAACAAATACAGTAGCCCTAGACAAGTTTAATCGTCATGTGATTACCGTGAATTATGGTTCTTCTACCGATATTCAAACCCGTGAGTACTCGGTTGATGGTGGAACAACATGGCAGAATTACACAGCTCCCGTAGTATTAAGTCAGCCAGGCGCAATTAGCTTTAAAGCACGATCAGGAGCAGGCGCTACCTCTAGCCCGATCATGTCTCTGGATGTGACAAATGATCCTATCGTTATTGCAGCCGGATATCCCAAGGTAATAGACAAGGGCAATGGAACGTATACCGTGGAAAGTGGAACAACACATACCAGTGTGAAAGTTCAAGTCCGCAATGATAATGGGGCGTGGTCCGACTATACAGGACCCGTTACCTTGTCACAAGGTAGCCATGTGGTGGACACAAGAATCCTAAACCAATCGGGAGAAGAACTGGCGACAGGTCAGGCCTCAATTAATGGGCCGACTCCTATCCCAACAGTGGCCCCTACAGCCACTCCTGTGCCGACAGTAGCACCAACGGTTGCACCAACACCAACGGCAACCCCTACGGCAATACCCGTGCCTACAGTAGCCCCTACGGTCACCCCGCAACCAACCATAGATCCAGGCTGGGGCAGTCCGATTGGTTCAGAGGATATTTCCTTTACGGTCCTGGGCGGCGGGTTCAATGCTCAGTTTAACGGGTTACTGCTTGATACGGTGACAATCGGCACGACTAATCAGTACCAGGTGCTCAACAGCGTTACTAACTCCATAATTGAAGATAGTCGTGGGACCGGCGCAGGTTGGAACTATTCGCTCAAAATTACCGATTTCATCAGTGACCCAGTGGTAGATAACAGCTTGGGAACAAACAGCTTGGTCGTCAAGATGCCTTCCACGGTTTTGAGTGTAGACGTTAAGGATACAACAACACTCGTGGGGCAAAATATGAATCTTGGGCTGAATGGCTCCTATGTCTTTAATGCTGAACCCGTAGTCTTGGCGAAAGCAGAGGCATTCCAGGGGATGGGGCAATATCAACTGCCGATGAGTTACATGCTCCGTGTGCCGGATAAGGTAGAAGTTGTTTCGGCTGGAGACGGCAGTGCCTATCAAGCTGGAGCCAAAACTGGACTTCGTGTGGGAACTTACCGTTCGCAGTTTACGTTTACACTGGCTTCAGGAATCTAGTGTAAGGAAAAAAATATATAGGCTTCCAGTAAAGGAGGCCTATTTTTTCATCTGTATTTTAGTTAAATGAATGACTTTAAGTCAATCTACAAGTACTAAAATAAAAATTTGGAGGATGATATTATGTTTTTTAAATCCAAGGATCAAAATCAAAAAGAGTATTTAAAAGAAATGGAATTTTACAAAGAGGCTAGAGAATTATTAAAGAAGACTTTGATTGATAATCTAAAACTGGATAAGTACGGCGACCCTTTCATGATGATTGTTCATAGCCATAAAGGTAAAAAATATGATGGAATTAAAACGGAGATCAAAACGGATTGTGTTATTTGTAAATCAAATATGGGGGGGGAAGCACCTGCCAGTGTAATGGATGATGTCAAAAAAGAATTGGAGGCCAAGGGCCACAAAGTAACATATCCCGAAGTTCGGGCGATCAGCGATACAGAATTGCAATTTTGGATTAATGTAAAATGAAGATGTTGATCACTTCTACAGAATAATATAATCATATTTAATAGTCCTATTGACAGGCAACTTTGCCAGTTGATAGGGCTATTTATGTTAATTTAAGGAGGATTATAAATGAAGAGTGTTCTTATTTTAGGAGTGGGTCGAGCAGGTAAAACAACATTAGCCGGTATGTTGAAAGCCAAGCTGCCTGAATTCAATTTGAGCCATAGTGATGATTTAAAGTGGGCTATGATTCGAGGTGAAGGAAGGGAAGGATACTTCAGGAATAATATAAAGGAACAGAAAGAATTTGAGCATAGTGATTATTTCCAAAGGTTTCTTCTGGAATTCTTCATATCCGGATCAAAGACAAATAAATGTATCCTGGAGAGCGGACAATTACACCCTAAATACGTTAGAGATTATATCCATTGTGATGAACATGTTGTTGTCTGCTTAGGCCATGGTTCTCTTGATCAGCAGGGGATTATCGACCTATGCCGCACAAATGATAAAGCGACCGATTGGTCTTATGGTTTATCCCATTCTGACTTAGAACAGCATGCAGGTCATTGGGCTAAAATGAATTATGTTTTACATGATGATTGCCTTAAGTATGGCATACCTTATATTGATACCTCCCAGTATCGGAATAAGGTATTGGAAGAGACATTGGAATACGTAAGTAATAGGGTGGCTGGGTAAAGGAGCATTTCGCTTTTTTGTTTGTTTCATGAAAGATAAAGAACGAAGCGTGGTGCCGGTTGCCGACTGAACATGCTATAATCAACTCAAACTTGTGATATCATCCTGTGATCCTCAAGTATATATAGAATGATTAGGGTATATACTTTACCAAGTCTAACCTGGGAGGAACGCTGATGGATGAGAAGAAGGAGGATGGACAAATGATCGAACAGAAGCAAGAGGGTAAACAACCAGCGGCCTCCGATGCTGAGGTTCTGAAGCTTGCCAAAAAGGGCATGAAGAAATACAGAAAAACCTTGGATAAGTTGGCTAAGAACTGATGTATATCCAACTGACACCTCGACAGATTATCGAAATTCATGATGCAGAGCTGGCCGAATCGAATGGATTGGCCGGAATCAGAGAACCGGGATATCTTGACTTCATTTCGCAGAAGCCATTTAGTGTGGTCTTCGGTGAGGAGCAGTATCCCGGTTTATTTTTGAAAGCAGCGGTTTTGATGGACGGCCTAATATCATCCCATTGTTTCTACGATGCCAATAAAAGGACGGGAGTCCTGGTGACATATGTCTTTCTGGGGCTAAACGGATTTGAACTCGATGCAGATCCTGAGGAACTCTTTAAGGTGGCCATCCAGGTCGCCACCAAGAAAGTAGGCATTCAAGCCTTAGCAGCATGGTTAGAGAAGAACTCGTACAAGAACGGATAATTCCATACTTTTTGCATACGTTTGTCTTGAATAAATGCGGTATGCTTGTTCTGTAGGAGAATGAAAGATGGAGTTATGAATAGCATCACGACACAAGCGCCGTTGAGGGGCTTTTTATTTTGCCTTTTTTCAGTGTGAAGGTGCGGTGGGGGAGAGGAGGGAGGGGGTGGATATCATATTTGGGAAATATTTCTTTACAAACGATATACGATACAATATACTATGCGTATATCATAAAATGAGGTGATTGTTTTGAACCCTTCAAGAATGGGTAGACCGCCTTCAGCGAATCCAAAGAGCAAAGCCGTTCCCATCCGACTGGATGCGGCCACTGAAAAGATCCTGCAGGATTATTGCGATAAGCATAACACCAACAGAGCCGAGGCTATCCGCGAAGCGATCCATCGTCTGAATGAAGATGAAACTCGCTATTTCTGGAGCCCGGAGTGGAGAGCTTTGCTAGGCGATAACGAGAAGAACCTGATGAATATATCTGAGGAATTCCAAGGGACGATCCAACTGTTACTACAGTTAATACAACAAATGAAAATCAAAACAGGGGAGTGAAGCAAATGAGTCGGAGTAGACTGAGAGTAGGTAGTGTGTTTCTTGCAATGATCATGATAATAGGCTTGATCGCAAACATTGCATCTGCAGCTCAAGTCATGGTCTCGGTACAGGTCAATGGAACAGCGCTCAAGTTCCCGGACGCGAAGCCATACTATGAGAATAACCGGGTAATGATACCGATCCGGTTCGTCAGTGAAGCGTTGGGAGCGAAGGTAGGTTATGGCCTGGATCGATCCGTAACGATTGAATTAGGTACGAAGAAAGTCCTGATGAAGATTAACAGCGACACCGTAACGGTTGATTCCGTCATTCAGAAGCTGGATGTACCTGCGCGGCTGCAACAGAACCGTACCTACGTACCCTTGCGGTTCGTGTCTGAAGCTCTTGGTGCAGAGGTGGGGTGGAATCAAGAAAAGCGTTTGGTGACGATTACGACAGGAGCATCTGCAACACCGGTAGTGAGTCCGTCTCCTTCGGCCACGCCTGCTGCGGGTGGGAATAATATGTTTAAAGTCGGGTTTGAGTGGCCTCGTGAGACAGAGCTGGGCAAAGAATTGTTTGTAGATAATATGAAGGTTGTAAGTGGGAAGTTAACTTTCACTATGCCTAAAATTGCTGAGAGTGGTAGTAAATATGCCAATGATGGTTCCTCTGTAATACTCACTCCTGGAAAAACTTACTCTTTTGCGATAGGAAAAGGGGCAGGGTTTATTTCAATTTCAAAGCCAGAATCTAATGGTGATAGTTGGGAAGGTTACAATATCACATTAGATACAAATTTTAATGAAGATCTAAGTGCATTATTTGGAAAGATAATTGGTGATGTAATTGTATTTGGTAATGGCAATAGTGCCTCTCCGTTATCAGAGGTATTGGGGAAAGCCAAGTCGTTAAAATAGTCCATTTTGATATCGTCACTTTAATGAAAAAAGTCTGCCTAGAAAAATAGACAGGCTTTTTTGTCGTTGAAAAGAATCCAGGAATTATGAAGGGTTGGTGTTTATGATTAAAAAGAGGACTGGTATTTTATTAAGCATTTTTGCCTTGCTGCTATCAATAACCTCAAATGTTTCGGCAGCTGAGGTTCCGATGTTACGTCAGTATGTAAATTGGGAGTATGGAAAGCAAGAGGCAAATGGTTTTGCTGGTTATATTCCAGCTCTAGATAAGCAGGTGAACAATAACCCATGGCAGCTCTATCAATGGGCTGGGTTATTCACCTTTTCAGATGGTCAGACAAGAATAGTGCCTAACTATGATGTCTTTAACGTAAAAAGAACTCAAGTAGACCAGAGTTTTAGTAAAGAGAATGGCTTTGGATTAGTCTTTAAAAGTGAGTCGGCTTTGGGTGATCTATTCGACTCTATTTGGGCAGGTCAACCAATTGAAACAAAGCAGCGGCAATACTTCCGTAACCAATTCCTTCACACAGCAAATGATCCTATCTTTAAAAAGGGCCATGAATACTACTATACGATTCAAACTTTGTATCCATTCCTTCGTACATCCGGCATCGTTCCGCGCATGGGCATCAAGTTCAACAGTTCACAAAAGATCAGTGATGACTCTTATCGAGCGCTCTATGATGTTTCCCCTTGGCCGAAATTAACAGTATCTCAGGGAAACGCATTGAATGTCGCTTTCTCCTCATACGGATACTCTGAACGGGACATTCGGGTGATCGCAGTCCCAAAGGGTGCTTTTCCGGACTTATCCAAAGTGGTTAGTCTAACGGACGGTAAACTCATTCACACTGCTGAACCAGTCTATAACGGCAATGTAAGTGTGAATGCGAAGGATATCTCCAAAGTCCTCGGCAAAGACGTAGATATCATCGTGGATGATGGTTATGGCCGGACAGCCATTAAGAGTATTGCGCTTCCAAATGAGCAAGCACTAGACTTCGTACCTACGAAGTTAACCCTCACGGACGGTGGACAGCTCTGGGTGAAATTCCGCTATGACGGAGATGATATTATGGCTTCCGATTATGTGAGTACGCGGGGGGTGCCAATGAATGCTGCAGTTAAGATTGGCAGTGTACTTACCGCAGAGTTTTCGCTGGCATCGATGAACCAATCTCTTTCTGCGACCATAGTGAATGGTCAGGAGTTCAACTACATGCTCGGTAAAATCGAGATTGGTGATGATCCGGGGAAGTACTATATCAAAGTGGACGCCACCATTAACAATCCGGTCCATCAGGATCGGGCGCTGGAGTCACCGGCGGTGGCATACAACAACAATATGCTACATGGAGAATGGATGATTGAACGTGTGGCTCCGAAGGCTGATCTAATTGCGGTATCGATCACAGCGTCTCCAAGTTCCATCACCAAGGGCAGTCATTCCAGCATCACCGGGAAAGTGAAGAATGACAGCGCAGTTGAGCAGAATGATGTGCTTATTCGCTTATACGATAACGCCAGCAAAATCTATGAGACGCGCAAATCTTTTGCTGCAGGTCAGACGCTAACCGTGGGTCCTTTTAATTGGACAGGCACCTCAACAGGAGTTCACAATCTTACGCTCTCCGTTGATCCCGAGAAAGAAAAGGTGGATCAGAATCGGAGCAATAATATTGTCACGACTGGCTGCAGTGTTGTATCAGGTGCTGCTGGAGGTGGGAGCGAATGTAATCAGCCGGAGGCGGCTGGTGAATGGTCAGTATCCTATCCAGTGATTACTGGTTATCCTACGAAGTACTACTCTTCAAGCTATACAACGGCGGATGGTAAGACTCACTACTTCACTCAGTATTATACAGACTACGGTGATCCTAACTGGAGCAATACTCCTGTAACGTACCAGGAGAATCTGAAGATCTCTGCAGAAGTGAACACCAAGCAAGGCATAGCAACAGATCTTGATCATCCTAAAGAGTCGGACAAGGAGAGCCGCGGTTCCTGGGAGATCATCCCCTATGCCAAGAAAAGCGGAAAGGATGCCAATGCAATTACCAGAGCTGGTTACGGCATTGAGCTCAAAGTGAATACATCTTACAGCACCAATTGGGAGACAAAGATACCGACAGGCCTAGAAGGAACAGCATATCCGTTAGGGGGAACTTACCACGGTCCTGATGCGGTATATGCTACTATCTATGACTCAAACTGGAAGTACGAGCGACAAGTAAAGCTGGAGAAGACCAGCGGGGACCGCAATAACGCTACCTGGGAGTTACCATTGGCTAAAATCACCTCTGACTCAGGCAAAGTCTATCAGAGTCGCAAATACATGACCTCTGTCAATGCTACTGATGGCTATTACCGGATTAAGATTTCAACTGATCCCGCAGGGATGAATAGCTTAGTGACTTGTATTACGAAGGAAGTAGAAATCTACGGCAGTATGTATGATGATGTGCAGAATGTAAGACGGACCAAATAAATAGCAAATAGGTAACCCCATCGTTCTCGGTGGGGGTTTACTTGTGAGTAACGAGAAAGCTCGTATGAAGGAGGAAAACATGATATCTAACTTATGTACACTGCTGGAGGTAATCGCGATCTGTGGCCTGCAACTGTTATTCCCGGATCTAGGAGTATAAAGTAATGGCCACAGTAAATATGCTGCTGATAATATCCTTAGTCATGCTTTGCTGCTGGTTCAGCTACACCGATATCACGGAGCGGCGGATCTCTAATAAGCTAACGTACCCAGCAATTTTATCATTGCTAGTGATCAGGATAGGATTCAACCCGGAATATTTATGGGGGTTGGTCCCAGGTGTATTGTTATTCCTGGTCTTCATGATCAGCCACCAATCGTTGGGGGCAGGTGACGTGAAGTTAGTTGCACTGCTTGGATTATGTATCGGCCTGGAACGATCAGTGGTCACTCTATTATTTATGTGTATTTTTGTTTTTCTGTATTTGGGAGGAAGAAAGTTGCTGTCAGTTGAGACCCAGATCTCTGTGCCATTGGCACCATTTCTGACCGCTGGTCTGCTGTGGACCATAGTCAATTATTGAATTCAAATTATCGATTTACAGATTGTTATAATCATGTTAATGTGAAATTACACGTATCGGAAGCATCGGCGTGAAGTCCGAATTAAATGGAAATTGCCCTGTTAGCTGCGGCTACAGGGCTTTTATTTTTTTCCGTTTTTATGAAGCCAAATTCATATGATTTTGAGGTTTTCAAGATTCCATAATCACACTTTTCGTATATTGGAAATATTAAAGTTACCTTGCAAACGTATATTTAAATTAATATTATTTTATAATAGAATAATCTATTTTGGAGGCAGCGAATGAGTAATTTAGAAATAAAACGAGATAAGCTTAAAGGGAAGATATGGAGTCACATTCGTAAAAAATGGTTAGTAGAAACTCCAGAAGAAAGTGTTCGTCAGAAATATCTATTGATTTTAGTGAATGATTACAATTTTTCCATAGACCAAATTGCTGAAGAACTTGATCTGACTGGTAGAGGTAGTGCTGGTGCAAGAGCTGATTTTGTCATTTGGCGTACTGTACAGGACAAAGTCTCTGATAATGCTCCTTTTATTATTGTTGAATGTAAGTCTGATAATATAACAATAAAACCGCAAGACTATAGTCAAGGAGAAAATTATGCGAGAATTTGCGATGCCCCATTCTTCGTTACTCATAATTCACGCGAGACTAAATACTGGAGAGTTAAAAAAGATAAAGTACCTGGTTATACAGAAGAGATAGAAAATATTCCTCATGTTGATGCAACTGACGATCAGGTCAAGGAATTGCTCTCTAAGCTTCGTGTGTTTAAGGAGAAGGAGTTTGCAGACCTTTTGCACCAGTGCCATAATATCATCCGAAACAGGGAAAAGAAGGATCCAGCAGCAGCTTTCGATGAAATTGCTAAGGTTCTTTTTGTGAAAGTATATGTTGAAAGACAATTACTTACTCGTCGCAGTAAGGAAAATCTTTTTACAGTCGATGTACTTAATCGCCAAATTGCTAATAATCCTTTAGATAACTTATTTCAAGAGACTAAGCGTGCTTTTTCTACAGATAAAATATTTGAAGACGATGAACGAATAAATTTAAAACCAGCGACTGGTGAAGAAATAGTTCGAAAGTTAGAAAAGTACAATCTATCTGACACTAGTGAAGATATTAAAGGGGTTGCTTTTGAACGATTTCTCGGGCGAACTTTTAGAGGTGAGATAGGTCAGTTTTTCACGCCGAGAACTATAGTCGAATTTATGGTGCACATGGTTGATCCTAAGGAAGATGACATTGTTTGTGATCCGGCAAGTGGATCTGGAGGGTTTTTAATTCGTGTATTTGAGATTGTAAGAGAAAAAATATTAGCTGATGCAGATATGGAATACAACGAATTTAAGGCGTCAATTGAAAATGAACAATTAAGCGATGAAAAAAAAGCGAAAAAACTCCAAGATAAATATAATGAAATTCAGGATAAAATTGATCAACGACGTGAAGGTTCCCGTTTATGGAAATTATCCAATCGTTGTATCTTTGGTACAGACGCCAATGACAGAATGGCCCGTACTAGTAAAATGAATATGATAATGCATGGGGATGGCCATGGAGGGGTTCATCACCATGATGGGTTCCTTAATGTTAATGGTATTTTTGAGGGACGATTTGATATTATCCTCACCAATCCTCCTTTCGGTGCAAATGTCGAATCTACCGATAAAGTACTTGAGGTTGATATTAATGTAAACCCTGAATCCGAACGTCGTTACTTAAGTGAATATGGGGAACTTTATATACAATCTCAGGCAAGAGTGAGGGCGGCATTAAATAAACCTATTGCAAGTTTGTTTGATTTACCGAAAAATGAGAAATCAAAGATAAAAACGGAAATACTATTTATTGAACGTTGTTTGGATCTTCTTAAACCTGGAGGTCGAATGGGAATAGTTCTACCTGAAGGTGTTTTTAATAATCCATCTCTCGCATATGTACGTGAGTTCACTGAGAATCGAGCTTTTATTCGTGCAATTGTAAGTTTACCCCCAGAGACCTTTATGAGTTCTGGGGCAAGTGTAAAGTGCTCTCTACTTTTCCTTAAGAAATTTACGGAAGAGGAAGAAGAACTCTATAATGAAATTAATAAAAATGCTAAATTAGAAATTGAAAATCTTTATGCTAAAGAAATTATTGCTGTAAAAAATAGGTTGGAAACAAGAATGAAACAGTTGAAAGACAGTGGAGACACTGAGGAACGAAAAGCAGTGATAAAGGAATTAAAAGAATATCTTAAAACAATGGAAGAAAGGAAATTAAACGAGTCTAGACAATTGTTAAAGGATCGTTTTGACTACCCAATTTTTATGTACGAAGCAGATAAAGTTGGTATTAACGCTACAGGTGAAGAGGATCTAAATGAATTATATCCTAACGTAAATCAGCCGCAATTTTTGGAAAAAACTTGTTTAGAATGGTATCGTCAATTTCAAAATTCTCAAGACTCCGCTATAAATATAGATACAGAGGAGGCAGAGTAATGGATACAACCACTCCAGTTCGCAGAGTAAGTTTCAGTCAACTAGGACGCTGGGATGTGAAATTTTACGCTAATAGTATAAAATCCGTGTATCCTTTAGTTCCGTTGAAAAATCTTGTTATTGAACATAACGAAAAAGAACAACTTTACAATTTTCCTGAAGAATCGTATAAAATTTTGGGTGTGAATAACACTCAAGGGATATTTCATGCATACGATTCTCTGGGAAAAGATATCAATCAGTCATATAAAAGAGTTAGCGCAGGGGATTTCGCCTATAATCCATATCGGATTAATGTTGGATCAATTGGTTGGGTGCCATTAGAGCATGATGGAGCATATATTAGTCCAGCTTATGTAGTTTTTTCAGTTAATCAGAAGGAAATTCTCCCTGAGATTTTTTGGCTTATTTTAAAATCAAGTTTTTTTAATGAGAGCTTACGAGCAGCTACAGCGGGTTCCGTTAGAATGAATCTAACTTTTCCTTTACTTGAATCATTACAAATTCCCATTCCGCCAATATCAATTCAAAAGAAGATTCTAGAGAATTGGCATACGGCCACACGTAAATTAACAAAAATAAACCTTGATTTAAACAAATTACCAAAAGAGCTAGAGAGATATATATTAGGTCAACTGGGTCTTAAAACAAAAGAAATCACTCAACAACCTAAGGTTATTACAACTAACTGGACGAAACTTACAAAATGGAGTCAACGAGCAACTCATTTATTAAACCAGGTTTCACAAATAACAATGGGGAATTATCCTGTGGTAATTGGAAGGGATTGTATAAGTGAAGTTAAGCATGGTTGTTCTGGCAGTCCGAGTAATAAGCCAACAAAACTGAAAGTATTGAAGTTAAGTGCAGTTACTAGCGGGGTCTTCTTAGAAGAAGAAACAAAATATATAACCGACAAGTTACAGTACAGAGTAAGCTTTGATCTAAAAGTGGGCGATATACTAATTTGTCGTACTAACGGAACTTTAGCATACGTAGGACGACCAGCGCTTATTCAAAAAGATTATAAGGATATAATTTTTCCGGATAAATTAATGCGCATCCGATGTAAAAAAAATATTTTACCTGAATACTTGGAGTATATTCTATCTACAAGTATTATACGTCCACAAATTGAAGCAAACGCTAGGACTGCAGTAGGGAACTATGCGATTGGTAACGAAGATATATTTAACATTGATTTTCCATTGCCACCAATTCATATGCAGCTCAAATTAGTAGAGAAAATAAAAGAGGTTAAGGATATGGTAGCTGAGATGAAAGAAAATTCGAAAACTATACTTGATGATGCAGAAAAGGTTATTGAAAAAATTATCCTTGAAGGTTATCCTTCTACAAATCCAATTAATAATCTAGTGATAAGTGAAGAAGCTACATCATGAAAGAGAAATACCTTTACTGAATTGAATTTCTTTTGCTTTTTATTCGCTGTTGGTTCAATTTGAAAATCTAACTCAATGGGGATGTATAGTATATGGTATTGTTTGTTCTTTGTTAGGAGATGCTCGTGTTTGCCTTAAAGACTTGAATAATTTAAATTATGATATCTAACTTGTTTATACTGCTGGAGGTAATCGTGATCTGTGGCCTGCAACTGTTATTCCCCGATATAGGAGTATAAAGCGATGGCCATAATAAATATGTTGCTGATAATATCCTTTATCATGCTTTGCTGCTGGTTCAGATAGACGGATATCACGGAGCGGCGGATTTCCAATAAGATAACTTACCCAGCAATTTTATCATTGATAGTGCTCAGTATAGGATTCAGCCCGGAATGTTTATGGAGGCTGATCCGAGGTGCAGTGTTCTTCCTAGTCTTCATAATTAGTCCTTGATCCCTGGGGGCGGTGATATGAAGTTGGTTGAACTGCTGGGGTTGGGAGTTGGTCTTGAACAAGCGGTGGCAGCTCTATTGTGATGTGTATTTTTGATTTTTTAGTATCTGATGGGAGGAAGAAAGTTGCTATCAGTAGAGGCCCGTATTTCAGGCCATTGGCACCACCTCTGACCGCTGATCTGCTATGGACCGTAGTCACTTTATGACTATAAATTGTCGATTTACAGATTGTTACAATCGTGTTAATGTGAAACTACACGGATCGGAAGCACCGGCGTGTAGTCCGAAAGTATCGGCGCAATCGCCCTGTTAGCTTAGGCTGGCAGGGCGATTTTTTTGATTAAGCAGGAAATTGATTACCTTAGGAAGAGGGGAATTATGCACGGGGTAGTGACGGAATCATTTATAAGAGCAGTAATCACAGTTGGAGTTCCATTAGTAATAGGGGCATTTTTGCGTTTGAGAATATATGCTTCGAAGGAAGAACAGATATTCACAAGTAAGCCAACCAACACGTTAAGAAATAGTATATTAATGATGTTTTTAGTGCTGTTTTTTTTGATATACGCCTTATTTGCTACGAATATGAAAATTAATTCTGTGTCTAAGGTATACCTGTTTTTCTGGAATTTATTCTTCAATTGGTTCACTTTTGGATTTGTTTTGGCTGTCTCTATTATGTTGATATTAGTCAGAACCGTCTTGAAAAAAAATACAAGGAAATTTCTCTTCAAAAGTGACAAGAAAAGACGAGTTATCTTAGGTGTTCTCTTAATTTCACCTATAGTTTTAATTTTTGTGTATTCTTTCTACATTGGATTTTTAATAAATGAACTGGTTGCTGAGTCTAAAATGATAGTCGCTTTAAAAGTGAGTAATACACTTGCTGGAATCATTCATTTTAATAAAATTGAGGATCCTATCAATTATTTCATCGTTTTTCTAGCTTGTATGTATGTATTAATAATTCTTATGATTTTTGGATTTCTCAATTTTGTTACTAAGGAGAAAATCACTGCGCAGATTGTATTGAAAGGAGGGACTGTATTAAATAACAAATATATCCTGAACTATAATCTAGATAACTCAATTTTGATAAGTGACTGGGAAAGCCGCCTTGGTGGTGACAAGATGTTAATCCCTAAAAGTAACATTGAATACATAAAATTCGAGCGCATTTTATATATTCTTGATCAACAAAGTCCTGGATCTGGAATAGTAGACCCGAGATATTTTGATAAAAGTGAAGAGGCTAAACTTAAGGAAAAGTTTTTGAGTGGTATATCTAAGTTCTTATAAATTTCGCATATATTAAGTTGCTCTCCAGCTAACAAATTTATTAACATACGAACAAGTTTCCGTGAGGCTTAATGAATAGTTGCAGATTAGTATTTTGATTTCAGTTTAGATTATTTAATGGAGGATTTGAGAAATATATGATACCTAAACCACCTAGAACTAAAAGATTGTGGCGTTATATGAACTATGAAAGATTTGTAAGTATGCTTGAGAGGGGGACGATTTATTTTACCCAACCCAGTCAATTTGAAGATAAAAATGAAGGTCTTATGAGTTTAGACTGGCAAACTATGATCGCATTATTTGATGATGGTGAACAAGCACATAATGATCTTACTTCACAGTATCCAAATATTCCTTCGCCACCGTACATATCATATTCAGAGTGGCTAGAAATATTTATATATGGTCGAGAAGAATACGGTGTAAGTTGTTGGCACTCCAATAAGTCACAATCATTAGCTATGTGGGACTTGTATGTGGGGAAGGGAAAAGATGGAATTGCAATTACGACCACTTTTGAACGTCTGTATAATGCTTTAATAATGTATAATTCACGTCTTTTAATTGGAGCTGTTGAGTATCTTGATTTAATGGGTCATAAGTATCTTTCTCACAGATTAAACGAACGTCCAAAAGGAGTAATTAAATATCATGAAGAAAGTAGTTCAACACCGTTAGATACCTTATTTAGAAAAGATTTATCTTACAATCATGAAAATGAAGTAAGGGCTGTAATAAAGCTAGAATTAGATGCTAATAAAAAACCTATCCAAGAGCTGCAAATACAATGGAAAGAGATTATTGAACAGGTCGTTATCTCACCATACTCAAAAGGATATTTCGTAAATGAGATTAAAAGAGTGATGGAGAAGTCTGCATTGAATCCTGACCTCACGTATCAATCAGTAATTCTCGATGAGAGAAAGAATTTTATTTTTGAAAAAGATGGAGACGGAATTATTACGAAATTTCGTCGTGATGGATACTAACAACCTGTAGTTTTGAAATAAAGGATAACTCTAATTAATGAGATGCAGCGCGATTTGTCCAGCACAGTTGTATTTTATGAATGGAGAGGGCCAATACATTGATTACCCAGAAGGCCGAATTAACGATTATGGAGGAGGAATGGCGGAAGGGTATCATCCGGGCATGGTTAAGATCATAGGGAAATGGTTTAGACGAGATCGGTTTAAATTTAGAGCATACATAAAATAACCCGCCGGGCTAGTGAGCCTGACGGGTTTGTTATTACTGTGCTGTATACTCACTTACTTCAAAGGTTAGGATTTTATCATGTATTACGTATTCAGTTCGTTTGCTGAATGGACCTTTGTTGTTACTATGTTTGTCGATTGCGAACTTGGTATGGCCTGAACCTGCGTCTTTAGCATCGTACCATGTCAGGAATGCGTTGACTTCTTCTTTTGACAGGTCAAATTCTTTTTCAATGCCTGTTATTAGAGTGATGGTAAGGATAGCCCGATCTCCAGTAGGTTCTGGTGTTGGATCAGTCCCAGGATTATCGCTTTTTTCAAGTGTATACTCAAAAACAGTTGATTGACCAGAACCGCCTACAGAATATAGCTTTCCATTTAGTAATCCAATGGCTGAACCATCCACATATTTAGGTGCAGGTATCGCTGGTAAACTAGTTAAAGTTTCAGTTGAAGGGGAAAAAATAAATGTACCTCCTACACCAAAAAGATAAATATTGTCTTTATAAGTTACAGATCTAGGTTCGGCATTCAAAGTAGGTGAAACTGCTGAGCTGGTTGTCCAAGAATCGGAGTTAGGGTCATAAATTTCTATTTTATCAGTTTTTGTAGTCCCGCTATAATATCCACCAATAATAAATATCTTATTAGAGTAAACGCCTATACCATAAGTCCATCTTTTAGTCGGTATGTCGTTCTTTTTCGTCCAGGAATTTGTAGCCGGATCGTACTCTTCAACGACTGAAGAAGTGAAATTATTATCTCCAACAATACCGCTTATAACATATATTTTACCGTTTACTGTTGCAGCATGCATACCCATTCTGGCAGTAGGCATGTTAGCTTTTACTGTCCAAACATTTGTGGCAGGGTCGTATTCTTCAACCGAGTTTATTATAGTAGGGGGAATGTTGTTTCCTAAGTATTGATGACCACCAAAAACATAGATCTTCCCCCCTGCTTCAGCAATTGCAAAATAATCACGCTTTACATTCATACTTGCTTTTGGAATCCAACTATCATTTGAAGCATCATACTTAAAGAGTTTATCTGAAGAACTTGATGGAATAGAGTCGAAATCGAAACCACCTATACGATACATTTCTCCATTAACCGTGATTACACTCATATTATTTGATTTGGTGGAAATAGGGTTTTTCTCTATCCATTGTGCTTCATCTGCGTGTGCGATTATCGGGTTAAGAGTTAGTGCCAATAAAATTATTATTAACACTGACTTTAAGTATCTCATTTAAAGGACTCCTTTAATTAAATATTAGGCAAATAATCCGAGTTGTTTAGAATCTGATCCACAATAAAAAGCAGGTCATCATCATTCACATATTCATCACCGGCTTGTTGAGCATTATACTTTATCGGATCAACATCAGGGGCGAAATATTTGAAGTACCTAGCATCAATTGCAAGGTCTACCAGAGTGAAGGTTCCTGATTTATTTACGTCAGTTGCCTCTATGATGACGCTGTCCTCTAGACAGTTAACAGTTTCAAGATCATATTCCTCTTCGGTATCTGCAATCCTCGCTTTGGTTGCATCGACAACGGCTGTACCTTTGGCTTTAGCCTTAAATTTGAGCTTGACGACAACCGTGTCTTCGTTGATGCCGTATTCTTCACCTTGACTGGCTACAATAAAGCGGACGGCACCGTTTTGATCCACGGGTTTATTGTAAACCTTATAACCGGTCACCTCTACAAATCCGAGGTACTGCAAGTGCTCCTTGTCATACTTAACTTCAAAGTCTTCAGCATAAATATCCTTCACGTTTTTGAGTGAGATATCTGCTGTGAACTCTTTACCCAAACCGATTTTTTCTGGAGCAATGGCTACATCAAGAGTAGGCTCCAGCGCTGGTGTTGAGGTAGGGCTTGGAGTAGGTTCTGGTGTAGCCGTTGGTGTTGGAGTTACAGTTGGAGTAGGTGTCGCTGTTGGAACAGGCGTAGTAGTAGCTGTTGGCGTAGATACTGGAGTTTGAAGTGCACCGTAAAGTTCGAGGCTATATAAGTAAATATAACCTGTATCAGTGCCTGATGCGGATACAGTAATTTTTTTTACACCGCTGTAAGTAACAGGTATTCTACTTGATAAAGATGTAGGGTTAAATAATTTCGACTCAATAACTTCGTTTTTTTCATTATAAAAGGTGATTTTTGCTGACACGCCGGCAGTAAACCATCTCGCAGCTGTGATATCTACTGCACTAGGAAACTCATATGTCAATACACTAGTATGCATAATTGCTAATCCAGTAGAATCATTACCATCCGTTGCTTCATACTTTCCAGTAATAAGCGGAATTCCTCTAAGTAAATCTGTATCCGTTGGTGTTGGTGTGGCTGTTGGCTCTATAGAAGGTGTAGGAGCTGCTGGCAGTGCCGGTGGAGTTGTTGTTCCAGACTCAATTGAAAGAGTCGTTCCTGTCTTATTGTCACTTGAATAGATATTAATACTTGTAAGACTTGAACCAGATGGCACAGTTACTTTTATATATCGAGTTTTTTTAACTGGTGTGATATTAAAAGAGGAATTCATTGAATAAGAAGTGGTAAATGCCCACGCTTGAGTATTGCTCGTATATCCAGATTCAGTGAAACCGACAATATTTGATGTATTTCCTGTTCCAATTGCCATAGTAGACCCAACTGGCTTATCAGAACCTAGATCAAACCATACTGTTGTTGGGCCTGAATATTCTGCAAAGATACGAGTAATGGGAATGAAAAGTACTAATAAAGCAATACTTACAGTTAGGATAATCTTTAATCGTTTCATTTTTTACACCTCAATGATAGATTTGTTTTTATCAATTTTTATTTTCGCTACTTCTCCTTTCACATCATTGTAAAATATGTATTAATGTTGCGTGATTATCCTAAGACAATAATTGGTATATGTCTAAACATAAATTCTTATATTTGGGATATATAGATTGAAGACATTTAAAATACATAATTATGGGATTCGGCAGGTCACCTCAAGAAAATAAAAGAGCCCGTCAACCTTAAATTGGTCGGCGGGCTTTTTTTGTTTAAAACTGTTTAAATTTAGAGCATACATAAAATAACCCGCCAGGCATTAGCCCAGGAGTTATTTTATGACGATAATCCTACAAGCTGACAGCCTCCCTGAAAGTTCTGAACTGGATTTCAACTAAAGCCCACAACATGTTTTTATGTTCACGCTATTTCGTTGATGTCACAATTTAGAATATTGATTTTCTAAGAAAGAACGGGACTTTTTCCTTGAAGAATTAGTAGCAGATTTTCAGGACTAATCGAACCTTTGATGTATTTCTCTACAACTTCTTCTTTGAGATCACTGAATATTCCTTGAAGTTCTTTTGTTAGCCATCCCCAATCATCGCGCTTTCTGCTTCCTTTTAATGTTACTGTCAATTTCTTATTATTGTTATTGACTGCTGTCTGTAAATCAGTTGTTGGTGGAAAGGCAGCATAACAGTGTAAGTGAACATCCGGTTTATCGATCTCGCCTTTAATCGTTTCACTCAAGGGTCCACTAATGAAGTAGGGATAATTAGATTCATCTGTGACTAAAATACACAGTGTATAATCAGATTGTCCATACCTATCTTGGTGAATACCGTGAAAATGGGACCATATAAAACAATCTGCAGGGCCCCCTTTTGCTAAAATGGCATCGGCTTTGGAAGCCCCAACAGCAAAATCTATGTGACCTTCGGAAACCCGGACAGCTTGCGGCGGTGCGTCAATTTCCACTCCTGAACCGTTACCTTTTGCACAATTCCAACCACTCATTGATCATCTACTCCTTTACTTTGTGAATTTCGTAACCTTCTTTTAGTATCCTCGATTATTTTTGATTTATTTAACTAATTTCTCCCACTTGATTTCCATTAATTATAAATAAAAGAAATTAAGTGCATATAAGCTAAACTTAAGAATGATGGACATATGATTGGTGAAGTTTTTGTGGATCAAGGGTTTTCGCCAATGTAGCAAGTTAAGTTGACTCTATATAGTGTTTATTTTCCATTGCTTAAAAATCCACTAAGGGCATATAATACAAACAAACGTTCTTACTTTTCGGAGGAGATCAAATCATGAAGATGAGCATCGGCCAAACTATAGAGATAATATATATGGACAAAGCGGGCAAAATCAGTCAGCGAAAGATTGAAGTAAATGGCATTCGTGACGGCCGCATCCGGGCCACGTGTCTGACCACCGGTGCGCCGCGCGTATTCCTGACAGCCAGCATCTTATCATCGAAGCCCGTAAGAGAGCTGCGCCATGCTTGACGACACCCCGCGCAAGCTGCTGCGGATTATCGTCCAGTTTAAATACCATTTTAAGCGAATGCCCTCGATCCAGGAGCTGGGGCGGTTAAGCGGGCGGCGGCCAGCGGAGATCATCAAGGGTTTTAAAGTGCTGGCAGCGGAGCATTATATAGAGTGGGAGGCGGGCAAGCCCATCCAGACAGCCGTGATCTTGGAGGAGTGGGAACGTCACGCATCATATGATGCAACGCCGCAGGGAGGCGTGCAGACGGCGCAGCGCGGCGGTAATGCTGATTACTGGCTGTACCATTAAGGGGATGCATTATGAGTAAGCTAGACGGCAATTAGCGGTGGAAGACCAAGATGCTCATTACAGAGCATGTTCAGGAGTATGAACAGAAGCAGGGTGAAGAGGTGCGAAAAAGGATTGCGGTCGAGGAACGTCCGGCAGCATTCTCCAGCGGGCCTCCATAATTGCCGGCTAGGCGATTCAGCAGCGCATTATGGATGATACCCACCGGCTGCAGAAGGAACTGAAGCAGCGCAATATCCGGGTGCTGCCTGATGAGCAGGAGGAGCTTCTGGTGTTACAAAATCTTTTACCGAGGCTACAGGAACGCTTTGGTCTGACCCGGGATGTTATGCGTATCAAGATTAGTCTGCGGTTGACCAAATACACGGTCGAACTAGCCGGTGTATTAAAGGATAATCTAAAGAAATGAACGACATAACAAAACCCCGGAGAGTCCCCGGGGCTTTTTTTATTTTATTGTAACAAATTTATCAACGAATTTTTGTCTGTTCTCTTTGTTGAAGTGGGGATCACTTATCTTCTCACGCCATATTTCATTTGAAGTAAGAGTACTGAAGTCTACGTTATAAAAGCTTTCTACGGCTCCCTTAGTCAAATCCACAGAGTACGTTTTCCCATCATAGGGTATGGTCATATTAATCGTTTCTGTTCCTGGGAATTGCTTAAATAGTCGGCTCGTTTCTTGCATAAGTAGCTTATTGATCTGATCTCCAGTAGCGAAATAATCTACATAATCCTCATTTTTAATACCAGAATTCGGGTTGGCATCTTTGTATTCTTTGAAATTTTTGAAGAAAATCACGCTTATACTATCCGTACCAACTTTGACCTCTTTGATAAAGGTTTTTCCTGTAAGGTTCGCTATGTATGCCAGCACCTCATCCTTTGACAAAGGCACTTTATCAGCGGCTATTGCTTGAGTAGGTGCTGTGGTTGGTTGGAGAGTGGGTTTAATCGATGGTGCTTCAGTAGGAATAGTAGTTGGTTCTGGCGTGGCCTCGACTACAGCGGGCTGAGCCTCTTCGGTAGCTAATGGATCTGCCTGATCTGTAGGATCATCATTTTCAGTTGTCAGTCCTATGATACCACCAACGACAATAACAATTACCCAAAATACCCACTGCTTATAGAATGGTTTCTTCATGGTGTTCCCCCTAAATGATATTTTACAAAATAGTTATTCTTTTTCATAGCTAAAACCTAGATAATCTTCTGGGGCTAACATTTATTCGCAGGCTATTCCGTCACCATCTCGATCAAGTTTTCTAGAGTATCCAGGTTCTCCAGCATAAATCGGTGCAGCACCGGCTGCTCTCACGGCAGAACAGTTCTTATAGTAAACATCTTGAACTGGTTCCGGGGTTGCTTTTGGTTTCGGTTTTTTAGTAGGTGTAGGTTTTTGGGTTTTGGCTGGAACAGGTTTTTTAGTGGCGGTAGGCTTCGGTGTAGCTGTGGGTTTAGGTGATGGTTTAACTATTGCAGTTGGCTGGGCAGTAGCCTTAGCTACAACAGCATCATCAAAACCCTTGTCAGTAGCATAATCTTCAATACTCCAAATTCCCAGTTTTGCAGCTTGGGCTTTCTTCTGGATCACCCGGAATTGTTCTACATATTTAACGTCCGGTTGATAAACAGCGACCCGTGCAAGACCTTTCTCAAGTAACATTTCATTGACCATCTTATTATCAAGATAGGCATAGGCCAGGATACGACCGTACTGGTCACGTTCGGATACATCCATTTCAAGCTTTACTGTTTTTCCGGTAAGCAACTTGGTTGTAAACTCACTTGCCTCTAATCCAAAAGGTTGTACAGGTTTACTCGGATGTTTTGTCTCGGGAGTATCAATGAGAATAAGACGGACCTTTTCAGACTTTCCGTCTAATCTGACTGTGAAAGTATCACCATCAGTAACTGCGGTGACCTTTGCTTCTTCTATATATTTTGTTCCTGTTGACATGCTGGCGAGTTCAGAGTTTTTTTGAGTTGTTTCTGCCACGGGCTCTATATTTGGTTCGGATTTAAGTACGAAAGTGTCCAGGACTTCAGTGTTACTTGAACTATGTTTACTGATTTTTTGTTCAAAAGGAGAATCTTTAGGGATTACCAGAACAAACAAAGTTATGAATAAGAAAAAAAGGATTGAAGAATATTTAGTGATTGTTTTCCGGTTTCTATTCGCTAAGTTTCCCCAGCGAATTATAATTGTTGGTTTGAGCATGCCAATACACCAACAAATAAATACAGTAAGTGCTAGAAGAAAAAAGTTCATTCCTACGGCATCTCGTAAAGACATGCCTGTAAAAATAGTGATTTCTAATAAAGCCATGATGCCGATAATAATCAAAGTCTTTTTTGATTTAAACACAAGTGTTCCCCCTTAGTATTCCTACTTAGGAACTATCGGTAATATACAATGATATGTAAATACTGTAATAGAGGAATTTTTCATTGGGCAACAGAATCCCATCAGTGATTAACCAAGGCAATTATCTTCAAACGTCTATGATCAACGTGTGAACACAAAGACATCCAGCCCGATTCGGCTGCCTTCGATAATCATCCTCCGGTATACACTCTTCTCTTCGAGCTGCTTGGCGTCGTTCAGATACAGAGTGAGGATGCCTAGGACGGGCTCTGGCACAGGAGTTCACCTCCTTGCGGGAGAATGGCGGGATCAACTGCGCTCCCTGGGGAACGCAAGAGCAGAGTGGACTTGCCTGTAGGGCCGGTAACCAGGTCAACAGCTGCAAGGCCGATGTTGAAGCACATCTTGAGGCTGGCTGCATTGTCGCAGGCGACATGGCATTCCAGCTGACCAAGGCGCTCCAGCTGTGCAGCAAGCAGGGCTGTGCCCGTATGTCTATTCCGGTACAGGGGATGGACGGCGACTACACAGGCCTCCTTGCCGAAGCCGGACACGAAGCTGACGCCTGCGAGCTGGCGGCCGTTCTGACCCCGCACCGTGGCAACGAGCAGGGAGACCCCCGGCAGGGCGAGCTGATCCGGTGTCAGCCGGGCCAGCCTCCTGCACCCGCGAAGGGTAATCCGCTGCTCCCCATACTCCCTCAGGAACTCAAGCAATCCGGTTCGCCTGGATTCCCACTGTACGGGATTGCTATCGTAGAGTGAGGATATCTGCATGGTGTCACTTCCTTTGACGGATAATGGATTATTTGGATTGGCGGGACAGATGATTGCCGTATTGGAAAATGCGTTCGAGCGACAGCTTGCGGATTGCCGGCTCATCGAATTTCATCGGGCGGGAATTGGCTTCAAAGAACCAGACTCCGCCTTCTTCATCGACCCCGAGGTCCATCGACATCTCGCCCAGCATGCTGGAGGAAGCCCGCTCAATCTGCCGGGCAACCAGCAGCGCCGTCGTAGAGACATTCTTCAGGATAACCTCTGCCTGCTCGGGCCCGAAGGTTCCCTCCAGCATGCTGGAGGGGTCTTCGATGCTGCCGCCGCGCGGCACATGGGTGGTGATGCTGCGGGCTCCGGCCAGCCGGGCGCCGATGCCGGTTACCGCCCAGGCGCCCCGGCCGTTCTTCTGCAACAGCACCCGCAGATCGAAGGGACGGCCGCGGTGTCCGGCAAGCACGATCGCTTGCTGGACAATATAGCGGGAAGACCCTTTTTCCCGGCCGATCCGGGCCCACAGCCGTTCGACAGACGCGGCTTTGTAGGTTGTGTTTTTTTTGCCGCTCTGAATCTGCAGCCGGTAGGGAAGGAGAGTGTCCGGCCGGTATCCCAGCCGCATGATGCCTTTGCCCGCCTTGCCCTTCTCCGGCTTGAGATAGAGGCTCTCGTGATTCTTCAGCATCGCGGTAAGGGTCGCTGCGCTGCGCAGGCGGCGGGTCTTAGGCACATGCCTTGAGGTGGCCTTGGATTCCTTGAGCCACTCGAAGAGATTCCACTTATTGAAGAAGCTCGGATTGTACAGCGAGATTTCGGGATGCTCCAGGCACTCGGCGATTTTGCGCGCTACCGGTGCTTTCTCCTCCTCCTCGCGGTTGGGAATCCGGTTATAGATGACCTGCGGCAGAGGAACAGGAATGGCGTACCAGATCTTCCCGCTGGCGGAAGGAATGTAGCCGGTCACGGTCGGTTCATTCAGCTTCAGGTCACGGACTGTGACGACATAGACCATATAGCCCATTTCTCTGCCGGTACGGATAATGTCGCGAAAGTTATTGCGGTTGCCGCGGAACTGCTTAAGCCGGTCACTGGTGGTCAGAATGGCGATTACGGGCTTGCTGGGATCGGGTATCCGGCTGTTCACAAGTCATCCCTCCTGCGGAATTTGCTGAGATACAGACAATGCTCCAGGATGTGCTCAATGGAAGCTTTGCCCTCAGCGCGCAGGGAGGGGTGGCGGAAGATAGAGCGTCCCGGTTTGGCATTGGCCTCGAACATCCAGATATCCTCATCCTGGTCAATGCCGAGATCGAACCCGATCTCGCCGAGCAGATGGCGGTGCTGGATCTCGAGGGATTCTGCGAGCTTGACGGCAGTGGTCTTGGCGCGCTGGAGCACTTCATCTGATCTGGCCCCGAACACCCGGCCGAGGGCCTGCTGCGGGGTCAGTAGCGCTCCGCCGTTCTTCAGATGGGTGGTGACACTGCCCCGTCCGGCTTTTTTGGCACCGATCCCGACCACGACCCATTGATTGCTGCCGTTCTTGTGCATGTGGAAGCGGAAATCTATCGGGCAGTTGTCAATCTCAATAAGGCGGATGCCCTGCTGGACCACATAGTTCTGCATGCTCTGCCCGTGGCGTCCCCGCAGCATACGCATCAGGCTGTCGAAGCTGGTGAAGCGCAGCAGCACGTTCTTGCCACTCCTGCGGTACCGGGCGAAATACCCTTTCTTCGGCAGATAGGTCAGGCGGTAGATGCCGTGTCCCAGGCTGCCGGCGGAAGGTTTGTAATAGACGAAGTGGTGACGGTCCAGCATATCCCGCATTTGTTCGGAGCTGGGGTTACTGTGCGTTTCAGGCACGAAGCGGTTCGCTGCCCCGTCATTCTCCAGCAGCCGGTAGACATCCGATTTGTTAAAGAAGCTCCAGTTGAAGTACGGAATCTTCTTACGTCCGAAGCGCTCGCGCAACTGGTTAATGTAAGGTGAGGTCTCGGCTCTGCGGCTGGGCAAGCGGTTATAGACGACATCCGGCAGGGGCACCAGCTTGCGCTCGAAGCGGCCGCTTGCCGTCAGGAAATATCCGTTGACCTGCTCCTGCTGCCAGTCGATATCCCGCGGCATGAAGGCGAAGATGTAGCATTTATTGCTCCCTTCGCGCAGCAGCTGCTTGATGAAGCCGGTGCGGGAGCCGAAGGGCTGCGCAGCGGAGGCGGGTCCGTCTGAGAGCACACCGACCAGCGGTCCGATCTGCACCTCGTCATTCTGCAGATTGCGCAGGTAGACCCCGCCTGACTTCGGGACCTTGATGGCGCTTTTGACCCCGGAGGCCAGGAAGAGATGCTTGCCGGCACGCTTGATCGGCTTGATCGTGGCCGGGATGGCATCTTTTCCGAGGCGCAGGCGGATATTTTTCTTGCCGGATAATTTCAGGCTTCTCATCAGTTCACCCGAGACATATACTACTCGATCAGGCTGCTTGGTGAAATGTACATTGCAAAAAGTGAGACCCATTTATGAATCCTCCTTTGGAACCATAGATATCATTCTCCCGTGTGAACGGAGCTGCCCGGGAGGCAGCTTGTAATGGCTGCTTGCGGTAAGCAGCAGATGGCGCGCATAGCGCAGCGGGTTCTCGGCGGCGAGTCTAGCAGCCCGGCGGTCGCCCGTCAGCCGGAACACCGTGCGCCCTGGCTTGGAATTGGCTTCCAGCAGATAGATTCTCCCTCCGGCATCGATGCCAAAATCCAGGCCCAGCTCTCCGAGTCTGCCGCAGGATTCTTCCAGCAGCGGAGGCAGGAGCGCAGACGCCATGGTCAGCTCCTCCAGCAGGTCTCTTCCTCCCGCGCCGTATTCGTCCAGCAGGAAGGGGAGGGCGGGAACGGCTGTGCCTCCGCCGTGCAGATTGGAGGTCAGTGATCCCCGGGTGCCGAGCCGGACGGCCATGCCGGTCAGGGTCCAGGCACCGGTGCCGTTCTTCTGCATCAGCACACGTACATCGAACGGCTGTCCTCCGCTGCCGGTGAGATGCAGGTATGGCTGTATGATATAGCGGTGCTGGCCGATGAAGCGGCCGATCCAGTCCAGACCTTCGTCCAGCGTACCGAAAACATATTGAAAAGGTTTGTTATCCCGGTCTCTGCCCCGTACCTTCACTCCGCCGCCTTCGCGTCTGCCGAGCAGAACAGCGTGCAGGGTGCGCTTGCCGTGGGAGCCGGTCCGGGGCTTCAAGAAAACGCCGTATTCCCTTTCAGCTAACATATTGCCAAGCGCTTCGCGGCTGCTGTATAGCTCAGTCTCCGGCAGCAGGGCGGCGGCAGCGGAGCTGCGCCGCAGAATCTCGTAGACTCCCCATTTATCAGGAAGCCCGCGGGACCAGGGCAGACAGCGGGTCAATACAGACAGGGCAGCGGCGGCTGCCCGTTTCTCCTCCGGTGTCCGGTAGAAGCAGCGGTTATAGAGAATGTCGGGCGGAGGAGCCTGCACAGGCTCCCATTGTCCGTTCTGCCACTCATATCCGCGGATAGAGGAGCCGTCTGCAGCTACACTCTCCGGATGAAAAACAAGGACCTTCAGCCCATACAGCGGGGCCGCACGGCAGAGATGACTGCAGAACTCCGGCTCTGCGATGGGAGGAATCCCGTGGCGGCGGCCTGTCATAATGCCAAGGAACCCCATTGCTGTTGTGGTCATGATGTCCTCCTTATAACCCGGCCAGATAGCGGCAGTATAGAATCATTTGTTTGACTGAGGGTCTGATTTTCTGGTCATTCAGGGGTGTATTGTCGTTCTTGGACGGCTTGGAGTTGACCTCCAGCAGCCAGATCCGGCCCGATTGGTCAAGTGCGAGGTCGATGCCGAGCTCCCCGAAATGGGCGGGAATGTAGGTCTCAACCCCTCTTGCAATGGCCAGCGCTGCTCTGGGCAGCTGAATCTGGGTGCTTTCTTTGACACCGGCCGGAAGACTGCTTTTGCCGACGGCCTCCTTGACCGTACTGAGCGTACCGCCGCGGGCAAGATTGGAGACGAAATGATTACTTCCGGCGGTCCGGGCCACAATGGAGGTGACGCCCCATTTGCCGGTGCCGTTCTTCTGCACCAATGCCCGGAAATCGACCGGCCGCCGTCCAAGCTCCATCAGGGAGAGACCCTGCTGGATCTGAAAGCGGGTGGTTTTCATCTTGGGGGCAATGGATTGAAATAGCTTCGCCAGACTGGAATAGCTCTGCTTGCGTGTGCCCATCGGAGTGGTAGACAGCAGCCGGTAGCCGCCGCCTTCCTCCTTGGAAATGCGCAGAATGCCCTTGCCCAAGCTGCCGCGTACCGGCTTCAGGAACACGCTGGGGTAGCTGCTGCACATTTTTTTGAGTATGGCGAAGCCGTTCAGGGCATGCGATTCGGGCAAGTACCGCTGCAGGGCGGGGTCCAGCGCCAGCGCCTCGAATACCTCTGTCTTGTCTAGGAACTTTTCGTTGAAGAAGTGGGTTCCGTAGCGGGATTTTACATCTGCCAAAAAATGCTGTACGCTAGGTTTATTCTCTACCTTTCGCGTGGTCAGCCGATTGTTGATCACATCGGCAACAGGAAGACTCAGCTTCCGCCAGCCCTCATCGTATACCCAGCCCTGGATGGTAGTGCTGCGTGATTCCAGCGCTTCCGGGGTGAAGAAATAGACATAGGCGCCTTGGGCGTGGCAGGCATGGGTCAGCTCCCGGCAGAACATGGTGATCTGGCCGAAGACTCGTTCAGGCTGTTCGGGATGGTCCCGGCTCACCAGGACGCCAATCATCGGCCCCAGACGCAGAATGCGGCTGCCGGTGCTGTAGGAAGCGTTAAGCGTCAAGCGCTGTCTTAAGCCAAGCCGCCGGCCGAGCGCCTCACTTACACGCAGGCTGTCGGATTTGGGGACAGGAATTACAGTAACCTCCTGCCGGAAAGAGCCGAAGTTCAGCTGAATGGTTCCGTGCGCCGGTATTTTGAGCCTCTTCATGGATTTGTCGCCTAGCATTACAGCATTTTCCTGCAGGATGCCCGAGTGGACCGTTTGAACCGGGATCTTTAGCTTAGACATCGTGAATCTCCTTCCGGTAGGCAAGCATGGTGCCGGCAATATGAATCTTGAGGGTTACATATCATTCATCATATGGAGACATCTGACCCTTGGTGATTGACCTATTCCCGAAAAAGCCGTGCCGGGCGGATTAATATCGCCGGCAGCCAGGGGGCTGGCAGGCGCATCCGGACCGGAGGGCGGGAGCACAGAAGGAAGTAGGCATGCCCGGGCGGAACTTGCACGACTGCCAAATTTGGGCGCGGACAGCCCCCGGGGCTGCCTGCTGGACAGGCATAGACCGCTGCCTGCTGAACGGGCGGGGCTTTTGAAGCGAAGCAGAGACGAACATCATTTGGAGGAGGAAATAGAATGAACGTGATTGATAAGGCGCATGAATTAGCGCGTGCTATTAAGGACAGCAGTGAGGTATCGGATATTACCAGTGCAATGAAGGTGATCGAAGCAGATCCGGAGAGCAAGCAGATGCTCGACAACTTCCGCCAGAGCCAGATTGAGCTGCAGCAGCGGATGATGAGCGGGGACATGCCTCCGCAGGAGGACATGGAGAAGATGGAGAAGCTCTTCGAGGTGCTTAACCTGAACCTGGGCATCCGCCGTCTGTTCGACGCAGAGCGCCGCCTTAGTGTGGTCATCGAAGATGTGAACAAAATCATCACAGACAGCCTGTCCCAAATGTACGGCGCTCAATAAGCACCTGCACCGCATCGGGGATGTGTTCTGATACAGGAAAAGGGTGATTTCAGGGCCATACGGCTCTGGAATCCCCCTTTTTTTAGTGTGCCGCTCCATAATTACTGCGAGCTACATTCCGTTAATCCTGCTTGCCCTCTACCAGACACAGCAGAATAGTAGCGGCCATCCCGAGTCGGCGGTCCAGCTTGCCATGGGTGTCCTTTGAGAAATCGGCAGTGATTTTGGTGACAAACGGGTTGAAGTTGTACCGGAACGCAGGAATCACCATTCCTCCGATCTCTAAGTTATATTTCAGCGGAAGGATGGCAACCGCACGGCGCAGTAAGGCGAGGAAGGCGTTATCCTCCTTAATGGTGCCGATCTCGTTATCCTGCGTGTCCAGGATGGCCCATTCGTCCTTGATGAGGGATTTCAGGCCTTTGCGGCGGAGTGCGCCCACTGTTTCTCCGGTCTCCATATCATACACATCATAGGTTGAGCTGATATCAAGAATCTTGCGCGCTTTGATCCGCAGCAGCTCCCTCCCCATCGTCTCGTCGGGGTACAGCGTAATGTCCTCTCTCAGCCGGAACGCTTTCATTTCCGAGAACAGCAGCAGCTCCCCTGAATCACCCAAGATATGTAGCTTTCCGCCCAGCGCAGAGAAAATTTTTTTGCGGGCGATGTAACGGGTCTGGTTATAAATGGGATTCAAGGTCATTCCCTCCTTTGCGATATATCATCTCATACCCGAGCCATGCAGGATAGAAACTGCTAACAAGGCGCTAACATCCTTCTGAAAAATTACGCAGCTTGTCTCATATTTCTGGCCGCAGGTTCATAGAATAGAGATATAGATTCATTTTAACAATCCTGTTGAGCGAAGGAGCGGTCCTGCAATGAGAAAGAAAAGTAAATTCAAGCATTCCGTGTATCTGCTGATTGCCCTGGCCATGCTGTTATACGCGCTGCCGAAGCTGTCTTTCCAGAATGGCTCCGGCTGGGTGCTGGGCTTCGGTATCGTCTGGTGTGTCTTCGCGTTCCTGGTCATTGCCTCGCATCTGCATTTCATTATCGGAGTGGATGAAGAGAAGCAGAAGCGCCTGGATGCCGTCCGTAAGGCCAAGCTGGCTCAGTGGCAGGGCAAGTGGAACGAAGAAGGCCGGGTGTCGCAGAGATCATAGTTCAGGAATAGAGTTAGCTGTGTAAAAAAAGTACCCCCTGTTTGCCGTTGCGGCGGACCGGGGGTTACCTGTGCGTGTCTCTCCTGCCGGGAGTAAGTACCCGGTGTTATATATATATTCCCGGCTGTCATAACTTTTGAAAGATACAGTGTAACCTGCTGTACTCCGGTGCGGACAGCATGTATAATGGGTACAGAATAGTACAGATCGGGGTATGGGGGTGTAACAGTTGGAAGGTCAAGGCGATAACATCACAAAGCATGAACAACTGCTGCAGCACATTGAAAGTCTGAAGGTGGGGACCAAGATCTCCGTCCGTAAGCTGGCGAAGGAGATGGGGGTCAGCGAAGGCACGGCTTACCGTGCGGTGAAGGAAGCGGAGAACCTCGGAATTGTTATCACCAAGGAACGGATTGGCACGGTCCGGGTGGAGAAGAAGCCGCGTAATATTTCCGAGCAGCTCACCTTCGGGGATGTCGTAGATATTGTTGAGGGGCATGTGCTTGGCGGAGCAGAGGGTCTGAACAAGCATCTTCATAAATATGTGATCGGTGCGATGAAGGTCGATGCCATGATCCGCTACATAGATGCCGACAGCCTGCTGATCGTCGGGAACCGCGATGATGTGCACTCGCTTGCGCTGGAGCAGGGGGCCGGGGTGCTTGTAACGGGGGGCTTCGGCACCAGCCGTGAGGTTAAGGCGCTGGCCGATGAGCTGGACCTGCCGGTCATCTCGTCCAGACATGATACATTTACAGTGGCTTCGATGATTAACCGTGCGATCTTTGACCGGCTGATCAAGAAGAAGATTATGCTGGTCGAGGATATCGTGGAGGGCAAGCTGCGGCTGAACACGCTCAAAATCTCCAGCACCGTAGGAGAGCTGCGCGAACTGGCGCAGGCCAGCGGCGAGCAGCGGTTCCCGGTCACGGATGAGTGGAACCGGGTCATCGGGATAATAGGCCGGCGTGATGTGGAGGATCTCAGCGAAGGGCAAATTATTGAAAAGGCGATGGTGCGCAGTCCGGTCACCGCGGCACTCCAGACCTCGCTGGCTTCGGCGGCACAGATTATGATGTGGGAGGGGATCGATTTTCTGCCCATTGTGGACCGCAACCGCAAGCTGGTAGGATCGGTCACCCGGCGTGAAGTACTGCAGAGCCTGCGCGACGCCAGCAATCAGCCGCAGCTGGGAGAGACGTTCGATCATCTGATCTGGAACGGGTTCGCGGATGAGCGGGATGAGGAGGGCAGGCTGTTCTTCCACGGCTTCATTACCCCGCAGATGGCGACCGATCTGGGAACGATCTCGGAAGGGGTTCTGTCCACCCTAATGACTCTGTCCGCCTTCAAAGCAGCCAAGGACATCACCGGGAACGACTACGTACTGGACAATATGTCCACCTATTTCATCCGTCCGGTACAGATTGAGCATTCCATCACCGTCATGCCGAAGCTGCTGGAGATCAGCCGCCGCACCTGCAAGCTGGAGATCGAGATCAGCTATATGGATACCATTGTAGCCAAGGCTGTTCTGATGCTGCAGTCGATTGACCATGGGTAACGGGAATAGCGAGTGACGATGAACGAAGATTCATTTTCGGCAAAATATTAAATAGACCAGGGCTGTCCTGCAGGCGATCAGGAGGGGCAACTGGTCTATTTGTGCTGGCGGCGGCTGAACCCTCAGCTTCCGCTGCGCATCCGGCTATAGTAACTGAAGCTGCGCAGTCCGGAGAAGATATTGAACAGGCCCAGCAGCAGAAAAGCAGCCTCAATGACCACATTAAGCGTCGAGCCGCGGAAGATGAACATCGACATTAATGAAAGCGTGACCAGCATTCCGCCCAGCAGCATATTCATGATCGAGCGTCTGGTGCCTTGGATAAGCGGGTCGGCAGTTCTGCGGGAAGAGATGCTATACGCGGCGGCGCATACCATGAAGATAACCAGCAGGGCAAACAGCAGATACTTAATGAACATAATCATGAACGGCAGCTCCTTTGTGGAAGACCCGTCAGTCAGCATGGCCTCAGCCGGGCACTCTGTATCCTGTGATTGTGATTTGTCCACTATTGTATCATGATTTGCGGCTCAGCTGCGCTTATACGGACTGATTTCCACCCAGATTTGCAGCACGCCCTCCATCACCAGCATGGTGCGGATTTTGACGGTGTATTCCTTCTCGCGGGCCAGATAGATTTTGCTGTCCAGCAAGAGGCGCGCCAGCTTGCCGTCGGAATCGATATCGAACATGCTGCGCCCGCGCAGCGGCTCCAGATCGCCCGCCAGCTTGCTGAGGACCTCCTTGGCTGTCACCGGGTCCAGTGCCGCCGCACTGTCCTTGACCTTGCTGCTCTCGGTACGCACCTTAATCTCACGGATGACGGTGGAGGTGTTGTTGTATTTTTTGAGCGTCAGAATGTCTTTCCGGTTCTGTTCAATCTCCAGCCTTAGGGCCTGGTTATTGACCCAGAGCATGTTATAGCCCATATGATAAATGGTGTTGTACAGAGCGGCTCCTACAATCATCCCCAGCACAAACACAGCAGCAATCTGCGAGAAACGGCGGTAGCGGTCAAACGGCGGAAGTCGCATGTCTCTTTTCACCCCTTCGCTTCTACTTGCCGCATACCCACTTGACCAGCTCGCTGCCCATATGAGCGCCCAGGAAGGCGAACACCAGATAGAGAATCTGCTTGATCGCCGGAGAGAGATTGCCTCCCAGCATATTGCTCTCAATGACCCGCATCGGGTCGATGGTTCCGCCTACGGCGGCAGCGAGGGCCCATATCTTAATCCGGTCTGCGATTTCCAGCATGGTGTCGGTTGGCGGCTGAAGAGAGACGACGGCTCCGATTCCGCCCAGCATCGCTCCGCCCAGCACTATACCGAACGCGATGAAGAAGTCGAGGACGGCCTTGCTTAAGAAAATATCCATGAAAAGCTCCTTCCTTAGATCAGGCGGCGGCCTGCTTTTGCCTGTCCATATGCTCTTAATCCATTCTATGGGCGGTTCCCCCTCTAATATGATAAAATAGTTTCATCTTATGTTTTGATTTGGAGCTGAAGGGAAGTGGGGAATATGAGCCCATTCGTGCATTTGCATGTGCACAGCGAATACAGTTTACTGGACGGGGCGGCGCGCATTACAGATCTCGTGCGCCGGGCCGGCGAATACGGCATGACATCGCTGGCGCTGACAGATCATGGTGTGATGTACGGGGCCATCCCTTTCTATAAAGCCTGCCAGGCGCAGGGAATCAAGCCGATTATCGGCTGTGAGGCTTATTTGACCGCAGGCTCGCGCCGTGAGCGGGGAAGCCGCAAGGATCAGCCGATTTATCACCTGATTCTGCTGGCGAAGAATATGACCGGCTACCAGAATCTGATGAAGCTGATCTCCATCGGCCATCTGGAGGGCCAGCATTATAAGCCGCGTATCGATATGGAGGCGCTGGCAGCCTATGCCGAGGGCATTATCTGTCTAAGTGCCTGTCTGGGCGGTGAAGTGCCGCAGCATCTGCTGCACGGCCGGGAGGAGGAGGCGCGCAAGGCGGCGCTGCGGTATAAGGAGATTTTTGGAAGCGACTTCTATCTGGAACTGCAGGATCACGGGATTGCCGAGCAGAAGCGGGTGAATCCGCAGCTGATTGCGCTTGCTGAAGAGCTGGACATTCCACTGGTAGCAACCAATGATGTCCACTATATGGACAAGGAGGATGCCGAGGTTCAGGATGTGCTGATCTGCATCGGCACAGGCAAATCCGTGGACGATGAGGACCGGCTGAAGATCGGGACAGACCAGCTGTTCTTCAAAAGCGGGGAGCAGATGGCTGCGCTGTTTCCGCATGTGCCGCAGGCGATAGAGAACACGCAGCGGATCGCTGAAGCGTGCAATCTGGAGCTGACGTTCGGCAATCATATTCTCCCGGAATTCTCGCCTCTGCCGGAAGGGCTGGATGCCGCTGCTTATCTGCGCGAGCTGTGCCGCAGCGGGCTGGAGCAGCGCTATGCGGATACTCCGCTCTGGGAATCGCCGGAGCAGAAGGAGACGGCTGAGAAGCGGCTCGACTATGAGCTGGGAGTTATTGAGAGCATGGGGTTCAGCGATTACTTCCTGATCGTGTGGGATTTTATCGCTTTTTGTCACCGCAGCGGTATTGTTACCGGTCCGGGCCGCGGTTCCTCCGCAGGAAGTCTCACCGCGTACACGCTGAAGATTACCGATGTGGACCCGCTGAAATATAATCTGCTGTTCGAGCGGTTCCTGAACCCTGAGCGGATCACGATGCCCGATATTGATATCGACTTCAGCGACGAACGCCGCGATGAGGTCATTGCCTATGTGGTAGACAAGTATGGCAAGGAGCATGTAGCGCAGATCATCACCTTCGGTACGATGGCGGCGAGGGCTGCTGTCCGTGATGTGGGCCGGGCGCTGAATCTGCCGTATAACGAGGTGGACAAGGCGGCGAAGCTGATTCCGGGCCAGCTCGGCATCAGCATCAGCCGGGCGCTGGAGGGCACGCCTGAGCTTAAGGCGCTGTATGAGACGAATCCGAAGACCAGAGTGCTGCTGGATACGGCGATGAAGGTGGAGGGCATGCCGCGCCATGCTTCGACGCATGCGGCTGGCGTAGTCATCTCCAAGGGTCCGCTGACCGATGCTGTTCCGCTCCAGGCGGGCAATGAGAGCACGGCGCTCACCCAGTACTCCATGGAGCATCTGGAGAGCGTTGGGCTGCTTAAGATGGACTTCCTCGGCCTGCGGACCTTGTCGATTATTGAACGCTGCATGAAATGGGTGAAGGAGATGACCGGGAGCGTGCCGGATTTCCGCATCATCCCGGATCACGATCCGCTCACCTATGAGATGCTGGGAGCAGGCGAGACCACCGGCGTATTCCAGCTGGAATCTGCAGGCGTGCGGCGGGTGCTGAAGGATCTGAAGCCGAGCGGGTTCGAGGATATTGTCTCGGTGGTGGCGCTGTACCGCCCGGGTCCGATGGAATTCATCCCGAAATTCATCGGGGGCAAGCATGGGGAGTTCGAGGTTGTCTATCCGCATGCGGATTTGCAGCCGATTCTGGCCGATACGTACGGCATTATTGTCTACCAGGAGCAGATTATGCAGATTGCCTCGCTGATGGCGGGCTTCTCGCTGGGCGAAGCGGACCTGCTCCGCCGTGCGGTGTCCAAGAAGAAGCGGGAGACACTAGACCAGGAGCGCAGCCACTTCGTGGAGGGCAGTCTGAAGCAGGGCTACAGCGAAGCGGATGCCCATGCGGTCTATGATATGATCGTGCGGTTCGCCAACTACGGCTTCCCGCGCGCGCATGCTGCCGCTTACGGGGTGCTGGCCTTCCAGACCGCTTATCTCAAGGCGCATTATCCGGTGCAGTTCATGGCCGCTATGCTGACTGCTGTGATGGGGAGCCACCGCAAGGTGGCGGAATATGTCCTGGAATGCCGCCGGTCCGGGATTGGCGTCCTGCCGCCGGATGTCAACGAGAGCGGGGTGCTGTTCACTCCGGTACCCGGCGAAGGGCGCGGACACATCCGCTTCGGGCTGGCTGCGGTGAAGAATGTCGGCACACAGGCTGTGGAGAACATTATGGCCGTCCGTAAGGAGCGGCCGTTCGACAGCCTGCTCGATTTCTGCCGCCGGGTCGATCTGCGGGTCTGCAACAAACGCGTGATCGAATCCCTGCTGCAGACCGGCGCCTTCGATGCGCTGCCTGGACACCGGGCGCAGCTGCTGGCGATGCTGGATGAGACGGTGGATGCGGCAGCCAAATGGCGCAAGGAGCGCGATGAGCTGCAGATCCAGCTGTTCGATGACCTGATCGAGACGCCGAACTGGGAGATCCGCTACCCCGATATTCCGAGGTTCAGCGGAACCCAGCAGCTGGAGCTGGAGCGTGAGCTGCTCGGGCTCTATCTCTCCGGCCATCCGCTGGATGACCATGCGGGGCTGCTTGAGGAGCCGGGGATACAGAAGCTGATGGATCTTGGCGAAGCAGCGGATGAGAGCATGACCGTGACGGCCGGTATGGTCGTGTCGCTGAAGGAGATCACGACCAAAGCTGGTAAGGCGATGGCTTTTGTGGAATGGGAAGACCAGATCGAGCGCTGCGAGGTCGTACTCTTCCCGGAGGTGTGGAAACGCACCCGCGCCCTGATTGAGAAGGGCGCATTGCTGGCCCTGCGCGCCAAGGTGCAGCAGGAGGACGAGGGCTTCAAGCTGCTGGCCGAGGAGGTAGCTCCGCTCACCTCGGACAGCGTGCGCGGCCTGCTGCAGCGCCGCAGCGCCGGGTCCCGGCCCGCCTACGGCGCGGGCCGCAGTGCCCCCGCAGGAGCGCCTGCGGCCGCTCCTGCAGCCCGCACGGGCGCCGGTGGCCCCGGCGCCCGGCCCGGCGGTGCAGCTGGCGGCGCCGCTGCACCGGGCACGCGCACACCGGCGGCACAGCCGCCCGGTGCGCGCGCTTCCGCGGCCGCTGCGCAGGCCGCGCCCAAGGCCACGGCCGCGTCCGACGCGCGGCCGGGCAGCCCTGCCCCGCTGCGCACGGGGCAGGACCCAGCCGCTGAGCGCTTCGCAGGCTCAGCGCCCGGCGCCCAGCGTGTCTTCATCAAGATCACGCCGGGCGCTGAGCTGAAGGGTCTGCTGCCGCGCCTCCAGGCGCTGCTGCAGACCCATCCGGGACCCGCAGCGACGCTGCTGTTCTACGAGCGCAACCAGAAGGTGCTTGCGCTGAGCGACAGCTACCGGATCGAGCCCTCGGAGGAGCTGTTCGCCGCCATTGAAGAGATGCTGGGTGCCGGAACCGTCCGCCTCCGATAGGAGCAGCCCGTCTAGCCTGGTGCAGCGTCAGATTTTAATTTGAATGGGTTGGATTAGTAAAACGATACCACCTACAATTGTGTTCGGTTTTTGGCATACATTGCGCCTGATTACCTTCACGCCATCGAAATGTGTTCGGTTTTTGACATACATTCTGCTCGATTACCATCACGCCATCGAAATGTATTCGGTTTTTCGCATACAAAGGGCCTGATTACCTTCACTCTTTTAGTCGTTCAAGCCTCATCATGCCGACCCGCTATTTCTAATCTGATGCGCTACTAGAACCTCATCGGATTTAAATTAGTGGAGCAGAAACAATTCCCCTTCAATTTACATCTTTTCCATGCGAGGTTTGTTCTTTAGGGGCGTTTGGCTTAGCGTAACGGACTGAGGTGCTCTTATGCGGGAAGGAAGTCGTCATTTGGGCGATTAACGGACCGTAAGGACCTTATCCCCTGCAATTCAGCTCCAAAACGTCTCGCAGAAAGATGATAAGGTCGTCTGAGTCCGTTACCCTGCATAGGGGGGCGTTATCGTGGGAATAAGGTCTCTTCGGTCCGTTAGATTTTTGGGGGTGATAGGGTTTCGTTTGTACAACTAAATCCGCCCGAATAGGTAAGAACCCGCATATAGAGGCTGTTTAATTGTATCAATTGCAGCTAAATGGATGGTCGGCAGTAAATCAAGCGATTTATTTGTACGGAATGCAATTGAGCATACCCAGCGCCATAATCGCGCCATGGCAAACCCTCAGCATGGCAGCTGGTTAAAGAGTTTCTAACCAGTTAATTCTGATGCTGCACAAATGCATCTTTTACGGGCATCCGCTGAGATACACTGATTTTTTTAGCACATTTGTCCCCTCTTCCGCATACATTAGGGAACCAATAGAGTGAAGTTATGAATCTGTCAGGCTTCACTCTCAAGTTCAGCTAAATCATAGCGGGGCATTGCCCCGTGCGGAAGGGGAATGACATCATGTCCTATCAAATGGCGGAGGAGCTGCTGGAGCGCCGGGGAGTATCACTGGACTCGATCGCGGAGATCGTCTATATCCTGCAATCGGTCTATTATCCCAGCTTAACGCAGGAGGAGTGCCTGAGCAGCGTCAAGTCGGTCCTGAACAAAAGAGAGGTCCAGTATACGCTAATGACCGGGATTGCGCTGGATGAGTTGGCTGAGAAGAAGCTGCTGCCCCAGCCGTTTCAGGCGGTAATGGAAGCGGATGAATCGCTCTACGGGGCGGACGAGACGCTGGCGCTGGGCATCACGAGCGTGTATGGAATGATCGGCCTGACCAGCTTCGGCTACCTGGATAAAATAAAGCTTGGAATTATCGGCAAATTGAATGATGATAAGGGGAGCATTCATGTATTTCTGGATGATCTTGTGGCCGGAATTGCGGCTGCTGCTTCAGCCCGCATCGCCCACGGGCATGAGGGTGCGAAGGTATATCCCCATGTGACCGGGACCGAATAACGGCTGCTCCTGATGCGCTGCGACCGGCCTCCCGGGCCTGAATCCTTCCTGCCGGGTTTGCTTGCGGGAAAAAAGAAAACTGTGTTATCATAATTTCATTATATTCAGGATACGGCTGGATTCGAGATTAGGGAGGCCTTGCAGGGCATGTGGACGGTAATCTATATAGCGCCGACCGCCAAAGTGGCGGAGATGATCCAGAGGAAGCTTACGGAAGAAGGATTTCTGATTAAATGCCGTCCCATCAATATGTCCAAGCAGCAGTTTGAGATTCTGGTTCCTTCGGGAGAGCTTGAAGAAGTGCAGGAGGTCCTCAATCTGATCCTGCATCCCTGAAGAGTATGGCGTAGAGATTCAAGAGCATTCATGACAGCGGCAAGCTGCTATTTACGCAAATAAACGGCTGAAGAGGTGCGACCCTTGTTCAAAGATTTATTTCAGAAAAAACGGAAGTACGCGACTATTCCTTCAGAACGTCTGGAGCGAAGCGGCGGACCGGCAGAAGGCGAGCGCCCTAAGCGGGAGATTCCCGAAGGTCTAATGAGCAAGTGCGCCAAATGCGGAACGATCCAGTACAGCAAGGAACTGGAGAAGAATTTGAAAGTATGCCCGTCCTGCGGCTATCATATGCGCCTGAATGCTACCGAACGGATTGCAATGATTCTTGATCCGGAAGGGTTCATTGAGTTCGACAGCGAGATGGCGTCCATTGATCCTCTGAAGTTCCCCGGCTATGCCTCCAAGCTGGAGCAGCAGCAGTCCAAAACCGGACAGGTTGAGGCTGTAATCACCGGCCAGGGCAGCATCGGCGGACATCCGGTGATTGTAGCCGTGATGAACTTTGAGTTCTTCACCGGCAGCATGGGATCTGTGGTTGGTGAGAAAATTACAAGAGCGGTGGAAGAAGCGACAGAGCGGAAACTGCCGATGCTGATCTTCTCCACTTCCGGCGGGGCCAGAATGCAGGAAAGCATTCTCAGTCTCATGCAGATGGCGAAGACCAGTGCCGCGCTGGCCCGGTTCAGTGAAGCAGGCGGGCTGTATATCTCCGTCATTACTGATCCGACCACCGGCGGGGTATCGGCGAGCTTTGCCAGCCTGGGCGACATTATTATTGCCGAGCCCGGAGCGGTATTCGGCTTTGCCGGACGGATTGTCATCGAGCAGACGATCCGCCAGAAGCTGCCGGAGGATTTCCAGACGGCAGAGTTCAATCTGCAGCACGGTCAGCTGGATCTGGTCGTGCACCGTAAGGAAATGCGCTCCACGCTCACGAAGCTGCTGGAGCTGCATGATGTGAAAGGGGGATTTTAGGTTGGCAGGAGAGTTGCCTTTTGAAATGCCTCTGGTAGAAATGCGCAAAAAAATCGCCGAACTCAAACAGTTCGGTGAAGAGAAGGGCATTGATTTCAGCGATGAGGTAGCCCGGCTTGAGGAGCGCTACAGCGAGCTGGAGAATGAGATCTATTCCAATATATCCCCGGCCCAGAAGATGCATCTGGCCCGGCATCACGTACGCCCGACCTCGCTGGATCTGATCGGGCTTATCTTCACGGACTTTATCGAGCTGCATGGTGACCGCCTGTACGGTGACGATCTTGCGGTAGTCGGCGGAATCGCCAAGCTGAACGGCCGGCCTGTGACCGTTATCGGGCAGCAGCGCGGCAAGGATACGAAGGAGAATATTCTGCGCTTCTTCGGCAGCGCCCATCCGGAGGGCTTCCGCAAGTCGCTGAGGCTGATGAAGCAGGCGGAGAAGTTCGGCCGTCCGATCATCACCTTTGTCGATACCAAGGGGGCTTACCCCGGCAATACCGCAGAGGAACGCGGACAATCGGAAGCGATTGCCCGTAATTTGTTCGAGATGTCCCAGTTGACCGTGCCGGTCATCTGCGTGATCATCGGCGAAGGCGGCAGCGGCGGAGCTTTAGCGATGGCCGTGGGCAACCGCGTGCTGATGCTGGAGAATGCAATCTATTCAGCGATCTCCCCTAACGGTGCAGCGTCGATTCTGTGGAAGGATGCCACCAAGGCGGAGCAGGCCGCGGAGGCCATGAAGATTACGGCCACCGATCTGCTGGAAATGGAAGTCATCGAGGAGATTATTGCCGAGCCCAGAGGCGGTGCGCACCGGGATTACGAAGCTGCGGCGGAGGCGGTTAAGGACACAGTCTGGCGTCACCTGCAGGAGTTGTCCGGCATGGATGCAGCTGCGCTGAAGGAAGACCGTTACCTGAAATTCCGCAAAATCGGCGAGTTTTCCGAGTCGGTGCTGGAGCAGGATTCCGATCAGGATGAAGTGCAGATTGTGGAGTAAGCGGGGGCTATTCTCCGGGGGATGAGCCCCATGGCTGGTACCGCCGGGTTTGCACTTTTTAACATATTCCAGCTTATTCCAGACCGCGGACGGGACAAGACCTGTTATACAATAATTCCCATTCTAATCATCCTGTGCTTGCTGCGGGATGATTTTTCTTTTATCGGCCATCCTATATTATTCGACTTTAATTTACAGCAAAAACAGGCACTAACATTGATTTTGTGTTCAACATGCAGTAATATTCATAAGGGCGCAATAAAACGTGCATGTCTTTACATGTGATAAAGTTCCTATACAAAGAGCAAGCCTTATAGTAGATTTTGTAGTTGGAAAAAGCGAGACAGAGAGAACGAAAAAACGGAGGAAAACCTAATGCGGAAAAGTAAAATTGTATGTACGATCGGACCTGCAAGTGAATCGTTGGAGAATATCAAAAAATTGATTTTGGCTGGTATGAATGTGGCCCGTCTGAACTTCTCCCACGGCGATTTTGATGAGCACGGAGCCCGGATCAACACGATCCGTCAAGCATCCAAGGAGCTTGGCAAGACTGTTGCCATCCTGCTCGACACCAAAGGACCGGAGATTCGTACTGGCAAGCTGGAAGTAGAACCGATTGAACTGGTTCAGGATGAGTATCTGACATTGACTACGGAAGAGATCCTTGGCGATCATAACCGTATCTCCATCACTTACAACAACCTGCCTAACGATGTTCAAGTAGGATCGACGATCCTGATCGACGACGGCCTGATCGGCCTTACAGTTGTCGACATTCAAGGCACCGAAATCAAGACCCGTATTGTTAACGGCGGTACGATCAAGAGCAAGAAGGGTGTTAACGTACCGGGAGTATCCATCTCCCTGCCGGGTATTACGGAAAAAGATACCAATGATATCATTTTTGGGATCGGACAGGACATTGATTTTATTGCCGCTTCTTTCGTACGCAAAGCCAGCGACGTTCTGGAAATCCGTGAACTGCTTGCGAAGCATGATGCTTCCCACATCCAGATCATCTCCAAGATCGAGAACCAGGAAGGTGTCGATAACCTGGATGAAATCCTGGCAGTATCCGACGGCCTGATGGTTGCCCGTGGCGATCTTGGTGTAGAAATCCCTGCTGAAGATGTACCTTTGGCTCAGAAGCTGATGATTCAGAAATGTAACATCGCCGGCAAACCGGTAATCACAGCTACCCAAATGCTGGATTCCATGCAGCGCAACCCGCGCCCAACCCGCGCTGAAGCAAGTGACGTAGCGAACGCAATCTTCGACGGAACCGATGCAATCATGCTGTCCGGTGAGACTGCTGCCGGGAAATATCCGGTAGAATCCGTACTGACTATGTCCCGTATTGCTGAGAAAGCAGAATCTGCTCTGAACCACCGTGAGATCTTCATGAAGCAGCAGATCGCTCAAGAAACTACTGTAACTGAAGCGATCAGCCAATCCGTAGCGATCTCCGCTCTGGATCTGAATGCTAAAGCGATCATTTCTTCGACTGTAACTGGCCACACTGCACGCGTGGTTTCCAAATATCGTCCTAAATCACAGATCATTGCTGTTACTACCCAGGAAAGAACAATGCGTCAACTGGCGCTGGTATGGGGCGTAACTCCTGTATTCGGTCCTGAAGCTCATTCTACTGACGAATTGCTGGAAACAGCACTTAACGGCGGTAAGGCTTCCGGTCTGGTTAAAGCCGGCGATCTTGTAGTCATCACTGCAGGTATCCCGCTTGGACGTTCCGGTTCCACTAACCTGGTGAAGGTAGATACGATTCCAGCCGACTAGGATTTGGAAGAGCTTCTGCAGCAAGAATAAGATATAATAATAAGAGCAGTGGCGCTTGATTGCCGCTGCTCTTTTTTTGATAAGTGGACTCTCCGGAATGTTAAGATACAGGTTGATCTCACGGATACAAATGGATATATTGGACCTGAGTGTTTGGAGCAGGACTGTATGTCAGGGAGTCGTATAAATAGGGTTCCTGGAATACACGGCAGGGGGACTTTTACGATAGATCCGTCTGACCGAAAAGGCGCTTCCGCAAGAGCGCGGGAGAGATGGCACGGCCAGCAGCCTCTTATTCTGGATCATAACGCCGCCGTCTGTGACTTTTAGTCTGGGGCTGCGTCCATTGACCTGGCAACAGGTGAAGCAGACTGTGGATAACTTGGACAGCGGAGCGATATCGAATCCCACTTGGGGGGCTTCGACAATCCATTCGGCAGAGCTTTGCGGTCCGTTATAGCGCTGCACCGTGCGGAATACCCAGCATTTGCTGAGATTGCGCAGGGTGATGCACCATTTGCCGGGACTCAGCTTGACGATGGAAGCACGCATATGGTTGCCGGGGGAGACGGGATAAGGAATGACAGTCTCGGAGGCGGGGAGAATCTCCCACCAGGCATAATACCTGACTTTGCCGTTCACTGATTCATGGCCGGTGCCGGTCTGGATCAGGCTGCTGTTCTTGAAGCCGTCAATGCCGATCCAGGCCGAGGAGAACGTAGCTTTTTCCGTAGGCTTTACATAAGGGACGATCCAGTCGGCAGATATCTGCCGGTAGCTGCCTTTTTTACCGGAAATGGCATAACCGCTCCAGTTGCTTGATGTCCAGCCGAAGCCGGAACTGGCGGCTCTGCCCGTATTGAGTTTATCCTTCAGACAGGGTTTGCTCCGTGCTAATCTATTGACTTGGCCCACTTGTCCACCGCCTCATAATAGGTTGTGCTCTATTTAATGCAGCAGGCGGCTATGAAGGTTGGGTATTCTGTTAAAAAGAATGAGAGAGGACTTGTAATCCCCATGGAAAAAATAACAAAGCTGCGCGGGTTCTATCTGTTTCTGGGACTGGCCGGGGGCTCCTTCGGCTCCTACCTCTCGCTGCTGCTGAAATCAAACGGACTTGAAGTCAGCCAGATCGGCTTGCTGATGGCTATAGGTACGCTGATCGCCATCTGTGTGCAGCCTTTATGGGGAATGGTCTCCGACCGGTATAACCAGGCGCGGCTGGTGCTGATTCTGAGCGTGGCGGTTCCGGCGGTGCTTGCGGTCCTGTACCGTTCGGAATATTTCATTGTGCTGATGCTGGTGTATACCGTGTCCACGATCTTCTCCTCTACACAGGCGCCTATAGCCGACTCGTACGCCATAGCGGCTGCGAACAGGGCTGGAGCCACTTACGGCAGTATTCGCATGATGATGAGCATAGGCGCCGCCGTAGGGGCCATTGCGGGGGGACAGTATGTATCCAAGTTCTCTGTATCGACCATCTGGCTGCCGTTTCTGCTGCTCAACAGCATCGCCGTATTCATTGCCTTCACCCTTCCTAAGCAGGCGGAGGAGAATCACATGATGAGCCAGTCCTTCTCCCAGGGGATCAAAAAACTGCTCGGCAACCGTATATTCCTGGCCTTCCTGGGCGGGAGCTTTCTGGTCAATCAGACCATGACGGCCTTCGGGACCTATTTCGTGATTGCCTTCCAGTCGGTCGGCGGGTCCACCAGCTCTGCGGGAATCGCCCTGTTCCTGGCGTCCATTACCAATGTTCCATCCATGTTCTTCGCCTCCCGGGTCATCCGCAGGCTCGGCATGGAGCGGACGCTGCTGCTTGGTGCGCTGATCTATGTGCTGCGCTGGGGCATCCAGGTGGCCTTTCCGTACCCTTCCGTCATGATCGGCGTACAGGTGCTTCATGGCCTCTCGTTCGGGTTCTTTTATATCGCGGCGGTTGAATATGTATCGAAGATTACCTCGGCAGAGATGCAGGCGACTGGGCAAAGTGTGTTTAACATCGTATTCTCCGGGTTAGCCGGGATTCTGGGCAATCTGCTGAACGGGATGCTGCTGAACCAGGGCGGGGTCGGGCTGATGAACCTCTCCTGCATGATTAGTGCGGCTGCGGGCGCGGCCCTGCTGGTCTATGTTGCCCGCAGCTCGCGCCGCAAGCTGCCGCTTGCGTCTGCATCCGGCGGTGTCGGCGTTTAGCGGACTGCTGGCTGCCGGGCAGACTGTATTTTAGAAAGGAGCATGAATATGAATCCTCATCAACCTGGATGGGCCAGCCGCTGGCATAGTACCTCCATCCGTGTACGTTATCAGGAGACCGACCAGATGGGCGTCGTCTATCATGCCAATTATTTGATCTGGTTTGAGTGCGGCCGTACGGAAATGTTCCGTGAGCTGGGCTTTGACTACCGGATGCTGGAAGGACTCGGTCTGCTGCTCCCGGTAACCTCTGCAGATTTGCAATTTAAAAGCCCCGCGCGATATGATGATCTTATCACCGTGAATGCGCGGTTAACCACCTTCTCGGCTCTGAGGGTTGTGTATGAATACGAAATCCGCCGGATGGCGGCGGGTCAGGAAGGGCAGGAGCGGACCGCAGGCGAGCTTCTGGTCAGCGGCTCGACGAGCCATGTCTGGCTGAACGGGGAATGGAGGCCTGTGCGGATCGACAGGGCACAGCCTGAGCTGTTCCAGGCCATCCTGGCTGCGCTGAAGGAAGAAGAATAGCGTTAATGTAAGGAAGAAGGAGGAGCAGTATGATCAGGAATAAATGGCTGTGGGCCGCCTTATTTGCAGTCCCGGCCGTGGAATTATTCGGTTTCATCTATGTCTCAAGTTTTCTTGGAGCGCCCAAGACACTGCTGATCATGCTGGCTACTTCAGTCATCGGTTTGCTAATGATGCGGTTCGAGGGCAAGAAGGTACTGCAGGACAGCAGAACACATATGCAGGAGGGGCGGGTGCCCGGTCGGACCATGCTGGACGGCTTATGTATTTTCTTCGGCGGTCTGCTGCTGATTCTGCCGGGATTTGTCACGGATCTGATCGGCTTTACTCTGGTATTTCCGCTGACCCGGCCGCTCTACCGGGTTTTTCTGCTGAAATGGATCGAGAAAAAGATGAAAAACGGCACGTTCACCTTCTACCGCAGGTAGGCGGGGAGAGAGAGCAGGCTGGCGGTTGCTGGCAGGTAATAAGGAAGTAATCAGGCTTGCCAAAAGGTGTTCAGTTGCAGATTGCTGCGGCTGGATGCCTTTTTGGAAATTTGGAATTTATATGTGGCAAAATACCTGAGTGTACATCAAAGCTAACTCCCCATCTTGTGGGGTTATTTGGCGTTCAGGGGGAGGGAGGGCGGAGGGGGCAGCTCAGTCGGAGATAGTTGGAAATTATACACTTGCTGATGTGCGAATCAGGTATCCTCAGGTATTAGTTGGAAAAACAGCACTTGTTAGGCTGCGATTCTCTTCAAAAGGCGGTATTCGTAAAATTAAGTGACATTTTTCCAACTGCTACCCCAAAAAGCTCTGAAATCTCCAAAGTTAGATACGTTTATCCAACTAGTTTCGGGGGAGGCACCGGGGATTAGCAACGGATAGGTAAGGCACTGGCAATTAGTAACGGAGGGGGAGCTATCAGCAGTTTAGCCAGGGGAGGGGCGTCCCGGGCAATTTCCCATAGATGCCCGGCAGCAGGTGTCTTGAATTGTCGGTAGCCCAAGCTAATTTCGAGGGGCAGTGGGCAAAATTTGTTTGGAGCGGCAGCCCCCTAATGCAGCCTGCCGCTAAGGATATAGGTGCGCAAGGCGCGGAATACGCCGGCGCGGGCGAACGCGTCGAGAATAACGAGCAGCACCGGGCCGAGGATCAGGCCAAGCATGCCCATTAGCTGAAGGCCGGCGAACATGCCGATCAGCATGGCAAGCGGATCGACGCCGATGCTGCTGGCGAGTACCTTGGGCTCCAGTACCTGGCGTGTGATCAGAATGACGCCGTAGAGCACAAGCAGCCCGATGGCCAGCGCCATGTTCCCGGTCATGTACGAATACAAAGCCCAGGGCAGAATGACGATACCGACGCCCAGGTAAGGAATCAGATCGACGATGCCGATGGTCAGGCCGATGGCGAAGGCTGATTTGACCCCCAGCAGCAGCAGGCCGATGATCACAATTACTGCCGTTACGGAGATCAGCACCAGCTGGGCGCGGATGTAGCCGAACAGTGCCTTGCGCAGATCCTTCCAGATCTCAGACACGGGTCTTAGCAGCGGGGCTGGAAGCCACGCAGTCAGCTTGGCATTATGCCGTTCCCAGCCGGTGCTGAGGAAGAAGGCGGCCAATACGATGACAATCAGAATGGTGCCGAGGCTCGGCAGCGAGGAGATCAGCTTCAGGATGATATTGAAGAATCCGGTAATCATCTGCGTTACGGCTTGGCCGACAGTTTCAGTGGTCCGGTTGATATTGCTGTCAATGGTGGCATGATAACCCGGATTGTCGTGGTAAAACTGGTTGATTTGGTTAATAATATTCTGAATGCTGGCATTGCGGCTTAAGGACAGCAGCAGCTCCCGCCACTGATCGGTATGAAGATCGAAGGTCTGGAGCAGCCCGATCAGCTCTTTGACCAGCCGCGTGATGAGTGCGGTCAGTACAAGAGCGATGCCACCGATGTAGAACAGCAGCGAGAGCGATACGGCGAGCCAGCCGGGGAGCTTCATCCCCTTCAGGATCAGGACCAGCGGATGCATAAGATAAGCCAGCAGCCAGGCGATCAGCAGGGGGTATAGAAGCGGCAGCAGTACATATACAGCCAGCAGAATCAGGGCGGCGGCAAGCACGACCCAGAGGCCGCGCAGCATTCTTTTAAGCACAAGTGTATCCATCTTCGGTCCCTCCTACTCTGGCGGATTCCAGAAATAACGGCTCGTCTTATATATATTCATAGGGGGTGTGAAAAGACTAGCAGCGGTAGAAAAGCGCAGACGGCGGGCATATCCATAACCTGGAAGGCGGTTCATGAAACAGATTTTGCGTTCGTTTTTTTCTATCCCTCCGATAAAATCATTTGATGTCCTGCAAAGCTTCCACGTTGTTCACATAACCGTCAAAATCCGGTATGATAATTAAAGGTTAAAGAGCAGAAATTTAGTTGCAATCTTCTGAGCCGGTTCTGAAGCTTTTTCAGAGAGAGTTGAAATACTTGGAAATGTAAATGTTTACATGAGGTTTGAAGCGGCACTATACACTCTTGTTGGCAAAGGAGAGAGATACTATGACAGCTACTAAAGGACTTGAAGGCATTGTTGCAACGACCTCCTCAATCAGCTCTATCGTAGATGGAGTGCTCACTTACCGCGGCTATGATATTGACGATCTTGCGGACCATGCCACATTTGAGGAGACTGCTTATTTGCTGTGGTTCGGCAGTCTGCCGACGGTGCCGGAGCTTGAAGCTCTGCGGCGCGAGCTCAGCGCACACGCTGCGATCCCGGAGCAGGTGCTCACTCAGATGAAGCTATATCCCAAGGAAGCCAACACCATGGCCGCTTTGCGCTCTGCCGTATCGAGTCTGGCGCTGTACGACGAAGCCGCCGATGATATGAGCAAGGAAGCGAACCAGACCAAGGCGCTGAAGCTGCAGGCGCAGATTCCGACCGTAGTTGCCGCACTGGCGCGCATCCGCAAAGGCCTGGAGCCGGTAGCCCCCAAGGCGGGCCTGACCATCGCCGAGAACTTCCTCTATATGCTGTGGGGCAAAGAGCCGGATGCGGTATCCGTCAAGGCGCTGGATACGGCGCTTGTGCTTCATGCCGACCATGAGCTGAATGCATCGACTTTTGCCGGACGGGTGACGGTTGCGACCTTGTCCGACATCTATTCCGGTGTGACCTCGGCGATCGGTGCGCTTAAAGGGCCGCTGCACGGCGGGGCGAATGAAGCCGTCATGAAGATGCTTGAGGAGATCGGCAGTCTGGACGCGGTGGAGCCGTATATCCAAGGCAAGCTGGAGCGCAAGGAGAAGATTATGGGCTTCGGACACCGCGTCTACAAGAACGGCGACCCGCGCGCCAAGCACCTGATGAAGATGTCCAGCGAGCTGGGCACGATGAAGAATGACACCAGTCTCTATGACATGTCGGTCAAGGTGGAAGAGCTGATCACCAGCCAAAAGGGGCTGAAACCGAACGTCGACTTCTATTCGGCATCGGTCTACACACAGCTGGGGATCGAACGGGAGCTGTTCACTCCTATCTTCGCAATCAGCCGTACCTCGGGCTGGACGGCGCACATTCTGGAGCAGTACGAAGACAACCGTATCATCCGCCCGCGTGCGGAATATACAGGCATGTCCGACATGAAGTACGTCCCTGTAGACGAGCGGTAACAGGGCGGCAGGGAGGGGCGGCCCTTGCAGGCTGCTCTGCCCCTTTAGTACAATGAATGATATGAATGCTTATACATCATACTTTTAGGAGGAATATCTACCAATGTTGAAACTGGAACAATACGATCTGCCCACAGAAGGCGAACAAATTACAATCGAAGACGGCAAGCTGCTGGTTCCGGATCAGCCGATCATTCCATTCATCGAGGGTGACGGGACAGGCCGTGACATTTGGAAAGCCTCCAAGCGGGTGCTGGATGCAGCTGTAGAGAAAGCCTACGGCGGTAAGAAAAAAATTGCGTGGTACGAAGTGTTTGCCGGCGAGAAGGCCTTCAATACATATGGTGAATGGCTGCCGAACGACACGCTGGAAGCGATCCGCGAGTACATTGTGGCAATCAAAGGCCCTCTGACTACTCCAATCGGAGGAGGTATCCGCTCCCTGAACGTGGCGCTGCGCCAGGAGCTTGACCTGTATGTATGTCTGCGCCCGGTGCGCTACTTCGACGGCGTTCCTTCTCCGGTGAAGCATCCTGAGCTGGTGGATATGGTTATTTTCCGTGAGAACACTGAGGATATTTATGCGGGTATTGAATATCAGGAAGGCTCTGCTGAAGTGAAGAAGGTTATCGAATTCCTGCAGAAGGAAATGGGTGTGAACAAAATCCGCTTCCCGGAAACATCCGGTATCGGTATCAAGCCTGTATCCGAGGAAGGATCGAAACGCCTTGTTCGTTCAGCAGTAGAGTATGCAATTAAGCACGGACGCAAGAGCGTGACCCTGGTACACAAAGGGAACATCATGAAATTCACTGAAGGTGCCTTTAAGAACTGGGGCTATGAAGTGGCTGAACAGGAGTTCGGCGATAAGGTCTTCACCTGGAACCAGTACGATGTCATCAAGGAGCGCGACGGTGAAGCGGCTGCGAATGCTGCCCAGAAGGAAGCCGAAGCAGCAGGCAAGATCATCGTGAAGGATGCTATTGCGGACATTGCACTGCAGCAGGTATTGACCCGCCCGACAGACTTCGATGTCATTGCGACGCTGAACCTGAACGGTGACTATCTCTCCGACGCACTAGCTGCCCAGATCGGCGGCATTGGTATTGCTCCTGGAGCGAATATTAACTATATTACGGGACATGCTATTTTTGAAGCTACACACGGTACGGCACCTAAGTATGCTGACAAGGACGTAGTGAATCCGGGCTCTGTTATTCTCTCCGGCGTGATGCTGCTTGAGCATTTGGGCTGGCAGGAAGCAGCTGACCTGATCTACCAGGGAATGAGTACAGCAATTAACAACAAGACGGTTACTTACGACTTTGCCCGCCAGATGGAAGGCGCGACCGAGCTGAAATGCTCTGCTTTTGCTGACGAGATCATCAACCATCTGTAAGCAGGCCGGGCCGGTAAATATTACAGATATAAGCTGCACATCCGTGTAGCTTATATCTATGTAGCCGCCTGCAGACTATCATCAGGTTAGGAGGGCTACCGTGGCGATCAAACGTTCAAAAATCACTGTCGTAGGTGCCGGATTCACCGGCGCGACCACGGCGCTTATGCTTGCCCAGAAGGAACTTGGCAATGTGGTACTGCTGGACATTCCCCAGCTTGAGAATCCGACTAAGGGCAAAGTCCTGGATATGCTCGAAGCGGGACCCGTGCAGAAATTCGATGCTCAGATTACCGGAACTTCAAGCTATGAGGATGCAGCGGATTCTGACATCGTTATTATTACCGCAGGGGTTGCCCGGGGGCCCGGCATGAGCCGTGAGGATCTGGTCAACACCAATGCGAACATTGTCAGATCGGTCTGCGGGAATGTGAAGCGCGTGGCTCCAGAGTCCATTGTGATTATTCTGAGCAATCCGGTGGATGCCATGACATACGTGGCCTATCATGCGCTCGGCTTCCCCAAGAACCGCGTAATCGGACAATCCGGGGTGCTGGATACAGCCCGCTACTGCACTTTCATCGCTCAGGAGCTTAATGTATCGGTAGAGGATGTACGCGGCTTCGTGCTGGGCGGCCATGGCGACGATATGGTGCCGTTAGTACGTTATTCTAGCGTAGGCGGTATTCCGATCGAGACGCTTATCCCGGCAGCCCGCATCGCAGAGATTGTACAGCGTACCCGCGTCGGCGGCGGTGAGATTGTCAGTCTGCTCGGCAACGGCAGTGCATATTATGCTCCGGCAGCATCCCTGGTTCAGATGGCGGAGGCCATTCTCAAGGACAAGAAACGGATCATACCGGTAATCGCTCTGCTTGAGGGTGAATACGGCTATGAGAACCTGTTCATGGGAGTTCCTGTGCTTTTGGGAGCGGAGGGGATTGAGCGGATTTTTGAACTGGAGCTTACGGCGGAGGAACAGGCGGCGCTCGACCAGTCCGCTGATTCGGTCCGCGCGGTGACTTCCTCTGTAACCATGTAACCCCGGCATCTGCCGGAGCCCCTCAAATTGAAATAGGAGGAGATTACGATGGGTCATGTTTTCTTTTTTCTGCATATGATCGGGACGCTGGCGCTTGGCTTCTATCTGGTGCTGCCGTTTATCTTAAGCGGGACGGCTAAGCTGTCCTCCCCGGCGAAGGAAGGCACGCTCAGTGCAATCGGCGGATTCAACCGCTTTGCCCAATACGGGCTGGTGATTCAGCTGCTGACCGGCGGCTACATGATGACTAAGGGCGAGTATTCTGTACCTTGGATGATCATTGTTACGGTGCTTCTGCTGGCTATGTTCGCGTTCGGCGGGATTATGACCAAGCCTCTGCGCCTCGCTGCGGCAGGCATGAGAGAGAACCGTGATGTCTCTGCGGAGACCGCCAAGATCCGTACCATGAGTCTGCTGCTGATGGTCTCGCTGGTCGTCATGATCTTTTTCATGGTGTACAACACAATTATCTAATTAACCTGCTGCCGGATGGGCAGTGTGGTGCTAACAGCTCTGGAAGCCTCGGCCTCCAGGGCTGTTTCGTATGTCTGGAAGCACATTGTTGGAGATTGTTCCCAACGGCCGTGGATTCCGCTACACTGTGATTAGGTGCTTAGTTCATTTAGGATCACATACATAGGAGAGTGGCAGTAATGATTGGAAGAAAAATAGTAACAGTGGGGCTAAGTCTGGGCTTGCTGCTGGGTTCAGGCGGGGTTATGTATGCGGCAGCCGATTATGAAGGACACTGGGCGCAGAAGCCGATTAGCCGCTGGCTGGAAAAGGGATGGCTGAAGGGATACGCGGACGGGTCAGTCCGGCCGGATCAGGCAATCACCAGAGCGGAATTTATCACGTTGATCAACGGGTTCGCCGGGATAACGGCGGAGAGCAAGGTGAAGGCCGATTTCAGCGATCTGCCTAAGACGGACTGGGCCTACGAAGAAATCTCTAAAGCACTCGATGCGGGTGTCATCAAGGGTTACGGAGGCACGATTCGTCCGGGCGATCCGGTTATGCGCCAGGAGGCGGCGATTATGGTGAGCAGATTGCTGTATTATGAGACGGGGAGCACGGAGGTATTATCCCGGTTCAGCGATAAGGATCAGATTGCAGGCTGGAGCCAAGCCGATGTCGCTGCTATGATCAATGCCGGAGGAATGAGGGGATACCCGGACGGACGGTTTGCTCCAAAACAAGCGATGACCCGGGCCGAAGCGATTGCACTGCTGGATTACTACAACGTCACAAGCGGCGGCTTGCAGAGTGTAAATATCAGTCATTCTGAGGGGCTCGGAAGCTTTGAGCCGGGAGCCATCAAATACTATAACAATGTCACCGTATCCGGCTATGATGTGCTGCTGCAGAATCTGAAGATTTTTGGAGACCTGGTTCTGGAAGAAGGAATTGGCAACGGAGAGGTGGACTTGGACAGTGTTGAAGTGTTTGGCAAGGTCATCATACAGGGTAGCGGAGATCCCTCAGTGAAGCTCAAGAACACAACCTTGAACCAAGTGATTGTGCAGAAGAAGAGCGGAACTGCCCGCCTGGTAACCGAAGGTGCAACATCGGTGAAGGCGGTGTCAGTACAATCTAGTGTGATTCTGGAGGAGGGTGAGGGTACTGGTGCCGTGCTCACAGATATTGATCTGCCATCCGGCCTTGCAGCCGGACTCGTAGTGACACTTAATGGAAATTTCGGAGACGTGAACATTGAAGCCAAAGGACCCATCCTCCACTTGCAAAAAGGCTCCATACGCACGGTTAAGACCGCGGCCTCAGCATCAGGGCTTAAGATAGAGCTGGATGAAGGGACAACGGTTACTCAGGCTATTCTGAATACGTCAACGAAGGTTACGGGAACAGGCAGAGTTCTGGATGTAATCGTGAAAGAAGAATAGAATTCTGAATGAAGGGCTGCTCTTTTCTAAGGGGCGTCATGAGGAGCATTGTGATCAGCATTGCTGTCTGTATAGATCTATATCCCTTTACGCCCCAGGTACTCCCGGTCCAGTATTGCATAAAAGTATTGGTTGACCCACTGGTTGTTCCAGTGTATTTCTTCCCGGAATACCCCCTCGCGGACCATCCCTAACCTGTCCAGCACCTGGATGGATGAGGTATTGTATTCATTGCACATAGCCACGACTCTGTGGGCCTTCCATTCTTCAAAAGCAAGCTTCAAGGCCAGCTGCGCTGCTTCAGTGCAGTAGCCTTGCCCCCGGTATTCAGGGAAAAGACTGTAGCCCAGTTCCCAGCTCTCGCGCTCTTTCACATACCAGTGTATATGCACTTCCCCTACAGGGGTTGCCTCCGGGGAGGCGAGCCGGATCACGAATTGTTTGTGCCAGTCGCTATGGATTCGTTCCGCCACAGTCTTCCGGACGGCCTCCTTGTCGGTTGGAATCATATCCTCGAAGGGCCAGAGCGAGGTGCTGGTCTCCAGATCTGTGATGAAATCGATATCGTCCGGGGTGACCGGAGATAATGTGATTCTTGCATTCATTTTGCAATACCCTCCTGCTAGTATGATTTCGATACGATCTTGCCGTCTTTCATTACGCATATGACCTGACGCAGGTTATTAATATCCGCCAGCGGATCTCCCCCGACGACCAACAGATCGGCCCTCTTGCCTGTCTCAATGGTACCGAGTTCATGATCCAGCTTACAGATTTTGGCACCGGATGAAGTGGCGGCCATAATAATCTGCATCGGGGAGAGGCCGGCTTGTCCTAACAGCTGGATCTCTTTCCACGGCATACCGGCTCTGTACCACGGAGGAGCTTCTTCGATAAAATCATCCCCCAGGCCAATCTCCCCGCCCGCCTGAATAAATCTCCAGAGATTATCCAGGCCTTGCTCCAGCAGCGGCGCTCCGAATTTGTCCTGGAACATCTGGAGTACGGTGAGTGTGGGGACGATTCGGATGCTCCTGCTCACCATTTGCCTTATCAGTTGATCGTCCAGCCGGTCGTAAATCATATGCGCAGCATCGCTGATCCCAGCATCCACCAGAATCTGAAGATTGCGCGCACTTGTAACATGAGCAGATACGTAAGTGCCCATGCTCCGGGCCTCCCGGCAGATCGCTTCAAGAATCTCCTGATTCAGCTGGGGCAGTCCGGCGGTAGCAGGATCGTAGCCGTCTTCCAGCGCTGTTTTGATGAAATGTATTCCTTGTTCCAGGACTTCACGGACCTTAAGCCGCGCCTCATCCACACTCTCTACGCCGATAGGTTCCTGACCACCGTAACCGCCTGGAGCCGTGAAGACCTTGCCAGACGTAAGAATTCTGGGAAAAGCACCGCTCTCCAGCTGCCGCGTATGTGTGACTACATCGTCAATCGATGCTGCCGTAGTCATTCCCTCATCGCGGATCGTAGTAATTCCTTCTGCAAGGCACGCGGCCAAATATTCCGTATGATATCCGTGCAGCGGCTCATTCTGTATGTACTTGAAGCTTGTATGGGCATGGGTGTGAATGAACCCCGGCAAAACGAACAGACCCTCCAGGTCGATCACTTTAGTTGCGGAGTCAGGCCCGGATCTCCCGTTAATGTCACTTTGCTGTGTTATGGTGCCGAAGCGGCCATTAACAATCTCAATGTTTGTATGATGCAGCGGCGGCCGTCCGGTTCCATCGATTACCGTTCCGTTCACCAGCAAGATGCGCTCATTTCCCATGGTGGAAGCGTCCTCTCCGTTAAGGTAGTTGTCTTTCCTCACAAAGTATAGGGCTTTCCCCCTAGCGGATATAGATAATATTCTTTTTGGAAACGTTCGTTGCTTACCGTACTATCGTTCCGCAACAGGTGCCGGTGAATGAAGATTGGTTGTTTGGGCGGCTGCCAAGTGTGGTAAGTAACATAACGTACAGCCAAGCAGGCACACTGCCTGATGCATAAACACCAGACCTTAAGCCATGCTAACATGATTAATCAACATTACTGTGGACAGCGAAAGGAGAATGGATTATGCCAGACACTAACAAACAACCTGTCAAAACCCTGCCCCCGCAGGTACAGGATCAACGCCCGGGAATTGAGAGTGAGATGAACCCGCTCCCGGAGTTTGAGACACCGGCGTATAAGGCAGCAGGCAAGCTGCTGGGCAAGGCCGCGCTCATTACCGGAGGCGACAGCGGGATCGGGCGTGCGGTTGCCGTTCATTTTGCCAAGGAGGGAGCGGATGTAGTGATCTCCTACTTGAACGAGCATGAGGATGCGGAAGAGACCAAGCGCCAGGTGGAGCAGGAGGGCAGAACATGCATTCTGATCGCCGGGGATATTGGGGACGAATGCTTCTGTCAGAGCCTGATTCGTCAAACCGTTGAAGGACTCGGCAAGCTCGACATTCTGATCAACAACGCGGCAGAGCAGCATCCGCAGGATAAGATTGAGGACATTACGGCAGAGCAGCTGGAGCGTACGTTCCGGACGAATATTTTCTCCATGTTCTATCTGACCAAGGCAGCCATGCCTCATCTTAAAAAAGGTGCTACGATCATAAACACCACCTCCATCACGGCGTATCGCGGCAGCCCGCAGCTGCTGGACTATTCGTCCACCAAGGGAGCGATTCTCAGCTTCACCCGTTCGCTGTCGATGAATCTGGCCGATAAAGGCATCCGCGTGAACGCGGTAGCGCCTGGACCGATCTGGACCCCGCTGATTCCGTCAACCTTTGACGCGAAGAAGGTCAGTGAGTTCGGCGGCACCCAGCCGATGAAGCGCCCGGGACAGCCTGAAGAGCTGGCACCGGCTTATGTATACCTGGCCTCGGACGATTCCTCCTATGTGAGCGGACAGGTGATGCATGTGAACGGCGGCGAGGTTGTCAACGGCTGATGGGTGTAGAATAAGATCTGGATGCAGATTTGTGTGCAACATATAAATTCTATTTTTAAAAAAGCCTAACCGCTTGCCGGCAGGCTTTTTTTCTGCGCTTGTAACTATTACAATATATTTCCGTCTATTTAGTTAATTGGATATGAAAAGGGGATTGGGATGCTTAGAAAAAAAGGATTCATTCTATCTGCAGCGGGGATTTTTGTTTTTCTGGTAGTGTTCATTTACTTGACTCCTTTTGCAGGGAGACTTGTGGCAAATACAAGATTGGAAGGAAAGGCAAAAAGCATTGGGGTTAGAATTACACAGGAATCACCGCCGCTACCCCTTGTTACTTCCGGGAAAACCCAAATTCCGGTTACCCAAAGCAGCTATTGCTGGGGGAAATTAGGATGTGCGGATTATATAGGAGGACAATCCATGGTACAGGGGGTTACTCCCACTGTTATAGAACCTGAGGGGGGGATCCATGTTGCTTTTACTTATAAACCGGCACCCGGCGGGTTAACCGTTCAGCAATTTGCCGATGATAAAGAAGTGCAAATTCCATTGCAGAACGGCTCTTTTAATGCTCCAAAAGAACAAGGCGTTTATTACTATGGCATATCAGCATTCTGGACAACCGAGGATGGTAAATTTTCAGAAGGGAGTTCATCTGTGGTTTTTGTAATTGAAGTAAAATCTACGAAAGAATAGCCCTAAGAGGAATAATATGCTAATATACAACAAGCAAGACGAAACAACCGCATAGAACGATCACTAGGGGTGCCGCAAGGCTGAGACGGGCGTAGTTGCCTGGACCCTTTGAACCTGATCTGGTTTATACCAGCGTAGGGAAGTGGAGAACGAATATTGCAGCGGGGGTATACGGCAAGTGCCGGTATTCCTGTTTCTATTCCAGACTGCTTCCTTTACGGGGGGCGGTCTTTTTTGTGTTGTGGAGTGGTGCAGAGTGAGCTGGAACAGACGGGAGGGGAAGGTCGTTGTACGAAATTCATGCGGTCTCGGATGGGCGGCTACCGCCTGAAGCGCTGGCTGAATGGGCCGCGGCGGTGCATTCTATGGTGGATTATATCCAGCTCCGCGAAAAATCCATGCCCGCCCGCGAACTGCTGGCGGCGGCGCAGCAGATGCTTCAGGCCGGAGTACCGCCATCGAAGCTGGTCATTAATGATAGGATCGATGTTGCCCTGGCCGCCGGGGCAGGCGGTGTACAGTTAGCCTGGCATAGCCTCCCGCCAGCCGCAGTGCGCGGCCTTGCACCGGGCCTGCGGATCGGCAGATCGGTCCACTCGCAGGAAGAGGCGGCGGAAGCTGGAAGGCAGGGAGCAGACTTCTGCCTCTACGGGCATGTGTTCCCTACGGCCTGCAAGCCCGGACAGCAGGCACGCGGACTGGAGCAGCTGGCCGAGGCTGTCCGCTGGAACCGCATACCGCTGATTGCGCTCGGAGGGATTACCCCGGGCAATGCCGGAGCGGTGCTGGCCCAAGGGGCGGCTGGCATTGCTGTCATGTCGGGGATCTGCGGAGCTCCTGACCCGGTGGCAGCAGCCCGTGCTTATAGGGAAGCGGTTCACAGGGCGGCAGAGCAGTCTTGTAACCCATGATATGGATCAAGTAAAAGGCACAGCAGGAGGTGAACAGGCATGATTGTGACCGTTAACGGGACCCGCCAGAGGGTGGAAGAGAGCTGCCGGACGCTGGCGGATCTGCTGGCCCGGCCCGAGTGGGCCGGGAAGCTGGTCATTGTCGAGCTGAACGGCGAGCTTGCCGGAAGAGAGGTTTATGGCGATACGTTACTGAATGAAGGGGACCGGATTGAGCTGGTTCATTTTGTAGGCGGAGGCTGAACACAAAGACTTATCCCAGGAGGCGTTAAGATGCAAGATCCATTGATGATTGGCGGCGTGACTCTAACCAGCAGACTATTCATTGGCACCGGAAAATACAGCCGTAACACTCTTATTCCCGAGGTCATTACGCGCTCAGGCTCACAGGTCATTACCGTTGCCCTGCGCCGGGTGGACCCGGAGAGCAGTGACAATATTGTCAGCCATATTCCATCCCATATGACTTTACTGCCTAATACCTCTGGTGCGCGCACCGCAGAAGAGGCGGTACGTATTGCCCGGCTGGCGAGATCGGCGGGGCTGGGAAACTGGGTGAAGATTGAGGTCATCAATGACCAGAAATACTTGCTGCCGGATAACATGGAGACCATCCGGGCGACCGAGATCCTTGCAGCAGAGGGCTTCGTGGTGCTTCCGTACATGAGTCCTGATCTGTCCGCTGCCCTGCGGCTGAAGGCAGCGGGGGCTGCGGCTGTGATGCCGCTAGGGGCACCGATCGGGTCCAACCGCGGGCTGCAGACCAAGGAGCTGATCCGGATTCTGATCTCCGAGACGGATCTGCCGGTGATCGTGGATGCCGGAATCGGCAGACCGTCCGAGGCGGCTGAGGCGATGGAGATGGGCGCTGCTGCGGTCCTGCTCAATACAGCGATTGCCACCGCCTCAGATCCGCTGCTGATGGCAGAAGCCTTCCGTGATGCGGTATCCGCCGGGCGCAAAGCTTATCTCGCCGGACTGGGCCCTGTGGAGGAGACGGCGGCAGCCTCTTCACCGTTGACCGGATTCTTGGCCTGACAGATGGAATAGGGAGGAGAGGAACGGTTATGAGCTTTTATGAGACGATGGCCCGGCTGGAGCAGCTTCCTTACGGGACGCTATGGAGCCGTTATACGGCAGAGGATGTGAAGCGCGCGCTTCGTGCAGAGCAGGTGGATGAAGAAGGGCTGATGGCCCTGCTGTCACCGGCAGCGGAGCCTTATCTGGAGGAGATGGCACATAAGGCGCACCGGTTGACGCGTACGCATTTCGGCCATGTGATGCAGCTGTTTACCCCGATGTATCTTGCAGATTTCTGCGTGAATCACTGCACGTATTGCAGCTTCAGTTCTATCTATGATTTTCCGCGCAAAAAACTGACGCTGGAGGAGGTCGCCCGGGAAGCAGAGACCATCGCAGCCACGGGCCTGCGCCATATTCTGATCCTGACCGGGGAATCCCGGAGAGACAGCCCGGCCGGTTATGTGAGGGACTGCGTGAATGTGCTGCGCCGCTATTTTTCCTCTGTCAGCATTGAAGTGAATCCGCTCTCGACAGCCGAATATGCTGAACTCCGGGAAGCCGGCGTGGACGGTCTGACGCTCTACCAGGAGGTCTACCACCAGGAGACTTATCGAGCGCTGCATGTAAAAGGACCCAAACGCGTCTACCGCAACCGGCTGGACGCTCCCGAGCGGGGCTGCCAAGCGGGCTTTCGTTCAGTGAATATCGGGGCCCTGCTCGGCATGTACGAATGGCGGCAGGAGGCGCTGGCGACTGCGCTGCATGCGAGGTATCTGCAGGATAAGTACCCGGAATGCGAAATCGGGCTGTCGATTCCCAGATTCCGGCCTTACTTAGGCGAATTCAACCCCGCAAGCGATGTAACCGACCGGGCGCTGGTGCAGATCATCCTGGCGTACCGCTTATTCCTGCCGCGCTCCGGCATCTCGCTGTCTACACGCGAGCCTGCCGCTCTGCGCGATCATCTGGTCCAGCTCGGCATCACGAAGATGTCCGCCGGGGTATCCACCGAAGTGGGCGGACATTCCCTCGAAGGGGGCACCCCGCAGTTTGAAATCTCGGACAACCGCAGCGTGGCCGAGATAGCCGAGATGCTGCGCTCGCAAGGACTCCAGCCGGTATTCAAGGACTGGGATATCCTGTCCGAGCCGCTTGGCTTGAGGTAGGTAAGCTGATGTGGCTTAGTTTAAGGTGACTAAACTGGATGTAAGTTAAACTGCCCTGACTAACTGAATGAACTTAGACTGACTAGACTAATCGTGTTTAACTTAACCTGACTAGAAAACTGAGACTAACTCAACTGACCAGACTAATCGTACCTAACGTAACCTGACCATATGCAAATAACCCGCCTCATGGCGGGTTATTTGCATTGTATAAGCGTTGTAGGCTTCGCGTGCTGACTTCTCCTTCTACCACGAAGGCCGTGGGCCGGATGTATGCGAAAAACCGAATACAATTTGCTGGCGTGAGGCGTGTAGGCCAAATGTATGCGAAAAACTGAACACAATGTGCTTGGGCGAAGGTAAGCGGGCCGATTGTGTGTGGAAAACCGAATACAATGTGCCAGCGCGAGGTGCGCGGGTCAAATGTATGCGAATGCCATACTCTACCTACTCTATAGATTCAGGCTGCCCGGCAGACTGCCCCTGACTCGCGCTGGAAGACAGCTCATCCAGCGACATCTCGAAGCCCGGAGCCATGTGTTTAAGGAAATACTCCATCTCAGGCATCTCCAGCACATGCAGCTTCGCGGCGGTCTGCTCCCGGGCGGCGGCGAATTCTCGGTTGCCTGCGGCGACCTCCCAGACGCACTTCAGGTAAGCGTCCAGCACATCCGCTGCTTTGACGTAGCGGAGCAGTCCGGCATCCTCGGAGCCGGGCGGGCTGGTATGGGGCTGGAGGAGCGGCGTGTAGACTGCGCTCAGCTCCGGCGGGATCATGGCCGCCAGCCGGTCGGCGGCCACCTGCTCCATCTCGCGGAAGCTGGACAGCAGACGCGAGTTGTTATGCTTCACCGGCGTGGCGATATCGCCGGTGAAGACCTCGGGGGCGTCGTGGAACAGCGCCATCGTGGATGCACGGTCGGCGTTCAGCGACCGGCCGAAATGGGCATTGCCAATGGTGCACAGCATGTGCGCCAGCAAGGCGACCTGGAACGAATGCTGCGCCACGTTCTCCGGGGCGGTGCTGCGCATGAGGCTCCAGCGCTGGATATATTGCAGCCGGTAGAGATAGGCGGAGAAATGGTAGTTCAATTTTGAGGTAACCCCTTTCATGAGCAGCTTAATGTGCTATTATAGTAACTAATTGTACCAGAGTTAGGGCCGCTTGAACCAGACGGAGAGGAGACTGAATGAAGATGCAGCATTTTGAAGAGAGCATTTATAATTTGATTGTAGAGACCTCCACGAACCTGCCGGGTGATGTGCGCCGGGCGGTGGCCAGAGGGCGCGCACTGGAAGACCGGGCAACACGCTCCGGACTGGCACTGACCACGATAGCGCAGAATATCGGAATGGCGGAGCAGCAAATATCGCCGATCTGCCAGGATACGGGGATGCCGACTTTTATAATTCATACGCCTGTGGGCGTGAATCAGATAGAGATGAAGAAGGATATTCACAGCGCGATTATCCGCGCTACGAAGAACGGCAAGCTGCGGCCCAATTCCGTGGATTCGCTAACCGGCGAGAACAGCGGGGATAATCTGGGGGCAGGGACTCCGGTGATTCACTTCGAGCAATGGGAGGAAGAGAGCATTGATGTCCGGCTGATTCTGAAGGGCGGCGGCTGCGAGAATAAGAACATCCAGTATAGCCTCCCGGCAGAGCTGGAGGGACTCGGCAAAGCCGGACGCGACCTCGACGGTATCCGCAAGTGCATCCTGCATTCCGTGTACCAGGCGCAGGGTCAGGGCTGTAGTGCAGGGTTCATTGGCGTAGGCATCGGCGGCGACCGTACCACGGGCTATGAGCTGGCAAAGAAGCAACTGTTCCGCAAGGTCGAGGATGTGAATCCTACCCCAGATTTGGGCAAGCTGGAGGATTACATTATGGAGAATGCCAACAAGCTCGGAATCGGCACGATGGGCTTCGGCGGTGAAGTGACGCTGCTGGGCTGCAAAATCGGAGTGATGAACCGGCTGCCAGCCAGCTTTTTCGTCTCTGTGGCCTATAACTGCTGGGCCTTCCGCCGTCAAGGCATTCTGGTCCATCCGGCTACCGGTGACATTCAGGAATGGCTGTATGAGAGCGGCACCGGGATATCCGTTGAGGGGGAAGCTGCACCGCAGCCAGTTGCTGAAGCTGTGGGTGTAGCAGCGGCAGAAGGGACAGCTTCCGGCGTGGTGCCAGAGGATGCTACGATTCCTGCGGCACCGGCTATTGTATCCGGTACGGGTGAAGCAGCTTCGGGTGCGGCTGTCTCGGGGAACGGGGCAGCCTCTGAACCAGCTGCGGCAGCCTCCGCTGGCTCAGGCGGCTCGCGTGAGATCCGCCTGAGCACACCGATCAGCGAGGAGGATATCCGCAGCCTGCGCGTCGGCGATGTGGTCATCCTCTCCGGCGAGATGCATACCGGCCGCGACGCACTGCACAAATACCTGATGGATCACGACACCCCTGTCGATCTGAACGGTGCCGTCATCTACCACTGTGGACCGGTCATGCTGAAGGATGATGAGGGATGGCATGTGAAGGCCGCTGGCCCGACGACCAGTATCCGCGAGGAGCCGTATCAAGGCGATATTATCAAAAAATTCGGTATCCGCGCCGTAATCGGCAAAGGCGGTATGGGACCCAAGACCCTCCAAGCCTTAGGTGAGCACGGCGCAGTCTACCTCAATGCAATCGGCGGTGCAGCACAGTATTACGCAGAATGTATCAAGAAGGTCAACGCGGTAGACTTCATGGAATTCGGTATTCCTGAAGCCATGTGGCATCTGCAGGTGGACGGCTTCGCAGCGATCGTCACCATGGATGCGCACGGTAACAGCCTGCATGCTGATGTCGAAAAGGATTCCGCCGCCAAGCTGGCCCAGTTCCGCGAGCCGGTGTTTAAGTAATTGAGTAGATTGTTCTTGCTTCGCGGTAGTATCTAACAAACTGTAATATTAGCTGGTTGGATATCCCGTTAGACTAGACCTCCTTCATTTCGGTGAAGGAGGTTTTTTGGCGATTGCGGAAATTGCGTGGGGCAACTTCCTTTTCAGATGAGGAGGCAGTAATCAGCAGGTACACTGTTGTGTAACGGAAGCTGGCTGAAGGACCAAATGGTAGGACAAATATAAGGACAAATAAAGGGGATAAATCCCTTTGATGGCGCTGAAAGTGAGTGGGATGCGGAAATGAAGGGGATAAATCCCTCTGATGGCGCTGAAAGTGAGCGGGATGCGGAAATGAAAGGGATAAATCCCTTTGATGGCGCTGAAAGTGAGTGGGATGCGGAAATGAAGGGGATAAATCCCTCTGATGGCGCTGAAAGTGAGCGGGATGCGGAAATGAAAGGGATAAATCCCTCTGATGGCGCTGAAAGTGAGCGGGATGCGGAAATGCGGTGCGACCCCCTTATCCCGGAGTCCTCCGTATCAAATCAGTACTTATCGTAGATATGCTCTTTATTTCGCTTTTTCTCTCGGCCAGAAGAAGCGGGAGCGGTCTTCTTGGGTCAGGACCCACTCCGCAAACGTAGCTGGCGGCATGTTCCGAAGGCTCGTATGCATTCTGCGGTTGTTGTAAAAGTCCATGTACCGGTCCACCGCTTCATAGGCCTCTTCGAACGTGTCGAATGCCTCTTTGCGGAACAAATCCCGGTCAATATTACTGTGGAACGATTCAATAAAAGCGTTTAAATCCGGCGTTCGAGGCGGAATGCGTTCATGGGTCATTTCCCAGCTTTCACACATGTCGCCAAACAGGTGGCTGACGAACTGTGGGCCGTTGTCGGTGCGGATCACCGGGCGTACGCTGCCAGGGGCGCAGTGTTGCTCCATGGCGCGTCCCAGCGTCTGGCAGGCGTGCTTGGCCTCACACGACGATCCGCGGTGGTAGCCGACGATGACACGGGTAAACACATCGATAATGCTCAGGACAAAGAAATGCCGGTCCCGGCCCGCCACGTACCCGTACTTAATGTCCATCTGCCAGAGCTGGCCTGCTCCGGTAATGACCCGGTTCTCCGGCAGCTTCCGGGGATGCTTAAAACGCTTGTGACGCTGCGGCTGCAGGATATCCAGCGCCTGACACAGCCGGTAACTTTTCTTGTGATTGAGCTTTAAACGGTGCTGGTTCCACAAGCACTTGGCCAGCAGTTTGTATCCGTACACGTGCTCTTCTCCAGCGATTAATTCCAGCAGCCATTCCTGGATTTCCTCGTCGCTAATTTTCGCTCCAGACTCGGTCAGAGAGTAGCCGGGTACGGGTCTTCCGCGCCCCTGGAGTACGGCCTGTGCATCCTGTGACTTGCGTTTCTTACGGTCGTAGTACGTGGACTCTGCGAGCCCGATGAGACGTAGTACCAACGCTGCGGAATATCCCTGCTTAATGAACATCTCGGCTACCTCGATTTTTTCGGATAAGCAGGGGTTGGCTTTTTTAGCAGTTCACGCAGAATCTCAATCTCTAACTCCTTTTCACCGAGCATCTTGACCGCCTTCTCATATTTCTGCTCGACCTCTACCAGGCGCTTCAGTTCCTCTACCTGCTCCTGGGGGTACGGATGATCTTGTTCTCCATGGGCTTCCCGGTAATCCCTCACCCACTGATTCACCGTGGACGGAGTCACCCCATACTTTCGGGCAACCACCGCCGCCTTAATGCCAGATAACACCTCTTGCGCTGCCTTCTCTCTTGTTCCTGTTAAGTGTCCCATACCGTTCATCCTCCTCCTATCTCTAGTCTACATTTTTGTGGGGGAGGACTCCAACTTCATTAGGGGGCTGTGGAGAATGAAAGGGATAAATCCCTTTGATGGCGCTGAAAGTGAGCGGGATGCGGAAATGAAAGGGATAAATCCCTCTGATGGCGCTGAAAGTGGGCGGGATGCGGAAATGAAAGGGATAAATCCCTTTGATGGTGCTGGAAGTTGTCGGAGTGGAAATGAATGGGGATAGTGCTGAGAGTTTGTTGGGGGCAAAGAGTAGCCGGGGAAAAGAGTAACTGAAGAGCACTAGTGCACCAGAATCTCAGGAAAGTTGGCTAAACGAGCAAATGAAGAGCACTAGTGCACCAGAATCTCAGGAAAGTTAGCTAAACGGGCAAATGAAGAGCACTAGTGCCCCTGAATCCGCCAACCGGCTTGAATTGATCTTACCAGCAAGGAAGAGGGGAGTATGAGAACAATACAGCCTCCCTGAGGGCTCCTTCCAGGTATGAGCTTATGCTGAATACTATTTTTTGTGTTTTTTGCAGAGCGGTTATCCTATATGGGATACGGGTTGGCGGCAGGTTTGATTTATATGTCTTGACAGCGCATACAGGGACATGTTAATTTTTAGTGGGGAAACCGGTTTCCCCACTGCTGTGTTGAAGCTGTAAAGCTAAGCTCTAGCGAAACTATCTAGCTAAGCATTAGCACAGTCTAGCTAAGAGTCCGCAAGCACTTGCTCAGATGCTGCTAAGCACTAGCTAAGCAGTCAGCATCAGCCTATGCACTATCAAGCTGAAGCAAAGCTCAAGTTGTTGACGGCAAAGTATCCGCTGGCCCCAAAGTGTTGCATTCGGTTTTACATGAGAGGGAGATGAGGAATGAAAAGAAAACGTAACCGCCTGCTTGTTCCCGTTCTAATCACATCCATTGTATTGTCGATCATGATGAATCTGTTTGTCCTGCCGCAAGCTAAGGTGGAAGCAGCCAGCATTGGAACAGTAACCGAGAATGACACGATCTATCAGATTATGGTTGACCGCTTCAATGACGGGGATTCTTCCAATAATGCAACAGGCGCGGCTATCCGCTTCGGGGAGAACTCCGAGGAGGATTTCCGTTACATGAAGGGCGGCGACTGGCAGGGGGTCATTGACAAGCTCCCGTATATTCACAATATGGGCTATACCGCGATCTGGATCTCACCGGTAGCCGAGCCGCAGATGACTAACCGCGAGAACAACGGTTCAGGCAAGAACACGGCCTACCACGGCTACAATGTCAAAGACCCGAACAAGGCCAACCCTTACTTCGGTACCAAAGAAAAGCTAAAAGAGCTTGTAGACTCCGCGCATGCGCTCGGAATTAAGGTCATCATTGATGTCGTTCCCAACCACATCGGCGATTACATGCTGGGCACTCAGGCTTATTATGATATTCCTTCCTTGCAGCCTGCCGCTCCATTCAATAATCCGGCCTGGTATCACCACAATGGGGACATTAACTGGTCTCTTGCCGATGGACGGTACGATCAGTGGGCCCAGGATTATCTGGAGAATCATGATCTGGGTGGTCTGGATGATATCGACTTCGATGTTCCTGCCGCTAAGCAGGCCATATTCAGCTCAATTAAGGGTTGGTTTGACTATACGGGAGCCGATGGCGCCCGGGTCGATGCAGCCAAGCTGATGAAGCCGACGGATATCGGCGAACTCCAGAATTTGCTGGGCGTGAATACTTTTGGGGAGAATTTTGACGGCAATGCCGAATTCGTCTCCCGCTGGGTCGGTACCAACAAGGAGTGGGGGATGCTCGACTTCCCGTTATTCTTCTCCGTGCTGAACAGCTTTGCGTACGGGCAGTCTTTTGACGCGAATATCAAAGGCACTCTGGCTCAAGACTCCTACTATGGCGGCAACGCCAACCATATGGTTACCTTCATCGACAATCATGACCGCAACCGCTTCCTGACCGAGGCCGGGGGCAGTGTTGAGAAGCTGCAGAATGCTTTGTCCTTTATTTTCACCGTGCGCGGAACACCTGTGGTCTTCCAGGGAACCGAGCAGAACAAGGGCAACGGCAACGGTCAGATCATGACGGGCGGCATCGCTGATACGTGGAACCGTTGGTCGATGGTGAAGCGGGATGCAAACGGCAATGTGCTGGAGAATTATTTCAATGAGAATGCCAGTACCTTCAAGCATGTAGCCAAGCTGAACGAGATCCGCAAAAATAACCCGGCCCTGCGCACCGGCACCCAGCGCGAAATGTGGTCCGCACAGAATCTGTACGCCTTCTCCCGGCGGATTGATACAGGCACGAATGTCGGTCAGGAGGTCATCTCCGCATTCAGTAATGCCTCCAGCGGATCACAGACAGTGACGCTGCCGCTGCGCGCCGAAAGCACGCTTACCGCAGGTACGGTTCTGGTGAACCAACTGAACCCTTCCGATACTGTGACCGTGCAAGCGGGCGGTGTTACCGGTAAGCAAATTACAGTTACCCTGGGCGCCAATTCGGCCAAAATCTACTCCAAAACTCAGCCGGTAACCGATACGCAAGCACCAAGTGTTCCGGGGAATGTAACAGCAACGGTACAGAATGCCTCCAGCGCGCTGGTGTCCTGGTCAGCATCCACCGATAATGTCGGGGTGACCGGGTATGAAATTTACCGCAATGGAGTGAAGATCGGAACTTCGGCAACGACCTCTTTTACAGATAACGGACTGGTGGGCAGCACTAATTATTCCTATACGGTAAAAGCGTATGACGCCGCCATGAATCTGTCGGCCTTCAGCGCAGCCGCTCTGATCGTTACCCCTGCCGGTAACAGTGTGACAATCTACTACAAGCAGGGTTACACCAATCCGTACATTCATTACCGCCCAGTGGGCGGGACTTGGACGACCTCTCCAGGCGTGGCTATCCCAGCTGCCGAGGTAGCTGGCTATAACAAAATCACCATTAACATCGGCGCAGCCACCCAGCTCGAAGCCTGCTTCAATAACGGCAGCGGCACCTGGGACAGCAATGGCGGCAGCAATTATCTGTTCGGCACCGGCACCTGGACCTATACGCCTACAGGCAATATCCAGGCAGGCGGTCCGGTAGCGCCAACGGCATCGCCGACGGCTACACCAACCGTAGCCCCAACAGCGACACCGACCGTGGCGCCAACGGTGGCACCAACTGTAGCTCCAACAGCTACACCGACGGTCGCACCGACCGCAACACCTACAGTAGCACCAACCGTAGCGCCAACGGCGACACCTGTGCCAACCGCCACTCCGGCGGGCAACAGCGCTACGATCTATTACAAGAATACAGCATTCAGTAACTCCTATATCCATTATAAGCTGGATGGGGCGACCACATGGACGACCTCACCGGGAGTGCAGATGCAGGCCTCTACTTTCACCGGCTACAAAGCCATTACCATTCCGCTCGGCAGCGCCACAGGCCTGACCGCAGCCTTTAATAACGGCAGCGGTACTTGGGACAACAATGGCGGAAATAACTATCATTTTGGCACCGGCAGCTCGAGTCTGGTAGGAGGAAGCTTGACCTCCGGGGAACCGCAGGCGGATAGCGTAACCTTCCGGGTTACCGTTCCGGGCTCGACTCCGGCGAATGCTCAGGTCTATCTGACGGGTTCGTTCAACAGCTGGAATGCGGCAGATCCGGCCTACCTGCTGACCCGTGGAAGTGATGGGATCTACTCCATCACCTTGAACCTTCCGGCAGGCAGCGCCGTGACGTATAAGCTGACGCGCGGAAGCTGGGCCACGGTAGAGACCGCGTCTGGCGGTGCTGATATCGCGAACCGGACGCTTACACCGGCAGGCGGAGCACAGACAGTGACGCTAAGTGTGCAGCGCTGGAAGGATCAGTAAGCAGCTTGAGGGGGTGGGGGATGGATGTCCGTCGCCCCCGTTTTTTTAACGAAGAATAATCCCAAGTAAGAAGGAGTTGAACCATGACCAAGACCTCAAGGTCCCTGCGCAGAATTTCAGCCCTGCTCCTGGGCACGCTTCTGACGATTCCAACATTAGTGTCTCCTGTCTCGGCAGATATTGCCGCGCATGTCTATCATAATCATATGCCGAATTTCTGGGCTTACTATGACCTGAACACTTACAATTCCACCCCTGTAGGCAGTCCGATCCGTTATACCTACGATGGCGAAGTTATCCAACTGAAGCAGAATCCGCCCGCGGGATATCCCTATTATCTGCCGAATGGATCTCCCATGCCCCACGATGATCTGGTCTCTTATTATTCCCATCACGCCAAGACGGGCGCGTATTTAACCTGGCCCTGGAGTGTGGCGAACACGCTGCACAGCAATCATCCCCAGGCGCAGATGCATGTTACCATGTCGGGGTCTGTGGTGAACAATGTAAACAGTATTATTCAACAAGGGAATGTAAGCGGATACAACGATCCGGCCTGGGGAACCCCGTGGAAGAATGCCGTGAATCAGCTTCGGACCACAGGCGGCGACAACATGCTCGACCTGATTCATTTCTCCGGACACCATTCCATGGGACCGCTGGTCGGCAACGATTATTTGCTCAAGGATATGATCTATCATGGAGCGACGATGGCTCAGCCTTATTTCCTGAGCAGCAGCTATAAGTCATCGAAGGGTTTTTTTCCGACAGAGCTGGGGTTCTCAGAGCGGATCATTCCGGTGCTGAACAAGCTCGGCATCCAGTGGTCCGTGATCGGCAACAACCATTTCTCCCGCACGCTCAAGGATTACCCGCTGCTGGATAGTCCGGGCAAGGACACGATGATCTCGCCGCCCAACCGCAGTGATCTGCAGAATGTCAGCACGGCGGGGGCCTGGGTGAGTGAACCGATGTTCAATGAGCAGCAGGTGGTCTATAATAAATATCCTTTTGCCTCAACGGCTCATTGGGTCCGTTATGTGGACCCGGCAACCGGGGCGGAATCGAGAGTGGTTGGCGTACCTGTCGCGCAGGCGCAGTCCTGGGAAGAAGGATATCTGGGCCAGGTAAAAGCAGATGCGCTTAAGCCGTATGAGAATCTGGCTCTGCAGAAGCAGATTTTTGTCGTGGCCCATGACGGAGATAATTCTTCGGGCCGGGCCGGCTCTGAGGAGACCTGGCGAAATGCCGGGAATGTCACCTATGCCAGCAGCGGTGTGACCGGAATGGGGATCGATGAGTATCTGCGCAGCAACACACCGGCCGCTTCCGATGTGGTCCATGTGCAGGACGGCTCCTGGATCGATACCCGGGATTCGTCCTCTGATCCGACCTGGTACCATTGGCATTTGCCGTTTGGGATCTGGAAAGGCCAGTTCGCGGCCTTCAATCAGGTGAACGGGACCGCTTACGCCCCGAAGAAGAATCTGGCGGGTGTCGAGGAAGGCATGACGGTATCCTTCGAGAAGGGCTATCATTATCTGGAGCGTAATTTCGCGTTATTACAAGCTTCCCTGAACTATGCCAAGACCGCCGAACAGATCTGGCTGGAGGAGCATCCGAATTACTGGAAGCCGGCGAACCCGCTGGACCGTGAGGTGACCTACGAAGGCAACCAATTGAATCCGTGGATGCTCTCCTATCCCGTGAAGGGCAACACCGCGAACGACTATGCCGGAGGCGCCAGTCCCGCCGAGCTGGCCTGGTACTTCCTGCTGCCTGCGATGGACTCGGGCTTCGGTTATTATGATGAGAATGTGGATGACAGCGTGAAGCCGGCGTTGTCCTTTAATCAATCGCTGTATTTCTCCAAGCCCTATGTATCGCAAAAGCTGGCCAAAGACAAAACCGGCCCCTCGGTCTGGTGGCCGCAGCGCTACCCGTACAATCCGGGCAGCGCGAATGTCAGTAAGGCAGAAGGCTGGACCCTTCAGCATTATAATAATGCTTTTGCCATCTATACCTATGCTTTCGATACCAGCGGAATCAGCGACATCAAGGTGAAGGTCCGGGCACACCGTGATAAGACGGCAGACGCAGCGGATAATACTTTTAAAGTATATGATCCAGCAGGTCTGGCCGCAGCCGGGGTATCTGGTATTGATCCCGCCAAGGTTGGTGCGTGGACGGAATACCCGATGAATGTCCGCGACCTGAGCGCCGATATTAACGGTGTCGACTGGCAGCCAAGCAGCAAGACGATTATGCAGAAGGTTCCGGCCACAGATATCGGGAACCTGTATTTCTCTTACATTTCCGATTACCGCGATCAGCTATTGGACTACTACATTGAAGCCAAGGATGCCAAAGGCAATGTGACCAAAAGTGATATCCAGCAGGTCTATGTCGGTGCCGGCAAATATACGCTGGAGAACGGAAAATATAAGGAGAGCATCCAAGGTACTATTGAAGGGACGCATCCATTCATCACAGATGTGCCTGCTGTCCCGGATAATGAAGCTCCGGCTGCTCCAGCGAACTTGCAGGCCACAGTGGTTAATGCTTCTTCTATCGGGCTGACCTGGAATGCCGCGACAGATAATATCCGTGTTACCGGCTATGAGATCTACCGCAATGGCGTTAGAATCGGAACAACTACTTCCACCTCATATACAGACAGCGGCTTGTCAGCCAGTACAGCCTATGAATACAAAATTAAAGCCTATGATGCCTCCGGTAACCTCTCCGGCTTCAGTGCGGCAGCAACTGCCACCACACCGGCGGGCAATAATGTAACGATCTATTATAAGCAGGGTTATTCCACGCCTTACATCCATTACCGCCCGGTTGGAGGGACTTGGACGACCGCCCCGGGCGTAGCGATTCCGGCCGCCGAGCTAGCAGGCTATAACAAAATCACCATTAACATCGGCGCAGCCACCCAGCTTGAAGCCTGCTTCAACAACGGCAGCGGCACGTGGGACAGCAACGGCGGCAGCAATTATCTATTCGGCAGCGGCACCTGGACCTACACGCCTACAGGCAATATTCAGCCGGGTGGTCCGGTGACGCCAACGGCATCGCCGACTGTAGCACCGACAGCTACGGCAACGCCTAAGCCAAGTGCCACGCCAACGGCGGCACCGACCGTAGTACCAACAGCTCCGGCAACACCTAAGCCAAGTGCCACACCAACGGTTGTGCCAACGGCTACACCAACGGCTACACCAACGGCTACACCAACGGCTACACCGACGCCCATCGTGACGCCAACGCCAACCGTAGCACCTACAGCTACACCGACGGTAGTACCAACAGCTACGGCAACACCTAAGCCAAGTGCCACGCCAACAGCTACACCAACCGTAGCGCCAACGGCGACACCTGTGCCAACCGCCACACCGGCGGGCAACAGCGCGACGATCTATTACAAAAATACAGCATTCAGTAACTCCTATATCCATTACAAGCTGGATGGGGCAACGGCCTGGACGACTTCACCGGGTGTGCAGATGCAGGCCTCTACTTTCAGTGGCTACAAAGCCATTACCATTCCGCTCGGCAGCGCCACAGGCCTGACCGCAGCCTTCAATAACGGCAGCGGTACCTGGGACAACAATGGCGGGAATAACTATCATTTTGGCACCGGCAGCTCGAGTCTGGTAGGAGGAAGCTTGACCTCCGGGGAACCGCAGGCGGATAGCGTAACCTTCCGGGTTACCGTTCCGGGCTCGACTCCGGCGAATGCTCAGGTCTATCTGACGGGTTCGTTCAACAGCTGGAATGCGGCAGATCCGGCCTACCTGCTGACCCGTGGAAGTGATGGGATATATTCCATCACCTTGAACCTTCCGGCAGGCAGCGCCGTGACGTATAAGCTGACGCGCGGAAGCTGGGCCACGGTAGAGATCACTTCCAGCGGAGCGGATATTGCGAACCGTACGCTTACACCCGCAGGCGGTGCACAGACGGTGACGCTGACCGTGAAGCGCTGGAAGGATCAGTAGCAGGTTATTGGTCAATTTATTATCCAGGAGTGTCTGATCCACGAATCGCCCCTTTTTGGATGGTGTAATACAGCCCTCTGAGAATGGGCGATTTCTTTTGACTTAAGATGCAGAAATAGATGGATTTTCTCCACCTGCTGCTTACAAAATTTGCGCCGAAGAAACAATAGTTGGACAACCAACACTTAATCATTCACATTTACGAGAAATAGCAGAAACAAACATAATTAGTTGTCATTTATCCACTTGCTTCCGGTAATTTAGCAGAAAAGGGCGAATCAAGCTACGTTTTTCCAATTGTTTGCCGTGAACCGGTCACTTCTGAAGAGCAGGGCTGAAACTATTTGGATTGGAGGAGTTGAGGATTGGAGAAATGAGGAGTTGAGGAATTAAAGTTTGCAGAATCGGATAGTTGCGGGTTGAGGTGTCAGGGTGTTGAGGTGTTGATTATTTAAGGAGATTTAGGGTTGTGTAACTCCACCACTTAAACAGCGCAGCGGGCGGACTGATTGTGGAGAAGCGGCAGCGTTCGCCTTTGTTCACGGATTTTTACCGCTGAGTCCATTCTATTTAAATCCGGGAACAACAGCGATCGGAACAACGGTCCGTTTGCGGAGCGTCCATTAGAGAGCCTACATCACTCCTCCACGCTCCAGGCTCTTCTATCTCAGACATCGTCCCATCCTCGCCCCAGGCCTTTAGATCTCAGACACCGCTCCTCCCTCGACTTTATATCCAGTCCTCCCTGGCACTCCCTCCCAGCGCACATCCCGCTCCCCGCACATTTTACACTCCGTTGATAATCGCCGCCGGAACTGGTATTTTGCCGAAAATGCAGGTAGAGTGTTCTCATGGACATTTACACGAGGGAAGAGGACCGCCGCAGATGAAACCATTCCGCATTCGACTTACCATCATACTTATGGCACTGATAGGAATATCAATGACCGGGGCCGGGATCACCATGGCTCAGCTGTTCAAGGATTCGCATATTTCCGTGCTGGAAGAAAACATGTCCCGGGAAATAAAGCTGCTCTCCGGCACCTTCTCATTCATGGATACCAGCAGCCCGGAGGCCGTGACCTACTATACAGAACAGGCAGAGAAAATCTCAATCTTGACCGGATCACGCGTCACCTTCATTACGAAGCAAGGCCAGGTCATCGGCGACTCGGAGAAGAATCCGCGCGAGATGGACAACCACTCTACCCGCGAGGAGGAGCTGCTGGCCGCGAAGGAAGGGATTGGCCGGGCGATCCGTTACAGCGATACGTTAGACCGCGAAATGATGTATGTGGCAGGTTCCGTGTCCTCGGATCAGGGCTTTAACGGGTATATCCGGCTGTCGATGGGGCTGGATACCGTATCCGAAGGACTGAACCGGGCGTGGATGATCATGGCAGGGGGGCTGGTGCTGCTGTTCATTGCCGCAACCTTGGTGAGCTACAAAGTGGCTTCCAGTATGACCTCACCGCTGGAGCAGATCACCAGAGTGGCGCGGCGGATTACCGATCTGGATTACGATGCCCGGGTGCCGATGAAGCGCAAGGATGAGATCGGCCAGCTGGCAACAGCCATTAACGCGATGGCCGACAGTCTCCAGGCCCAGCTGAAGACTATCCGCGACAATGAGGATCTGCTGCAGAGTGTACTCGACAATATGACCGGCGGCATCGTGATGATTAACGAGGAAGGGGAGATTGCCCTGCTCAACCGGGCCGCCGAACGGCTGCTCGATGTGAAGCACAGCGAGATGACCGGACATTCCTACAAGGAGATTAAGCATCATTATGAGCTTACCCGGCTGATTGATGATGGCGTGTCCGCAGGTGAGCCTATTCATGAAGAGCGCAGCATTTATAATCCGGTGGAGCGGATTGTGCGTCTGGACGGGGTGCCGATGATCCAGGACGGCTGCTCCCGGGGGATGCTGTTCCTGCTTCAGGAGGTTACTGAGATTCGCAGACTTGAGAAAATGCGCAGCGAATTCGTCGCCAATGTCTCCCATGAGCTGAAGACCCCTGTCGCTGCGGTAAAAGGCTTCGCCGAGACCCTCCTCGGCGGGGGCGTTACGGATGAGAAGACAGCGCGTTCGTTCCTGCAGATTATCTACGATGAGAACGAACGGTTGAACCGGCTGATCGGCGACATCCTGGAGCTGTCCAAAATCGAATCCAAACGCGTTCAGCTGGAATGCTCCCCGGTTCATCTGATCGAGTTCTTCGATTCTGTGCTGGAAACGCTCAGTAAGGTGGCGGAGAAGAAGAAGATTACGCTCAGCTCGGATGTGCCTGCGGAGTTATTCATTGAGGGAGATGAAGACAAGCTGCGCCAGATCTTCATGAATCTGCTCTCCAATGCGATCAACTACACCCAGGACGGGGGCAATGTCAGAGTGACCGCCGTGAGCATCCAGAAGAAGGATGGCACCGAGAGTGTGCGCTTTACAGTCAGTGATACGGGGATGGGGATTCCGCGCAAGGATCTGCCCCGGATCTTTGAACGCTTTTACCGGGTGGACAAAGCCCGCTCCAGAAGCTCCGGCGGAACCGGCCTTGGTTTATCTATCGTGAAGCATCTGGTCGAGCTGCATCGCGGATCTATTAATGTAGAGAGCGATCTGGGCATCGGCAGCTCGTTCATCCTGGAATTGCCGCTGCTGCAGGAAGAGAATGAATAACTCTGCGGAGTCTAATAGAGAATAAATTTATGATTTTACACTAAGTTAACATTGTGGTGCTATGATGTGCATGTGTGCAGTTTTGTAAAATTAATAACCTATGAAAAGACGGGGGAACCTATGGCACAACGATTGCTTGTCATTGAAGACGAACCGACACTGGCCCGGCTGCTGTCTTATAACCTGACACAGGAAGGCTACGAAGTGACGGTGGAGGATCATGGAACGGCAGGATATGACCGTGCGACTAGAGAACCTTTTGAATTGATCGTACTGGATCTGATGCTGCCCGGCATGAACGGCATTGACATTCTGGATAAATTGCGTGGACAAGGCATCCGCACACCGGTGATCGTGCTGACGGCCAAGAATGCGGAAGAGGATGTGGTCCGCGGGCTGAAGTCAGGGGCGGATGACTATATTACGAAGCCCTTCGGCGTATCCGAGCTGCTGGCCCGGGTCAGCGCAGTATTGCGGCGGATCTCCGGCATTGCCGAAGAAGCTCCGCCCGAGACAGCAGTATCTGCATCGACGATTATTCTCGGACAGCTGGAGATCTATCCTGAGCGTTATGAAGTCTCACTGGGCGGACAGAGCATCAATCTGCGGCCGAAGGAATTTGAAGTGCTGTTATATCTGGCCCGCAAGCCAGGCGTCGTTCTGACGCGGGATGATCTGATGAATGCGGTCTGGGGCTTCGACTATATCGGAGGTCAGCGTACCGTTGATGTGCATGTCAGTTCCTTGCGCAAGAAGCTGGAGCTTGACCCTGAATCCGTGCATATCGATTCCATTCGCGGCGTGGGCTACAAACTGGTCGTCAACAAAAAAAGAACACCTGTCATCTAACATGGCGGTGTTCTTTTCACAAGATAAGCACCTTCTCCTCCGCTCCCTGTCTTACTGCACAAGGATTTTACACTGCGTTAACAATTCTCTGGAGCTCTATTTACACTGAAAGCTTATCATGGGGAACGAAGATGATGAGAAGGAGACAACAGAAACTAATGAAATCCATCATTGACATAGAGAAGCTAGATCTCTACTATGAGTCATTCCATGCCCTGAAGAACGTGGATTTGCAGATTCCGGAGAAGCAGGTGACCGCTTTTATCGGACCTTCCGGCTGCGGGAAATCCACACTGCTGCGTACTCTTAACCGTATGAACGACATGATTCCCGGAACACGTATTGAAGGTAAAGTAAATATCGGCGGCAAAAACATCTACAGCGACGAGATCGAAGTGGAGAGTCTGCGCAAGCAGGTGGGGATGGTGTTCCAGCAGCCCAATCCTTTTCCCAAATCGATCTATGATAACGTGGCTTACGGCCCGCGTCTGCACGGTGTGAAGAGCAAAGCCGAGCTGGATGTCCTTGTAGAGCAAAGCCTGCGCCAGTCCGCGCTCTGGGAGGAAGTGAAGGATTTCCTCAAGAAGTCTGCCTTAAGTCTGTCCGGCGGGCAGCAGCAGCGTCTCTGTATTGCCAGAGCCCTTGCCGTACAGCCCGATATTCTGCTGATGGATGAGGCGACGTCAGCGCTCGATCCGGTGTCCACGCTCAAGATTGAGGAGCTGGTCCAGGAGCTGCGGGATAAGTATACGATTGTAATGGTCACGCATAATATGCATCAGGCCGCCCGGGTATCGGGACGCACTGTATTTTTCCTGAACGGTGTCATTGTGGAAGCTGCGGACACGGAGCTGTTATTCTCCAACCCGAAGGATTCCCGCACAGAAGACTATATCTCCGGCCGCTTCGGCTAAGAATGGCTGCTTCGTAAGTCTTAGGTTCACTCCGTTCACCCGATATGACCATATGTTTTTGAGGAGGAGCACTTTCGATATGATTCGCAGAAAAGAATTCGACAAAGATCTGGAAGAACTGCGTACCCTGCTGCAGCAGATGGGCGAGCATGTAACGGATGCCCTGGATGGTGCGATACTGGCCCTGCAGACCCTTGATACGGCACGGGCGCAGGAGATTGTCAAAGCGGACCTGCGGCTGAACGCCATGGAAGACCGGATTATGGAGATCGGCTCACGGCTGATCATCACCCAGCAGCCGGTGGCGAAGGATCTGCGCCGCATTATTGTAGCCTTTAAAATCTCCAGCGATCTGGAGCGTATGGGCGATTTGGCACTGGATGTAGCCAAGGTAACGATGCGCATCCAGGGGCAGCAGCTGATCAAGCCGCTTGTGGATATTCCGCGCATGGCTGAGCTGGTCACGATCATGACCACGGAGGCGATTCAGTCTTATCTGGACGAGAATACGGATCTGGCCTACAAAATGGCGCAGGATGACGATCAGGTAGATGGCCTGTACAGCGCGATGATTAACGAACTGTACACGTATATGGTTCAGAAGCCTGAAACCGTGAATCAGGCGATGCTGCTCACACTGGTTGGCCGTTACATTGAACGGATTGCCGACCATGCCACGAATATTGGCGAGAGTGTAGTGTATCTGGTTACAGGGAAACGTCCGGATTTGAACCAATAACCGCATAATGCTGGCGCATAGATACAGCTAAGCAGAGCTCTGCGCCTTGAACGTCAGACAGCAAGCCACCTCCCCGGGGCTTGCCTTTTTTTGTTTTAAAGCGCGCTTCACTTGGCAAACCTGTATTCCATACCATTAGCAGCAGCTAAAATCCGGAGCAGGTGTGGATCTGTGGCCTCAGGTTCTTTTTTGTACGGAGCATATGGTACTATGTAAAGAGAAAGCAAGATAAAGGCGAGGTGCTAGTGTGGACAAGCTGATACTCATTGATGGAAATAATATCATTTACCGGGCGTTCTTCGCCATGCCGCCGCTGACGAATACAGCGGGACAGCAGACGAATGCGGTATACGGTTTCACGACGATGCTGCTCCGTCTGCTGGAGGAGCATAAACCGACACATATGATTGTGGCCTTCGACGCGGGGAAGATTACCTTCCGGCATGAAGGCTATGAGGAGTATAAAGGCGGGCGCCAGAAGACCCCGCCGGAGCTGTCCGAGCAGTTCCCGCTGCTCAAGGAGCTGCTGAAGGGTCTGGGGGTTCCGCAATTCGAGATTGCAGGCTACGAGGCTGACGATATTATCGGCACCATCTCCAGGGAAGCGGATGCCGCCGGCCGTCAGGTGATGATTGTGTCCGGGGATAAGGATATGCTGCAGCTGGCTTCCGAACATACCACCATAGCGCTGGTGCGCAAGGGAGTTACGGAAGTGGAGCTGTACGGGCCTAAGCAGATCCGTGATAAATATGATCTCACCCCTGAGCAGATTATTGATCTGAAGGGGCTGATGGGCGATGCCAGCGACAATATTCCCGGGGTGCCGGGAGTCGGGGAGAAGACAGCGCTTAAGCTGCTCCAGCAGTTCGGATCGGTGGAGGGCGTGCTGGCCGGAACCGGTGAGCTGAAGGGCAAGATGAAAGAGAAGCTGGAAGAGCACGCGGACAGCGCCGTCATGAGCAAAAAGTTGGCGACGATCTACCGCGAGGTTCCGCTTGAGCATACGTGGGAGGATATGGTCTTCAGCGGGATTAATACGGACACGGCTGGGCCTGCGCTCGCCAAGCTGGAATTCCGCTCGCTGCTGGAGCGCCTGTCGCTGAGCGCCTATTCACATGCGGCGGACGGCAGCCTGACGGGTTCCCCCGTGGTGGAAGCCGCAGAGCTTAATATTACAATTGTTGACGAAGACGGAATAAGCGAGCTGGTTCAGGCACTGCCGGGCATCTCCGCCCTGCATGTGGAATCTAACGGGGAGAACCCGCACCGTGCCGAAGTGATCGGCCTCGGGCTGTCTTCGCCGGAGCAGCATTACTTTGTGCCTTTTGCCCTGCTGAAGAGTAAGGCGGCAGCACCCCTGCGGGACTGGCTCGGTGACGGGCAGGCGCCGAAGAGCGGGTATGATCTGCACCGTGCCGATCTGGCGCTGCATTGGCAGGGGATTGCTTTTGCCGGAGCCGCTAACGATGTTCAGCTGGCCGCCTACCTGCTGGACCCGACCGAAGCCAGCCAGAATCTGAATGACCTGACCACGAAATACGGCCTACCCCGCTTGTCGCCGGATGAGGATGTCTTCGGCAAAGGGGCCAAATATAGAATTCCTGAGCTTAAGATTCTCGGTGAGCATGTCGCCCGTAAGAGTGCGACCGTGCTTGGCATTGTACAGAAGCAGCAGGAGGAGCTGGACAAGACGGACATGACCGGTCTGTTCCAGGACCTGGAGATGCCGCTGTCGCGGATTCTCGCCGATATGGAGAAGCAGGGCATTGCTGTTAACAAGGATGATCTTGTCCAGCTCGGCAGGGAATTTGAAGCCCAGATCTCCCGGCTGGTCACTGAGATCTACTCCGCTTGCGGAACCGAATTCAATCTTAATTCTCCGAAGCAGCTGGGCGAGGTTCTGTTCGTGAAGCTGGGTCTGCCGGTCGTGAAGAAGACGAAGACCGGGTATTCGACGGATGCCGAGGTACTGGAAAAGCTTGCGCCTTATCATGACGCTGTGCGCCTGATTCTGCAATACCGTACCATTGCCAAGCTGCAATCCACGTATGTGGAAGGCCTGATGAAGGAAATCTCGCCGGAGACCGGCAAGGTACACACCTTTTACCGGCAGACGATTGCGGCCACGGGCCGGCTCAGCAGCCAGTTCCCGAACCTGCAGAACATTCCAATCCGGCTCGAAGAGGGCCGCAAGATCCGTAAGGTGTTCGTGCCCTCCGAGCCGGGCTGGTCGATTCTGGCGGCGGATTACTCGCAGATCGAGCTGCGTGTGCTGGCGCATATCTCAGGTGATGAGCGGATGAAGGAAGCTTTTGTCGAGGATATGGATATTCATACTAAGACCGCCATGGACGTATTCGGCGTCCCTGCGGAGAGTGTGGACAGTAATATGCGCCGCTCCGCCAAAGCGGTTAACTTCGGGATTGTGTACGGCATCAGCGATTACGGCCTGTCGCAGAACCTGAACATCCCGCGCAAGGAAGCGGCCCGGTTCATTGAGCAGTATTTCGAGGTGTTCCAAGGTGTGCGCCGTTACATGGATGATATCGTAGTCGAGGCCCGTAAGCAGGGGTATGTGACTACTCTGCTGGAGCGGCGCCGTTATCTGCCGGAGATCAATGCGAAGAACTTCAATCTGCGGTCCTTCGCAGAACGTACGGCGATGAATACGCCGATTCAGGGAACCGCTGCGGATATTATCAAGCTGGCCATGGTTCATATGGACAAGGCGCTGCATGAGCGCGGCCTGAAGAGCCGGATGCTGCTCCAGGTACACGATGAGTTAGTATTCGAGGTGCCGGAGGAGGAGCTGGAGCAAATGAAGCAGCTGCTGCCCGAGGTGATGGCCGGAGCGCTGCAGCTGTCTGTTCCGCTGAAGGCAGAGGTAAGTTATGGCAGCAACTGGTACGAAGCGAAATAGGCTCCCCGCACATGGCAGATATCCGGTATAATGGAGTGGAGGTGAGCCATGATGCCGGAATTGCCGGAAGTCGAAACAGTCAGAAGAACACTTAATGAGTTAATTACAGGCAAGCAGATAGAGCATGTCACCGTCCGGCTGCCGCGGATCATTCAGCGCCCGGATGATATTCAGGCCTTTGCTTATATGCTGGCAGGCCATACAGTGGTAACGGTTGAGCGCAGAGGCAAGTTCCTGCGTTTCGTATTTGACGGGCTGGTGATGGTCTCCCATCTGCGGATGGAGGGCCGTTACGGCGTGTACCGTGAGGGCGAGCTGTTGGACAAGCATACGCATGTTATTTTCCATTTCACAGACGGGACAGAGCTGCGTTATACGGATGTGCGCCAATTCGGGACGATGCATCTGTTCCAGCCGGGAGAGGATCTGCAGCTGAAGCCGCTGAACAAGCTGGGGCAGGAGCCGCTGGATGCCGATTTCACGCTGGAACGGTTCAAGGAGATTGTCGCGAAGCGGAGCACTAAGATCAAGCCGCTGCTGCTCAATCAGGAATATATAGTAGGTATCGGCAATATTTATGTAGATGAGTCCCTGCATCGTGCAGGAATCCACCCGGAGGAGACCGCGAAGTCCCTCACGGAGGATCAACTGGCCAGGCTGCACCATGCTATTGTCGCAACACTGACAGAGGCTGTGAATGCCGGAGGCTCCTCCGTGAAGTCGTATGTCAACGGCCAGGGGGAGAGCGGAAGCTATCAGGATCAGCACAAGATCTATGGACGGAAGGATCAGCCTTGTGCTGCCTGCGGCACACTGATTGAGAAGAGCGTGGTCGGCGGACGGGGAACGCATTATTGTCCCACCTGCCAGCCCGTACCTGTACAGATTCTGTAGTTTTTATTTAGAGTCAGCGCTGCATTTACCGCCCTTTTCCGGGCCAGTTACACCTGAGTTATAACCGTTCTGTATAAAGGCAGGCACTTACTGCCCGTCCCGCCCATATAATGTGTGAAGATTGCTGATTATGGCGAAACGGAGCTCCGGCTTGGATGCTTAATCCACCGGCTCCGGTTCTTCACGGGAGGGATTGCGGGTGCTGAGCCCATTGTTGTCTTTGCTGTTGCTTGCGTTTGCGCTTAGTCTGGATGGATTTGGTGTAGGCATTACATATGGACTGCGTAAAATGAAAATCCCCTTGCTTTCCATTATCATTATTTCGCTCTGTTCAGGGGTAGTCATTTATGGTTCTATGCAGGTCGGCGTGCTGCTGGCCAAGGTAGTCTCGCCGAATGCCGCTTCTAGTGTCGGAGCGGTTATTCTCGTCTTAATGGGCTGTTGGTCCCTGTTCCAGATGCTGACGCAGAAGGAGAAAGAAGAGACTGCGTCTGCGGCCGCAGAGGGCCATTCCGGACAGGAAGTCAGGCTGGAGACTGCTGCTGCCGCACAGAGTGCCGAGACAGTGCTGAAGCCGGCTGTGTTCTCGCTGGAGCTGCGCCATCTGGGCGTGGTGATACAGATTCTCCGCACACCGTCTTCCGCTGATATGGATGCTTCGGGGAGCATCTCCTCCATGGAAGCCATGATTCTGGGGATCGCGTTATCGCTGGATGCCTTCGGGGCCGGCCTCGGTGCGGCACTGCTCGGATTCAGCCCGTGGTCCACCTCGCTGATGATCGCTGTATTCAGCGGAACCTTTTTGCTGATGGGAATGAAGACTGGACTGAAATTATCCGGCAGCTACTGGATGAAGCATGCGGCTGCGCTGCCCGCGATATTATTAATTGTAATGGGTATAATGAAGTTATTATGAGGTGAGTACATGATTATAGGCTTAACCGGAGGCATAGCTTCGGGGAAAAGCACCGTGTCTGCACTGTTTGTCCGCAAGGGAGCTGCACTGGTGGATGCCGATGTCATCGCCAGAGAGGTGATGCTCCCCGGACATCCGGTGCTGGCGGCAGCGGTGGAGGCTTTTGGAGACCGCATCCTTTTGCCTGACGGTTCGCTGGACCGGGCGGGTCTTGGTGAGATTGTCTTCCGGGACCCGGAGGCGCTCAAGACACTGAATAACCTGACCCATCCGGCAATCCGCAGGGAGATCAAGGACAGAATGTATGCGCTTGAGCAGGAGAATCCGCAGCGGCTGGTCATTGTCGACATTCCGCTGCTCTACGAATCAGAGCTGGATTCCTTATTTGAGCAGATTATTGTGGTCTATGTTCCGAGAAGGGTGCAGTTAGCCCGCCTCATGGAGCGCAGCGGAATGAAGCTGGAACAGGCTGAGGACCGGCTGAGGTCGCAGATGGATATTGAGCTGAAGCGCAGGAAAGCGAATTATGTGATCGACAATAGCAGTGATCTGCAGTCTGCCGAGCTTCAGGTTGCCCGGTTGTGGGACAGGCTGGGCTTGATATGATGAAGTGGTTACGTAAAAAAAGAGTCCTGCTGCTGTTGTTCATCGGCTTCACCGCGATTCTGTTTCTAGGCTCCAACTGGATGTCATGGTTTTATCCTATTCATTATAAAGCAGAGATCCGCCAGCACAGCCGGACGTATGAGATGGACCCGTTCCTGGTGGCATCCATTATCCGTGTGGAGACCAATTATAAGACCGGACGCGAATCTAAAAAAGGAGCACTCGGACTGATGCAGCTTATGCCGGATACCGCCAAGTGGGCGCTAGAAAAGGCCAAGCTTCCTGAGGTATCGCTGGAACGGCTGAAGGAAGAGCCCTCGTCCAACATTGAACTGGGTACCTGGTATTTGTCTACGCTCTCTAAGCAGTTTGACGGCAACCGTATAGCAGTTATCGCCGCCTACAATGCCGGACCCGGCAAGGTGCAGAGCTGGCTGGATGAAGGGCAGTGGGACGGAACAGAAGCCTCTGTGAAGGACATTCCGTTCGGTGAGACCCGTCATTACGTGCAGCGTGTGATTTATTATTATGATCAATACACCGAGCTCTACAGTGAGTTCTAGGATGAGTTCTAGAGTGCCTGTTACTTCTGCTGCTGTTATGTAAAAAGAAGCATCAAACGGCCGGAGCCGTTCGATACTTCTTAGGCAAGCTTATGTCGTGTTTAGCAGGTTATTTATACTTATTTGTACTGACCTGCCAATTGCTGTTCAGCCAGGGTTACAAGACGTTTAGTGATGTAACCACCGATCGAACCGTTTTCGTAAGAAGTTTTATTGCCTTGGTATCCGTCTGGGGAGAGGGTGATACCTAGTTCCTGGGCAACTTCATATTTCAGTTGTTCCAAGGCACCGCGTGAGTTTGGAGCTACCAGGTTATTGGAGTTGTTATTTTGGCTCATTGCTGTTCACCTCCTATCGGTTGGTAACTGTATTATGTGCCGGACATGTCAGATTCATAACAACAAATAAACGGTGTTTTCTGGAAATTAAATAATGCCCGCATAGCCCTGGTGTATCAAGGGACCGGGCCTACCCATTCTAATGATGAGGAAGTGAAGAAGCTTATGAAATGCCCTTACTGTGACCACACCAATACCAAAGTCTTGGACTCGCGCCCGGCCAATGAGAATAAGTCCATCCGCCGCAGGCGGGAATGCGAGCTGTGCAGCCGCCGTTTCACCACCTTCGAGATGATTGAAGAGACCCCCCTGATTGTGATTAAAAAAGGAGGCAGCCGTGAAGAGTTCAGCCGTGACAAAATCCTCCGCGGCCTGATCCGTGCCTGCGAGAAGCGTCCAGTCCCTGTAGAGCGCCTGGAGGTCATCGTATCCGAGGTGGAGAAAAGCCTGCGCGGCATCGCCCTCGCCGAGATCGAGAGCCGCCAGATCGGCGAGCTGGTCATGGAGCAGCTCTACCCTGTAGACGAGGTAGCCTACGTCCGCTTCGCGTCCGTGTACCGCCAGTTCAAGGACATTAACATGTTCATGAAGGAACTGAAGGGACTGCTGTCCAAGAACACGGAGGAGCTGGAGGGGCTGTAAGCGGTTTAGGGAGTAGAGGGGTTTGATTTATGGAGAGGGGCTGGCCTATGGGTTAAGGGCCGGCTCCCGGGCGGGTCGTTTTTGCTTGGAAATAATAATTTTGAAAAAGTGTTGACACTGAAGATGGATTTCTGTATTATATAGAAGTCGCCTACGAAACACATGGAAGAATAAGCGGCTTGAGCTTATCGCTCAGATCAGATTTTAGAATACATAATGTAATTCTAAATTGGTAAAATTGTAAAATTATGGGGCCATAGCTCAGCTGGGAGAGCGCATCGCTGGCAGCGATGAGGTCAGGGGTTCGATCCCCCTTGGCTCCACCAATCTCATATGGACTCTTAGCTCAGTTGGTAGAGCAGTAGACTCTTAATCTATTTGTCCAGGGTTCGAGCCCCTGAGAGTCCATCACATGAAGAACGGCAGAGATGCCGTTCTTTTGCTGTTTCATGGAATACGGGTGATTAAGAGGGGAGTACAACAGGGGCTTGAGGTCCATTCCCGAACCGCAACCCCAACCTCGACCCGCAAAATATGGTTTCCATCGATATCCTTCGGCTCTAAATGTGTCTAAAGGACTGCTACGGACCCCACAGCCCTTATCTTCTCTATTTAGCACTACTAAAAAGGCTAACGGACCGTATCGCGCTTATTACTTCATCACCATCAATATATGTGATGAAATCTAGCAAATAGCTTCATCTGAGTCCGTAAGCTTGGTAAAATTGTGCTTTTTGTAGAAATAGGCGCTCCTCGGTCCGTTACAGCTGATTGATACCTCTACTTCTCACGTTCACAGCCACGGAATTCAAGTGTTTTTACCCTATCAGCTTTATAATTCATGCTTCTGAACATACGCTACACTCTAAGCTGATATGTTCGATAACGCTGCTGTCCTCCGGCCACATCCAGTAACTGCTGTTCGACCAATTGATGCAGAATTCGTCTGGAGTGCCTATCCGTTACCCTGAGATGCTTAGCAAGCTCCAAAGGTGTGAATGCCCTGAGCAGACGTCTTGCGTAACGAAGAGTCTCCGCTTCAAGCCAAGTTAATGTGGAAGAAACATCTGTCGCAATGAATTTTCCTATAAATGACAACACCAACTGTTGACATTGCTTGGGTTCTTCGATAATCGAAGGATAAGCAACAGGAAGAAAAGTCCAGCTATCAAGGGCCAGTAAGCAATGCCGGCGGCATAGATCCTTGAAGCGTCTGACATCCAGATCTCTGGCGTGAGGTCCATAGCCTTGAATCTCAATCCCGCCTTTTGCACCTCCAGGCATATAAGCCAAGTCCAGATAGCGGTACCCGTTGTTGAAATCACGCACTTCCCATTCTGGAAACAAATGATCGAAATTACCGATTACCGGAAACCATACCTTGCGGAGAAATTCAACTGTTCCGTGGCCTAATCCTTTGCCAAGTAGCTCCTTGCGCCTGTGGTTGCTCTTATTCTTTAGATTGCGAACTAACCATTCCTCGTACTGCTGCTCAAATCGCGGCATCCGTACTCCTCCTCGAACACTCAACTTAGTGTTTATTTTTCCCGCAAAAAAGCCGCCTCAATACTCAACCCTCTCCAAGAATCTAACTTGGAAGGGGCAGAGCATTAAAAGCGGCGTGTGCTTCACAACCTATGTTTCTTAATTATAGCGCTTCAAATCCAGGAATCAATAAGAGGCTTCTTTTTTGTAATCCTGATGCGTTCTATTTCTTCATTAGACATAACTACGGTTTGAAAAAAAAAGATAGCTCGCTGCGTGAAAGCCAAAATTCGTAATGTGCCTGATTCAACATAGGCCAGCCATGCAGCTCCTCATTCACCACATCCATCCATAATGCAAATTCCGACGAAGAAGTAACCCTGTGTATATGTAGTCGCGGATTAGACTGCGGCAAGTTACGAATGTTTGCTAAATCTAGTGCCATACCCCATTCAGGCTTTTCAGGATCGGATAAATCCCTGAATCCTTTAGAGGCTAAGATAGTGGTTAGGTTCGCAGGCTTGGAGCTTGGCGGGATAAACCATGTTCTTGGAATAACCCCAGATTGTAAGCTAAGCAGTAAATCGTCAATGTGCTTGCTCGCCGTATCTTCCTCAAGCGATACCTTAAAGACTAGTGAGGGGCCGTCGAAACCAGGCAAAGGAGAGATCCATTCCACCTCCCCCTGGTGATATTGCATATGTTCTGCCAACGCCAGGGTATGCAGATACTGTTCCATTCCCTGAGTGATGCAATCCACGTAATAATCGTGATTCATAAATGGCCCCCCTCTATCGCTTCCCTAAGAGCAGCTTGTTCCGTAAGCGAAGCCCAATGTAGTTGAGCAGCACCTGCATCAGCAGGCTGTCTACTTGGGTGCCGGTGCCTTCGTATTGCAGCGACAGGTCAACAATGTTCTCTATACCTTGTAGCCTTACGTGAGCTATGCAGGCAGTCCGGGCACCTTTTTCCTTAGCCCTCTTCAACTGCTGCACCTGATGAAGATTATACTGCGGCATATAGATCAAGCTGATGACGGCCGACTTTTCGTTCACACCGTCAACGGCATTGACTTGATAGTTGGGGTCGATAAACGCTTTGGTCTTTTTGCCCAGGAGCACCAGCTCCACCTGAAGCCGCCAGATCTCGGAATGCAAGGGAATACCGATGAAAACGATCTCGTCACTGGATTCGATCATGGACAGCAGCGAAGTGATCGCCTGTCCATCCAGTTGGCTGGTGGTTGCCTTAATCTTCTCGGCCAGCAGCTCACCATAGGCTACCGAATCTATGTCCTCTTCCTTCACTGCAGGATAGTATTTGCCGTCATATTGATATTGCAGAGGCGTCTGCTCGTAGATCATCCGGAAGCTTGAGAAGTTGTCATAATACATCTGCCGCATGAAGCGGCTGACCGTAGAGACTGAAATGTGGTTGGACTCAGCGAATTCCTGTATGCTTGAAGTCTGAAGCTGGTTATAATTCTCCAGCATAGTTTTGGCAACATCAAAGTAAATATCATCCTGATCATAGGTGTTATAGCACTCCAGCAGCGCGAGAATATCTAACATGACGTACAGACTCCCTTTATAGTTTTACTTCATTATAATCGGATTCGGGTGGAGAAGATTCAGCACAAAATCGCCCATACCGGGTAAAGGTAGGGCGATTTTTTAACAATTGTGCAATTCGTTGTCTAATTACTTATGCGAGTACCCGGCAGCATGGATACCGGCCAGCCGGCCGGAGGTATAGGCAAAGCCAAGTGTACCGCCTTCAAAATCAACATAAGCCTGTCCGTACATCCCGCCTGCATCAGCGCCGGCAACGTAAAGTCCAGGAATGGCCCGGCCGTCCGAATCGGTGGCTTCGATCTTCTCATTGATGCGTACGCCGCCCAGCGTGCCGAGGTTACGTCCGACATACTTAATGGCATAATAAGGACCTTGCTTGAGCGGAAGCAGCCGCTTCGTGTCGGAGAAGAACATAGGGTCATTGCCCTGGGCGATAGCAGTATTATACTGGTTGGCGGACGCAAGGAACGTATCCTTGTCCACGCCGATATCCTGAGCCAGTGCCTCCAGTGAATCTGCTTTGTGGACAACACCGGTACCTTTCATTGAATCCAGCAGCGGAGTGTAGTCCGTAGGTTTATTCTCATCTACAAGTATAACATCTGTATCATTCGGTTCATTGAATTCCATGTAGAATTGCCGGTTGCCCTTCCATTTGGAGAAATGCGGCTCGATGGCAGCCAGGCCCTTCTTCTTGATGGTGTTCAGCATGGCGGAGTCCAGAATCAGGAATTCCGTCTCTTTGGGCTGCATGTGAATCTCAGCGCCGTGTACAGCGAAGAGGGTAACCTTAGTCTCATCGGAAAAGCGCTGGCCCAGCGTATTCACCCTCAGGTTCGGGTACTCGCTGAACTTGGTCAGGCTGTACCAATCCTTGTTAATCGGGGCCAGCTTAGCGATCTCTTCAGGCGTAAAGATTTGCGCAAAATACTGGGTCGAGGTCATTCCGTATGGGTCAGCACCAGCCTTCCAGGCCATTTGGATGCCGTCACCTGTATTTGTAGCAATCTGTCCCGGAGTGAACTTTTTGCCGAAATATTTCTCCATCATCTCGCTGTTTCCGCCGAAGCCGCCTGTTGCAATGACGACAGCCTTGGCGTTCACTTTGAGCTTGGAGCCATCCTCTTTCTTAGCCAGCACGCCGGTTACTGCACCGTCAGAGTCTGTCAGCAGCTCAGTCACCGGAGTACTGAAGCGAACCTGTCCTGATTTGGCTTCAAAAGACTTGATCAGCTTGGTGATCGCTACCGTGCCGCCTTCCTGGTATCCGTGCAGCGTGGCAGGCATTCCGATATGCTCAAAGGCAAAGCCGGTGCCGGCATCCACCAGGGTCATTTTGGCGCCGTTCGCATTCAGCCAGTCAACGGTTTTCCCTGCTTCATCAATAATGGTGCGGACCAGCAGCGAGTTCATGTAGCCATCGGAGGCCGCCATGTACTGGTCATAGAGCCATTGCTTGCTGACCGTTTGTTTTCTGTCCTTCTGCTGCTGGGAATCGGCGGCGAACATGCCTCCGGCCATAGTGCCGGCTCCCATAGGTGTAGCTGTCTTCTCCAGCAGTACGACGCTGGCCCCGCTGTCTTCGGCGGCAAGCGCCGCAGCTGTACCGGCTGCACCGGCACCTACCACGGCTACATCCACCGTGATCTCCTCTACTTCCTTATTCTCGGCAGTGGCCTTGGCCTGCTTCAGGACGGTCAGATCCCCGCCAGCCTGCTTGGCGCAATCTTCCACCGCCTCCACAATACCCTTAGTGGTCATAGAAGCGCCGGAGACGGCATCGATTGCGAGGCTTTGCTCGCTGATGATTTTTTCAGGAACAATCTTTAGCGGCCCTTGGGCAATGCCTTCCGTTTCATTCTGACTTAACACCTTGATGCTTTTGATCGCGGTCTCGGTGAATTCTGTTTCCACTTCGATCGGACCGTTTTTTCCGTTCCCCTTGGCTATGTATTTCCCCGGCTTGAAGGATAGTGAAGTTCCTTCAGTAGAAGCGGCCGCCCCCGCCATTTGACTGGTCTCTGTAGCCGTTGCTGCTTGCTTCTCAACGTTCTGCGGCGTTACTTTTGTCCCCTTGTCCGCAGAAGTGCTGCAGCCCGCAAGTGAGATTACCAGTATCGCGATAATAGCCAGCAGAACTCCTTTGTACCCCCGGTGTTTCTTTTGCATAATGCAATTGCCTCCCCAAACATTCTTTGAGATGTATATCCTCTATTTGAAGGTAACATGTAACACATTTCACATGGAGGTCTGGATCAGACCGGTGTTATTCTGATTTAGAAGAGAATTTATTTTCATGTTATAATTCTAAAAAAGTTGGATTGGGTTAGAGAAGTCAAACGCGGGGGGATGGGGAATGAGCAGGCTGCTTCATCGGTTATCCTTCAAACAACGGATATGGTATTCTTTCGTAACGCTCATGACGATGGCTATTGCCGCAACAGGATGGATTTCGTATACGATCTCCTCACGGGTTGTTGAACAGAATGCGTTACAGCTGCGCCAGGATACAATCAACAAGTCAGCGCAGGTAGTTGACGAGAAGCTGAAAAAGATCGTCCTGTCGATTTTGTCGCTCAAGATGAGTGACGCCTACCAAGGCATTCTTCGCGATGTTTCCTTGAATGATGTGAGCCGATACTATGCCCGCCTCACAGCTCTCCAGCCGATTCTGGCTCAGCTCAAGTTCAACGACAACTTTATTCAGTCTATCCTTCTGGTTACGCCAATTGGAGATTTTTATCCTACTAACTATGCGCGGCTAAGCGAATACTCTTTTTATGAATCGGATATGTACAAGCAGATTCAGGCGAGCAATCACAATACTTGGGTACCAGGACATGAAGACCGTTTATTCTACGGTAAGGATCAGGTTATTTCTTTGGTGCTGGATGGTTCTGGCCCGTCCCCGCTGTATAACGTGTATATTGTGGTTAATATCAAGGTCAAAGATTTACAGAATCTGATCGTCAGCGAGATTAGCCGCTCAACAGGCTTCTCCTTGATTGATAATCGGGGACATTCTGTATTCGGTACCGCCCCATCCGCCCCGGGCTCCTTTGAGAACACCTCAGACTTTCTGACTCAATTCAATGCCGGCAGACAAGGCAACTTCGTCAGTGAGTTGAACGGTGATGAATATATGGTGAATTACTCCCGTTTGGAGATGGGGAAGGACTGGCTGCTGTACGATATGCAATCCAAGCGTGAGGTGCTGAAGCAGGTTGAAGCGATCAAGTGGACAACGCTTCTTCTCATTCTTTGCTCTATGGTTCTCGTTCTTTTAACTTCAAATGTACTCACTAAGCTCCTGTTGCGTCCGCTTGGCCGTCTGCAGAAGCTGATGGCGCGGGTGGAGAACAACGATCTGAATGCCAGATTCCACAGTGAATATAGGGATGAGGTGTCGCAGGTCGGCGTAAGGTTCAATTTTATGCTGGACGAGATTAAAAAGCTGATTCATGAAGTCAAGGTTGGGGAGGAGGAGAAGCGCAGGACTGAGATCAAGGCCTTATCGGCGCAGATGGAGCCTCATTTCTTGTACAACACGCTTAATACGATCTACTGTAAGTCGATTCTCGGAGATAACGATAATGTGAATGAGATGATACTGGCGTTGTCCTCGATGTTCCAGCTTGGACTCAGCCAAGGCCGGGACATTGTGCGGATAGACGATGAATTATCCCATGTCCGCTACTATCTGATGCTGCAGCAACAATGCTACGAGGGCCGCTTTGACTTCCGGATTGATGTGGAAGATGAGTCAATCTTGTCGTACTGCATTCCGAAGCTGACCCTGCAGCCGCTAGTGGAGAACGCGATTCTGCACGGATTTCGGGATATAGAGGAGGGCGGATTCATCCTGATCCAGTTAAGTTATGCTGATGAAGGAAAAAGGCTGCGTATCGCGGTAGAGGATAACGGCGTTGGAATGGACTCGGAGGCAGAGCGGCCATTGCTGCCAGAGCCGTCTATGTCTCATAAAGGGTATGCACTCCGTAACATCATGGACAGGCTGCGGCTGTTTTACGGAGAGACTGCATCCATGCAATTTTCCGGCAAGGAGGGCCAGGGCTGCAGGGTAGAATTAATGATCTCAATGCGTAAGGAGGAGAAGGCAGATGGCTACACCGGACCAGATGATACCCCCGCGCTGTATGAGCTGTGTGTGATTGATGACATCCCAAGTACCGTGGAGGTGATCACCGCCAAGATCCCCTGGGACCAATATAATATTAAGGTTGCGGGTACTGCTAAGAACGGGGAAGAGGGCATCAGGCTCATCGGTCAGACCCACCCGGATATTATCGTGACGGATATCCGGATGCCCAAAATGGATGGCCTAGAGATGACGCGCAGAATTCTGGAGATTCATCCGGATTGCAAGATTATCATTCTGAGCGCTTATACAGACTTTGAGTATGCCAAGCAGGCTATTCGTCTTGGGGCATTTGACTTCGTGAAAAAGCCATTCTCCGTTAAGGATATTACGAAGGCTGTACTCGATGCCAAGGAAGTGCTTGAGCGTGAGAATGAACGGAAGCTGCAGATTCAGAATATGGAACGCAAGGTCGATGAGAGCCTGCCGCTGCTCCGTCAGGAATATATGGGCAGGCTGCTCAGGCATGAGACGAAGCCGGCGGAAGCCAAGCAGTATTGGGAGGATATGCAGGCAGGGGATAAGCCGGAACGGCTTGTCGTTTTCCTGATCGAGAGCGATAGCTTTCAATATCTTGCACACCCTGTTCACGATCTCGAACTGGCCCGATATACGCTGCAGCAGATTCTCATAGATACCATCGGCCAGTCCAATCAAGGACTTGTCTGCCGGGATGGTCCAAATTATTACGTTGGTATTATACGCTGCCGGGAGCTGAGTGAGGTTAGGCGGCTTGCTGAGGAATGCTGCGCCAATATTGCATCCGGCACGAAGTTCTCGATTTCGATCGGTATCGGGAAAACAGTAAGCGAGCTGCATAAGCTGCCCGAGTCCTACAAGTCGGCGATGAGGGCGCTGGCCAGCCATATTCATGAGGAAGGGAACGCAGTCTTTGATGATCTGGATACCCCGCAGCAAGGGGGATTCTACCCGCGATACTCGGTTGAACTGGAGCAGCAGCTGCTTCTTGCGTTACGCTCGGGAAATATAGAGCTGTCCTTGAGTTTGCTGGAGCACATATTTAACGATATGCACCGGATCCATCCGCTGCCGGACCCCCTGTATCTCCGTAGCTTGTATTTCGAACTGGTATTTGTTGTTCTGCGTGCATTGTACGAGTGGGTGCCACAAGCTGTTATGGTGCCGTTCCATCAGGCGATTCGAGGCCGGGAAGGCCAGGGTGAGTTAACCATTAAGTATTCTCAACAGCTGCTTAAGGACATGTGCAGCGCCGGCTGTGACTGGATCGAACGGGAGCGGATGAGCGATGCCGAGAAGCTGATCTACCGCGCGACGGAGTATATCCGGGCGCATCTGCATCTGGACCTTACGGTCGAGCATTGCGCCAGGCAGATGAATCTTAGCGGGGGCCACTTCGCCAGCCAGTTCAAGAAGCATACAGGCTCAACCTTCAACCAATTTGTGACGAATGAACGGATTGAGCGGGCCAAGCTGCTGCTGGTCGAGAATTATCAGGTGCAGGAAATTGCCCAGTCGCTTGGCTATGAGCACAGGCGTTACTTCAGCGATGTGTTCAAACGAGTGACGGGGCAGACACCCTCCGAATTTAAGGATGCTTACATGGGACAAAGATAAAGGGCGGATTTCTGCCCTTTATCTTTGTTTTACCCCATGTTGAGTATCCTTTTATTTATTTACAATAATAGCAGACGCCCCGAAATCACCGAGGAGCGCAAGGACAAGGATATCGAAAGGGGAAGTTATCTCACATGAAGAAAAGTATGGCTGTTTCCTTGGGGTTGGTATTATCTGTAAGCCTTACCGCCTGTAGCAATGCTTCGAATGGGTCGAATACAGACCAGTCTTCACAGGGTGCAGGGGCCGGTTCGCAGGAGAAGACGAAGATATCGTATTGGACCATTGACCGTCATGACTCGAGTTATATCAAGCAAGTGATCGATGAATTTAACGCGACCAATCAGGATAATATCGAAGTGGAGTATGTGGTGAAAGCGGATGATTACGCGCAGGCGCTCGATTTATCCTTCACCGCTAATCAGGCCCCAGATGTATTCCGGGTCAAAGAAGGTACGATTCAGACGTATTACAAAAAAGGCTATATGGCTCCCATCGACGAGTATTTGACAGATGCGCAGAAGCAGGAGTTCATAGCTATGCCCGACTTAAATCAATTTGACGGCAAGATGTATAGCCTGCCGAACTATGGCAACACCATCCGCCTCATTTATAACAAGGATCTCTTCGACAAGGCTGGCATCCAGAACCCGCCGGTATCGCTCGCGGAGATGGTGGAAGACGCCAAGCTGCTGACAGAAGCAGGGACAGATATTGGTGCATATGGCTTTGCGTTGCCTTTTAAGAGTCCAAACAGCGCTTGGGACCGTTCGGCGAGAGTAATCGCAGAATTGAGCGGATACGGAGGCTTCGGTTTCGACTTCAAGACCGCCCGTTACGATTTCACCGGCTTTAAGGAAATCGCCAAGGCCTTCAAGCAGATGTACGATGACGGAAGCACCATTCCGGGAATGGAAGCGCTTGATATTGATCCGCTGCGTGCACAATTCGCGGAAGGCAAAATCGGTATGTATCTGTCCTACTCTTCCGAACCGGGAGTGTACAAGTCTCAATTCCCGGCCAAGATCAATTGGGCGGTTGCACCTGCTCCGACGATCGACGGGACAGTGAAAGGGGCCTCGGGCTTCCTGGGCGGTCAGTGGCTGGCGATTAGCGCCGCTTCCGACAAGAAGGACGCTGCCTGGAAGTTTATCAATTATATGTATGGGGATCAGATCCTGCAGAACTATCATGAACAGGGTTATGGTATCTCGATGGTGTCCAGTATTATTGCCAAGGCGAAGAAGCCGGATCTCAACGGTATTGAGGGCTTTTTGCCTAATAAGAATGATGGAGTATGGCCCATCAAGCCCACGGTAAATGTTGAAGGAGCCGGCTATCAGGAGACATTCTTCAAGTATATGCTGAAGGGCGGCGATCTGGACAAGGAAATTGAAGCTTTAAACACACGCTACAATGCGGCACTTGATAAAGCGATCCAGACGGGGGATGTGAAGCTTGAAGCTAATCAGGACTTTGATCCGGCGAAGCTTGGCGGCGCATTCACGCAATAATTTATAAATGAATCGTGTTAGGAGGAAAAACCTGTGAGAAATCTGCAGCGGAAGCTCCCTGGTTTCTGGTTCTCGCTGCCTAGTCTTGTGCTTACGCTGGTATTTAGCGTGTATCCGATCGGCTGGGCTATGCGATATATGTTTTACGATTATAAAGGGTACGGGACGGAACGTTTCGTGGGGTTCGGCAACTTTGTCCGGCTGCTGTCGGACGAGGCGTATTGGACCTCGGTCGTTAATACGTTCGTCTATGCTGGCGGCAAGCTGGCCATTACGCTGCCGCTCGCGCTGGTCCTGGCAGTTATTTTGAACCGGGGGATTCGTGGTAAAGGCTTTCTGCGGGCGGTTTATTTTCTACCCACGATTATAAGCGCTTCAGTGATGTCAGTCGTATTTTTTACTGTTTTCAACTCATACAACGGTGTGATTAATCAATTTCTCCTCCGTTACGGAATTGTGGAACGGAATGTCGATTGGCTAGGCGTGGATAAAGCCATGATTACGGTGATCCTGATTGCAGCCTGGGGCGCGATAGGCAATTATATGCTGCTGCTAATCGCCGGGCTGCAGAGCATTCCGGATGATATCTATGAGAGCGCCTCGTTGGATGGTGCGAATGCCTGGCAGAAGTTCGTCTATATTACGATTCCGATGTTGGGCCCAGTGCTTCAGATGGTCATCATGCTTGCCATTATTAACTCGTTGAAGGGTTATGAGAGCATTATGGTACTTACTGAAGGTGGACCGATTGGAAAAACCGAGGTTATGTTCATGTATGTCTACAAGCTCTTTTTCCCGATCTCTACGTCTAGCAATACTGTGGAGCAGCAGCTTGGTTACGGAAGTGCGGTAGGCTTCGTTACAGCGTTAATCGTCGGTGTTGTAACGCTGTTCTACTTCGGGTTATCGAAGCGCTTGAATCGGGTCCATTAATGTATTTGGCCGCCCGCTACTGGAAATAACGGGCGGCGTAACTGGAGGTATACAGATGACTGCTAAAACCATAAAGCTACGGCAAGCGGAGCCGTCTGCCGTGACTTCCCGTTCCCTGGTCTCAATGCTGTCAAAAGTTGTGTTATGGGGATTCCTGGTGATCATGGCAGTATTAATTCTATTTCCCATCGTGATTGCTATTCTAGGGTCGTTTAAATCGAATGCGGAATTAACCGGTGGCGCGACAATTCTGCCGAAGGTATGGCATCTCTCCAACTATGCGGAGGTCTGGAAGCTGGCTAATTTCTCCAGATATACTTGGAACAGCGTGTTCGTTTCCGTCTTCGCGACAGCCGGCACCCTTCTGGTTGCATCAATGTCGGCTTATGCGGTGGACCGGATGGATTTCATCGGCAAGAAGTTCTATGTGGGCCTGCAAGCCGCTACCATGTTCATTTCCATCGGTGCCGTGGTGCTGCGTCCGCAGTTTGAGCTCATGGTGGGCCTGAATTTACAAACGTCCCTGTGGGCAGTAATCATTATTCTTGTCAGCGGGCATGCTTCAACCTACTTCATACTGGTCAGCTTCATGCGGGGTATCCCGAGGGAATTGGATGAAGCAGCTATGATTGACGGATGCTCCAAGTTGTGGATCTATTCGCGTATTGTTCTGCCGCTGCTGGCTCCGGGACTTGGCGTTGCCGGGTTGTTCGCCTTCCGTCATGCCTGGAATGAGTACATTCTTCCGCTCGTATTCACGATGAGCCAGCCGAATCTTCAGGTGCTCACAGTCGGTCTGGCCGGTCTGCGTTATGGAATATCCGCAGCTTCCCAGACCCACTATATGATGGCAGGGGCGGTCCTGTCGATGCTGCCCATGCTGGTTGCTTACGTGGTTGCGAACAAGTCGTTCATGCAAATGACGGCCGGCTCGATTAAAGGCTAGGGACCGATGGAGGCTGCTATGAATCATATCCGCTTGGAACAACTTTTGCACAGGGCAGCGGACCCCGCCTACCGGGATGCGATAGACCAGCTTGGAATACGAGCCAAAGAAGCTGCTCTGATCCGCTATGAGATAGGCGCAGGTGAACGGGGACAATGGTCTCATTATTATTACTGCCCCCTTGACGGTACGCCTCTTGGCTTTGACTGGTCTCTTCCGGACGCCCATCATTGCCCGGCCTGCGGAACGGAGTGGAAGGGTGAACCTTATGATGGCGCGTGGGTCACACTGGCAAACGCCAAGATCGGGAGGATGATGCGGGATGCGGCTCTGTATAGCAGTAATTTTGCAAAAAACATAACACGGTATATCAACAGGGGGCTGGTTACCTAAAAAGGATATCTTTCCACCTTCGTCTGAGGGAGATTTTGCTGGGGGAGCGCTCAAAAGACAAAAAAAAGCCTTCTTCCAATTTAACGTTAACAACACCCGTTTTTTTGGATTGGTCTAGCTTCAGTTGTTTGTCTTTGTTAGTAAAAGAGAATGCGCTCTTTTGTCAGCCGTTTGGGATGGATCCTTGGCCTGCCACCCTTTTTCCTTCGCCCCTTGCTGGTTCGCGTCTTGACCCAGTTAAGATGGTTTAGAAAATCCGTGTATTCTCCAGTCAAATACAACCGGAATACTGCTAATACTCGCCCGATTCGCTGGTGGGGGGCATGGCGCAAACGAAGGTGCTCACATAGCACATAAGCAATCAGATTTAAATAAATCTGGTTCCATACCGCGGCCGGTGTACAACTGCTGTACAGTTTTTTGAGGTGGAGGCTCGACTTCATGAACTTAAAAAAGAGTTCCACCTTCCAACGATACCGGTACAACTCCGCCACCTCTGCCGCCGTCACATCCCAGCGATTCGTCAGGACACGAGCCGGGTGAGATTTTCCTTTCTTGTCCACATAGGTGTACTCCACGAGTCGAAACCTACCTGTTTCCCCGGTTTCCGGCGAAGTGATTTCCACCGTGGCATCCTGTTTCAGAAAAGGCTTCGTGACTTTCCGCGTCCGGAGAACCTTCGCCTTGCTATTGTTCTTCAGACGGGCAACAAACTTGATTCCACTGCGCTCCCAGGCTATAAATTGCGCATAATGGATGTAGCCCCGGTCCAGCAAATAAGTGAATGCTTTCTGGAGCACCAGGTGCTTCAGGACTTCCGAATCCAAGTCCGCCACCGTTCCAGTGGACAGCACCGAAGCAGTAGGAATGGCGCTAGATTCGCCGGTTAACTGCACGCAGGTGTGCAGTTTCACCGCATTCGTCCCGGCTTGCTGAAACGCCCACTCCCCGCGAAGCTTTCCCACGGTTATGGTGGAGGAATCGACGGCTGCTAAAGGACCGAGTTTCTGTAAGTGCTTGGGCAGAGGAGGTCCTTCTCTTTCCAGTAACTGCTGGAGGCGGGAGTGATAGAGGTCTCGCAGCTGTTCAGGTGGTAATTGGCTGAGCCTCCGGTTCAGAGACGATTGGTGGATGGAGGTCACCCCGGTCCACTCTTGATAGCACGGCGTCCGCACCAGAGTGTCTACTATATTTTGTACTCCGGGACGACGACTCAATAGGGCTTCTAAAAAAAGAAAGACAGTACTGCCCCAGTTCAGTTTTTTGGCGTATCGGTCACCGAACAACAAGCGACTCTTCGTTTCTAACCATGAAGTGACTTGACACAACAACCCTTTTTCCGCTAACTTATAAAGCAAGAGATCTCCTTTCGTGGGTGTCGTAACAACTTCTACGATAAAGGAATCTCTTTTTTTGTGCAATTTTTTGGACTTCCATTACATGGTAGGTTGTTTGCAAAATTACTGTCTGTATAGCCGGATTAATGGAGAGGAAGCCGCAATCCGCCAGGTCAGGGAGGTTCTGCTGCGGTACGCCCGTTACTATTCAGGCTATGAGATTCACGGAAACGTTCCCTACAATGGCCCGGGCAAGCTATTCGCACAGACACTGGATGAGGCGCACTGGATTATTGATCTAAGCTACGCCTATATTTTCATTCAGAACAGGCTTGAACCTGAGGACCGTGAGTCTATCCGGCAGGGGCTGCTGCAGCCATGCGCCGAATTTCTCACTAAATATAGGGAGCGGCAAATTCACAATCATGCGGTTCTGATTAACTCGGCCATCGGTATTGTCGGATTTCTGCTGGGAGATAAGGCGCTGCTGCACAGCATTCTGCATAATCCATTCGGCTTGTATGATCAGTTAGCTTACGGTGTGCTGGAGGACGGTCTATGGTATGAGGGGAATTTCCACTATCATTATTACGCCTTCGACTCACTGCTGAAATATGCCGTTCTGGTTGAAGACACTCCGTGGGAGCTGCGTACACACCCTGCTATCAAGCGTATGTTCGATTATCCGCTGGGGTATCTGCTTCCGGACGGCACACTGCCCAATATCAACGATGCCAGCTTCGGAAAAAAATTGGCGGATCTTGCCCGTTATTACGAGATAGCCTATGCCTGGTATGGATCGGAGCGTTATGCCGAGCTGCTGCGGCTTGCCTATGGCGATGAAGCACCAATGGGTTCACGCGGCCTATCCTTCGGCACAGCCCGGCGTGATTCATTCGAAGCGCTGGTATTCGGCCAGCCGCTGCCGGATACGAAGGGGAATGGAGACCTGGCACAAATGCTGGTATCCGACAGCTCACCCGCGGCCGGCGGGTTGACGAAGCTGGTCAACCGCAGAGGCTGGCATGTACTGGTCAAGCACAGCCCATTCGGTGGTGAACATGACCATATGGACCGTCTCGGATTATCGTTCGGTGCCGGCCGGGTGCCGCTATTCATCGATCCGGGGACGACAGCCTACGGTGTGCCTGCTCATTATGGCTGGTTCAAACATACCTACGCGCATAATACGGTGGGACTGAACGGTCAGGATCAGCCTCCGGCTGACGGGGAATGGGTTCAATACCGCCGGGAAGCCTGGGGGAGCCTCGTAGAGAGCCGGGTAAGCTGGATTGGCGAGCCTGTACATTATCAAATGATGGGTTTTATCTCGCTTCCCAAAGAAATGTGCCCGTGGGATCATGCGGCATATCACGGCACTTGCATCCGGCGGATCAATATTCTTACGGAAGAGACGCTGCTGGATATCGTGAAGGTCAGCGTTCCCGCAAGCCGGGACATTGACCTGCTGTATCATATCAGCGGGACTCTGGAGGCGTCACCTATCCAGTGGAGAGACTGGAATGGCCAGCTCTGCGCATTGTCGCCTGAATGGACACTTGACATGCAGCATGGAGACTGTTATCGGGAAACGTCGTATCGCTGGAAGGTGGGAGACGGTGTAATGCTCCAGGCGGGCTGGTGCTCGGAGGCGGTGGAACCCTTCCTGGCCCGGACGTTGGATCTTCCAATGAGCAGCAGCCGCCGGATGCTCTGCCAGCGTGTACAGAGCGGAGGGAGGCGGGAAATCCTATTTGTGAATGCTTTTAGCTATAATGCCGCTGATGAAGCCGGGACCGGGAGGTTGTCCTTGGACGTGAACCATTGCAGCACAGGGGAATTCCGGATTCGATTAGGGTCAAAAGGGAAGGAACTGTCATGGCGGCTGCTGTGGTCTAACGAGGCTGCGGTTGTTGAGCTTATGAATTAGAACGAATCAGGGTGTTATGAAAGGATGGATTCTACATGATCACAGAATCAAATCCGGCGTTGCCGGACAAGCAGCGAATCAAGAGCGCTATCGAAGATGCTGTCGTCAAAGTCAAAGCGAATCTGAATCGTCACGGCGGAGACTATCCCCATATCGGAATGGGGAGGAACAAGGAGTATGACTGGGGTTCGAATGAGGACTGGATAGAAGGCTTCTACACCGGCCTCGTATGGCTCTGTTATGAGTATAACGGCGATTCTTTTTTCAGGGAGCAAGCGGAGTTACAGGTGAATGATTTTGCTGCGCGCCTTGAGGCGAAGGTGATGCTGGACCATCATGATATTGGTTTCCTGTATGGCCCGTCCGCTTTTGCCGGCTGGGTGGTTACAGGGAATGAGGCCTTTAAATCCCTCACGCTGCGTGCGGCGGATCATCTGCTTGGCAGATGGAGAGAGGCAGCGGGAGTCATTCAGGCTTGGGGACCGGAGGGGGATCCTGAGAATGGTGGACGGATCATCATTGATTGTCTGATGAATCTGCCCTTGCTGTACTGGGCGCAGACTGTGACCGGGGTTGACAGCTATGGAGTCATTGCCAAGGCACATGCGGAAAAAGCCCGCCGTTTTCTCGTCAGAGGGGATGATTCATCCTATCATACATTTTATTTTGACCAGCAGAATGGAGAGGCCATTCGCGGAGGAACCCACCAGGGCTTCCGGGACGGCTCGACATGGACACGGGGGCAGGCATGGGGAATTTATGGATTCGCTCTTTCCTACCGCTACACCCGGGAACCGGATTATCTCGAAACGTCGAAGCGAATGGCCCGCTACTTTATAGAGCGCATTCCCGAAGACGGAGTGGTCTATTGGGATTTCGACGTTCCCGTGGACAAGGATACTATCCGGGACAGCTCTGCCTCAGCCATCGCGGCATGCGGGATGCTGGAGCTGCTATCCCATCTGGAAGCGGATGACGAGCTGCTGCCACAGCTGCAAATCGCGCTGTCCCGGACCATGGAAGGCCTGATGGGAGCATTCTCGACCCTGGGACAGCCGGAAGCGGAGGGGCTGCTCGACCACGGCTCCTATTATGTGAGAGGTGATCTGGGACTGGATGGCTATATGATCTGGGGCGACTATTATTATTTGGAGGCATTGATGCGGATCTGGAAGGGTGTTCCGGGCTATTGGTATGAGCGTTGAGAATTCCAAACGGGGAGGCTGATGTAAGGTGAGGAAGACGATTTCATGGGTGAGCTTGTTTGTTCTTATTATTTCGTTGTTCGGTACAATGGGAAATGCTGTGCCACGAGTGATGGCCGCTGATGAATTCGATACGCTCAGAGACAAGTGGAAGACTGTACTTACGGGTGGTCTGTCTGTAGACACCGGGGACCCCGACCTTGCCAATCAGATTGCACTCACCGTCAGCGCTGTACAAAATGACGAAGGAACCGGATTCTGGGATACGCTTCAAACAGGTCCGGACCGGACAAGCTGCGGCTGTCTATGGACAGATCTGACCAGCACAACGGTCTCCGCAGAAATTGTCTATCAATATAACCGGATCAGGTCGATGGCACTGGCGTATCAGACAGTCGGCAGCAGTGATTCTAGCTCCCCGGCCTATAATCCGCTCTATGGGAATCCCGCGCTGCGTGACGATATCATTGGAGCCTTGGACTGGATGTATACGAACCGTTACAACCCTGGTACAACCCTCTACAATAACTGGTATCACTGGGAGCTATCTGCTCCAAGGGGACTGTTTGATGCTGTCGTGCTAATGTATGATGACTTAACCGCTGCTCAGATTACCAACTATATGAATGCAGTCAACAAGTTCACCCCTGATCCGAACCGGGCTCCCCAGAATAGCGCTGTTGCTACAGGGGCGAATCGTGTGGAAAAAAGCTGGGTGGTTACCCTTCGCGGCATCCTGCTCAAAGACAGCGCGGCTGTCGCGCTTGGCAGAGATGGTCTTAGCGACGCCACAACGCTCCCAACCTCTACAAATGGAATGAATAACGTATTTTCCTATGTCAGCACAGGAGACGGTATGCATAGGGATGGATCTTTTATTCAGCATAATAAGCATCCCTATTTCGGCAACTATGGGACGACTTACATACAGTACATTGTCAATCTCGTTTACCTGCTGGATGGCTCCTCTTGGGAGATAACAGACCCGGAGAGCGCCAATCTGTACCAGTGGGTGTATGCTACCTATGAACCTGCGGTCTATAACGGCTCGCTGATGTCAATGCTGCGCGGGCGAACCATTGCTTACTCCACCGCAGATGATCACTACTACGGCTTTGCTGCAGCGCAATCCATCCTGCTCTTAAGCTCCTTCGCACCTGAATCAAATGCTGACGATTACCGAAGCATGGTGAAGGAATGGATTACGAAGGATACGTACCGGAGCTTTATCAGCGGAGGCAATTCGATTTTTTACATCAACCTGGCTAAAGAGCTGCTGAATGATCCATCTATTGCAGCCCGGGGAGAACGGATCGGCAATATTGCCTTCCCTGAGTCGGACCGGTTCATACAGCTTCGTCCGGGCTTTGGCTTTGGACTGGCGATGTCCTCCAGCCGGATTGCCCGGTACGAGTCAATCAACGGGGATAATCTGCATGGTTGGCATATGGGCGACGGCATGACCTATCTCTACAATCAGGATCTCAGCCAATACGACGATAACTACTGGCCTACGGTCGATCCGTACCGGCTGGCAGGCACGACTGTGGATACAGGAACGCTCTCCAATGCGGCCGGACAGAGTGCTGTGACATCCATGAATTGGGTAGGCGGAGCGAGCGATGGGACGTATGGCCTTGCCGGCATGCAGCTCAATCCATATGGTGGAACGTTGAGCGGCAAGAAGTCCTGGTTCATGTTCGACGATGAGATTGTCGCCCTTGGTGCCGGAATCAAGAGCACTTCGGGCCGTACGATCGAGACGATTGTCGATAACCGCAAGTTGAACGGGACAGGAAGCAATGCCTTCGAGGTGAATGGAACGGCACAATCCCCCTCACTTACGCAAGGACAACAGACATCTACCGGGGTGAATTGGATGCACCTTGCGGGGAATACGGCCAGCGGTTCGGATGTAGGATACTATTTCCCTGAAGCCCCAACGTTACAGACACTTCGTGAGACACGCAGCGGGAAGTGGACGGATATCCACTCCAGCTCGCTGCTGACGGATACGAAGACGAACCATTTCCAGACGATATGGTTCGATCATGGGACTGCGTCCGGGGAGGCAGGCTACCAGTACGCCCTGCTTCCTAATCTGAGCACAGCGCAAACGGCGGATTATGCGGCTGACCCAGATTATACAGTGCTTGAGAATTCTACGGAGGCCCAAGCAGTGAAAGAGAATCATCTGAATCTGACAGCGGTGAACTTCTGGAATTCGGCGAGTAAAAGTGTTGGCGGTATTACCAGCAGCGGCAAAGCTTCCGTTCTGCTGAAGCAGTCTGAGACTGAGGCCGAGGTGTCGGTATCCGACCCTACTCAGGCCAATACCGGCAGCATCCAGTTGGAGATTAACCGCAGTGCTTCGGGTGTGCTCTCGGCCGATCCCGGAATCACTGTCACTCAATTGAGTCCAACGATTAAACTCTCGGTGGATGTGAATGGCCAAAAGGGAGGTTCTCTGCGTGTGACGTTTGACCTGACGCCCGAAAATCCCGGGAATCTGGCGGCGCCAGTAATTAGCACCCTGTCTGGAGGGAAGGGGCAGGCGACTCTAAGCTGGTCACCCGTCAGCGGAGCGAGCGGATATCGCATTAAATACGGCAACACTCCGGGAGTCTATTCCTCTACGCTGGATGTTGGGACAGCTACATCAGGCACAGTAACGGGTCTGTTGAACGGCACGAAGTATTATTATGCCGTTGCCGCATATAATGCAGCCGGAGAGGGGAAGCCGTCTGAAGCTGTGCATTTGTTAAGTGCTTTACCCGCTGCAGATGCATACGTACGGGACGGAACCTACGCCTCTACCAATTACGGAACAGTGAATTCCCTGGTAATCAAGAATAGCTCCAGCGGATATACGCGCACATCGTATTTGCAGTTCGATATATCCGCCTTCAGCTCTCCAGTCGCGGAGGCCAAGCTCAGGCTGGTGCCGACTTACGTTGGTGCAGCAAGTAACGTAAATGCTATAGCTGTAGCCACCGGGGGGTGGACGGAGACGGGCATCGTCTGGAATAATAAGTCTGCTGCAGGAAGCGTAATTGACGAATGGGCCGGAATGGCCGTGGGGGTTCCAGTGGAAATTGACGTAACGGCGCAAGTGAATGAGGCTATCCCTTCTGGCGGATCGTTGTCGTTCATGGTATATGCTCCTTCCAATACTGGAAGCAACGGGGACGTAATTTATGGCTCCAAAGAACAGACTTTGGATTCTGCCAGTCCGGTTTTAGCAATCAGACAATAAGCAGTTAAACGAATCGTATAAAGGGAAGGGGAAGCAGGTATGGTGAACGATGACAACGTATGGGAACAAGCGGGACTTGGAGTGAAACGCCGTATTTTTAAGCCGGGCCAATCGCTGATGATGATGGAAGTACATTTTGAGAAAGGCTCGCAGGGTAACGAGCATTCCCATCCTCACGAGCAACTGACGTATTGCCTCAAAGGAAGCTTCGAGTTTCGGATGAATGGAGAGAAGCATCTGCTCCGGCAGGGTGAAGTTCTCAACATACCTGGTGGAGTGGTCCACGGTACCATAGCTCTTGAAGAAGGCGTGCTGCTCGATACCTTTACACCGCTTCGGGAGGATCTTTTGAACTCTCGCGAATTTTGATAATCCTTGTCTCCAAGACTAACGGTGCAGATTGGAAATAAAAATAGCGCATATGAGCGAAGGCTCTATGTGCTATTTTTTTTAGAAAAATCAGGACTTTTTCATTTTTTTTCGAGCTATACCCCATTTAGGTCCTGATGAATCGGTTTTTGTCGAGAATTGTTAAGAGTTTGTTTAGAGCTGTCTGCTAGAATGGGCGCATATATGAAAATTTCTAAGGGGGCAGATGCTACACTCCAGCAGAATTTGCAATATAGCGCACAGGATGAATGAACAAGGGGGAGCGATACATTGTTTAAGGGTAAGGGATTGAAAAAAGTTTTCTCGTTGTTACTCACGATCAGCTTAGTTTGGACCGGGGCCTTTCCGGTATATGCGGGTTCGACAGACAACGGTACGGAAAGCTGGGAGAATGTTGGTCCGCTGCCAGACGGCAAAAACGTAAATGGGGTTGCTGTAGGCTCAGATACTTTAGTTGCAGTGGGGGAAGCAGGGGAAATTGTTGCCGCAAGCAGCACTTCGACCTGGGCAGTTAGTGATTCTGGGGTAACCGAGGATTTGAATAGTATTATTCATAAGGGCGCAGGCGGCGAATTCGTTGCAGTCGGTGACAATGGGATTCTCCTAACGTCAACAGATGGCGTGTCCTGGACACCCTCCGATGGATCCTTCGGTATGAACTGGAATGGAGTCAGTTACGGTGATGAAAAATTAGTTCTAGTCGGCGATTCAGGATTTATCATGGAGAAAAGTGACAACGATAACGCTGACTGGGAAATAGTACACTCCGCCACTACTGAGAATCTGAACGCCGTGGCTTACAGCAACGGTGCTTTTGTAGCAGTGGGTGATAACGGTACAGTGGTAGTGTCCAAAGATGGATCTGATTGGACTAAGGTAACAAGCAAAACAACCGACAACTTGAACGGGATCACCTTTGGCGGCGGGATGTTCGTGGCGGTTGGTGCGTCCGGAACTATTATTACCTCTCCGGAAAGTTCGAAAGGCGCGGTGAAGGTCCTTGAATCGAAAGTGAACCTGAATGGAGTGGCTTTCGGCAATAGCGTATTTATGGCCGCAGGAGATGGCGGGAAAGTATTTTCCACTAGTGACCTGGGGCAGACATGGAAGTCTGAGAATACAAACGCGACTGAAAATCTGAACGGCATTGTATTTTTCCAAGGGATTAATCAATTTATTGCAGCAGGTGATTCCGGAGAGATCATTATGTCTTATGTCATTCCCAACATCCCGCGGGTGCTCAGTCTGACTCCAGGGAATGAGGACACTGATGTAGAATTAGATGCAAATCTCGAGCTGATGTTTAATCAGCCAGTGACGGCAGCTGCTGGAGACGACTTTAATATTAAAATTTTCAAAGCTGCGGATACATCTGCTCCGGTTGAAATCATCCAGGCGGATGACACCAGCAGAGTAACGGTAAATCCGGCTATTAATATGGTAACGATTAATCCGGGTAAGAATTTCGATCCAGATATGAAATATGCTGTAACCATTGACGCGGATGCTTTCACTAACGGTGACAGCGGCAATGCAGCGATCGCAGCAGGTGACTGGAACTTCACGACAGTTGCCGGACAAGGTGATACGGAAGCTCCGATTGTTATCGGCTATTCTCCAGACCAGGGAGATGCGGGAGTAGCGACTGATGCCCAACTGACACTCACGTTTGATGAGGATGTAACGGCAGATAGTGGCAACATTCTGATTTACGACAGTGCGGATTTAGATTACCCGGCAGTAATTCCGGTTAACTCAACGAATGTTACGGTTAAGGATAACGTGGTAACCATTGTACCGTATGATGATTTTAAGTACAGTACTAACTATTTTGTAAACATCGATGGCGGAGCTTTCAGAGATTTATCAGAAAACTCTAACTCTTATACAGGTATTTCGGACAGCACCACCTGGCAGTTCACCACAGAAGAAGCGCCTGATACTGTGCCACCGGTGGTGAGCAGTTATTCTCCTGAGAGTGGAACAAAGGATGTAGAGATCGGCACCAACCTGACTCTTACGTTCAATGAGGATGTACAGAAGGGTGAAGGGCAAATTAAGATATACAATAGTGTCAATAGTGTTAACCCGGCCGCGACAATTCCTGTCAGCTCCGATGATGTAACCATTGACGGCAATATAGTAACGATCAATCACCAGGGGAATCTGGTTTACAGTGCGACCTACTATGTGATGATAGATAATGGTACATTTACGGATATGGCAGGCAACAGCTATACCGGTATCACGAACAATACCACCTGGCGGTTTACAACAACCAGCCGGCCGGATACGACAGCCCCAATCGTAAGCACATACTCGCCTGAGAATGGGGCAACAGATGTAGCTATCGGAGCTAACCTGAAGCTTGCTTTTAGCGAGAATGTACAAGCAGGGGAAGGTAGTATTGTGATTTACAACATCTCGTCCGACAAAATAGCAGCTACGATCTCTGCCGGAGACGTAAGCATTCTGAACAATGTAGTAACCATTAATCCGGTGAACAATCTGGAGTATGGTACAAGCTACTATGTGCGGATTAGCGCAGATGCATTTGCAGATGCATCCGGCAATTACTATGCTGGTATTGCAGACGACACCACTTGGCAGTTTACTACCCCGGATGCACCAGATACAACTGCACCTGTGTTGAACACTTACTCCCCTGAGAATGGTGCAACCGATGTAGCTATTGGGACTAATATGGAGCTTACCTTCAGCGAGAATGTAAAAGCTGGGGAAGGCGATATCGTCATCTACAATAGTGCGAATCATGCACCAGTAGCGACGATTCCTGCAGCTTCCGGGAATGTAACTATTCATAGCAATGTAGTGACGATTAATCCTACGAATGATCTGAAGTATGGTGTGAGCTACTATGTACAGATTGGTGCCGGGGCATTTACTGATCTCGCAGGCAACGGCTATGCCGGTAATGCGGAGAGTACAGTCTGGCAGTTCACAACCACAGATGCACCGGATCGGATCTCGCCAACGGTGATGACATATTCGCCGGAGCCATGGGCCACCGAAGTGGCAGTGAACGCCAATCTGGTTCTTACCTTTAGCGAAAATGTACGGGCGGCGGCGGGTACCATTGAGATTTTCCGCAGCACCGATGACATTCATCCGGTAGCGGCGATTCCTGCTCTTTCGGATAGGGTAACGATCCTGAACAATGTCGTAACCATTAATCCGGCAGATAATCTGGAGCATGGGACAAGCTACTTTGTACGGGTTACAGAGGGAGCATTCACAGATAACGCAGGCAACAGCTATGCCGGCATTGCAGGCATTAACGCCTGGCGGTTTGTGACCACCAGTGCACCAGATACGGCACCGCCTGTAGTAACCTCTTACAGTCCGGCAGGCAATGCAACGCATGTACCTGTATCTGCTACACTCACATTAACCTTTAACGAGAATGTGTTAGCTGGAAAAGGTAATATTGAGATTGTAAATGCAGCAGATCATGAGAATGTAACGACAATCGAAGCGGGCAACCGGGAGCTTGTCACTATTACAAACGGTATCGTTAGCATCAATACTAGCAGTTTACTGAAGCAGGGCGGCAGCTATTATGTGCTGATTCAAGCGGGTGCTTTTACAGACGAATCAGGTAACAGCTATGGAGGATTTGCGGATAGCAAGGTCTGGAGCTTCTCGACAGTTCCTGTTCCGGTCACGCCAACTGATCCTCCTACACCGGCACCGGGCGGCGGTTCAGGATCAGGAGGGGGAGCCCCGGCTCCGGTACCGACACCTTCTCCGCAGACAGAAAGCATTAATGCAAACGTTGAGAACGGCGCCGCTCAAGGCTCCATGGTATCCTCAGTGGTCATTACCCGCACTAAGGATGCAAACGGAGTGAAGAGTGACACGCTTACGTTCACATTGGAGCAAGCTATCCGGGCAGTTAATGAGCTTAAGGCTGCCGGGTCCAGTATTGCCAGAATCAACGTGCCTGATAAGAATGATGAGGTGGCTGGAACCAGATTGACCATTCCGGCAACTTCCAGCAAGCAATTTGCTGATAATCAGATTATGCTGGATCTTTTCACAGTGAATGCTGAGGTGAAGGTGCCGGGCAGCTCGATGGCCGGATTCGGTACAGATATTTATTTCAATCTGGTTCCACTGAAGACGTCGCAGCAGAGCGCAGAGGTTGAAGCCCTTGCAAAAGCACAGGTGCAGAGCGTATCCCCCGGTGCCACAGTTACACTTGTGAGCCGTCCGGTAACGATCGACACCAACCTGCAGAGCCGTCCGGTTACGCTGGTGCTTCCGCTTAACAACAGTTCGTTAACAGCGGAGCAACTGAAGGCACTGGCGGTCTTCATTGAACATAGCGACGGCACCAAAGAGCTGGTCAAGGGTGAAATCGTACCTTTCGGCCAGACCGGAAAGTCAGGTATTCAATTCAGTATCAGCAAATTCAGTACCTTTACCGTTGTACTTGCACAAGATCCTGCGGTGCAGGTGAAGGCGTATATGACGGGTTATGCTGACGGCACCTTCAAGCCTGGGAACAGCATCACCCGGGCGGAAGCGGCAAGCATCATTGCCCGTACCTTCAGCCAATCCGCAGTCACTGCCGGCGTAGCGTATTCCGATGTTTCTGCCGGACACTGGGCGGCAGAAGCAATTGGTCAAGTGACGCGAAGCGGCATCATGAAGGGTTATGGGGGCGGCAGCTTCAAGCCCAACCAGACGATTACAAGAGCTGAAATGGCGACCATCTTGTCCCGTTTGATAACAAGCGCACAAGACCATGCGGCCGGATTCAGCGATATTGCCGGCCACTGGGCTCAGGCCGCCATTGAGCGGATGTCTCAGGCTGGCATCATCACCGGCTACGAAGACGGCACATTCCGTCCAGACCAGACGTTAACGCGCGCAGAAGCCGTAACCATCGTTAACCGTGCCCTTGGCATGGCTCCGCTGACCAGCGCAGCCCCGAAATGGTCGGATGTTCCAGTAAGCTACTGGGCATTCGGCAGCATCCAGGCAGCTTCTGTAGATCATACTGTAGAATAAAATAATTACTGCAAAACAGCCCTTCCATCCGTCTTAGACGGGGAAGGGCTGTTTTGTGTGCAGCTGAAGCTATAGGCTGCCACGAGAGCACGTGAGCCCAATGTAATCGAAAAACCGACTACATTGGGTCAGCATGAGGCGAGTGAGCCCAATGTAATCGAAAAACCGACTACATTGGACCAGTGTGAGGCGAGTGAGCCCAATGTAATCGAAAAACCGACTACATTGGACCAGTGTGAGGCAGAGTGAGCTCAATGTAATCGAAAAACCGATCACATTGAGCCGGCACGGAGGCGTGAGGCGGAATGTAATCGAAAAACCGACCACATGCACAATAAGCGGCAACCCCCGTCAAGGTGATGCCGCTCAAGATTACGCCTACTTGCTCCCAGCCTCCCACCGCAGATTCCAGTGGTAACGCTGGTCCAGCTCCTCGTGTCCGCTGAAATACTCGACGAGCCGCTCCACGCTGAAGCTACCATCCGGCTGGCTGTGAAGCATGGCAATGGCGCACATTCCCTTATCGTTGTTGTGCTCGTCCAGCTGGAGCTTGATTTCTGGCCCGCCCTGCTGGCTTATGGTTACAACGGCGTTAGCCTGCGACCAGTTTGCCACGCCCTCATAGATGAGGGCAAAGATAACAATCCGCTTGATCTCGGAGAGATAGCGGCTGTTAATCCGCAGATTCTCGCCCGTGGCAATCGAGCCGGTGCGGTCATCCCCGTCCAGGAGGATGTAAGGTGGGCGGTTCAGGCTGCCGAAGGATTCGCCGAGCGCCTGGACCGCGCCTTTGAGGCCATTGCTCAGCTCAAACAGACAGCCCAGATCGAGATCTATTCCTTTTCTGCCGAACCAGCTGGAGGATTCGGTCTGAACCCAGTTGAGATTGATGACAATCTCGCCCGCAGCTCCCGGCCCGCTCTGAAGCCGGACCGTCTCCCCCCGGTTCTTCAGCAGCCGGTCACCGGAATTCCCTGGAGAACCGGGGGGCGAAGCCGGAGGCAACAGATCCGCCGGCCTCTGCTTAGGGCGTGGCCGCAGCTCCGGCAGAACAAAAGGAGACTTCCGGGGCGGAGCCTCGGGTCTCGCTGTCTGAACCAATGCCTGAGCCTCATCTGCAGGTATACCGTAGCTATGACACAGTGCGGGCAGGCCGCCGGCATAACCGGAGCCGACCGCGCTGAATTTCCATTCGTTCCGATACCGGTACAGCTCCCCGGCAACGATAGCAGTTTCCACCGTATAACCGTCACCCAGCGGATAACGGAGCAGCTCCGTTCCGTCCGCAGCGCTCATGATACGTAAATAAGCGCCTTCTAAGCCTGCGAAGCTCTGCTGCCGCTTCACAGCTTCATGGATCGTCAGCACAAATGCAATGCGCTCATATTCCGCAGGAATCTGGTCGAGCCTGACTGCGATTTGTGCGTGGTCAGCCATGCCTGTGCTGATCTGTTGCTCAGGCGGTAATAGAGCTACAGACTGATTATCGGCAGCGGGATGCCCATAGAATATGAGATCCGCCGCAGAAGAGACCCGCTGTACCTCTGTAAGCAGAACAGCAGAGCTATCCATCTCAATCCCGGCTCCCGCAGCCTGCCAGCCCAGGCCGATGATGAGCTGCGTGAGGCGGGGGTTGTCTTTGGTTAAGCTGTATTTTTGCCCCTTGATAAGCTCAAGTGTCATGAGAACCAACCTTTCCTATGAGTAATTCAAGCTTGTATAAGTGCATTGGCAGGCTTAGAATCTTCCCCGGCTTCCGGCGTCCAGGTTCGGACCATTCAGATCCGTCAGCCGCTCCAGCGCCTGCTCATAGATCCGCACAATATCCTGTATCTTCTGGAATTCAGGGTCTGAGGGACCCAGGTTGTCCATGAACATGCGCTGTAGAATTTCTTTGTAAAAGGAGATGCGGCTCCCCACCAGCTGGCATTCGTAGTCAATGACCTCTTCAATCGAGTGCTGCTGAACGAAGTCCATCAGATCATCAGCAGGGTTACCACGCGGCTCCCGCTCATTGCGTGCAGCAACCGGCGCATTGACATTATCGAGATTGACGGTAGAGCGTATATCGGTGAACAGGATACCTTCTTTTGCCAGCATGACCTGAAAAGGCTTGTGCTTGAACAGCTCCTGTGCAACCAGCGTACACATCGCCGGATTCCGCAGCAGCATCCCGTCAAATGGATGAAGTACCCACCCGCTGTCATCCCGGTACAGGCTGAATGTGAAGTACTCACCGCCGTACTCATATTTCAGGTTAATCGAACTCTCTGAGGTAAGCTCATATTGAAATGCATCCATTCCGGGTTACGCCTCCTGTATCTACTATGAATTTCTATTAGCATAGCAGAATATAGCGAATATTGGGAGAGATGGGTTTCACCCGCATACCTTCTTTTTAATAAGAAAAGATTAGTTTATTTTTTCAGGATATTCAGCGATTAAGCAGTGTGCGGATTCGACAAATTGTGCTATTATCTTCTTGAAATTATTATTAAGGGGGGAATTTATGATAAAAAAGCTATTGATTATAGGACTATGTCTATCAATTCTATGGGTTAACTACCCGGGTATGATGGGTCCGGTATTTGCAGCGGTTGCTGCTCCGTCAGCTGAGGGAGGGGAGGAGAGTATTGTTGCAAGCGGATACACGTCCGGGGCGACCTTGAAGCTGTATCTGACGAATGGAACACTGAAAGCCACAGAGACAGCGGTAACAGCAGCCACCTATTCATTCATACATGTAGAGCCGAACCCTCTCGGCTATTATGTGACACAGACGGTGGGCGGTGAAGAGAGTGTGAACTCGTTCTTCGTATCCGCGAGTCTGCGCACACCTACGGCCAGTGCAGGTATCGGCTATATAGAAGCCGGAAATATCTATCCGGGAGCGTCCATTACGCTATATGAGAGCAACGGACAGGCCATTCCGGCGGTGCCTGCGGATCAGGGCAACGGCAAGTTCCGGTTCAGCGGGTTGACGGCCAGAACGACGTATTATGTCATTCAGAGCATCAACGGGGTGGTTAGCGGGAGCTCAACTCTAGCAACGGTCCAGCCGTTAGTGCCGGATGCCCCGGCGGCAACGGGCGGGGAAGAGAGCATCGGCGTGAGCGGATACACATCCGGGGCGACCTTGAAGCTGTATCTGACGGATGGAACACTGAAGGCTGTAGAGCCCACTGTAACAGCAGCTACATATTCATTCATGCATGTGGAGCCTAACTCTCTTGGCTATTATGTGACACAGACGGTGGGCGGTGAGGAGAGTGTGAACTCGGACTTCGTATCTGCGGGTCTGCGCACACCTAATGCCAGCGCAGGTGTCGGATATATGGATGCCGGAAATATCTATCCGGGAGCGTCCATTACGCTATACGAGAGCGGCGGCCAGCCCATTTCGGCAGTGCCTGTGGATCAGGGCAACGGCAAGTTCCGGTTCAGCGGGTTGACGGCCAGAACGACGTATTATGTCATACAGAGCATTAACGGGGTAAGCAGCGCCAACTCTAATTTTGCAACGGTTCAGCCGTCAGTACCGGATGCCCCGGCGGCAACGGGCGGGGAAGAGAGCATAGGCGTGAGCGGATACACATCCGGGGCGACCTTGAAGCTGTATCTGGCGAACGGAACGCTGAAGGCTACAGAGCCTACGGTAACAGCAGCCACCTATTCATTCATGCATGTGGAGCCGAACTCTCTCGGCTATTATGTGACACAGACGGTGAACGGTGAAGAGAGTGTGAACTCGGCCTTCGTATCCGCGAGCCTGCGCACACCTAATGCCAGCGCAGGCATTGGCTATATGGATGCCGGAAATATCTATCCGGGCGCTTCTATTATGCTATATGAGAGCAGCGGACAAGCCATTCCAGCTGTGTCTGTGGATCAGGGCAATGGCAAGTTCCGGTTCAGCGGTTTGACGGCCAGAACCACGTATTATGTCATACAGGGCATTAACGGGGTAAGCAGCGCCAACTCTAATTTTGCAACGGTTCAGCCGTCAGTACCGGATGCACCGGCGGCAGCGGGTGAAGAAGAAAGCATCAGCGTGAGCGGATACACATCCGGGGCGGCCTTGAAGCTGTATCTGGCGGATGGAACACTGAAGGCAACGGCTTCTTCCGTTACGGAGAATACCTACAAGTTCCTGGATGTGGAGCCCCATACACTGGGCTACTACGTGACCCAGACGTTGAATGGGGAAGAGAGTGTGAATTCGAGCTTTGTGAATGCCACGCTTAGAACCCCTGTTGCGGTTGCCGGTATTGGCTATATCGATGTCAGCAATGTATACCCTGGAGCGGATGTAACCCTATTCGAATACACCGGCATCAAGGTATCTGATACTCCTTCCGGTCTTGGTAATGGAATTGTCCGTTTCGACGGCTTAACAGCAACACAGTCCTATTACGCTGTTCAAAGCATCAATGGTGTAATTAGTGAAGCGACCAAAATCGTTACTGTGCTGCCCCTGCCGCCTGCCCGATTGACGGCTGCCGCGGGTAACCGGCAAGTAACCTTGAACTGGAGCAGTGTAACCGGAGCCACTTATTATAATATCTACATGAAAGCTCCGGGAGAGCAGCTTCAATTAATTAAGACAGCAGACGCTGTAGCAACGAGCTACGAGGCCCTTGAGCTCGCTAACGGAAAGACCTATATGTTCTTAGTGAGAGCGGGGAATACCGGGGGCTTAGGCATTAAGTCTAATGAGGTAACTGCTACACCGGCCACAGTTCCATCTGCACCGACAGGGATTTCAGCAGTTGCGGGAGACGGCTCGGCCACAATTACGTTTACACCTCCTGCAGACGATGGAGGTATTGCCGTTACAGAGTATAGAGTTATAGCTTCTCCAGGCAACATCGTGGCCAAAGGAACAGGAAGCCCGGTTACAGTGACTGGATTGCTTAACGGGACAAGCTATACTTTTACAGTGGAGGCCGTCAACGCACTTGGCAGCAGTGAGGCTTCTGTCCAATCCAATGCGGTTGTTCCGGCAGCGCCCTACAGTGGCGGCGCTACTTCACCTGCACAGCCGACAGCTGCGCCGGCAAGTACAACTGCAGACGTCCTGGTGAACGGTAAGGTTGAAAGTGCAGGCACATTAGTCACATCTTCACGTGGTGATCAGACTGTAGCTACTATTATTGTTGATACCGCTAGGCTGCAGCAACGGCTCGCTGAGGAAGGAAAGCAGGCGGTTATCACTATCTCTTACAACGGTCAAGCGGCGGTTGTCATTGCTGAGCTTACCGGTCAAATGATTCAGTTCATGGAGGACCAGGAGGCAACGCTGCTGCTGCAGACCGGTGCGGGTTCATTTACACTGCCAGTCCGGCAGATTCAGATGGCTTCCGTGGCCCAACAGCTTGACGGCTCTGCAGCCCTCCAGGATATTAAGCTGCAGATTGAGATATCCAGATTGCCGCAAAGCAAAATGCAAGTAGTCGAACAAGCTGCTGCACAAGGAGCATTCACTTTGGCTGGTCCTCCGGCGGATTTCACAGTTCGGGCTATCCATGGCAGTGCAACTGCAGAAGTATCCAGATTCAATACGTACGTGGAACGCAGCCTTATGCTGCCTGACGGGATTGATCCTGACCAAATCACGACAGGTATAACCGTGGACCCGGATGGCAAGGTGCGTCATATTCCAACCCGGGTGGTCATGGCAGGCGGCAAGTATTACGCGAAAATGAACAGCTTAACCAACAGTATCTATGCCGTTGTATGGCATCCGCTTGAATTCAAGGATGTAAGTACCCACTGGGCCCGCCAAGCCGTTAATGATATGGGTTCGCGGATGGTTATTGAAGGTACAGGCGGTAATCTGTTCAGTCCGGACCGCGACATCACCCGGGCAGAATTTACAGCCATTCTCGTCCGTGGATTGGGAATGAAGCCCATGAGCGGACAATCTGCCTTCACGGACGTGAATCCCGCAGATTGGTATTACGGGTTCATCCAGGCGGCCCGGGCCTATGAACTGGTTGACGGCTTCGCAGATGGACAATTCCTTCCCAATGAGCGGATTACCCGCGAGCAGGCAACAGTCATGATGGGCAGGGCTATGTCTCTTACGAATCTGAAGAACAGGCTGGCTAACCAGCAGACGACTGAAACTTTACGCTCCTATACAGATGGGGCTAAGGTCTCTGCTTGGGCTGTAAGCGGCATGATCTCCAGTATCCAGTCTGGTATTATAACCGGAAGAAGCAGCAAGGTGCTGGCACCGGCTGCTTATATTACACGGGCTGAAGTTGCTACAATCATACAGCGGTTGCTACAGAAGTCAGATCTAATCTGAACCCGTACACTCAGCTCTAAAAGCTAACAAGCAGCGATTCTCCTGTTATTGGAGGATCGCTGCTTTTCGTTGCCGGCGCTTGATTTCTACTTAGGCAAAGGTAAAGCCGGCAGGTGCAGAGTCGCACATAGCCCTTCCCCCGGAGGGCTTTCCAGAACAAGCTTGCCCTTATGGGCTTCGGCGATGCGGGCGACCATCGGGAGGCCAAGCCCGTGGCCCTGCCGGACGGGGCGGGTCCGCTTCCCGGAGTAGGGCAGCAGGACCAGCTCCGGCAAAAGCTCTGGCGGAACCCCAGTCCCGTCATCGGATACGGATAGACAGCATTCCGGCTCCTTCGGGTTCGGGCTGCAGGAGACCGTTACCGTAATCCGGCTGCCGTCCGGATTATGGCGGATGCTGTTCTGGACCAGATTGCTTACCGCACGGTACAGCAGTTTCTCGTCGCCCGTCACTTGCAGGCGCTCGTCCATAATGCACAGGTCCAGCGAATAACGCTCCTCCAGACCGTTATTCATGAAGTCAGAGACCACGGTCCGGGCCAGAGCGGATAAGCGGACCGGCTTAAGCTGCAACGGCTGCATGTCATACTCCAGCATCGAGACGAGATTCAAATCGCTGACCAGCGATCTTAGCTGCTCGCCTTGGCGGCGGATGATGGCAGCCTGCTGGCGTTGCTCACCGGTCAGATTGTCCTGCTCCTCCAGATTGCTCGCGTAGCCCAGGATCATCGAGAGCGGAGTACGGATGTCATGGGAGATCCCGGCGATCCAGTTCGAGCGGGCTTCATCCCGAGATTTCAGCTGCGAGCTCCTGGTCTGCAGCGTAGCGGAAGCCGAATTAATACTCTCGGACAAATCGCTGAAGAGTCCGGCAGTCTGCAGCTGGACCGGCTTGTCTTTGGCCAGAGCATGGATACTGTTAATCAGAGGCCGGATCCTGCGGATCAGCCGGGTGCCGATGAACAAGGAGAGGGCCACGGCCAGTACCACGTTGCAGGCCAGGAGGAGGAGCACCCTTAAGGGAAGGGAGCGCAACCAGTCCGTCAGGTATCCGAGCTGATATTTTTCATATGAATATTTGGGATAGCCAACGACGAGAAGTCCTTCCGGGTGCTCCCAGAGGTACACAGGATACTCCAGCAAGTAGTAGCGCGAGAACTTCGCCACCTCTACGATGTTGTAAGCGCGCGGAATCTCCGGCGGCAGCTGCTCACTCCATATCACCTTGCCCCCTGTATCCAGCAGCATGGCCCAGGCCCGGTTCTGCTGAAGCAGTGCAGCCCCCTTGGAATCAAGGGAATATGTGCCGTCAGCCCCTTGCAGAGCTGAGGATAATTCGCGCACAACCTTCTCCGGCGAAGCCTCCTGATGGGTCTCCTTGAAGATGAGTGATCCAAGCAGGATCAGGTTGAACAGGAGCAGCAGCGTAGAGACCAGCAGGGTAGAGCCTACGAATTTGCGTAAAATCCGGACCGCACTGTCCATTAGAGCGCCTCCTGCACCATGAGCTTATATCCAAGGCCTCTGACTGTCAGCAATTGCTCCGGCTTCGAGGGGTCTGCTTCGATTTTCTCGCGGATACGCCGGATATGTACCATTAATGTGTTCTCGTACCCGTAGCTGTCATCCCCCCATACCGCCTGGCAAAGGGCATCACTAGTCACAATCCGGCCGCCGTTCTGGTACAGCTTGATCAGAATGGCATGCTCCTTCGCCGTCAGCGGAAGCTCGCGCTCTTCTCTTAGTACCACAGCGCTGTCCAGATCCACCACCTGTTCACCCACTCTGAAGGCAGGCAGCCGCTCTGGTATGGAAGACGCATATACCCGCTTCAGCACAGCGCTCAGACGCAGCATTAACTCCCTCGGCAGGAATGGCTTAACGATATAATCGTCAGCCCCCAGTCCCAGACCCAGCAGCCGGTCCTCATCTTCACCACGCGCCGACAGGAAGAGTACCGGCATATCGGAGAAGGTTCGGATAGCGGACAGCAGCGAGAACCCGTCCTGATCCGGCAGCATCACATCGAGAATGGCGATATCCGGCTTCTCTTGGCGGCACATGGCGAGGGCACTGCTATAATCTCCAGCTGCATAGATGCGGTAATACCCTTCTTTTCGTAAAAAAAGCTCAATCATCTCACGTATCTTCGGTTCGTCCTCAACGATCATTATTTTGCGGTTCTTCATCGTATTCAATCGTCATCACCCATGAATTAGTATACACGATCAGGCATTGAAGAATGGGAGGGGCCGGAGTATTTAAGGTAGGCGTAAGGTTATCTTCAGTCTGCAGCAAGGGAAGGCCTCTATGCTTGGAAGCAAGAGCCAACTTGACAGAAATGGAGCTGAACTGGAGCCTATGAACACTCATCCAATCATCGAGACACAGCAATTGACCAAGACCTATGGGGGAACTCTACGGGTCGATCAGGTAAATCTGAAGGTGCAGCAAGGAGAGATTTTTGGCTTCCTCGGTCCGAATGGAGCAGGGAAGACGACTACGCTCAAGATGCTGCTGGGACTGGTGCAGCCCACCCAGGGAACAGTTAAGCTGTTCGGGCAAGAGCTGCGGAACCACCGGCTGGAGATTCTGAACCGGACGGGTTCCCTGATCGAGTCGCCTTCCTATTACGGACATCTGACAGGTCTTGAGAATCTGAGAGTTATGCAGCGGCTGCGCAGTCTGCCCGCCAAGAATATCGATAAGGTGCTGCAGATTGTGCGGCTGGATAATCACCGGCACAAGCTTGCCGGGCAGTATTCACTTGGAATGAAGCAGCGCCTGGGTCTGGCGATGGCCCTGCTGGCTTTCCCCAGTCTGCTTATACTGGACGAGCCCACCAATGGTCTTGATCCTGCGGGGATCGGGGAGATCCGGGAGCTGATTAAGTCCTTGCCTGCCCAGTATGACATGACGATTGTAGTGTCCAGCCATCTGTTGTCCGAGATCGAGCAGACTGCTACCTCGGTTGGAATTATCAGTGAAGGCAAGCTGCTGTTCCAGGGAACGATGGCTGCACTTCAGACGCAGAATCAGGCGACGGTGCATTTTCGGATTGATGATCCAGCCAGGGCAGTAAGGATACTGTCGGAGCACGGGTACCGGCCCAGAATGCAGGAGGGGCAGCTGGTGTTCAGTGCCATGCCGGACGCTGAGGCGGCGCGGATCAATGAGATCCTGGTGGCAGGCCAGCTTGCTGTGAGCCGGATCGTGGAGTCGAGGAAGAGCCTGGAGGATATCTTCCTGGATCTTACCGGAAAGGAGCGGAGCCTGTGACGAGAGCCTTGTTCCTCGAATATTACAAGCTCCGGCGGAGAAAGGTGTGGGCGATGATGACGCTCTTTCTGGCCGCCGAGCTGGGCTGGGCGGCCATGTCCATAAGCATCTCGATCTCGCGGAGTGCAGACAATGCCGCCTGGGAAGCGCTGATTTTCAGCCTCTCGTCCATGAACGGGCTGTTCCTGCCGATTCTGTCGGCGATTGTGGTGTCAAGGATTTGCGACATGGAGCATAAAGGGGATACCTGGAAAATGCTGATGACCACCTCTGTCGGACGCCAGGCGGTCTATGCCGCCAAATTCGTCTGCGCCGGAAGTCTGATCCTCTACGGCATTCTGGCCCAGGTTGTTTTTATTGCCGGCTTTGGCATGTTCCATAGACTCTCAGAACCGCTTCCGGCAGACCTGCTGCTTCAGTTCACTGCGGGTACTCTAATTGCCAGTCTGCTGATTATTGCTATGCAGCAATGGATATCGCTGGCGGTGAAGAACCAGGCGTTTGCCCTATGTCTTGGCATGCTGGGCGGGTTCCTGGGGACAACCGCAAGCTTATTCCCTGCCGCTGTCCGGCAGTTGGTCGTCTGGTCTTATTATTTGGATCTCAGTCCGGTGACTTATCTCTATCAAGCTTCTGCGGGCTCTTATATTACAGGGACAATACCTGTCCTTCAATGCATTACAGCTCTATTCATCACGCTGCTCCTGTATATGGGCGGAAATGCCCATATCTCAAGACAAGCAATATAAGGAGGGAAGCTTATGCTTAGAAGTGTTGCGGCCGAATGGCCCAAGCTGCGCCGCTCGCGGATGGGGCTGGTGCTGGTCAGCCTGCCTGTGGTCAGCCTGATGATCGGCTGTGCCAACTTTGTTATGAATCGTGAGGCGCTCGAAGGCGGCTGGTTTAGCCTGTGGACTCAGGTAAGCTTATTTTACGGGGAGTTCTTCCTGCCGATTCTGATTGCCATCTGCTGCGCCTTTGTCTGCAGGCTGGAGCATGTGAACCGGAACTGGAACATGATTCTGGCTGCTCCAGTATCCGTAACTGGCATCTTTATAGCCAAGCTTGTGATTGCAGGCGTGCTGATTGCCGGAGCGCAGGCGCTATTCCTGCTGCTGTATTGGGCGGCAGGACAGATGCTGTCTATGACGGGGACCTTTCCGCTGGACATCATCCTGTGGACCTTCCGCGGCTGGGTGGCTTCACTCAGCATTGCCGCTCTGCAGCTCGGCTTGTCCATCCGTATCCGCAGCTTTGCCACACCGGTCGGCATCAGCTTGTGTGCGGTTTTTGTCGGGCTGGGCCTGTATGTATTGAAGCTGGGGCTGCTGTTTCCGCACTCGCTTTTGACGATTGGTATGGGCGTTCTTACTCAGCGCGGGCTGACGCCTATAGAGAATCTGCTGTTCTTCTTAATGAATGGGGTGTATCTCATAGTCTTGTCAATCTGGTCGATCCGCAGGCTGAAATATAAGGATATTGCCTGAGATCTGCCGGGCAGGCGAAAAAAAGACAAGTGGAGGATACGGTCCTCCGCTTGTCTTAGGTATCACGATATGGAGTGGTTAATGCGGGGAATTCACTCAAGCTGCGGCTTCCTATTTACTCATATCGAAATCCGGCATGCCGATGGTAGAGAACCACTGGCGGATCTGCTCCTGATCCTTGGAGAAGGTGAGGCCTAGCTGGAGCAGGAGTCTGGCCTTCTGTGGAAGCAGATCGCCTGCGCCGATGATTCCTTTGGCACCGGTGTCATACACTGCCCCTGAGCCTGCACGCGTAGCGCTTACGAACAGGACGCCTTTCTCAATGGCCGCTGTGCGGGCGGCCTGCTGCGCGGTCGAGATCCCGCCGGCCCCGTGACCCGCAGTAACTATTCCTTGGACTCCATCATTGGCCAAAGCCGTAATTGGTGTAGCGGAGGCTTCTGTATAACTATACACAACATCGACTTTCGCCAAATCCTCCGGCTGGATGGTACTGAGATCGAAAGGAGTCTTCCACTTCTCTGTTCCGGCATCCTTGACGCGGGCCGGGGCACGGACTGCACGAATCCGGTTCTCATCCACCGTACCGAGGGCACCATAACGGCCTCCGTCAAAGGTATCCAGACGCAGCGCATCGGTCTTGGTGACCTCTCTTGCCGCAAAGAATTCATCGTTCATCATTAGAACAGTACCATAGTAGGCTGTCTTTTGGCTGGCAGCCAGCCGGATGGCATTCAGCAGGTTAGCTTCTCCGTCGAAGGAGATCGTATTGGATTGCCGCATTGACCCTGTGAAGATGACGGGCTTCGGGCTGCGGACCGTCAGATCGGTCCAGTAAGCCAACTCTTCCATAATATTGGTTCCGGTAGTCACCACTACAGCGTTCACTGCCGGATTAGCCAGTTCCTTATCGATGGCAATGGTGAGGTTATATAAGTCCTTGGAGGCGGTCTGCGCCGAACTGATGTTGCTGAGCTCAGTGCTGGTCACATTGGCAATTTTGGACAGCTCGGGTTGTAATCTTTGGATAATATCATTGATGGAGACCTTGGGGGTGCCGTAAGTCTGAAACAGCTCTCTAGAAGGTGAAGTGGAGGTGATGGTGCCGCCGACACCGACCACTACGACATTGGGAATGACCTTCCCGGGTACTACGGGGTCCGCAGCTTGGGTAATGGAGGGAAACGATAACAGGGTGAAGAGGGCAAGCAGGACAGTAAAGCTCCTCAGAGTCCGTTTGTGAATAAATTTCATAAATGACCTCCTTATAATATTAAAATTAATGTGATTATATATGACATAAATCATAATTGTCAAAATGATATATTTACTTTTATGTAAAAATAATCTATAAATATACGTTTTTAATGCATAAAAATAAAAATAATTTATCTTTATGTTATAAAACATAACATCAAATCCGCCATCATGTTCGCTCCTTCCTTCCATATCGATTGCTGGGGAAGGGGGAGGCATGATAAGCGGCTTGTGATTTTCCTGCCTGATTCGTTGAGTATAGGTTTTACTCCGGATGCCCGTTGCTCATCCAGCTGTTCACGTGCAAGTCCCCGGCATAGTTCTCACGCGCGGCGATTGCTGCGAGCTTCTGCTCAGCTTCTTCACGGGTGGCAAAGCCCCCGATGACAGCGGCGAAATCACCGGAGGCAGTCTTCAGGAAGGTGACATCATCCTCCAGATAGATCTCTTCCAGGATAGCCAGTGATTCTCCCTGCGGCATTCCTTCGCTGCGTACATAATAGACTTCTTTAGGTGCGGCGGTCTTGCCCTCTGCTGTCAGCTTCAGTTCAAGCGTACCCGGATTGCTGTACTCGGTCAGGGTATGCCGGGTGCCTTCCTTCAGTTCGACCACGAACCGCATGGCGGAGTCATCCAGGATGATATTTCTGTACACATCGCTGACCAGCGGAGAGGCGACCATATCCTGCTCCAGTGCGTCATAATCGAAGCTACGGACGCCGTTAAAGGTGAAGATCAGACGGTTCGGAGCCTCCCGTTGATCGACGGTATAGGAAGGCACACTTGCGGCTGTATCGCCTTCCTGATTGAATACGATGCGAATCGTATCCTCAGCGGTCACGGTGCTTACAGCAGCGCCGTCGGTACGCTCGCCTCCAGTCCCGAACTGCAGCACCTTCACGATGCTTCCCACTACAGGAACCTTGGAGAGGGCGCTTGCCACATCCGGGATATTCAGCACCAGCAGACAAGCTATGAGGGCTGCGGACGCCGAGCCTAACCATCGCAAGCGTACGGTTCTTTTACTGCGGGCCGCTGCTTTTCTCTGGGCTTCCACCAGAACGTCTCCGAGCTGTGCGGGAATTTCGATCTGTGCATAACGGTCTTTTCCTGTCATATTCCCTCGACCTCCCCATCCTTTAAGTGAGCTTTCAGTTTGCCGATAATCCGGTAGAACCTGGTCTTGACGGTGTTCTCCGGCAGCTCCAGAATGTCCGCCATGTCCTTGAAGCGCAGATCCTCAAAAAATTTCAGGATAATATACGCCTTCTCCTCGGGCAATAGTCTATCCAGAGCCTGGTACAAATCCAGCTTCTCTTCCAGTGGAACAGCATGCTCATCCCCGGCATAGCTCTGCGAGTGATCCTCCATGTAAGTAACCCGTTTGTTCCGGTTAAGATGGTCAATGGCGGTGTTGATGACAATCCGGGTCATCCAGGTCTCGAAATACTGCGGTTCCTTCATCCGTCCGAAGGCAAGATACCCTTTATAGGTAGCCTCCGAGACGATTTCGAGCGCTTCATGCTCATTTTTGACATAACAGTAGGCCTTGCGGAACAGATTGTTCCGGCAGTCTTGAAGTTGTTCAGCGAATCGTTGGGGTACTTGCGGCTGGGCTTTCAGTTCGTTCACTCCTTTATGGGCTTCTTGAAGCACTTGATTGAACATTAGACCTTATAGTGGAGCAAATAGTTTCAACATCCTGCAAAAAGAATAAACCTGCGGGCAAGGAGCCGCAGGTTGTAGAAGAACTATTATTTCTGTCTGAAGAGTTACCTTGTCTCCAGATAGGCGATGCCCAGCGCCCCGGTGACCGGATTGCGGTAGGTCGCGCACTCCACATCGAAGACCTCGCGGATTAATTCCTTCGTTAGAATATCCTCAGGGACTCCGCTGGCCGCGACCCGGCCTTCCTTCATAACATACAGATAGTCGCAGTATTCAGCGGCCAGGGTGAGATCATGGAGGGCGGCGAGAATGCCGATATCCAGCTTTCGGACGATATTCAGAATCTGCAGCTGGTATTTGATATCCAGATGGTTGGTCGGTTCGTCCAGAATCATGAATTCCGGCTGCTGGGCCAGCACACGCGCCAGAATGACCCGCTGCTTCTCGCCGCCGGATAAGGAATTATAGCTGCGGCCAGTATGCCCCTCCAGATTGACCTTGCGGAGTGCGGCCGAGACAATGTCAGCGTCCTGCTGGCTGTCGGTTTCCAGCATGCCTTTGTGGGGCGTCCGGCCCATTGCCACCATCTCACGAACGGTGAAGTCGAAGCTCAGCTCGTTGAACTGGCCGACTACGCCCAGCTTCCGGGCAACAAGCTTCGGGCTGGCCTTGATCACATTAAGCTCAGAGAGGAAGACATCGCCCTGGCGCGGTTTAATGACTTTATAGATGCTCTTGAGCAGTGTCGATTTGCCGCAGCCGTTCGGGCCGATCAGACCGACGAATTGCTTATTTTGCACCCTCAGAGAGACCTCCTGCACAATCTTCGCCTCACCGAAAGAGACGCTTAGCCGTTCAACATTCAGATTCATCAGCTTTTCCCTCCGAAGGCATAGCCTTTTCTAATCAGCATGTACATGAACATCGGCGCGCCAATCAGGGCGGTAATGATCCCGATCGGCAGCTCCACATTCGGTACGATGGTCCGGGCAATGACGTCCGTCCAGATCAGGAAGATCGCCCCGAACAGAATCGACGCCGGCAGCAGTCTGCGGTGGTCCGAGCCCACCAGTCCCCGCACCAGATGGGGGATAATCAGTCCCACGAAGCCGATCATCCCGCAGCTTGCTACCATAACGCCGGTAATCAGCGCTGTGAGAATCATGTAGACTCTGCGGTAGGCACCCAGATGAATGCCCAGCGTAACCGCCGCCTCATCTCCGAGCAGCATGGCATTCAGCACGCGGAACTGCGAGAGGAACAGGATAACGGCGAGCAGAACGGTGATTGAGATCAGCGGCAGCTTGTCCCAGCTTGCGGCGGCCAGGCTGCCCATTGTCCAGAAGGTCACGGTCTTGATGCCTTCGGCATTGTTCGCGAAATAGACAATGAAGTTGGCGAAGGCGGTACATAGAGCGTTAATGACCATCCCGGCCAGCACCAGCTTGACGGAGGTCATTTTGCCGCCCGCACTGGCGAGTGTGAGGACCAGCAGAGAAGCGCCAACCGCCCCTGCAAAAGCCCAAAAGGCGACACCCGACTGCCCGAGCAGCCCCATCGAGCCGAAGCCGATCAGGATGGCGAAGGTTGCACCCAGCGAAGCGCCGGAGGAAATACCGAGTATGTATGGATCAGCCAGGGGGTTCTGTACCGCTGCCTGCATGATTGTTCCGCACAGCGTAAGTCCGGCGCCGATGAACATCGCCATCAGGACACGCGGGAAGCGGATTTTCCAGATAATATCGACGAACGAACCGGAGGTCAGGTCCTGCATATCTCCAATCTGAATCCCTGTGATGTGGTGAAGCAGAATCCGGTAGGATTGGGAGACAGGAATGTCCACCTGCCCGAAAGAGACCGCCGCCCCGGCAGACAGCAGGGTAATAATGAACAGGATGCCTATAACAGCCATGAAGCCGTAACGAGAATGGATGAGCGATTGCTTAGGCTGTGAAGGTACGGCTAGATCAGTATGCATTTGCATGTCTGTAATAAAGCTCCTTTATTGAAAGAGAATAAGAACATATAAGTGTTGGGACCCCGGCAAAGTATGCAGGAGAGTCATGAGGAGCATAGGATGTATGCCCGCGGCCAAATGTAATCGAAAAACCGATCACAATTGGACCGAGGGCACCACGTAGGCCAAATGTAATCGAAAAACCGATCACAATTGGACCGGGGGCACCACGTAGGCCAATTGTAATCGAAAAACCGATCACAATTGGACCGGGGGCGCCGCGTAGGCCGGATGTAATCGAAAAACCGATCACAATTGGACCGAGGGCACCACGTAGGTCGGATGTAATCGAAAAACCGATCATAATTGGACCGGGGGCACCACGTAGGCCGGATGTAATCGAAAAACCGATCACAATTGGACCGGGGGCACCGCGTAGGCCGGATGTAATCGAAAAACCGATCATAATTGGACCGAGGGCACCGCGTAGGCCGGATGTAATCGAAAAACCGATCATAATTGGATCGGGGGCACCGCGTAGGCCGGATGTAATCGAAAAACCGATTACATCCGGCCAGATACAAGGCAGCGCGACTACGCAGCGGTAGGGTCTTTTTTAATATACGGTACATTGAGAATGATTGTCAATGATAATAATTCTCATTGACATGTGGCTAAACTTTCTATATTCTACGGAGGTATTCCTTGCAAGGCCATAGGCTTAATGCCATTTCCGCAGGGGAACTAACGTACATACAGAAATGGGGACAAAGAGAATGAAGAAAATATTCAAAAGATATGTACCGCTGCTGGCGGTTCTGGTGATGGCGGTTATGCTGGCGGCTTGTTCTTCCAACGCAGGTAATGAGAAGGAAGCGGCGGCAACGGCTGCACCTGCATCGGCCAGTCCGGCACCGGCGGAGACTGCACCGGCGGCAGCCAAGACGGTATATCCGCTAACCACCCAGAACCACACGAATAACGGGGAAGGCACCGAATGGACGGCTAAATCGCAGACCTTCGATAAGGCTCCTGAGAAGGTAGTAGCGAATACGCAAGGTGCGGCGGAGCTGCTGATTAAGCTGGGGCTTACCGACAAAATGGTCGGAGTAGCGGCTCTCTACGGTGCAGGCGATCCAGCGGTTCAAGAGGAATTCAAGAAGATTCCTGTCATCTCCCAGGACTATGCCAGCAAAGAGCTGGTTGTAGGCGCAAGTCCAGATCTGGTGATGGGGCGCGGCGGCCTGTTCGCAGATGCGGATTGGGGAGTCGGGACGGTAGGCGGACTCAATGAGCTGGGCATCAAGACCTTCGTGCAGAGCACCAGTCTGCAAGGGGCAACGCTAGACAGCCTGTACAAGGATATTGAACAGTTAGGCCAGATCTTCGATGTGCAGGAGAAGGCCACGGCATACATTGCAGAGCTGAAGGAGCGTGCAGCGAAGCTGAAGGAGGGAGCGGCAGCTACTGGTGCCAAGACCTTCGCTTATGTATCTGATGCAGGCAACGGGGCTATCGCTGTCTATAGCGGGAACGTGGATACTTTTGCGGGAGATGTGCTGGGACTGCTTGGACTGACCAACAGCTATGCCGATGTGACCGGTGAGATCAGCAAGGAGCAATTGATCGCGACCAACCCGGATGTCCTGCTGATCTCGGTGTACACAGGCGGTATTGATGCCGACCAGTCGATAAAAGCGTTCTATGCCGATCCGTCACTACAGAGTCTGAAGGCGATCCAGAACAAAGCGATCTATAAGATTGACTTCAACCAGTTCTGGGGCTACAGCTATTCCATCTTTGACGGGGCGGAGAAGCTTGCGTCTGAGCTGGCTGCTGCGAAGTAAGCCGAAGCTAGAAGCTAATAGTAGTCTGATAAAAAAGCAGCCTGAACTGTCACTCTAACGGGTGACGTCCAGGCTGCTTTTGGCATTCTCATAGATATTCATTACGACTTGCTGGATCGGGAGTTCCTTGACGGAAATATCCGAGAAGGCATGCTTGCGGGAGATGCCTTCAATGAACTCGCTGATTGAAATCCGGGCGGTGTCTACCTCAAGCGTAATCTGGAGGTCGGAGGGGCGTTCCATTACCTTGGTCCAGTCATTGTCGAAAAGGGTGTCCCGCACAGACTCGTTAAAGGTAAAGCTTACGCGCTTCTTCTCTCCGAGGAACAGCTTCAGCCGCTGCAGCGAGTCATCAAACACCTTCTCGCCGTGATTAATGACAATCACCCGGTGGGCTAACTCCTCCACATCCTCCAGATCATGGGTGGTGAGAATGCAGGTCATGTTCTGCTGCTTGTTCATCTGGCGGATGAATTCGCGGATTTTGAGCTTAGCGATTACATCCAGCCCGATGGTCGGCTCATCCAGGAACAGGATGTCCGGCTGGTGCAGCATCGCCATCACGAACTCGCATTTCATGCGTTCGCCTAGCGACAGTACGCGGGTGGGCTTCTCCATCACTCCGGAGATATCCAGCAGCGTTGCCAGCTCTTCCAGCCGGTTGCTGAAATCCGTGGCTGAGATGCCATAGATCGCTTTGTTCATCTTGAAGCTGTCGATGGGCGGAATATCCCAGATGAGCTGGGATTTCTGGCCGAAGACCGCTCCGATGGTGCGGACATAATGCTTCCGGTCCCGGGCCGGGGAATAACCGAGTACGTCGATCTCCCCGCTGGTCGGGTAGAGCGCGCCGCAGAGCATTTTGATCGCAGTGGATTTGCCTGCCCCGTTCGGACCCAGCATCCCGCAGATTTCACCCCGCTCAATGGCGAAGCTAATATCGTTCACAGCCTGAACAGAGACCGCTTCACGCCGGAAAAAGCTCGCGAAGGTCTGCCCCATGCCTGCGCCCCGCTTATAGGTGGTATAGGACTTCGTTAAATGCTTGACATCGATCACCGGCATCAGCCGCCAACCCCCTCATATAATCTGATCATGTGCCGGTATACCCAAATGCCTGCCCAGAGAAAGACAAAGCAAGGCAGAATCGCGATAAAATCACCGGCCTGTACCCGGCCGAGCAATGCGGAGGCCGGGAGGTAGCCAACCATCCCCACGGGAATGATCAGCGTAGCTGCCGCCTGCACCGCCTTCGGGAAGATCGGCAGCGGATATTTGCCGACATGCAGCACACTGTCCGCCAGCTCGGAAATTCGTGAATTGCCGACCCATTTGAAGGACATCGCCGCCATCATCAGCGATAATCCGGCGAGTACAGCCGTCCCGGCCAGGAACATTCCAGTGAATTGCAGCCAGGCAAGGGCGGAGATAGCGCCGATATGCATAGCGGAGAAGATGAATAAGGCAGCCCCGCCAAGGAATAATCCGACACTCTCTACAGAGAAGGTAGTTGCAACAATGTAGAACAGCGGATTCAGCGGCTTGAGCAGAATGACCTCGAAGCTTCCCTCACGTACATGCGACATCGTTGTCCATAGCAATCCTCCGAAGACCAGACTGGAGAGACCGCTGGACATGGTGAATATAGATTGAATCAACAGTACTTCGTATAAGCTCCAGCCGGGAAAGCTGGTGCCCGCCCGGTAGATTAACAGCGTCACCAGCGGAAACAGAATGTTGCCTATGAGTGTAATCAGACTGCTGACGATGAAGTTCATCCGGTAGGCCGAAGCGGTCTGGATAGCAGAGTACATACACTGCTTGTATACATCTACATATTTTTTCATAACAGGAACGTTCCTTTCCTTCCGTGTATTCATGCGCCGACCGCCGTGAACTGCTTCATTGCCCGGCGGCGGACCCACTCATTACAGCCGAACATTACCAGTACAGCAGCGGCCTGCATGCCTACAGCTTCGGGAAGGGATAGCTCAAGACCGCCAAGTGAATAATGCCCGGTGAACACCATGGCAGGCATATAAGCAATGTACTGGAAAGGCAGGAACAGCTGGGTGACCTGTAGCCAGTGCGGGAAGAAATCAAGCGGAATCAGCGCCCCCGAGAAAATACCCGATACCAGCAGGAAGGCGCTGCGAATCCCGCCGGATTGCACCAGCCAGAAGGAGGTCAGGCCTATTGTATAATTGACATAGAAGTTCATAAGAAAGGCAAGCAGCACAGATACCAGTGTCCATGGGAGGCTCGCCGGCCGCATATCGATCCCGAAAATATAGATAAAGATCAGCAGGCAGGGCAGGAACTCAAATAAGAAGCCGAGCATCCGGTGCCCCAGCTTCTGGAACAAGGCGAAGGAACGGTGATGCACCGGGCGCAGATGGAAGGTGAGGAATTTGCCGGTGCGCACCAGCATCGACAGATTCCAGTCGGCAAAATCCATAATCAGATACCCGATCAGCGCCGTTGCCCCGAAATAGCGGATCATTTGCTGGAGATCAAGCCCGCCGAGTGTAGTTTGCCCGCCATAGACGGCGGTCCAAATGAAATATTGCACCATGAAATAGACAGGTCCGACAATAACAGAGACCAAGGAATGGGTGCGGTAAGCACTCCATTCCTTGTAAGTAACCTCTGCAACGGCCCGGCAGATGAGCCAGTTATGCTTGAGACGGTTCATTACATCAGTCCTGACCAGATCACATTGGTTACATTGAACAGGGCTTCCGCATACCAGTTATCATCCGTGAAGGGCACGAACCACACGGCCGTGAGCTGCTCCACCGGATCGATGACCATACAGCAGGCGCCGGCTCCTTCATGAAAATAACTGCCCTCGGAATACAGAAATGCGGGGCCTTTGCGCATATCCAGGCCAATGCCATAGCTCCGGTCTTTGACATTGTTACCCCAGCAGTAATCAGGTTTGCCATAGAGTGTGCGGGTGGTGAGCTTCTCTACGGCTTTACGGCCGATAATCCGCGTATCCCCCAAGGTACCCATGCCCAGGAGCATATTGGCGAAGCGGGTGAGGTCCGCAGTAGTAGAGACCAGTCCCCCGCCTGTGCTGGATACGTTCTTCCACAGCTTCTCTGCTGGAGGTTCTTCCTGCTGTACGCCATGGATCAGGTCATGGAGCTGCTTTTCTTTATGTTCATTTCTTATGATGAAGCGCTCCGCTAATTCGGGAGTCGGCTCCCACATCGTATCCTTCATGCCGAGCGGCTGCAGGATCTGCTCCTCTATGTACTGTTCAGCGGAAATACCTGTGACCTTCTTAATGATCTCACCAAGAATACAGAAGCCGAAGGAGCAGTATTGCCATTCCTCACCGGCCGGTTTGTCGATCCCGCAGCTCAGTGCAGCTGTGATCCAGTCCAGCTCGCCGTCCTCCGGATTGTACTTGTCGAAATATTCGCCAATCAGCTGCCAGTAAGACTTGTGATAAGGAATCATGCTGCCCGCACAGTCAGGGAACAGGCCGGAGGTATGGGTCAGCAGGCTGTAGATGTCGATTTTATTGAACGGCTCCACATTAAACGGTTCCAGAAAAGCGCCAACGGGAAGGTCAAACCGCAGAATACCATCTTCTACGAGCTTGGCTATCGCCACAGAGGTAACCGCCTTGGTGATGGATGCGATGCGATGAACGGTTGTCGGCAGCAGCGGGTCCGTCCGGTCCTTGCGGTAGGAGAGGGGGCCGATGGCACCGTTCATGAACGTCTTGCCGTACCGGGAGACGCTGTAAGCGGCGGCCTGGATTTTGTTCTCGTCGATCAATTTCTGAAAGAGGGCATGGAGTACCCCGATTCTTGATGCGTCATAGTGAACCTCTGCCGGTGAGCAGTCGGTAATGCCGGGAGTGTGCAGCATAAGTAGATGATTCCTCCTTAAAGTTAGTAGATAAATGAAAGCGCCCTCACTTTTAGTATATATTCCATATAGTGGATAGTTCAATGGGGAGTTTATTTTATAGTCAATTAATCCGGCCAAAAGCAGGGGAGTAGAGGCGCCGCAGAGAAATACACACATATACATATTCACAGAATGGAAGGACAAGGAATGAAGTTATGACAACAAAGCCGTTAACCAAAAGTATTACGTTCATGCAAGCGCTGGCCCTCGTGGTCGGGATGATTATCGGATCGGGGATTTTTTTGAAGCCAGGAATTGTGTTGAATCATGCGGGCAGCCCGTGGCTGAGTATTCTGGCCTGGGGTGTTGGAGGGATCATTACCCTGGCTTCGGCGCTGAGCGTGGCGGAGATTGCGGCCGCCATTCCGAAGTCGGGAGGTCTATATACTTATTTAAGTGAATTGTACGGCGGAGTGTTCGGGTATCTGCTCGGCTGGGTGCAGGCGGTCATCTCCTATCCGGCTTCTGTGGCGGCGCTGGCGATTGCTTTTGCTACCTATTCCGGTTACTTCCTGCCGCTGAACGCATGGCAGCAGAAGCTGCTTGCGGTGGGCATTCTGGCCTTCATTCTGCTGATGAATGTCATCGCCACGAAGTTCGGCGGGATCATTCAGACGGTGGCTACGGTCGGTAAGCTGATTCCGGTAGCGGGCATTGTGGGTGTCGGGCTGTTCTCGGATCTGGCTCCCGGCTTCGGAGGCATTAGCACAGCAGTTGCGGGTGCGGGCTTCGGGGCAGCGGTGCTCGGCACACTCTGGGCGTATGACGGCTGGATCAGCGTGACCAATATGGCGGGAGAGATCAAGGACCCGGCCAGGACGCTGCCCAAAGTCATTTCGATCGGTGTTATTTTTGTCATCGCCGTATATGTGCTGTTCAATATAGCGGTGTTCCAGGCGCTGCCCTATGACCAGATTGTGTCATCACAGACTCCGGGAGCCGATGCGGCAGAGGCCCTGTTCGGTAGCGGCGGCGGAGCGTTTATTACGGCAGGCATTATCGTCTCTGTGCTGGGGGCGCTAAACGGTTATCTCATGACCGCAGCGCGGGTGCCGCAGGCGATGGGGGAGCGGGGACAGCTTCCGTTCTCCCGGGTGCTGAGCAGCATTCATCCGAAGTTTCAGACACCGGCGAATGCGCTTGTTTTTCAGAGTGTGCTGGCGGTGGTCTACATCTTCTCGGGAACCTTCAATACGCTGACGGATCTGCTCGTGTTCGTGCTCTGGATCTTCTTCACCATGGGCGTGTTCGGCGTGTTCCTCCTGCGCAGGAAGCTGCAGCCCGTACAAGGCCGCTACCGCGTGCCGCTCTACCCGTTCACCCCGATTCTTGGCGTAGCAGGGGGGCTCTATATTCTAGCCAGTACAATTATCAGTGACCCGCTGCGCTCGCTTATAGGAATTGGCATCACGCTTGCCGGACTCCCGGTGTATATGGTGATGATGCGGAAGAATCGCGTGTAAACAGCAGTTCATAGCTGAGTGTGAGAAAGTTTTAATAAAACAGTTGACAAGCGCCCGTTCAAAAAAGTATACTATGAAAGTACTTTTGAGCGGACGCAGTCAGCTTAGAGATTATCGTCTAGAGAATCATACATAGACACCATACGGACTCTTAGCTCAGTTGGTAGAGCAGTAGACTCTTAATCTATTTGTCCAGGGTTCGAGCCCCTGAGAGTCCATCCCTTAAGAAACGGCAGAAATGCCGTTTTTTTGCTGTCCGGAGAATTGTATGCGAAAAAGCGAACACATTAGGTAGTGTGGTGAGTAGGTGGCGCGAATGTAATCGGAAAACCGATTACAATGGAGCGTGTGAAGGCGCGTGGTCCGAATGTAATCGGAAAACCGATTACAATGGGGCGTGTGAAGGTTTGTGGCGCGAATGTAATCGAAAAACCGATCACAGTGGGGCGTGTGAAGGTTTGTGGCGCGAATGTAATCGAAAAACCGATTACATTGGGTCGTGTGTAGGTGCGTGGCGCTAATGTAATCGAAAAACCGATTACATTGTGGCGTGTGTAGGCACGTGGGCCGAATGTACTCGAAAAAGCGGATACATTATGCATCCGCAAATTCCGCAAGTAGGCTTACCCCTACATATGCTCGGCAAGCTGCACCTCGAACCCGTCCGGGTCCAGGATATAGAAGAAGCGCAGGCTGGGATTCGGCGCGATGGGGCCGCGGGCGACCGGAATTCCTTCCTTACTAAGTTCCGCCATAGCTTCGTCCAGCGATCTAACCTCGAAGCCTACAGACACTCCGCATTCCGGCTTCACCGGCGGGTCACTGCCCTCAATGAGCTCAAGCTTCGGCTGTCCCTCTATTCCCAGCATGACGATCTGTTTCCCTCTGCTTTCGAATCTGCGCTCCAGCGGAAGCCCTAGAATTCTGTGATAGAAATCAAGGGAAGCCTCCAGATTGCGTACCCTGAGTGTAATCCAATTCATCGTGAGCTCCATCATGATCCATCCTTTACTGTACAATTCAATTGTTGCTAATATTAGCTATCCGCATATTTTAACATATTCGATCAGGAGGTTATAGTGATGAACAAGCCTCCATGCAGCTCATACTGGAACCGGAAACCCCGGATATGATAAGCTCATGGAATCAGGGCAGTCCTGAACTAAGGAGGGGAAAGATATGAGCAGCTTAATAGCAGGTGAGGTCTATTCCGGGTTTCAAGTGATACGCAAGGAGTACATACGGGAAATCGAATCCTCCGTATACACGCTGGAGCATCAGCAGAGCGGCGCACGGCTGCTCTATGTACAGAATCAGGATGACAATAAGGTGTTCAGTGTTACGTTCCGGACTCCGCCTGCGGACAGCACGGGAGTGTTTCACATTCTGGAGCATTCGGTTCTGTGCGGCTCGGACAAATTCCCGGTGAAGGAGCCGTTCGTGGAGCTGCTGAAGGGCTCGATGAAGACGTTCTTGAACGCTTTTACCTTTGGCGACAAAACGATGTATCCGGTAGCCAGCCAGAATGACCAGGATTTTGCCAATCTGATGGAGGTCTATCTGGACAGCGTCTTTCAACCGAATATTTACAGTCAGCCGGAGATCTTCGAGCAGGAGGGCTGGCATTATGAGCTGCCGCATTCCGGGGATGAGCTCATCTACAAGGGCGTTGTTTACAATGAGATGAAGGGCTCATATTCCTCGCCGGTGACGGTGCTGATTGACCGGATCAAAAAATCGCTCTACCCGGGTACGATCTACCGTCACTCCTCCGGCGGTGATCCGCAGAATATCCCTTCCTTGACCTATGAACAGTTTCTGGAGGCGCACCGGAATTATTATCATCCGTCGAACAGTTACTTCTATTTGTATGGGGATCTGAATATCGAAGAACGGCTGCAGTTTATCCACGCGGAATATCTCAGCCGCTATACCCGCAAGGCTATGGATACTTCGATTGCTCTACAGGCACCGGTCGGCATTACCCAGCTTACGGCGGAGTATCCCATTCTGGAGACGGAAACGGCTGCGGACAAGACATACTTGAGCTTGAATTATGTAATAGGAACCTCTATGGACCGGGAGCTGAATCTGGCTTTTGCCATTCTGAAAAGCATGCTGATGGACAGCAACGCCGCCCCGCTGAAGCAAGCGCTGCTGGAGAGCGGCCTGGGCAAGGATGTGGTTGCCTTTTATTCAGATAGTATGGTTCAGCCTATGCTGGGTATTGCCTTGACGCATTCTAACCCTGAGGCTAAGGAAGAATTCGTGAATCTGGTCAGAGCGACGCTGAGCCGCCTTGCAGCAGACGGACTGGATGAGAAGCTGGTGCTGGCTGCGGTGAACAGCAAGGAATTTGAACTGCGGGAAGCCGATTTCAGTCAATATCCGAAGGGTCTAACCTACAATATGGAAGTCATGAAGGCTTGGCTGTATGATGGCTTGCCGTCCACGTATCTGGAGTACGAAGCGGCACTTACGGCGATCCGCGAACAAAGTTCGGGCCGCTATTTCGAGCGGCTGATTGAGACCTACCTGCTGAACAGTAACCACTGCAGTGTTGTTGTCCTCCAGCCCTCTCAGACTCTGGCGGGGGAAAAGGATGCGGCGGTCCGCAGCCGTCTGGCGTCATACAAAGCCTCTTTGGCCCCAGCCCAGCTGGATGAGCTGGTGCTTAGCACGCAGAAGCTGCTTGCCCGGCAGAACACTCCTGACCCCGCTGAGGAGCTGGAGAAGTTGCCGAAGCTGACCTTGCAGGATATTAACCCTATCGCTCCGGCAGGGGTACCCACAATGGAGTATGTGCTGGATGGGGTTAAGGTGCTGCATCATGAAGTCGCTGCCGGTGCAATCGCCTATATCAAGCTGTACTGGGACACCAGCGTGCTTGCCGCGCAGCAGATTCCTTATCTGGAGCTGCTGGCGAGAGTGCTTGGACAGCTGGAGACGGAAGCCTACAGTATTGAGGAGCTGACTAGTGAGATTGGGATTTCGACCGGGGGCATCCGTTTTCAGAATGAGGTGTTCGGAGCCGGGAAGTCTGCGGAAGGAAGCTATCAGGCCAAATTCAGCGCGCGGATCAAGGTCATGCAGGGCAACATCGGCGGTTCCCTGAAGCTGCTGCACGAGCTGCTCTACGGCAGCAATCTGGATAATCTGTCCAAGCTGCAGGAGATTGTCCGCCGCGAAGCCTCCGGGATGGAGGCGATGCTGACCCAGAAAGGCAATGAGATTGCAGCCAGCCGGGTGCTGTCCTATTTCTCGGACCGGGGGATGTACGAGGAGCAGCTTGGCGGAGTGGCCTATTACCGCTTCATCAAGGAGCTTGCCCGCACCATTGACCAGCAGGCGGAGGGGCTTGCGGATACCTTGAAGGAAATTTGCGGGGTGTTGTTCAATACGCATAATCTGACGCTCTCCATCACCGGTACGGCGGATTCGTATGCGGAATTCGCCGCACATGTGCAGGAGCTGGACCTGAGCAGCCGGGTGGTAGAGTCCCAGCCGCTCTTGTCTGCACAGGACCAGGCGGTCAACGAAGGCTTCATGTCCGCAAGCCAGGTGCAATATGTAGTCAAAGGCTATGACTACAAGAAGCTGGGATTCGCCTATTCCGGCAAGCTTCAGGTGCTTAAGAAGATTCTCAGCCTAACCTACCTGTGGAATACGGTCCGGGTCAAAGGCGGTGCGTATGGCGGCAATCTGCTCCTGCGCCGTGACGGAGTGATTCTGTTCACTTCCTACCGCGATCCGAACCTGCTGGAGACGCTGGAGGTCTATGACCGGGCCTCTCAGTTTGCCGGAGAATATACGGCAGATGAAGCGGAGATGGAGAGGGCAATTATCGGGACTCTGGCTATGCTTGACCAACCGCTTAGTCCCGGCGCGCAAGGCCGTCAGGCAGACCGGCATTATTTCGAACAGATCACTGCGGAAGACCTTCAGCAGGAACGTAATGAAATCCTGTCGGCCAAAGCTGCGGATATCAGGAGCTATGCCAGTCTGCTTGAGGCGGTAACACAGCAGAATTACTTCTGTGTAGTCGGAGGCGAATCCAAGCTGAAATCGGCCTCCGGTGCCTTTGGCAGCCTGGAGGAACTGGTGAAATAAGCGGGAGCGGCTGCGATCAGCCAGCTAACACATGACGGGGTGCCTTAAGAGCTGTTTACACAGCCGGGGCGCCCTGTTTGCTGCGGGTTAAAGTTTTCTTTGAATATTTAACTATTTAGTTTTAGAATATAAAGATTACTGACTTTTAGGAGGAACAAGACGTGGAACTTGGAATAAGCACCTTTGTCGAGACAACGCCTGATGTGAATACCGGAGTGACTCTAAGCCATGCGGAGCGGCTGCGCGAAGCGGTGGAGGAGATCGTGCTTGCGGATCAGGTGGGACTGGATGTATACGGCGTGGGTGAGCATCACCGGCCTGATTTTGCAGCTTCATCGCCTGCTGTGCTGATGGCGGCGGCTGTACCACTGACGACCCGAATCCGTCTGACCAGTGCGGTCATGATTCTGTCCTCAGCCGATCCGGTGCGGGTATTTCAGGATTTCGCAACACTGGACGGGATATCGGGCGGCCGTGCCGAGATTATGGTGGGCCGGGGCTCGTTCACCGAGTCGTTTCCTCTATTCGGCTATGATCTGAAGGACTACGAAGAGCTGTTTGACGAGAAGCTGGACCTGCTGCTCAAGCTAAGGGAACCCGGCAAGGTCAGCTGGAGCGGCAAGCACCGTCCGGCTATAACGAATCTGGAGATCTATCCGCGCCCGGAGCAGCATCCGCTGCCCGTATGGATTGCGAGTGCGGGAACTCCGGAGTCTGCGGTCCGTGCGGGTACCCTGGGTCTGCCCTTTGCCCTGGCGATTATCGGCAATGTGAACCCCTCCGATTATGCCAGGCATGTAAGGCTCTATAAGGAGGCAGCAGCCAAGGCGGGCCATGATGTATCCAAGCTTCCAATCGCCTCACACTCTCATGGTTATGTTGCGGAGACGGACGAGCTTGCGGTAGAGGGCTTCTTCCCGTCCACACATGCACGTACGAATGTCCGGGCGGAGGAGAAAGGGCTCCCGCCGTATCACCGTGCGGATTACGATGCCGCCCGCAGCTTTGACGGTGCTCTATATGTAGGCGATCCGGACACAGTTGCCCGCAAAATCATCCACCTCTACGAGCATGTAGGGATCACCCGCTTCCTGCTGCATGTCCCGCACGGCTCCATGCCGCATGCCCAGGTGATGCAGGCCATCCGTCTCTTCGGGACAGAGGTAGCGCCTAGGGTGCGGGAGGGCATTAAGCGGCTTAAGTGAGCATCTCTCCTGCGGAACTTATATTCGGAATATACAGAAGAGGACCCTGCGGCACTAGGCCTGGGGTCCTCTTCTGTATATGAAGCTATGAGCTTAAATGAGCATGGATATGATCAAGTAATCGAAGCCTCATAGATGGCCTGGATCGATGCAGCGAGGGTGCTATTGAATTCGTCCTCGGATTGCTGATCGCTGAGCCCCTGGGATAAGGCGCGGGAGAAGCTGGCAATCACTCCATGCTGGCGGGCCAGCTTCTCGTTGGCTTCAGCCTGGGTATACCCTCCTGAGAGGGCTACGATCCGAACTACATGGGGATCTGCGGCGAGCCCGCTGTATAAATTATCCTCTGTCGGGATCGACAGCTTGAGCATGACCTTCATGCCATCTGGCAGCTCAGACAAGCGTGCGGCCAGTTCCCGTTTCAGCAATTGCTCTGATTCCTGCTTGTCGTTACTGAGGATATCTACTTCAGGTTCAATAATCGGAACGAGTCCGAAGGCGGCGATCTGCCGGGCCAGCCCGAACTGCTGCTCCACTACCTGCCGGATACCCTCCGGGTTCGCCTCATGGATCACGGAGCGCATTTTGGTGCCGAAGATATGCTTGCTGACTGCCCGCTTCAACAGATCATCGAGGGCGGGAATAGGCTTCATAAGCTGGACTCCGTGCTCAGGAGCGGCCAGTCCCTGGTCTATTTTGAGAAAAGGCACGACGCCCTTCTGCTCCCACAGGTAATCGGCAGTATATTGCCCGTCTATGAGGCGGTCCATCGTGTTCTCGAACAGAATTGCACCGAGAATATGCTCGCCTGTAAAGGCGGGACTCTGAATAATGCGTGTTCTCATGCTGTGAACCATGGTGTACATCTCTTCGTCCCCTGAATAACGGTCTTCCTTAATACCGTATTGCAGCAGCGCTTTGGGGGTGCTTCCTCCGCTCTGGTCCAGAGCAGCTATAAAGCCTTGGCCAGTGTGAATCCGGTCCAATTGTTCAGTATTCATGGTTAGTGTCATTCCCTTCTGCAAGATGAGATGGTTACTGTACCCTGTCTAGTATAGCACTTGCGCATAAGGACATACATCCGGGTCCGGCAGAGCTTTCCATTTGCGCCTGAGAGATATGGTATGTTACCTTGTTCAATAGGATGGTATGATAGAAAGTGGGGTGAATTTAACTATGACAAACGAAACAACCAATGAGACTACGAATGAGCCGGTCAACGGGGAAGCGGAAGCTGCCGGGAAAGAAATGACCGAAGAGAATTGGAATGAGCTGCTCAAGGCTGTTTTTCATAACGGCATTGTAGCTCTCAAAATGAGCTTCAGCGATGTGGAAGGACAGGTGCTGAACCTGGACAACTACGGCCCGGTATTTGTATTCCGTGTGAAGGATAAAGATAACGCTGATTATTACTGCGGTTTCTTCCTTCGTGAGCTGGCTGGCCGCTTCCAGACCGGCAACAGTCCGGAGATCTGGATGGCATCCTTCTTCCACGAGATGATGAAGACCAAGGGAGGCAACTCCATGCCTAAGCCGCTCGCCAGTGAAGAGGAAGCCAAGGCTGCTGTCGACAATGTGCTGGTTCCGATGTGTATCGCCGCTGTAACGGAGGAGTTCGCACCGGAGCAGGTGCATGCCGGACTGGCCTGGAACGAGGAGCATGGACCGGTCTTTGAAGCAGGCTTCCCTGCAATCACGGACGGAAATAACGTCTGCGCTATCCCGCTCCATCTGCTACTGACGCATCTGCAGCTTAACCGTGATCCTTCGGAGCTGCTCGTGCAAGGGATGTATAAGATCCGCGAGGAGCACGGACTCGAGTAGTACGGCAATCACTCTTTGCAAAAACAGGAACCGCCTCCGTTGGAGAGCGGTTTTTTGCTGTGTTTGGGGGTGACAAGGAGTACTTTCCAAAAGGACAGCCCCTCCTTTCCGCCAGGTTCGCTGAATTGTCAAATTTCTGGTTCTTCCGGGAAGCAAAAGCGATATATATGGGATGTAACAGAAGAAGGCGCTGCCATATTCATGTCCGAAACCGGTTGGGTAAGGTTTCAACTGCGCGAACGTACGCGTGCATTGAAATAAGCAGGGCAACTTCGAAACGCAAAAAAGGAGGACGAAGATGTTTAGAAGAGGTAAAGTCTTAAGCTTGTTCATGCTGTTCACGTTATTAATCGCACTGGTCCCAGCGGGAAGCGCAAGCGCAGCAACCTGGAATCTGGCCTGGAGCGACGAGTTCGACGGATCTTCCCTGAACACTGCCAACTGGACAGCCGAGATTGGCACAGGCACCGGGGGCTGGGGCAACAATGAATTGCAATACTATACCAACCGTTCACAGAATCTGAAGGTAACCGGCGGCAATCTGGTCATTACTGCGCAGAAAGAATCCTATGAAGGCATGAACTATACCTCGGCGCGGATTAAGACGCAGGGGCTTAAGAATTTCACATACGGCAAAATCGAAGCCAGAATCAAGCTGCCGTCCGGGCAAGGCTTATGGCCTGCGTTCTGGATGCTCGGCTCCAATATTAATACGGCCTATTGGCCGGCCTGCGGTGAGATCGATATTATGGAGCGGGTAAATAATAACGCAGCCGTTAACGGCACGGTGCACTGGGATGCAGGAGGCCATGCCGAATTCGGCAGGGTGTCCGGTAATCTGGACTTCTCTCAATATCATGTGTACAGCGTGGAATGGGATTCCAAGTACATCAGATGGTTCGTGGACGGCAACCAGTTCAATGAATTCTATATTGAGAATGGAACCGGCAATACAGAGGAATTCCAGAAACCGTTCTTCCTGCTGCTGAATCTTGCGGTAGGCGGCAACTGGCCTGGCGCTCCGAATGGAGCAACCAGCTTCCCGGCGCAGATGCTGGTGGATTATGTGCGGGTGTATCAGGCGGGCGCTCCTTCGAGCGGCATTGTCAGCGGCGGAGTCTACACCTTGATGAACAAAGCCAGCGGTAAGGTACTGGATGTGACGGATGTCTCTACAGCAGACGGAGCCAAAATGCATCAGTGGACTAATTACACCGCCGCCAATCAGCAATTCAGAGTGGAGAGCACGGGAGACGGCTTCTACAAGCTTACAGCGATGCATAGCGGCAAACTGCTCGATGTGCCGAACGCTTCCACGGCAAGCGGAGTCCAGCTCCAGCAGGCGAATGACAACGGCAGTAACGCCCAGCGGTGGAGCATCGTCGATGTGGGCGGCGGATATTACAAGCTGATCTCCAAAGCCAGCGGGCTGGCCATGGATGTCTCGAACTCCTCTACCGCAGACGGAGCGGCCGTGCAGCAATGGACGGACAACGGAACCGACGCCCAGAAGTGGCAGCTTACCAAAATTAATTAGGGAGTGGAAGTTCCAAAGTCCAGATAAATAAGCAAGAAGCCCCGCAAGCCTGTCGGCTGGGCGGGGCTTCTTGCTGTAGTCTATTTCTTTGAGAACAGCTCGATGCTCTGTGTCTCCATAATTGGATTCCAAATGCGCGATACCGATAGGGTAAGCGGCTGCGGGTAATCTGCAGCTTGACTGTCAAAAGATAAACTCATCTCATCAATTCCCGTACCATCTCCAGAGATCATGGTGCCGCCGAAGTTGATTAGTGGTGTTTCCCGATTGGTTCTATCATGCACCTGGCCGTTCGCATCGGTGAATTTGTCGGCCAGTTGTGCGCCGATGTACTCCGCCTGAACTGCCCCTTGCGAATCGGTATAATAAGACAGGCCGGTCACCTTGCGCCGTAGCAGAATCTCTGCCGCTGTTGCAGAATGTTCTTTCTTGGATGTGACAATTTCAAAACCGTTTGCCGGTGCTTCAATCACTTGCTGTTTGTTCAGATCGACCACAAATTTCATACGCTCCGGCTCCAGAGCCGAGATGCCGGCAATCTTCAGCGCGATGGAGTCCGGCTCGTTAAGCCCGGTATACCTGAACACCAGCGTTGCCTGCGAGGAGTCTTTGTACACCTCGGAATTATTGGACGTGATTCTACCCGGATACACCAATTTCTCGGTTTGGCTCCCGGTTGTTGCGGTCAGAACAGGATTCAGCAGGCTGAAAATCTGTTTGGTGTTCGCCTTGTCATACTCCAGATCGACATAAGTGTTGAACGGAGTATACTGTACTTGGTGCACTATAATCTGTTGACCGTCCACTGTAAGCGTGCGGTTCACAGGCAGCGTGCGCACCTGGTCTTTGAAATCGTCTGGATCAAGCTGAAACGATACCTCCAGGCTGGTCCGATACTTGCTGCTGCTGGAAGCGAGCGCCTGTTCCGACGTTCCGGTGAGAATTAGAGTGAACTTCACCTCTTTGGAATCAGTGATGGAAGCAGGATAGTTGGTGGAATAAATAAAATTCTTGTTTTCGCCAGGCTGGATTCTGGATTCGCCACTGTTCGCTAATTCCAGGGCTGCGCCCCGATGTGGATATGGAACCTCGAAATCACCGAATTGAATTTTCGTATCCGCAGGAATAACTTCTTTATCCGAACCGTTGTGCACATTGAATAGGATATACACTTTACGGCCATCCGTAACGGCGCCATCCACATCCATACGGTATCCTTTGTTTGATGCGCTTTGACGGACCGGCTTTACCAAATTTCGTTCCAGGATGCCGCCAACCAGCCGGTTCGTTAATGGCTGTGTGCGATAGTCTGCAAAATCATTCCAGCTTGTGGTGCTGACCGTCTGCACTGAACCGCCGAGGACGGAATCGTCTGTACCTCCGGCCGGTAAGCCGATGGATGAGATAATCACAAAAATGGCTGCGGCCGCGGCTAATACGGCGCCGGCCCCATAGGAATAGAAACGCCGTTTGCTGCGTTTTTTCCCTTGCGCCATTCCACTGCGCATGGCCTTATAAATTTTCATTTCCTGAATCGTCTGGGCATCAAGATTGACCTCCTGGGCATCCTGTTTCAGAACGCGCTCTTCTTTTTCCAACATTTCTGCCACCTCCCACATACTCACATATATTTCCGCAACTGCATGAGCCCTTGACGCATCCAGGTCTTGATCGTGCCTTCCGGCTTATTCAGGAACTTGGCAATTTCGGCGTTCGTCATATCCTGGTAATACTTGAGCATCACGGCATGCCGGTATTTCGGCTTCATTCGCTTCATCGCCCGCTCCAGATCGAGACGATCGCTGCTCCTCATCTCCTGGGCTTCTTCCTCTTCAAGCTTCTCCGTCAGCACGACGCGTTTTTTACGCCTTAGCTCATCCATGCAGCAGTTGATGGTAATCCGGAGTAGCCACGGTGTGAAGGCCTGCTCGTTCTTAAGCTGTTTGCGCTTCATCCAGGCCCGGCACGAGGCTTCCTGCACCGCTTCCAGGGCATCTGCTTCTGAGCGCAGATAGCTGTACGCGAGCGCATACAGTTTACGGTGCTCACTTGCAAGCCGCTCATAGAACACCTCTTCATCCATCAGCGCCAGCTCTGCTGTATTGGCTTTTTTCATTGTCTTCCCCCCATTCACCATCCCCTCTTCCTTGTTATGTTGGTCTATGGAAGAAGTCGTCCTCGAAATATGTTTTCATAAGTAAGACGCAGCAGACCGGAAAAACGATTGATTTTTATTAAAACACATATAAGATAGGCCAACCAGTAGTTGCTGGCTGACTTAATAATACAAAGACAACATAATTGTTCTACTATTAATATCCAGTTCCATGATATTGTTTATTGTAAGCGCTAAGATTGTAGCGGAGAACGGGAGGCGGCCGATATGAAAGGTTCTCGAAGCTCCAGACTGTATCTGCTTCTGATCATACTGTGTATAATGCTGGCAGGTTGTTCACGGAACTCAGGCGAAGACTCTGAAGGTGCTCCAGACAAAGTTGAGACGGCACCGCTGCAAAGTCCCGGCGTTCAAAATCTAATTTTTTACAGTGAGGCCCTGGACCGGGAGATGCGGCTTAGTGTCTATCTTCCCGCAGGGTACAAGGCTTCTCAGCGTTATCCGGTGCTCTATTTCATCCATGGCTATGGCAGCAAAGAAACAGATATGTGGGGCGGGCTGGAGCTTCAGCAGAATGCAGACCGACTGATTGAGAACGGTCAAATCGAGCCGCTCATAATCGTTGCTCCCCAGATGGACAACAGCTATGGACTGAATGCTATAGCTAATCCGGGTGATCCCACAGCGCTGGGTGGTGAACGGTATGAGGATTATTTGGTCGAGGATGTTGTGAAGTATACTGACACGCATTTCAATACTCTGGCTGAGCGCGGTTCCCGCTATATTGGCGGCATATCGATGGGCGGTTTTATCAGCCTGCATTCTGCGTTCTTGCATAGCGATGTGTATAGCAGGGTTGGCGGGCATAGCCCGGCGCTGTTCCTGGATGACTGGTCGGCAGCAGGCGGGGCGAACGGACTGGTCCAGTTCCTGTATCCGACGGAAGCGCTGCGGCAGGAGCGCGATCCGCTTCTTTTGGCGCAGAATAGGGACTTATCGAACTTGAGTATCTACCTGGACTGCGGAGCAGAGGACAGCTACCGGTTCTATGAAGGCACGGAACGCCTGTATACCCTGCTTAAGGGGAAGGGCGTGCCGGTGGAATATCACCTCAGGGCAGGTCAGCATGACGGGGACTATTGGAAGAGCCATATGGACGAATATTTGAAATTCTATGCCGGGAGGACGAAGGAATCATGACGCTTACGCATTATAATTTGAATTTGGAAAAGCTGTGTGCTACATATAAGTTGGGCTTACTTAACTACGCCTATGAACCAGCCCAAGGGAGATGAAGCCGAAGTGGACAAGAATAAAGTTACCTATGAATCGGTTGACCAGTATATTGCGGACTTTGCGCCGGAGGTCCAGGAGCTTCTGCAGACCTTGCGTAAGGTCATTTCGGAAGCTGCGCCGGAGGCAGTGGAGAAGATCAGCTACCAGATGCCGACCTGGTTCCTGCATAAGAATCTGGTGCATTTTGCCGCCTACAAGACGCACATTGGGTTCTACCCGGCACCCAGTGGAATCGAAGCCTTCAAGGAGGAACTGGCGCAGTATAAAGGGGCCAAAGGGTCGGTACAGTTCCCCATCAAGGAGCCGCTCCCCTATGAGCTCATTGCCAGAATCGTCAAATTCAGAGTGGAAGAGAACAAGCAGGAGGCTGCAGAGAAGGGGAAGAAGAAGTAGCAAGTCAGTAGAAGTAATGAAAAGATTAATTTCATTGCAGGAGGTTCGAGATGAGAAACGAAGAATGTTGTCCAGAATGTGGAGGGACAAAATGGGGGGAGGGCAAGTCGCACGGCGAAGCTAGGGTGTATCCTATGAAAAAGATGCTAACATTAGGATCAGATGTTACTCATGTAATTTGTATAACGTGTGGATTTATTTTAAAAAGTTTTGTTAAAGAGCCACATAAATTTGAGGATAAATAAAATGAAGATCAGTAAAGAGCTGTCCCAAGTAGCCGTTTGATGGCTTTGGGACAGCCCCTAATCTTAGTTAGTTGGGGCGTTAGCGGTCAGTAGCTGCATAACCGCAGGTATTACTACCATTAGACTGGAGCAAAACAAGCATCAATTTCAGTCCCTACAGCGCCTTATCGTCTATGCTGTTCAGCCAGCCCTCAATCTCACCGATGACGGAGCCGATGCAGCCATCCTCGAACGGGGAGGTTAATCCGGCAAGCTTCACCAGCTCGGTGAAGGAGCGGCTGCCTCCGGCCTGGCAGAGCTTCAGATAATCCGGCCAGGCCGAGGTGAAGTCCTCGTTCGAGCGTTTCCAGAACTGGAAGGCGCAGAGCTGGGCCAGGGTATAGTCAATATAGTAGAACGGGGAGCGGAAAATATGGGCCTGCTTGTGCCAGAAGCCGCCTTGTTCCAGATAAGCATTACCGTCATAATCACGGTGCGGCAGATATTTCCGCTCAATGTCCCGCCAAGCCTGCTTGCGTTCCTGCGGCGTAGCTTCCGGATGCTCGTACACAAAATGCTGGAATTCATCGACAGATACGCCGTAAGGAATGAACTCCAGACTGTCAGCCAAGTGGTTGAAACGGTACTTGTCCGCCTCCTCCTTGAAGAACAGGTCCATCCATGGCCAGGCGAAGAACTCCATACTCATCGAATGAATCTCAGCGGCTTCGGAGGTTGGGAATGCATATTCAGGGACCGCCATATTCCGGCTGGAATACACCTGGAACGCGTGCCCGACCTCATGGGTCAGCACATCGATATCCCCGGCGGTTCCATTGAAGTTGGAGAAAATAAACGGAGCACGGTAGTCGCTGAAGAAGGTGCAGTAGCCGCCGAATTCCTTGCCTTTTTTGCTGACCAGATCCATCAGCCCGTTCTCCTGCATGAAGGTGAAGAATTCACCGGTCTGCGGGGACATCTCCTGGTACATCTTCGCACCATTCGCCACGATCCAGTCCGGGTCTCCCTTAGGGGTCGCGTTGCCGGAATTGAACTTAATGCCCTCATCGTAAAATTTCAGTCCGTCCAGCTGAAGGCGTTCGCGCTGGCGCTGCTTCAGCTTCCCCGCAACCGGCACGATATGCTCATGCACCTGCTTGCGGAAGCCCGCCACCATCTCAGCATTGTAATCGGTACGTCCCATCCGGTCATACCCGAGCTCCACGAAGCTCTTGTACCCCAGCTTGGCAGCGATTCCTGCCCGGACCTTCACCAGCTCGTCATAGATCCGGTCGAATTCGGGTTCATGCTCTGCCATGAAGGCATTGCGGGCCTCGAATACACCTTTACGAACTTCACGGTCCGTGGAAGAATCGAACGGAATCAGCTGTGCCAGCGTGCGTTCTTCGCCCTGGAACATGATTTTGGCGGACGCGATCAATTGGGAATATTCGGAGGACAGCTTATTCTCCAGCTGCAGATCTTCAATGACTTCAGGGCTGAAGGTGCGCAGTGAGATCTCGGCCAAGCTTAGGAGCTGTGTTCCCCATTCCTGCTCGAACTCGGCTCTATACTTGGAGTTGACGAGGGCTCTGTAATAATCCGTGATATACTCCTGGATCACCGGTCCGGTCTCGTCCATATAGTCCTGCTCTGCCTTGTAGAATGCATCCTCCGTATCGATGGAGTGGCGGACACTCACGAGGGTCTCCATCGTATCGAAGCGGCTGCGCAGCTTATTGATTGCTGTCACGGCAGCCTTTTGCTCCTCCAGATTGCCTGTCTCCAGGTCCTTCAGCAGAGTGGTGAACTCCTGCTTGAATTGAGCCACATCCGGTCGTTCGTATACATATTCTGAGAATTTCATTTGCTGCATCGCATCCTTTCTTTACCATATAGTTTCTATTATATAATCGGTGCGCGCAAAAAACTAATGTTCTTCCGGTAATATTTGATTATAGCTAAACGCTATACTCCTGGTACCGCACACATCCGTTGTTGAACCGATATGGAAATTATTTTAGAATAGAGTTAATCTGCACCAATTATTGAATCCCGGGAGGTGATGACCCATGTTTCGGATGAGTCAGTATGTGAACGGCACGCTCCATGCAAAGCCTGTGGAATAACTAAGGCGAAAGCTTGGCATGGAGCGGATTTATTCGCCTGAAGTATGTTTTATGTAATACAGTTATTTACACAGGCTTTGCCCTTAAAAGATTAATATATTTTAAGGAGCGAGCCAGATATGCAATGTGTAAATGCAGCAAAGCTGTTGCCAGACCACCTGCTGAAGGAGATTCAGCAATATATTCAAGGGGAAGCCCTGTATATCCCGACCTGCAAGAGCAAACGCAAAAAATGGGGCGAAAGCTCAGGGGCAGCCGATTACTATAAAGTCCGCAATGCTGAGATCCGTAGCCGCTTCCAAGAAGGTGCAGAGTTGGACCAATTGTGTGAGCAATACGGGTTATCGATAGATAGCATCCGCAAAATCGTATATTCCAGGAACCCGCAGAGCTGATCTGCGGGTTTTTCAGGCTTGGGGAGGCGGGGCTGACTTGACCGGGAAAAGGGCCGAGCGAAGGCTGCGGATGGTCAAGTGTGCATGGGTAATAGAAAGCGTGTGATCAAGGGCATCCGCTAAACTGCTATGGCCAAGTGTTCTAAGCGGCTGCGGACTGAGATTCCGCTATTGTGGATTTACAGCGCCATAGTGACTTTTGGCGGACTGACAATCCGCTATTGCTGCACAAATAGGCTGTTTGGGTGACTTCTAGGGCGGATAGCGGAATCTCTGTCCGCGAAGCGCAGAAAAACCTTATTTTTAGCAAAATAGGCGCTTCTCAGTCCACGCCGGCAGACTCGTCCACCAAAAGCGGGGGGAGTCAAGATTAGCGGTTCTCACCAAAGTTAGCCCCGGAGCTTATAGGTGCGAATCCGCGTAGAACCACTCGCCACCTCCAGGATTTGCAGCTCAACGAGATGATGAAGAATGCGCCTCGCTTGACGGTCACATACCCTTAGGTGCGCGGCCAGCTCCAGTGGAGTCAGCGGGCGCAGAACGCGCCGGGCCAGGCGGACCGTTTCCGCCTCCAGCCAGGATAAGGATGCGGTTACATCAGTAGCAGCGAATCTGCCAATGAACGCAAGCACGAGCTGCTGGCAGAGCTGAGGCTCTTCTGTAATAGACGGATAGGCGATGGGCAAAAAAGTCCAGCCGTCCAGCGCTAATAGACAATGCCGTCGGCATAAGTCTTTGAACCGCCCTGACATCAAGATCCCGTGCATGCGGACCAAAGCCTTGAATCTCAATGCCGCCCTTAGCACCGCCTGGCATATACGCCAGATCTAAGTAACGGTAACCGTTGTTGAAATCACGGACCTCCCACTCCGCATACAGAGACTTGAAATTGCCGACAGCGGGAAACCAGATGGAGCGCAGAAACTCTATGGTCCCGTGCCCCAACCCCTTATTAAGAAACTCCAATCTTATTGAACTTGTCTCCGCATGAATTTGTTCCTGAAGCCATTCCTCATATTGCTGCTCGAATCTCGACAATGAAGCTTCCCCTTTACAGTAGATTGGCCGTGAATCTGCAGTGAATCCGAAGCCGAACACAAGAAAAGCCGCCCCGATACAACGTATCCAGAGTCAGCTCCAGATAAACGTTCTATTGAGACGGCGTGTTCTTCACGGCCTATACCGGTATTATATCGTATTTCCCTTTATAACCGTTACCTTATATTGCAGAAGAGCCAACGAAGGAGTTGGACTTGGTTGCACCTTGTTGGATTTGGTTGGATTTGGTTGGACCAGCTTGAACCTGCCAAACCTGCAGCTTGAACCCGCTAGAGTGCAGCTTGCGCAAAGGCCATTGTATAAGTCATTTTACAAAAATATACTGTAGCTGTAGGGAGAGAAGGCAGGAGGCGGTGGCGGTGAAAATCACGATTGAGCAGGTTCCGGAGGGCGGTGAGCCTGAAATTATTCTCAGGTGCAATGACCCGGATGAAGGCTTGCTGGCGCTGATCTACTCGGTGAACGCAGGCGCAAGGAAGCTGATCGGTATGACCGGGCTACAGATGCACATCATCCATCCGCGTGACGTCTATTATTTCGAGGCGGTAGATCATAAGGTGTTCATCTACTGCCAGGAGAAGGTGTATGAGTCGAGGCTGAAGCTGTATGAGCTGGAGACGGAGTATGAGTCTGGTGATTTTTTCAGGGCCTCCAAATCCAGTATCCTGAATGTGGCGAAGATTGAGTCGCTCCGTCCGGTGCTCTACGGAAGATACGAAGCGCTGCTGCACAACGGTGAGAAGGTCTACATCTCCAGACAATATGTCCCGGTGCTGAAACGGAAGTTAGGGTTATAGCTGCGTCATCAAGACTCAAATAGGAGGAAAGCTCATGATTACAACCAGAAAGTATGTATCTTTGTTCGTGAAGGATCTGCTGGTGGCTTGCGGGGGGCTGATGGTGCTTGCAGCGGTTGTGCTGGCTCTGAATGCTACGGAGATGATCCGGGGCTCGCTGCTGGTGCAGCTGTTCCTGGGGGCGGCGGCTTTTACCTGCTTCCGGTATGCGCTGGTGAATACGTATGAAGTAGATCCCAAAGTGCAGACGATCAGCTTCTACCTCTGCTTCATCCTGGCCGATGTGCTGGTCATTCTCTGGCTGTGGCTGTTCGCGGACGGCCCGCTGATGGATAAGGGAGTGCTGGTGCCGTTCGTCATCGTTATTCTGGTGGTCAAAAGTATGGTGTACGCGATGATGCACATCGACGGGAAACGGGAAGCCAGGCAGCTTAATCAGAAGCTGAATGAGTATAAGCAGGGCGGAGATCAAACCAACGAAGAGCTTTAGGAAGCACTGGAGCCAGGGAGCATGAAAGCCATCTTGGAGGGGAAGCGGCCCGGGTGGCTTTTTGAGCATGAGTATGAGCATGAGTATGAGTATGAGAAAACCTAGGAATTTCTGTTACCTTTTGCTGAGTGAACCGTAATAAGCCAAATGCTATACATAATCTTCCATGGAGATGATCTTATGCTGCTTCACAAGGTATCCCTGACAGAAATGATGAGCCGGATTCAAGAGCCCGGATATTCACCTGAAACTGTGCTTGACCCGTACTTGGAGCGTTACAGACAGCTTGAGCCGCATATCCATGCGTTTGTCCCTGAGGATGGGATTGAAGGGCGTCTGGATTCGGAAAAAGCTTTGCTGCAAAGGATTTACAGCGCAGATGAACGAAAACCGGCCCTATTCGGCATTCCTGTAGCCATTAAGGACCTGCTCCACGTGGACGGCTTGCCGACCCGGGCGGGATCGCAGCTATCCGCTGAGCGGTTAACCGGCGCCCAGGGGTCTCTGGTTACCAAGCTGCGTGCCCTCGGGGCCGTGATTGCAGGCAAGACGGTGACCGAGGAATTTGCTTACAACGGACCGATTGCAACGCGTAACCCGCATAACACCGCACATACTCCCGGCGGGTCCAGTGCAGGCTCCGCCGCAGCGGTGGCTGCAGGGCTCTGTCCGCTGGCTGTGGGCACACAGACGCTGCGTTCGGTGATCGCTCCGGCGTCCTTTTGCGGGGTGGTCGGGTTCAAGCCCAGCTATGACCGGGTTCCGCTGGATGGGGTGCTGCTGTTCTCGCCGTCTTTTGACACGGTAGGGTTCTTCACGCAGAATTTGCCTGATATGGAGGCAGCGGCGGCCTTGCTTGTCCCAAGTTGGCAGAACCGCTCTGCCGAAGTCTCCCGCAAGCCGGTTCTGGGTATCCCTAAGGGAGTCTATATGGAGCTGATGAGCGCAGAAGTCAAAGGGGTGTTCCAGGCTCAGATCTCAGGGCTTGAACAGCTTGGATATGAAGTCCGTTACGTCCAAATGCCGTGGGAGGATGAACTCATCTACGGAAATGCCATGCTGCGTTTCATTGAGGGGGAGCTGGCACGGGAGCATGAAGATAGATTCGCGGAACATAGAGTAGAATACGGCGTTCCCGTGCAGGAAGCGATCCTTAGAGGACAGCAGATTCCGGAGGAGGAGCTGGAGCAGTACCGCACCCGGCAACGGGAGCTGCGGCGTGATCTGATGGAGCTTATGGAGCAGGAGGGGATCGACCTGTGGGTCTCTCCGGCCCAAGGGGGGACTGCGCCGAAGATCGAGGAGCGGAATACGGGCTGGGCTGGGATGCCTGCGGTCTGGGGGTTCGCGGGAGTGCCTACGGTCAGTCTGCCTGCGGCAACGCTTGAAGGCCTGCCGCTCGGCTTCCAGTGCATAGGAAGATATGGAGAAGACGAGCTGCTGTTAGCCTGGGCGCGCCAGCTATGGCCGCAGCTGGCTGAGGAGTAACCGCTCCCCGTGAAATAAGGAGCGGTTACCAGGCGGGATATTTTGTTTTGGGGAGCTAAGGTCTCACTTTGTGGGGTTTCTTGGGCGAGCAGCGCCGCTTCAGGAACCGTACGTCAATCTCCCCGCTGCCGCCGGTATTCGGCTTCAGGCGGAGAGGGAAAGCATTACGCTTCAGCAGGAGCTTCACCTGGCGCGGCGTGAGGCAAGGACGGAGCTGCAGCAGCTGCGCAGCGGCACCGGACACGATGGGCGTGGAGATGCTGGTGCCGGACAGCTTGAAATACCGCTTGCCGACCTTATTGCGCGGCAATTCACGGACCAGCCGGGAGCCGGGGGCGCGCAGCGAGATCACTGAATCGCCGGGGGCGACCAGATCCGGCTTCACCCTGCCGCCGGGAGCGGGCCCGCGGCTGGAATAGACGGCGATCCGGTCATCCTTCTGCGTCAGCGTCCGCCGGTCATTGACGGCTCCGACGGTGATCGCGGAGGGGCTGATCCCGGGGGACTCAATAGTCCGGCGTCTAGGGCCGGCATTACCGGCGGCGATGACTACGGTGAGCCCGGCTTTGACGGCTTTTTCAACGGCCTGAACGAGAAGGTCATCCTTGACATGCGGGGCCACCGGACCGCCGAAGGACATGGAGAGGATGCGCAGCTTCAGCTTTTTGCGGTGAGTGATGCAGTACTCAATGGCCTTGATAATGGTGGAGTCATAGCCGTCCCCATACTTATCGAGCACCTTGATTCCGACAATTCCCGCTTCCGGCGCGGGTCCCCGGTACTTGCCCCGGCTGGACCAGCCGTTACCGGCGGCATCCCCGGTGATATGGGTGCCGTGTCCGTTGTCATCATACGGGCATTTCCGGTGATTGATATAATCCTTGAACGCCAGAATGCGGTTCACCGGCCGGGTCAGATCGGGATGCGGATAGACTCCGGTATCGAGCACAGCGATGTTGATGCCTTTGCCGGTAAGCCCTCTTGAGCGTCTAACCGCTGTAGCGCCTATGGATGGAGTTGCAATGTTGAGCGTAGCCTTCTTAATGCCGTCCAGATAGACTTTATGGACTCCATTCCAGCGGCATACATGCTCCAGACATTTCAGGGATACCTGTGAAGCCACGGCCTGGTGCAGCCGCAGATGATGCTTGACCGGGAGGACATGCCGTCCCAAATGCTTCCTAAGTTCGCGGAGTCCCGCCGGAGTAAGCGGTTGTCTGAACTGTATAATCACCGGTATAGCAGCAGTTGAGGCAGCAGTGGAATAGGCTCGGCGGATCTTATGCTTCAGGGGCCGGTTGAGCTTGGCGGTGTGACGCCTGACCCATGATGGTTCACTCTTCATAATGTAATCACCTCTATGAAGCAGTGTATGCGGCCAGCTGCTCGGTGGGTACGAAACCAGGAATGAGTACAGCGATACATTTATGTAACTAACAGGCAATAACGCGTTTCGGCTGATTCTTCTCTTGCATTTACTACTGTATTCCAATAGAAAGTGGTGAAGCAAATGAAAGAATCAGAGAAGAAGGCATTGCTGGCAAAACGTCAATGGATGGCTAAAAAAGCAAGAGCAGCGGCGGTAGTAAGACCCAAAAGACGGCGGATCAGACAGGTGCTTAATAATTTCATCGTGCTTGCCGTGAACAATAACAATGTCCCATATGAAACGCAGGACTGGAAGGCTACACTGACCCGGAGCTCCGGCACTGTGATCACGGCTCAATTCGATGAATTCGGCGTCGCCCAGTTCAATACGATCAGTACGCTGACAACGGTCAGCTACACGCTCCGGATTATCGATGCGGATAATGTGCAGCGCACACAGAAGTTCGTCCCGTCGAACCGCGAGTTTTTTGTAGCACGCTTCTAAGTAACAACAGCGCGCCCGGATTTATTGAGGGCGCGCTGCTTTATGGTCATGTCTGAAATAATAGATGCTATAGAGAATCACCGGAATGATCAGGAAGTTGGCTAGCTGGATATAGAGCAGGTAATCGAGCAGCTTGAACATATTGACTGCCCGGTCCGCCTCGAAGTTCTTTGGGGGCGTTTGGCTTAGCGTAACGGACCCAGGGGCTCTTATCCGGGAAGAAAGTCGTCACTTGGGCGATTAACGGACCGCAAGGACCTTATCCCCTGCCATTCAGCTCCAAAACGTCTCGCAGAAAGACGATAAGGTCGCCTGAGTCCGTTACGCTGCACAAGGTGGCGTTCTCGTGGGGATAAGGTCTCTACGGTCCGTTAGATTTTTTGGGATCTTCTGTGGTGCCGCGCCAGCGGCACGGATGGCTTTGTGGGATTATTTTGCGGATGCGTGTTGAATAATATTCCGTTTGTCAAGCATTAAGGGGAGTTGGCGTTAAAATATTGGCTCCATGTACAATCCCGTTCACCGAATTCAGCTCTTATGACAATAAACCTTCCATCAATATTCAAAAGCGGGGGCATACCCTATATAATATCGCCATAGATGTATATCAGGGATTGTGAAACAGGATATAGTGAGCGGCAGCTATGCGCTGAAGATGCTCCGGAAAGGTCTGAGGAATGATGAGCCTGGAAGCCTTGAATGAACGTGTGAACACGGATCTCTCGTACCTCGCCTATGGCGGCGCGGACTGGGTTCGCCCTGTGGAGCATGCCGAAGGCCATGTCTATGATGTCGTCATTGTGGGCGGGGGCCAGAGCGGGCTTGGTGCGGCTTTTGGCTTGCTGCGCGAACGGATCTCGAATCTGCTGATTATCGATGAGAATCGTGACGGGCTGGAGGGGCCTTGGGAGACCTACGCCCGGATGGTGACGCTGCGTACGCCCAAAGCTCTGACCTCGATTGATCTCGGCATCCCGTCGCTGACCTTCCGTTCCTGGTGGGAGGCTCAGCATGGGGCGGAGGCCTGGAGTGAGGTGGACAAAATCCCGCGCGGGCAGTGGATGGAGTATCTGCGCTGGTACCGGCAGGTTCTGAAGCTCCCGGTACGTAATGAGGTGCGGCTATTGCTGGTCGAGCCTGGTGACGATGGGATCTACCGTCTGCAGGTTACAGGAGCGGGTGCGCAGGCCGGAACACTGCTGGCCCGTAAGGTGGTGCTGGCTACCGGCATTCAAGGCGGAGGGCAGTGGCATGTTCCGCCGATGATTGCAGATCATCTGCCGGAGCACTTGTATGCCCATACCTCCCGGCAGATTGATTTCGCCGCCCTTCGCGGCAAGCGGGTGGGGATTCTCGGCGGCGGGGCGTCCGCCTTCGACAATGCGAATTATGCGCTTCAGGAGGGCGCGGCGGAGGCCCAGGTCTTCGTCCGCCGGGCGCAGCTTCCGGGGGTGAATCCGATCCGCCAGATGGAGGGCTCGGGCATGATTGAGCGGTTCCATACCCTGGCGGATGCGGACAAATATGCGGTCATCTCGCATTTCTTCCAGTATAATCAGCCGCCGACGAGCGATACCTTCCGCCGCGCAGCGGCATGGCCCGGCTTCCGGCTGCATCTCGGCTCGCCGTGGCTGAAGGTGGAGGCTTCAGGGGAGCAGGCGGTGGTGACTACGCCCGCCGGAGAGTTCAGCTTCGACTATCTGATCGTCAGCACGGGCCTGCTCAGCGATCCTGCCCTGCGGCCGGAGCTGCGGCAGGTGGAGCCTCATATTGCCCGCTGGAGCGACCGGTACACAGCACCTGCGGGAGCGGCGAATCCGCTGCTGGACGCACACCCGTACCTTAGCCCCGGCTTTGCACTTCAGAGCCGGGATGAAGCAGGCCGCAAGCGGCTGCATGGCTTATTCGTGTTCAACTATTCCGCTCTGGCCAGCTGCGGGTTATCGGCATCGGCCATCTCGGGCCTGCGGAATGCGATTCCGAGACTGGTCAGCGGTGTGGCTGACCAGCTCTTCCAGGATGACCGGCAGCAGATCCTCCAGGCTTATTATGATTACGATGAGATTGAATTTACAGGCCAGTAAGACGGCCTGAAGAGGCTGTACCTGAGGCGGGCAATGACCTCTGGTGCAGCCTCTTGGCGTGCAGAGCGAATAGATGGGCCAGTGCCTGAGAGCTGACTGGCAGACGGGTCAGGCAGTAATTCTGGCGTACAGCGTGAAGAACAGCGCCAGCTCGCCCATGATCAGGACATCCGGTACATGGACTACAAGATCCAGCACATAGAAGCAGGCCAGAATGAGGGTCAGCAGGGCCAGCGGCTTCATTCCCAGCCGGTGCTGCTTATGCCTGTAGACCTGAAAGACCAGTGCCGTGGAAGCGAAATAGAGCAGCACGGAGCCGAACAACAGGTTCAGCATCTGCCCATAATGAAGCTGATCCAGGAACAATAGCTGGATTGACGCAGCAAGCATACATAGCGACAGATAAATGAACAGATGCCCGTAGATAATCGTCTGTCCGGCAGTCTGGATATGCATATCGACCTTCTTCTCCAGGTTGTCATAATACTGCCACCAGATGGCGATGATCAGCACAAAGGTGAGCGCAGCGAAACCGACAGATGGTCCGGTCCAGCTGCTGGACTGCAGCACGGCGAGGATACTGACCACGGATTCGCCGAGCAGGATCAACGCGAACAGGGAGAAGCGCTCCAGCAGATGATGGGTATTGGCGGGAGTCTTCACCAGAATCCTCCGTCCCGTCAGCGGGAGAATGATGTCCAGGATAATCCCGGCGTATAGTACCGCATACCTGAGCCAGGAATCGAAGAACAGGGAGCAAGCCGAAATCGCAAGTCCAATCCAGAAGCGTGATCCCAGATAACGGGCTGTGTTGCGTAAATGTCCGCTTTCTCTGGAATGGCTGTAATGATACTGGACCGCTGTCATGATCCGGAGCCCCAGGTAGCCGATCAGAAACGGCAGATAGTTGGCATCGAAATCCACAGACAGACTGGCCGTCATGATCAGCACGAAGAATAATTGAATGATCAGAAACACGCGGTGCGGGACGGTATCCTTCCCATAGCGGTTAACGAAGAGTGTCTGCCCGACCCAGGCCCACCAGATCGGAATGAAGATCAGTACGAATTTGCCGAGTGTCTCAAGGGACAGCGTCTCGTGTTCTACATGCAGCAGCACATGGCTGGCTTTGGAGACCGCAGCGACAAACAGCAGATCGTAGAAGAGCTCAAGCCAGGTAACCTTTTTGATGATCATTGCGTTAGTCCCCTTTGCCGTTTGTATGCCCGGAGCCGTCCGGTTTACAAGTATAATAATAGCTCTCCGCAGAAGAAGGCAAGAATATTTGTGATAACTGGAGAGGTTGCCCTGGCGGCAATTGACCTGACGGACACACTCATTGATAATAAAGAGGTTCATATTCTTGAGAGAATGGGAGTAGAAGCATGTCATATCGCACTATGGAAGAATGTATTATTGACCTGGAGAAGCACGGGCATTTAATTCGCATACATGAAGAGGTGGACCCGCATCTGGAGATGGCGGCGATACATATGAAGGTCTACGAGGCAGGCGGTCCCGCTCTGCTCTTCGAGAAGGTCCGGGGCTCGAAGTACCGTGCGGTCTCGAATCTGTTCGGAACGATTGAGCGCAGCAAGTTCATTTTCCGCGACACGTGGGAATCTTCGCAGGCGGTCATCGCCTTGCGCAGCAATCCCATGAAGGCGCTCAAGCAGCCTTTAAGGTATATCGGGACAGGCCTTGCCGCCCGTAAAGCGCTGCCGATCAAGAAGGGCAGCGGTGTGCCGGCCGGATTCGAGGAGATTAGGATCTCCGATCTTCCGCAGATTAAGCACTGGCAGGGCGACGGAGGGGCGTTCGTCACGCTTCCGCAGGTGTACTCCGAAGATCCCGATAAGCCGGGCATTATGAACTCCAATCTGGGGATGTACCGTATCCAGCTTAGCGGCAATGAATATGAGCTGAATAAGGAAGTGGGCGTCCATTACCAGATTCACCGCGGCATCGGCATTCATCAGGCCCACGCGAACAGACGCGGCGAGCCGCTTAAGGTTAGCTGCTTCATCGGCGGCCCCCCTGCGCATACGCTCTCGGCGGTGATGCCGCTGCCGGAGGGCTTAAGTGAAATGACCTTTGCCGGGCTGCTCTCGGGGCGTCATTTCCGCTACAGCTATGTAGACGGCTTCTGCGTCAGCAGCGATGCCGACTTCGTGATTACCGGAGAGATTCATCCCGGGGAGACGAAGCCGGAGGGGCCGTTCGGCGATCATCTGGGCTATTATAGCCTGACTCACCCGTTTCCGGTGATGCGAGTACACAAGGTTTATGCCAAAAAAGGGGCCATCTTCCCCTTCACAGTGGTCGGCCGTCCGCCACAGGAGGACACTGCCTTCGGAGAGCTCATCCATGAGCTGACCGGCGGGGCGATCCGCTCGGAGATTCCCGGCGTGAAGGAGGTACATGCGATAGATGCTGCGGGAGTGCACCCGCTGCTGTTCGCGATCGGCAGTGAACGGTATACCCCGTATCAGCAGCTTAAGCAGCCTGCAGAGCTGCTAACGATCAGCAACCGGATTCTCGGAACCGGCCAGCTCAGTCTGGCGAAATATCTGTTCATCACGGCAGAAGAGGACAAGCCGGTCAGCACGCATGATATCGCCGGGTTCCTGACTTACATCCTGGAGCGGATCAATCTGCGCCGCGATATTCACTTCCAGACGAACACAACGATCGATACGCTGGATTATTCCGGCACCGGGATCAACAGCGGAAGCAAGGTGGTCTTCGCAGCCGTAGGGGAACAGAAGCGGAGCTTGTGTACGGAGGTGCCTGAGGTTCTTCAGCAGGTAGACCGGGGCTGGGGTCCGGCGGCCATGATTATGCCGGGGATTGCCGCCATGCAGGGGAAGCCGTTCCGGGATTACGCCTCGGCGGCAGAAGAAATCTCCGCACTGAGTGCTGCCATTGCAGCGCAGGGGGCGCTTGATTCCTGCCCCATGATTATTCTGTGCGATGACAGCAGCTTCATGTCAGAGTCGCTGAACAACTTCCTGTGGGCGACCTTCACCCGCAGCAATCCTTCCCATGACATCCATGGGGTGAACAGCACGGTGGAGCATAAGCACTGGGCCTGTGATAATGTGATCATCGACGCCCGGGTGAAGCCGCATCAGGCGCCGCCGCTAATTCCTGACCCTGAGGTGCAGCGGAGGATTGAGCGGGTATTTAGTGAAGGAGCAAGCTTGGGTGGACTGCGGCGACGGTAAGGGGTGAAGCTGCCATTCCATAACCGCTGAAACCGCTGAAAAGAGGGGTTGTATGGCTGAGCTATTCGGAATGCTTTTCGAAGTTATGCTGGATCTTCTGCTCTACCGTAAGGACCGCAAGCGGAGGAGAGAACGAAGAAGAGAGCGAAGAATGGAGCGGAGAATGAAAAGGCAGGGGCGTTTGTAGACGCCCTGCCTTTCATTTGCCGGCGGCTGGATGGCAGGCGCATAAACGTCATTTTTTATATGATGACGTTTATGCGCTTTTTTGTCGTGGCCGAAAAAATGTTTGCGAAAAACCGAATTCATCGAATGTGAAGTGCAGCTGCTCAGTTCTGGCTGCCCGGCAGCGTATATGTCTGCACGATATTTTGACTGCCATCCATTCTGTGGATGTTGAAGCTCAACACATTGTCTTTGCGCCCGGTGAAGTAGATATAGTCTCCCGGGAACATGAAGTCGGGCTGCTCTACCTCGCGCTGGCGCTCCGAACTTAGCAGTTGCTTGTATAACAAAGTCTGCTCACCGCTAGCACGGTCAACGAGGGTCAGGAAGGCGGTGTCTGTAGGGCGGACCAGCAGAACATCGGGGTAGACGGCTTCGACATTGTAGTAGACATCCTGGGTAACGGTTGCACCCAGCAGCTTCGGTATATCTACCGTCTCGCTGACTGCTCCGGTTCCATCCTCAATGAGCCTTAGCGTGCGGCCGTCATTGAATACCAGCTTATCGCCGGCCCAGACCGGGGCTGTGCCGAAGGAGGTGTGGATATCCGTATGCCCCTGACGGATTACACTATTGTTCTTCACTAGATAGGTGTAGTACTCCGCATGCACATGGGGCTCGCCATAGGAATTGACGACTTGAAGCAGCGTCAGACCGGCAGGTGTGCGCTCGAAGGTGAAATCTACTACATCCAGTCCTCTACCGAGAACAGCAAGCTTATGCTTAGTGTTCTGCTTCGTTGTCAGATACAGCTCGCCGCTGTCCAGCGACAGGGAGTACACTCCGCCGTCGAACACTTCTGAATAACCGCGGTACATATGCAGACCGTTGGCCCGTATCGTATTCGTGGCGGCATCCCATCTTACGGGTCCGCCTTCAAGGGCCGCTACTACAAATTTGACAGGCACATACAGCTGCTTATCAGCCATATAAGGTGTGCCTCCAAGGGAGACCTTCTTCCCGTCCAGTACGCCGGTGGATTGACCAAGCTTCACACTGAAGCTTTTGTTCCACCCGCTGAAGGCAGCGGTTTTGTCCGCATTATTCCACTTGACCTCAAGACCCATGATTGTGGCCAGGTTAGCCGGCATATAAGAGATGCCGTTCTTGATCTGTGCGGTGCCTCCGGCCATGCCCGATAACCCGCTTCCGTTACTGTAGGTTAATTGGAGCTGCACGCCTGGGGCAGGCTTGGCCGAAGCCGGAACGGCTTCAGTTCCTCCGGTCAAGGCCAGTGCGAGTGCGGCGAGGACTAACATTCTCCGGTTGATCTTCATGTTCATCATCCTTTCTGGGGTGCAGCCGCTGCTGGATCAGCCGTTCCCCGTCCCGTGACCCATAGGCTGAACCACGGATTGTACAGCAGCCTCTGTAACAGATTCATACCCCCCCAGGGGCTGAATGGCTATAAACGCCAAGCTACATGAAACTAGAAGCATAATCATTTTTCTTATCATTGGATTCTTGCACCTCTCCAATCAGAAGTCTGTATTGTTCTGTCTGTTCCTCAGTGGCTTGATGCCGGAATTGTTCAAACAGATTCACACATTTAATGATTATGCTATCACTCTTTATTTTAGCAGAAGATTCCAGACTTTGGAGCAGGAAGCCCATTCCTTCCAGGCGGTGATTGCGTAAATAATACTTGGCTAATTCCGCGAGAAAGGTAGAGTACTGGTCAGCCAGGATCTGCTGGTTGTGAAGCTCCCCGAAGTCCTTCAGGTTGGTCCGGTAAGGGATATAGGAAGGGAACTGTTCAAGCACCTCATCGACATTCCAGGAGAAACGGTTGGCTGAGATCATAATATGGTACAGGGCTACAAAGATCTCACTGGCATGCGGAGCAATATAGGCCACATATTCAGGCAGCACTTCATAGTCGCCGGACATCATCCGGTAGAGAAGGGTATTGGCCGTGCCCCATTCCTGGAATTGGTCCAGGATGTGCCGGGTGTCTTCATCTTTTTCGCGTATCCAGCTCCTATCCATATATAGTGCTACGTATTTCAGCGCCGATTCATAGTCCCGGAATTCTTCGCACACACTTGCCCGCATCAGATGCGAATACAGCGCATAGAAGAAAACCGGCTTCTCCGGGCTTTTATCCTGGCGGTCCCTGCGCTGCGACCGGTGCAGATGGTGGTAGCTGAGCATGGCAAGACGGTGCATCTCCTGGGCCAGCGCATCCACCTTGTCCCACTTGTGCAACGAGTAATAGACATGCATCAGGGTCTTGAGTCCATCGAGCTGATCCGGCACCTCAAGCCGTTCAATATAACATTCGAATAAAAGAGCAGCCTGGAGGTTGAGTGTCTGGCTGTCTCCGAGGGTGATACGGAACAAACGGTACTGGCAGAGGGCCAGCCGCTCCGAATGCTGATACTTCTCGCTTGCGCTGATATTCTTGTAGAGCACGGCCGCGGCCTGCCAGTGATGCTCCTGAAACAGGTCCTCGGCCACTTCAAAAAGCATCGGAGCGTAGGTTAGGTTGTCCAGCAGATTTTTGGCTACAAGCTCAATACAGTCCAGCCGCCCCAGCTCCGCCGAATTCAGGATGAAGGGGCGCAGCCGCCGCCAGGTTGGTGCCGAATATAAGAAGCACTCATCGACATACATGCTATAGAAATGATCCTCCGGCAATGACATGCCCCGGGTAATCAATTTCAGGTGGTTCATCGCAATCGGCTGCTGGCCGCTAAGGATACGGCTTAAGGTGCCGGAATTAACGCCGGACTGAATGGAGAACTGGTTGATGGACAACTGCTGGGAATAGAGATAAGCCTCAAGATGACTCCGGATCGTTGTGAGAGGCTTCAATTGATCACCGCCTGACTGAATTCCATATTTTGGATTATTGTATATGTGTATAATATAAGTCATTATTCCAATGGTCAATAGAGCGATGGGGAGAAACCGTGAACAATGGAAAAAAGCATTCCCGTGGTCCCGGGAACGCTTAGTCTTCATAGGCGGGCAGACAGCCGCTCAGGCGGTGTAAATCCCTGCTTCATTCTTGATCCTGCGGCGCTCGATGACCTCTTCATAATCCTTAATCAGCCTGTCAAAAATCTGCTCCCAGGAGCGCTGGAGAGCTTGGCGCCGCCCTTCGCGGCCCATTGCGCTCCGCAGCAGATGCCCGGCGGCGGCAGTGCAGATCTGCTCTGCCATGGCTGCCGGACTGCGGGGGTCGAACAGCATGCCGGTGACACCGGGTGCGACCAGTTCCCGCGTTCCGCCAGCATCTGCGGCGATGACAGGGAGCCCCGACGCCATGGCTTCAAGCACGACATTGCCGAAGGTCTCCGTGCAGGAGGGGAAGACGAACAAATCGGCGGAGGCGTACAGCTCTGCCAGCTCTTCGCCGTGCCTGGCACCGGTGAAGGTGACATTGTCCGGTGCCTGCGATTTCAGTTCAGGCAGCAGCGGCCCATCGCCGACAATCACCAGCTGAACCGCTACACGCACGGACTCCGGCAGGAGCGGCATGGCCTGAAGGAGGGTGGTGAGATCTTTTTCCGGGGCAATCCGTCCGACATAGAGCATCATCAGTGCTGCTCCCTTGCTGTAACGCTCCCGCACTTCTTCGCTTCGTCTCTCTGGCGAGTATAGGGTGCAGTCCACGCCTCTGGACCACAGGCGCAGCTTGGTGAAGCCCTCCATGCGTAAGCTGGTTAGGGTCTCGCGGGAAGGGGCCAGGATGGCATCGCAGGACCGGTGATACCACTTCATGTATTTCCAGTAGAGCGGGAGGATTCTTCTCATTTTGTAGTATTCGAGGTAACGGTCGAAGTGGGTGTGATAGGAGGCGACATGGGGGAGCTGCTGCTTGCGGGCATACCGGAGGCCGGTTAGGCCGATATTGAACGGGGTGGCGAGATGGAGCAGGTCGGGGGCGAAGGCAGCCAGTTCACTCTGCATGGAGGACATGCCGGGCAGGGCCAGCCTGCACTCGGGATACAGGAAAAAGGGGATGCTGGCCACGGGTCTGACAGGATCGGGGTAGCTGCTCTCCGGGGCTGATTTTGGCGTGAACAGCAGATGTTCTATTCCCCGGCGGTGCAGATGGCCGGTCAGCCGGCTGAGTGTGCGGGCAACGCCATTCGTCTGCGGAAGAAAAGTGTCCGTGAATAGTGCCAGACGCATCGGTATCCCTCCCAGTAATCTTGTTGCTTTGATCTTAACAACCAACTATTACTTGGAGATCAACCGCAGGTTAAACATCTCGCACGAAGGAGGGATTTTGCAGGGAGGGTCGGAGGGAATTCGTGAGGACCCGTGAGGAGTAGGGAGGACGAGGGGGGAGTAGGTAGGAGTAGGGAAGACTAGGGAAGACTAGGGAAGACTAGGGAGGACCAAGGAGGAGGAGGGGGAGTAGGGAGGACAAGGGGGGCTAGGGCAATAAGGGAAGACTAGGGAAGACTAGAGAAGACTAGAGAAGACCAGGGGAAGACTAGGGCAACAAGGTTAAAGGAGGAGCGGATCGGGTATACATGAGGTATCAGGAATGAAGGAGGTATAAGGAGATGAGTAAAGATCTGCCGCCAGAGGTTCCGCCGAAGGTTGTCCCGGATGTAAAGCCGGATATCCTCCCGGAGCCGGTTGTGATCCCGCCGGAGATTGTGCCGGAGAAGCATCCCGAAATCGTACCGCCGGAGCAGCCCGAGATTATTCCTCCAGCCCCGCCGGAGATTCTTCCGAATGCTGATCCGCTGTAAGCTGGAATGCTATCTGACATAAGGATAATGTATAGATTATGCTGAGCGCCCGGGGAACCGGGCGTTTTTGTGAAAATATATAGGAGACTATAGATTCCTGCTGCTGTGGAAAAGGTGAGTGTAAATTTGTGTGGAGATGACTTCTTGGAATGATTCGCTGAATGACTTTGATGCTGAATGTGACTGAAGGCTGAATGTATGTGAAAAACAGCATACATTCGCTCGCAAGCAGGTAGAAGGACCAAATGTATGGCAAAAACAGCATAGATTGTGCTCGTAAACAGGCACGCGGTCTGAATGTATGTGGAAAACAGTATACATTCTGCTCGCAAGCAGGTAGATGGACTAAATGTATAGCAAAAACAGCATACATTGCGTTCGTGCAAAGTACCTGAGCAGGTATAGGAGCCAGAGCCGGAGGGCGGTATGGCTTTGTGGTTATTTTAGCTGCTGAGGGGGAAGGAGGGACGTTCGGACAAGCAACGAGTTACTGTAAAGGGAATAGGTGGATTTTGTACACTTGCTGATGAACGAAGGCTCTCTGCTGGAACCACAGTTGGATAAACAACACTTAATTTGCCCGTTTCCTCCAACAGTAGCGAAAACTAACTGGAATAAATGTACAAAATCCACTTGTTACCCGATATTCTTGAGAAACCGGCGAAATAAGATACGTTTTTCCGATTGTTTACGGCAGGCACTCGTTTCCTCCAACAGGAAAAGGGTGCGGAGGTAAAAAGGGCGGGCCAGATATTTGCTGTGGGGCTGCTCCCGCTGCCGGGTTCCTGTTCCCCATCCCCGATTACGATACACGTACCTCCGTTCCTGGTCCCCTGTACCGTGCGCGTACCTAATACCCGCTACTCCTTCAGGCACCCTTGTGTGGCTCCCCGTTCCCGCTCCACTGGACTCGCTCCCCGTTCCTGTACTCCATTCCCCGATCCCCCTCAACTCCCCGGCAGACTTGTCCAGATCGGTTCGGCGTATTGATTCTGCAGATTCATGCTGCAATCCTTGCCGGTATCGTAGGAGCGGTTGCCCAGCACCTGTGCGAATTGCTCCAGGTTGCGCCTTGCCGCAGCGGGGTCCTTGCTCTCCAGCCAATCGGCAAGCGCTCCGAGCACCATCCGGCCTTCCGTAAGAGCCGCCTCCCACAGCTCCCACACCGATTCTGTGCGGACCTCGGAATAGAGTGCGGGATGCCGCCATTCGGAGTGCCGTTCATTCAGATAATCCAGCTGCTCCTCGCGCGCGGTAAGCTTACGGGAGAACAGCAGGCGTGTCCGTCCCCAGGTGATAGCCTTTTTCCAGCCCTTCGGGTCATACAGGCACCGCTGGGCCAGCACCATATCGCGGTAAGAGGTCTGCCAGATCTCCTCAGGCAACCGGGCCATCGCCTCCGGGTAATGCTTAAGGGCTGTAGTGTGAAGGATGCGGTGAACCGGACCGGGCAGGCGGGAGCCGGCGTCGATCAGGGACCAGGCCGGGTTCTGCCACGTGTTGAGCTTCCGCCGCCGGTTCATGAACAAGGTGTCCAGATCAATCTCGAACCGCTGATGATCGCGGTATTGATAGCCCGCTTTCCAGTTAATATAGGGATGGAGATTGCGGTCCAGCAGATGATGGGTGAGGAAGCCTAGGAAGTAGAGCCGGGCCTGATCGCCCTCCGCTCCGCCGAGGTTCCGCGCTGACTCCCAGAAGTCTATAAGTACAGGCCCGCAGCTGCGCGAATGCATCAGATCCCCGAGATGCAGCGCCCCGGCATCCTTGCTCCAAGGGAGAAAGCTGTGATACAGCAGAATATCCGGACCCTGACAGCCAAGATGATAGAGGGGCTTCTGCTGCTCCAGCTGCTGAAGAAACGGAAGACGATTACTGAATTCTCCGGCCAGCTGCCGCCCGTACTCGATATGCATCCAGATATTAGGCATGATCGTTACCTCCTATATGTTCTTGTGTCAGCCGCAACTAAGCATATTTATATATTTTACCCCCTGTATGTAAAAAGAAAATCAGAAATGCCGCATAAAACAGCATGCATTCTTTTACAATTCTGTGAATGAACCCAATATGAAAAATAAAACATACACCGGCACAGATTAGCGCTATCCTGAGAAGACATGATCGGAGGTAAGGAGATGGATCAGCGGTTAACCTTCAACGAGGACTCGGCGAATTATGAGCGCTGGAGGCCGGTCTACTGCGCAGAATTATTCCAGGACATCATCGCTTACTCACACATCGGACCAGGCAAGAAGGCGATTGAGATCGGAATCGGTATGGGGCAGGCGACCCGGCCTGTGCTGGAGACTGGCTGTGAGCTGGCGGCGGTGGAGCTGGGCAGGAATCTGGCGGAGTACACACAGCAGAAATTCCTGGAGTACACAGGGTTCAAGGTGCATCATACATCGTTTGAGGATTTTGCAGCCCGCGCGGGGAGTAGCGATCTTATCTATTCAGGCACCGCCTTTCACTGGATTCCAGAGCAGACCGGCTATCCGAAAGTCTTGCAATTATTGAAGACCGGAGGGGCCGTAGCGTTATTCTGGAACCGGCCGTTTGCCGCACGGACAGACGATGAATTACATCAGCAGCTCCAGCAAATATACCGGAAGTACAGGCCCGACAGTTCCCCGTTAATTGAGCACGATACGGCAAGGTACAATGTGGTCTCGCAGCATCTGCATACCTACGGATTCAGAGAGGTTGAGCTGAAGCTGTATCATCTGACGAGAGCCTTCTCCTCAGCGGATTATATCGGCTTGCTCAATACCTATTCGGATCACAGAGGAATGCCCGCTGCGGCGAGGTTGCTGTTAGAGGAAGAGATCAGAGCGGCGATCCTGAACAGCGGGGATGTGCTGACGGTTTATGACACGATAGACCTGCATTTGGCCAGAAAATAACACAGCAAACAGCGGCAGCCAGGGATGAGAAGTCCCGGCTGCCGCTATTTGCTGTGCTCACACAATACAATCTTATTTAGTCCATGCTGATCAGGTCACGGAATACGCCGGGAAAAGAATCAGGGATCGCAATCGCACCCACGGTCTTCTCATAGAAAGGGACGGCGTCCGCCACCCAGCCGATAATGGCATAGCCATAACCGCTCTGGTGCATGGCCGACAGGCATTCCAGCAGCAGCGCCTTTCCGATGCCCAGTCCCCGGTAATCCTCCAGCACCCCGGTCGGACCGAAGAAGTTCTTCACCACGACATCATGGCAGGCGAAGCCGATGACCTCGCCCTGCTTCACCGCAATATAGCAGTGGACGGGCAGATGGGCGAAGGCCGTCTCGCACTCATTCCGCCAGCTGGCTGTGAAATGGCGGCCGACAAAATCCACAATCGCCTGCTTATCTCCGGTCATCGCCCGTTTGATGGCGATCCCTTCACCCCGCAGACGCTCCAGCAGCGCTCCGTTGTCCGGCAAATCGTATAGCTTCACAAGCATATCAGGCATCAAGGTTCCCCCGCTTTCTGTTCTATGATCTCAAGATCGGTTATCATGGCTTGCAGATTGGTCTCGAATAATTCAGGCCGGTAGAACCGGGAGCGGATGAACAGCTCCGCCATCTGCGGCACCAGCAGCTCGGCAAGCACGCTCTGCATTCTTAGCTTGGCCCGCTGGAGATCGCCGTAGCCGCTCCGGTATTTGTCCCGGAGGAAGGTCATCACTTCCTCGCTGCCCGGCGACATCGCTCCCCGGAAGAGGAAGGTATGCAGCGGCGAGCGGCGCTGTGCCGGAAGCTCATACTGGATCATGGCATCGATCAGCTCAGCGGTCAAGCGGTTCTTCTTGACCTCGGGCAGAAGCTGCGGAATCAATGCGTAATAGTCAGTGACTGCATAATCCGCCCATTCTTCCCCGCTCAGCCGGTCCGCAGGCAGGCCGTGGAACTGGTGCAGGAACCGTGTCAGGAACGTCGCGGTCTCCGCTCCGGCGTTCCAGCTCTGCTCCGCAGCGAAGACAGCCGGATAACGTGAGGTCTCGAACAATCCGTAGGGGCTGCCTAACGAGAACGGGCACCCCCAGTTCGTATGAATAATACCCTCCAGCTGCTCGGTGCGGGCGAGCTGAATCCAGTCCTGCACATTCTTGATCCGGTTATGGATCACCGGATAATTCTGGTCGCCGTTATCGTCCCAGCAGCGGACAGAGGAAGCGCCAAGGGTCTGGATACCCGCATCCCGCAGCTTGTGGAGAATCTGCCGGGCATCCGCCTTCATCCGGTGCCCGCCATAGATCCAGACAACCACGATCACACGCTTGTCCAGCGCCGCAATCTCCTCTGCTGTAGCCTGCATGATCATATCATGCCAGATCATCGGCTGTTTGCCGAGGCTGAGCGTCTTCTCCGCCAATTGATTGACGAAGCGGATGAACGAAGCCTCGGGGGTAAGCCCGGAGTGCTTGCAGTCTTCGCAGGTGCCAAGGGTCCAGACCTCGTCACAGCCGAGGTGAAGATAGCGGCTGTGCGGATGAAGAGCCGCCACCTCTTCCAGAATCCCGGCCATCATCCCGAAGGAGCCGTCGCGGTGCGGGCACAGCTCCGACACGGTCTCCGGGACCTCGCGCAGACCGATGTAGGGTGGATGCTTCAGAATGTATTCCAGATGCCCGAAGGACTGCTGCTTTGGAATCACGGTGACAAAGTGGTCATGTGCGACCTGGAGCAGCCGGCGGTGTTCTTCCTCTGTGAAGGCAAGCTCAGGATGGCGCAGGAAGGCCAGTTCCCGGAACGGCAGTTTGTCCTCATATTCGATAATCAGCGTATTGATCTTATAATCGGCCAGCTCCGCGATGTACTCCAGCAGATGCTCATACGTAGGATAGACGGTGCGCAGATCGAGATAATCGCTGCGCAGCTTCAGCTCGGCCCAGTCGGCAACCGTTACTGCAGGCACGGTACCGCCGCCGCTCCCCAGCAGCTGTTCCAGCGTCTTCAGCCCGTAGAATAGGCCAGGAGCGCTGAGTGCATACAGCTCGATCCGGTCCTTATCCGTAATCAGCACGTAACCGTCATGCTTGCCCTCAACCCGCCGGGCCAGCAGCGGATTGAGCGGAGTCCCCTCCGTGACTAGGGCGAATACACCGCTGCCGCCCTGAGCAGCATGCGCGGTTACCCCAGCGAATATCCGTTTAGCCGCCACCACTAGCCGGACATCCTCCCCGGGGCTCCATAACTGCACTGCCCAGCCGCGAATTCCCCTGACCTGCTCCGGTCCACGGCTCTGCACCACCTGAGGGGCTGGAATCAGCTGCAGGCTCATAGCCAGCGTACCCGGCCCTTGAAGCGCTCAATAAAGCGGTTATTCCACTCGTCCCCGCCCGGGGCGTTGCCGCTGCGCCAGACCGGCACCTCGATCCCTTTTGCCCCGAGGCAGGCGGCCGTGGTCATCATCAGGGAATTCAGCAGAAAAGCGTTGGCGAAGGTAGAGGTGGAGCCCATCTTCGGCTCAATGCCGTCAATGTGAAGCGCAGCGTCACCAGTCTTGACCTTGCTGTCCAGAACATAATCGCAGAGTGCGTAGAGATTCTGTCCCGAAGGGTGGCGGGCAATATGCTTGGCTGGGGTTGCTTCGGCATGGCCCACGGAGGTCACCGCAATAGTGATTACGCCCCGGCGGCGTGCTTCCAGAGCGGCATCGACACAGGCTGTGTTGATTCCGTACGCATTGGCGATGATCAGAATATCGCCTTGTCCAAGCCGGTTGTCTTCAATGACTAATGTGCCATAGCCGGGAGTGCGTTCAACCGCCATGGAGCGCAGGGCGCCATTCGAGATCATCGTACCTTCATCTAAAATGGCGCTGATATGCATCAGTCCTCCGGCACGGAAGAAGACCTCGGTGGCATTCATATTGGAGTGTCCTCCCGGTCCGTAGAGATAGATCAGCCTGTCCTCTGCAATATGCTCCGCGAGCAGCTCCGCCACCTCCAGCAGCTTGTCCTGCGGCTCACTCCGTATCTCATTCAGCAGTTCGACAATAGTATCCATATAAGCGGACATAATATCTGACTTCACGTTCATCACTATCCCTCCTAAAAGTTTTGTAAGCATAAGCCCCCTGGGTCTCTTCGCCAAACTGGCATCGGAAGCATTTACTTAAGATGTAAGCCTAAGCTTCTGCTTGCCTAGAAGATAACAAACCGGACTGCCTCAGTAAATCAACTATTTTGCGCAAATCGGGACCGTTTTTGACTGATTTGGCCAACCGGATGTCATAGAGGTGCATCAGATGTAATTCTGTGAATAAGGTCTGATCCCGGAGGTTCAGTACAATGAAACTGCACCGGCCGGTCGAGTTTGCTCCTAACGGACCTAAGAGACCCTATTCCCTGGAAAACGCTACTTTTTGCGGGTTAACGGACTGAGTGGAGCTTATCCTCTCTCTATAAGATGTTTAAAGTAGAAATTCCAAGAATAAGGCCCATGGGGTCCGTTTCCTTTCCCAAGTGGAGACTATCCTCCGCAATAAGCGCGCCTCAGTCCGTGATGCCGTGCCAAACGCTCTAATGGACAACTATCCGCAATAAGCGCGCCTCAATCCGTGATGCCGGGCCAAACACTCTAATGGACAGCTCCCGTCTTCGGCAGGTAAAAATTTTTCCGAACGGGTCAGGATCGTGGCTTATGCCTATTGCCTTACCTTTCTATAATGAGAGATAAGATCACGCAAGAGGGGGGACAGAGCCATTGAAGACGTCAGTTACCTTACCGCAGTCCCGTGAGAAACCAACCGCAGGCAGCAGAAAAAGAAAACGGCTGGAGGCCGGGATGGGATACCTGTTCACCGGTCCGATGCTGCTGGGTGTGCTAGTATTTACGCTAATTCCAATGATATTCTCCTTTGTGCTCAGCTTCACCAAATGGTCGTTCGTCACCGGGTTCGACAAGATCCGGTTCAATGGCTTCGATAACTTCCGCCAGCTGTTCCAGGATGAGGTGTTCCTGAAGTCGCTGGGCAATAACTTCATTATGCTGCTGGCCGTACCGGCCGGAATGGGGATCGCGCTGATCCTGGCGGTAATTATCACGAGTCATGTGTACGCGCCGGGGGCTTTTAAAGTCATCTACTTCATGCCCCAGATTTCCAGTGTCGTCGCGGTAGCGGTCGTGTGGCAGGTGCTCTTCCATCCTTCGTATGGTCCGGTTAACGGCTTCCTGTCAGCGCTCGGCGTGGACCATCCGCCCAAATGGCTGGCCGATCCGTCGTATGCGCTTCCTTCGGTCATGCTGCTGATGATCTGGATCGATCTCGGGGTCTCGCTGATTATCTATATCGCCGGAATCAAGAATATTCCTGCCGATCTGTATGAAGCGGCGACGATTGACGGCGCCTCGAAGCTGGCCCAGTTCCGCTCGATCACCTTTCCGCTGCTGACGCCGACGACCTTTTTCCTGCTGGTGACCGGGATTATCGGCAATTTCAAATCCTTCGCCCTGGTCAAGGTGCTGACGGACGGCGGACCGGCCCATTCCACCTCTGTTGTCGTATATGACATGTACCAGACGGCTTTCGTCGATCTTCAGACCGGGTATGCTTCATCCATGGTTATGATTCTGTTCGTCATCGTGCTGGCCATTACCGGCTTGCAGTGGCTGGGGCAGCGCTATTGGGTCAATTACTAGAGAAGGGAGGCACACACCTGTGAGAATAGGCAATCTGGATTGGGGAAAAGCCATCATCACCCTGATCATGGCGCTGCTGGGGATCGTGTTTTTGCTTCCTTTTATATGGATGCTGTCCGCTTCGCTCAAGCCTGAGGCCGATGTATTCAAGTATCCGATTGAATGGATTCCGCAGACCTGGAGGGCGGCCTTCAACTATCATTCCGTCTGGTTCGGCAAAGCCAACTTCACGCTCTATTACTGGAACTCGATCAAGGTCACGGCGCTCACCACGCTCCTGTCTGTGGGGGTGTCGAGCATGGCCGCTTACGGCTTCACCAAAATCCGCTTCCCCGGCAGAAATGCACTGTTCGTCCTTGTGCTGGCAACC